>NZ_BDCK01000017.1 GCF_001613465.1 Nocardia niwae NBRC 108934 = DSM 45340 | reverse complement strand
CGCGACAGACATTCCGGCCCGGATGAACGACTATTCAGCGCCGGAATGGGTACCCTCGCGCTTACTGCCGAGGGGAGGACGCATGTCCGAAGTCACCGAGAATCCGCCAGCCGAATCCGGGCCCGAACTCAACCGGGTGATGGGGCCGGGCCTGCTTCTGCTGTTCGTCGTCGGTGACATCCTCGGCACCGGCATCTACGCGCTCACCGGCAAGGTGGCCAACGAAGTCGGCGGGGCGGTGTGGGTGCCGTTCCTCGTAGCGTTCCTGGTCGCGCTGATCACCGGTTTCAGCTATCTGGAGCTGGTCACCAAATACCCGCACGCCGCGGGCGCCGCGCTCTACACACACAAGGCGTTCGGCATTCATTTCCTCACCTTCATGGTCGCCTTCGCGGTGATGAGTTCCGGCATCACCTCCGCCGCCACGGCGTCGCGGGCATTCGCCGCCAACTTCGCCGAAGCCTTCGATCCGGACCTCGGCAGCGGCACCGCGGTGACGGTGATCGCGCTGGTGTTCATGGCGGTGGTGGCGGCGGTCAATCTGCGCGGTGTCAGCGAGGGCGTGAAGCTCAACGTGGTGCTCACCTGTGTGGAGCTGACCGGCCTGCTGATCGTGATCGGGATCGGTTGCTGGGCCCTGGGTGTGGGCGACGGCGACTTCTCGCGCATCGTCGAATTCGACACCGGGGAGCGCAACGCGGTCGGCGGCGTCATCGTGGCCACCACGCTCGCGTTCTACGCGATGGTCGGTTTCGAGGACTCGGTGAATATGGCAGAGGAGTGCAAGGAGCCCACCCGGATCTTTCCGAAGGTGCTGCTCGCCGGGCTGATCATCACCGGGCTGATCTACGTGCTGGTGTCCATCAGCGCCGTCGCGCTCGTCCCCGCCGATCAGCTCGGAGCAGGTGACACTCCGCTGCTGAAAGTCGTCGAGGTCGGCGCGCCGAGTTTCCCCACGCACGTCTTCGCCTACATCACCATGTTCGCCGTCGCCAATTCGGCGCTGATCAACATGTTGATGGCCAGCCGCCTGATCTACGGCATGGCCCGCCAAGGGGTGTTGCCCAGGCCGTTCGGCCGGGTGCACGAGCGGCGTCGCACGCCCTACAACGCGATCGTTTTCACCACACTGCTCGCGCTCGGGCTGATCCTGTTCGTCGGTGAAGTGCCCGAACTCGGCGGTACCACGGCGCTGCTGCTGCTCGCGGTGTTCACCGTGGTCAACGTCGCCGTGCTGGTGCTGCGCCGAGACCCGGTGCCGCACAAGCACTTCAAGACACCGACGCCGCTGCCCGTGCTGGGCGCGCTCACCTGCGGCTTCCTCGTCACACCGTTCACCGACCGCAATCCGGCGCAATACGCCATCGCCGGCGTGCTGCTGGCCATCGGCATCGCGCTGTGGGGCCTGAACTACCTGGCCATCCGCGCCATCCGGGCCCAGCCATTGGACAGCGGGCCACCCGCGGAGTGACCGATCGGCTTGTCGCCCTGCGGATCACCGCCGTCGGTATGCCCGATTCCGCAGATGACTAGTCGCCGCCCGATAGGTAAGGTGGGCGCCGATGACCAGCATGGAAGCCCGTTTCGGGGATGCCACCCGGACCGTGCCCCTCCCCAATCCGTGGAATCTGACCGCTTATCTGGCCGCGGTGGCCGCTCATCGCGGGCGCTCGATCAGTCTGCATCCGGTGCCCAAGGCGATGTTGGCCGACACGGGCTGCGGCGGGGGCGGCCTGTGGGTGGCACGCAAGCACGACGACATCATCGTGTACGACGCCGCGGCGACCGGCCGCAACGCCGATCACGTCATCCTGCACGAGGTCGGCCACATGCTGCTCGGTCACCACAAGGACCACGAGCGCGGCGATCCGGTGCCGTCCTCGCTGGCCGTCATCCTGCCCTCGATTTCGCCGCAGTCGATCGAACATGTGCTCGGCCGTGCCGAATTCGGCGCCGATCGCGAGCGCGAAGCGGAGGTCTTCGCGGACATGACCATGGTCTACGCGACCCTGCCTCGCCGTCGCAAGCGGTCGTTCCGGCTGTTCGGGCGGGACGGGTAGCTACCAGCGGTCGTAGCGCCCCTCGGGTAGTCGCCGCGCGCCGGTGCGCAGGTCGTCGATGAGATCCTGGTAGCCGTCGGCCAATTCGTCGATTCTGACCCACGCGTCGTAGAAGACCGGCTCTGGTGCGTGCGCCAGCGCCGATGACGCCTGGGCGGCCAGCATGGCCAGCCGGTCCACCATGCGGCCGACGGTCTCGGCGTGTTCGGGCGCGGCGGGCGGCGGGATCGGCGTCGCCAGGGTGACCCAGCGGTCGATGCCGCGCACGAGTTGCGCGCGGCGCCGGTCGAGTTTGTCGCACCGGCTCGCGGGAGTGCGTTCACGCGTCTGGTGCAACTGCGCCAGTTCGCCCGCCGCCTCCAGCATCGGATGATCCATGTGCGGCAAGCCGCGGAAGGCGGCCAGCAGGAGTTCTTTGCCGGGAATCACCCGGGCCTCGGATACCTGATCCACTTTCCGGACCCCCATTCCGACCAGGGTGGACGTGTCTCGATCACGTCCTCGATGCCTTGCCTCGCCGGTGTTCCGGCACTGCCCGAACATCCACATATGCCCAGCGTGACCGAGAGCGGCGGCGGCCGCGTCGGATTCGGCCACTTCCGCACTCGCGACACGCCGATCGGCCGGATTCCGGGCGCCTACCCGACGCCCGTCTACGGCAAACATCCAGTGATCTCAGGTTTTTCGAAGATAGAGCCGCTTCTACTGCGTTTATCGCCAACCGGTCCGACACGCCAGCCACTCTCTGGCGAGTCGGGCAAACGCCGATTGATGATCACGCAAATACGGCGAACGCGGCGGTCCAGGTCTCCGGCAGGCCGCAGCCCAATACCCGGCCAGCGCACAGACGAAGGCATCGATGGCAGCGGGGTCGACATCGCGGGTCACCGGATGGGCGGCGATGATCGGATCCGGGTCCACACCGGCGGCCGCGATGGCCGGGGCGAGGGCGACGAGGTCGCTTCCAATTCGGCCAGTACCGTCAAGTGGCGAGCGGACCAGCTGTCCAGGTCCGCGGGCGCTCCCTCCGTCACGAATGTCCGCCAGCCGACGAGTTCCGGCTCGTAGGCTTCCGAGACCGTCGGCACGTCCACCAGCGGGCTCGGCGTGAGCTCGGTGGCCAACCGCGTGACGAGATCGAGGCAGTCCTGCAACTCCCCCGTCTCGTCGAGCCGCGGAAACGTCCCCTCGACATCATCGGATCCGGCCACGAACCATCCCGCGATCTCACTGGTGAACCGGCATTTCGGCGCGGGCGCCGTGGCTGGCAGACGCGACGCGATCCGCGCCTCCTGCCGATACACCGGCGCGAGACCGTCGCACGCATCGATCGCCTTCACGAAAGCGTTGCCGCCACCACTCGTCCGCAGCCGCACCGCCACACCGTGACCGAATCCGCCGCGCTGATCCACGGCCGCACACACATCATCCCCGAGCAGCCGCGCCACTTCCTCCCGCACCGGCAGCGGGACTTCGGCCCTCGCGGACCGCCCACAGCACCGTGGACGCCCGGGGGCGATCGACACTCGAGAGATCGTCTCGCGCGCCCCGACCACCAGCCCGCACAGGCCGACCTCGCCAGAGACCTATCACCACAGTCGGCGTTCAGGAGACGGTCTCGCGCGCCTCGAGGTAGTCCCGACCGCCGATGTAGGTGGTGTGCCCCGGCTCGGCGAGGGCGGTGGTGGCCGCGGCGACGGCGGTGGCGAACTCCGTGACGGTGGGCAAGTCGCCCTGCGCGCGGCGCGCGGCGACCGCGTCGGGGTTCCGGCGCTCCAGCAGTTGGACGATGATCGTGCCGTCGATCATGTCGCCGGAGACCACCTGCAGGGCGATGCCGCCGGCGGCGAGTTCGGGGATCATGGCGCGGAGCGCGTCCTCGCCCGCGCGTTTGCTCGCCGCGATGGGTTCGTAGTCGGCGGGAACCGGCTTGCGGCCGTGGAAGTGCGCCTGATGGCTGGTCACGAACACGATCCGCGCGCCGGAGGGCATGTGCGGCACGGCGAGCCGCACCAGTCGTTCCTGCGCGTCGCGGTTGAGCGCCATCGCGTAACCGGGCGCGGCATTGCGCTCCAGCCCACCGGAAGCGTTGAGTACCAGCACGTCCAGCCGCCCGAACTGGTCGACAACCGCGGCGAGCAGCGCACGGGCCGAGTCCGCGTCGGCGATGTCGGCGCCCACCGTGGAGGCACTGCCGCCCGCCTGCCGGATCGACTCCGCGAGCGCGTCGGCTCGCTTGGCCTTCTCCCGGTAGTTGATCACCACGTGGTCACCCCGCGCCGCCAGCACCCCGAGCGGTCTCCGCGCCGATACCGCGGGAGGCGCCCGTGATCAGAACGATTCGCCGTCCGGTCGTGTCGTCCACCGTCACCCTCTCGGTCCGCCCGGCGACCCGGGCGATGCTTCTGATTCAGAACCACTATGCTGGTTCTAAATGAGAAGCGCAAACGAAGCCAAGCCGCCGCGTGGCCGGGAAGACCCGGCGAGCGCGCCGCTGCTGGCCACGATGGACCTGCTCGGCCAGCGCTGGATCCTGCGCATCCTGTGGGAGCTGGAACCCGACCGCCTCGGCTTCCTCGAACTGCGCAGGCGCATGGGCAATTGCTCCTCCAGCATGCTGTCGGTGCGCCTACAGCACCTGCAGTCCGCGGGCCTGATCGCGAAGAACCCGGACAAGTCCTATGAATTGACCACCGCGGGCGTCGAGCTCGGCACGGCACTCGGATCGGTCTGGGACTGGTCACGCCGCTGGCGTGTGACCCCCACCGACTGACCGGTCCGTGGGGTTGACCTTCGAGTTGGTTGAGGCTCCATGATGGCCGGGTGGTGAGTTCGGAGCCGACAGGGTTGATGACGATCGGTGTGCTCGCGCGCGCCAGTGGGCTGACGACGAGCGCGCTGCGGTTCTACGACGACTGCGGCCTGCTCGTTCCGGCTCGGGTCGACCCGCTGACCGGATACCGCTACTACACCGAGGCGCAGCGGGAGCGGGCAACGCTCATCCGCCGGCTGCGCGCGATCGATCTGCCACTGGAGGCGATCGCGCAGATTCTGGCCGGCGACGCCGAGCGAGCGGGGCGCCTGCTCGACCGTCACGTGGCGGAACTGACACGGCGGGCGCACGCGGCCGCACGCGTCGCCGCCGTGGTCAAGCGGTCGCTCGGCGCGCACGTGGCGGTCGAGGCGGCGGTGCTGGCGGAGGCGCTCGAGCAGGTCCGCGCCGCCTCGGCGCGTACCCGCGAGATTCCCGTGCTGGCGGGCGTTCTCCTGGAAGCGGGCGCGAACGCGGTGACTCTCACGGCCACCGACCGATACCGCCTGTTTACCCGCACCGTGGTGGCGGACCGGCAGCACGGCGGCGAGTGGTCCGTGGTGCTCGATCCGGACGGACTCGCGTCGATCACCGAGGCGTTGCGCGACATGGACGAGGTCGTCGCGACTCCGGTGGACGACGGACTGCTTCTCGCCGGAAACGGCGGAGAACACCGGTCGGCTGTCATCGACGGCGTCTTCCCCGACCATCGCACCCTGCTGGCGGAACTGGGACCGGTCCGCACCCGAGTGCTCGTCGCCCGGCACACGCTGTTGAGCCTTCTCGAAAAGATCGGTGCCACAGTGCGTTTCGCGTTCCATCCGACCGAGATCGTGGCAACCGCGCCCGGCGCGCGGCATCACCTGCCCGCACAGGTCACCGGCTCCGCTGTCACGCTGTCGTTCGATCCCGCGACGCTGCTTCCCGCCGTCCACACCGCGCTCGGCCCCGACCTCATGCTCGACATCGTCGCCGCCGATCAACCGGTGATCCTGCGCTCCGCCACCGACGGAGATCTCACCACCCTGGCCATGCCGATCCGGCCGCTCGACGACAACGCTTCGGCGTAGTCACGGTCCGTACCTGCGCATTCGCCGCGTCGCCGCGTCGGTCGTGTCCGTCGGCGCCGCGCTCCGATCGCGCGTCCCGCCCACCGGCTGCCTCCAGAACATCCGATGTCGGCCCGACACCGGCCATCCGAACTCGCACACGACACGCGACCTCATCCCACACCGAAGGAGACCCGGATGAACCCGACCCACGACCCCACCATGGACGCCATCACCAGCGCTGTCACCCTCGGCCGCGAAGGCCGCCCGGGCGACGCGCGCGACGCGCTGCTCGCCGTGTGGGCCGCACTCGGGCCGCAGGGCGACCCGCTGCACCGGTGCACGCTCGCCCACTATCTGGCAGACTTGTACGACGATGCCGCCGAGGCGCTCACCTGGGACATCCGGGCACTGGACGCCGCCGACAGCCTTTCGGACGCTCGCGCGCGGAATTACGACGGATCGCTGCGGGTGGCCGCGTTCTATCCGTCACTGCATCTCAACCTCGCCGACGACTATCGCAGGCTCGGTTCCTTCGATGCCGCACAGCGCGAAATCGACGCCGCCCGCGTGCGATTGCACACCCTCGCCGACGACGGCTACGGGGCGACGATCCGGACGGCGGTCGACGAAGTCGAGTCGGCCATCCGCGAACGGCGCACCGAACCCCGCGCTTCGGCGCCGACCGGCGGCCGATGACGCGCGAGCGGCCCGCACCGGAAAGGTGCGGGCCGCTCGGGAACGGGCCTACTTCAACCGAAGCTTGCCGAACAGACCGTCCTTCTCGTCGTCCGGTCCGGCGGTGAAGTACAGCGAGTCGGCGTCGCCGAGACTCTCTCCGTTGCCGAACATCAGCGCCCACAGCCCTTCGATGGCGACCGGCTTGCCGTCGGCATCGCGCAGGTAGTCGGCGAACTTGCCGGTGGTGTCGTCGTAGGCCAGCACATGTCCGGCGCCGCCGAAGTTGCCGACCAGCAGTTTGCCGCTGAGCGGACCGAACCCGTCCGGCGCGATCGTCACCGCCCAGGGCGCGTTCAGGCGTTTGCCGTCGTCGATGATGCGGACCAGTTTGCCGTTGGCGTCGAACTCGGCGAGCTTGCCCTTGTCCGGTTTGCCGCCCGCTTCCCGCTCTTTGTCCTTGTCGAGCGAATCCTCCTCGCCGGCGTCGAACGCGGTCGCGTCCTTCTCGTCCGGCTGCGTGGTGGCGTAGGCGACGAACACCCGGTTGCCGATGGTCGAGACGTTGAACGGCGCGGGATCGCCGGGCGCGGCCTTCTTGCCCTTCTCCGGCGCGGCCGGGTCGATCGCGTCGCCGGTGGCGAACGGGTTGGCGAAGCCGGTGGTCGGTATCGGCTGCCAGTTCTTGTCGAACGTCCGCACCTGCGGGTCGGCGCCGAAATCGGCGGCCAGCAGCTTGTCACCGGAGGGGGCGAGCGCGATCCCGAAGAACTGCATGCCCTGCGCCTGGCCGTCGAAGACCAGGTTGGCGGGCCCGTCGTGGCGCACGATCCGGCCCTCGAAGCCCAGTTCGGTCCAGGCGGAGATCTTGCCGGAGTCGGTGGCGAAGATGAACCGCGCCGAACCGTTCAGCGGCCCGCCTTCGGCCTCCACCGGCTGGTCGCGGACGACGAACAGGTCGGAGGTGATCGGCGCCGGGTTGAACACCACGCCGGTGGTCTTGCCCGCGCTCTTGTCCGAGGTGTCGGCGTCGGCGCCCGGGATGGTGACGATCTTCAGATCGTCCTGGAAGAGCTTGTGCACCTTCTCGTCCGGGGACTTGGTCACGTCGCCGACGAACTGGAACGATTTACCACCCCCGCCGACCCAGAAGTGCCCACCGGCGCCCTTCGGGCGGTTTGCCAACCCCCAGGCGTTCACCAGGTCGGGAAATACGAACTGCGCCTTGTACTCCGCGTTGTTGGCCGCGAGATTGGTCTGGACGTATTCGTTGCCGTCGAGCGCGGGCACCTCGTCCGACTTCGAGTCCGAGCAGCCCGCCGCCACGATCAGCGCGACACCAAGCGCCGACGCGCGCAGCAGACCACTTCGGGTCCGCGACCGCGGCGTACCGCCACGACGCGACTCATTCCAGCGTCCGTTCAACTTACTGTTTCCTTTCCGACCACACCACATTGGTGATAAGGCGAAGCTAACCTTAGCGTGCGGCAAATTCGGGAGTACCCGAACGGTTGGATGAGCACGGGTTTAGGCTGTTCGCCGTGGTCGAACCCCAGCCTGCTATTGCCCTGCACCCCGATATCGCTCCGCTCGCTCCACTGCTCGGCACGTGGCGCGGTAATGGGCAGGGTGAATACCCGACCATTCAGCCGTTCGGCTATGTCGAGGAAATCCGGTTCGGCCATCTCGGCCGCCCGTTCCTCACCTACCGGCAGAAGACCCGCGCCACCGACGACGGCCGGCCGCTGCACGCCGAGACCGGCTATCTGCGTTGCCCGCGTCCCGACCGCGTCGAATTGATCCTCGCCCATCCCACCGGCATCACCGAAATCTGCGAGGGCTCGCTCGCGATCGAGGACGGCACGCTGCGTATGGAATTGGACTCCACCGGCATCGGGCGCAGCAGCACCGCGAAACTCGTGACCGCCCTCGGTCGCTCGCTGCGCATGTCCGGCGACACCATCGACTACACGCTCCGGATGGCGGCGGTCGGCGAACCGCTGCAACATCACCTCGCCGCCACCCTGCTGCGCAGCTGAACCCACTTCGCTAGAAGGCGCTCGGCAACCGGCGGCGTCCACTGCGCAGCTCGCCGACCAGATCGTCGTAGGCGACCGCCGCTTCGGCCAGCCGCTCCCACGCGAACCACAGGTCCCACTCCTGCTCGTCGACCATGGCCGCGTAGGCGCACGCGCTCAGCCGCGCCAGGCGGTCGATCACCGAGCCGAACGATTCGGTGTGCAGATAGGCGCCACCGCGCGCGACGGGCAAACGCACTTCGACCCAGCGATTGATGTCCCCGATCAGCCGATCCCGGCCCTCGTCCACGCCGCAGCCGCATTCCCCCTCCGCACGGATGCGGCGAGCGTGCAGGTCGGTCAGGGTGCGCGCCCGCACGAGCACCGGATGCCCCGGCGGCGCGTCCTCCCGGCAGGCCCGCAGCAGCTGACTTCGCGTCGGCAGACCCTCACTCACGGCGCACCCTTCCCGCCCGCGCGGGCCAGCACGCAATTCACGATCACCATCCCGGACGGACGGAACGTATCCCGCGGCGCAACCACCCATCGGCGAAATGCGTTGCTCGCGTCGGCCGGTGACGGCAATGCGATTTCACTGCCGAACGGCACGATCGACACGTCTATCCGGAACAACGCGGCGAACAGCCGCACGTCGTCGGGTAGATCCGGCCGGCACAGGAAGGTCCATCGACGAGAGCGGATGTGCGCGATCACCGGGCCGATCGCCTGGCCACGGAAAAGCAGGTCGTCGCGCACGCACTGCCCCAGCCTGCCGGGCATCGTGATCCCGCCCACCACGCCCGCCTTCACGACGATGCGGCCGATCTCCGGATGCATTCCGGCGGGCAGCCCACAGGTGCGGCGGTAAAACGCGCAGCGGGACGCGGGAGTGTCCTCGAATGCCGCATGATTCATTCGCCAGCCTCGATTCACATGGTTCGGTACGCGAAAATCCCGGTCGCTGGACCTGGAACCGTTGGCGCGGTTAAGGTTTCAGCACTTCTTCGATTCGGACCGGTCGCGATCAGTAGAGCACCGGATATTGCTGGGCGGGAATGTTCTCAGTGGTGGAACCGGGCGAAAACCGCCCAGGTTCCAAGGCCCCCCGCCATTCGGTTCCAGTTAGGTACCCGGCCAATACTTAGGCTACGAAAGGGAATTCGTCGTGAGTTCACCAGGTTCCACCCTGCCCCGCCGGATGCTGGGGCGGCAGCTGCGGGCGCTGCGGATCAGCGCGGGCATCAGCGCGGAGTACGCCCGCGACGCGATCGACGTAAGTAAACAGACCCTGTGGCGCATCGAGACCGGACAGCCTGTACGGCTTCACCCGCTACTCATCGAGGGGATGTGCAAGTTGTACGGGGCGACCCAGGCACGCACCACCCTCCTGCTCAACCTGGCCGAGGAGATCAAGCGCCCCGGATGGTGGCATGCGTTCGACGACACCATTCTGGAAGACTTCAACCTCTTTGTGGAGTTGGAGGCGACAGCCAAACGCATCGCCTCCTTCCAGACGACCCTGCTCCCCGGGCTACTGCAGACCGACGAGTATCGGCGCGCCTTGATCTGGGTCCGCTTCTCGGCAATGGCCGGGACGGAAGTCGAACGGAAGATAGCGGCATTCAGGCACCGGAAGTCCCGCTTGGACAACGACTCCGACCTGTTGCACTTCGAAGCCGTCATCGATGAATCCGCACTGCGCCGGGCGATCGGGGGCCCCTCGATAATGGAAGGCCAGCTCAGGCACCTACTCAGGATCGGTGAACGATCGCACGTTTCGGTACGGGTGGTCCCCCTTGCAGCAGAGGCATACGCGGGGCTGAACGTCGGCTCGTTCGTGATGCTCGACTTCCCGGAGCACCCGATCGCTCATCTCGCCGAGCCGCCGGTCGTTTACGTGCAGGGATTCACCGGCGACCTGTATCTTGAGAAGCCTGATGAGGTCCGGCAACACCGGCAGGCGTACGCCGACATCCTGCGATCGGCCCTCGACCAGGAGAGCAGTCGCGCCCTCATCCGCAAGATCGCCGAGGAGTATGCCGAATGAGCGCCAGCCTATCCGGTGCCACCTGGTTCAAGAGCAGCTTCAGCAGCGCGGACAGGGACTGCGTAGAGGTCGCGTTCCTCCGCGAAGGCTGCGTGGGTGTACGCGACTCGAAGAATCCGACCGGCCCAGCTCTGGTGTTCGGCCCGAGCGAGTGGGACTCGTTCACTGCTCACATAGCCAGCGGAGAACTGGTCTCGCCGCAGTCCTGATCAAATTGCTCGTCTACCGCCCCGGCCTCCTCGCGCGAGGCGGGGGCGCTGGGCGGAACCTCAACGGGCGGAAGCGGGCCAGGTCGCTTGCACCCGGGAAACGCCGCCGGTAGCGTCGACATTCACTGCAGGGGGCGGAGGAGCCGGTCCGGCCCTGGAGAGGCCAGGAACGACTCACCGGTGTGCGAGGGGAACCAATGACCTCAGGGCGGAATTCACGGCGACTGACAGTCCTAGCGGTCGGCACTGCACTCGTTTTGGCAGCCTGTGGACCAGCCGATGACGATGCCGCCCCGACTGGAACTTCCTCGGCCATTACGAACCTCGCCCCGGCAGCTCCCACCGGCTACGACCCGTGCACCGACATCCCGCAAAGCGTGCTCGATTCAGAGAACCTACGCAGCAAGGACAAGCAGGACGCCAACTCATCGGGGGGAGTCAAGTGGCGTGGTTGCATGTGGGCGCAGCCCGATGGATACGTACCCACCATCCGGACAACGAATCTCACCGTTGACATGGTGCGAAACAAGAAGTTCGCAGATACCCGTGAATACGTTATTGGCGGTCGCCGCGCAATCTCGACCCGGCAGGTCGAGGAGCACCCCGACGCCGTGTGCACGATCAATGTTGAGATGACGGGCGGAAGCCTGGAGTTCTTCCTCAGCAACCCACCCTCGAATCGCAAGACCGGCCAGATCGATACCTGCGCGCTTGCGAAGACCTTAGCGGAGAAGGTAGTGCCAACGATGCCTGCCACCGTTTGAGATACACCGAAGCGATCGAACTCACCGGGAGGGAACCACATGGGTGACGACAACGCGCCGCCGTCTCGGCCTATGGCGAACATCTTGAACGCCGCACAGGGCGGGCAGCTAGGTATCCAGATGTCCGCAGAGGATTTCATTTACATCGACCGTGACTGCGAGTATTTCAAGATTTCCATCCGAAAGATCCAAGCCTCCATGGATCTTGTGTCGGCGCAGGATCACTGGGGCTTGGGCGAGGGCAACGGAGATATGGTCTCGGCAAAAACCCTGGTCGATAGATTCAAACAGAAGGCCAAAGGTGCCGACGATCGCAACAGCGTCCATCAGATCATGGAAGATCACTATCGCATCGTCGAGGACATCCAAGAAGTGCACCGGCTCGCTCGGGATCTAATCATGCAGGCGGACAGCGACTTTGCCGAAGCTTTCAACAGACTGAACACCACCCTGCCCGAGCGCCCGCCCGTCGGAGTCCAATTCTCACCGCCCAGGCTTCCGAATGGAACGAACGAATGAGCGGCTACGAGAACAAGCGCATCCCGAACGGTGGCGAGCACACCGACAGCTGGGAACACTCGCAGATCAACGACACGTTCAAACCGCTCGACCCCACCGACGCGTTCACGCAAGCGGACACGTACTGGCAGGCTCGCAACGAGTGGGAGCGAGGTGTCGAGACCTTTGCGCGCTCCATCCAGACCTCGATAGCTCAAGCGTGGTCCGGTCCCGCAGCGGAGCAGTCCAAGAGCGCCATCGCGAAGTACACCGGTGACGCACAGAATCTGACGACGTCCTTGGAAGAGCTGTACTACCGGGTCCGCGATGCCGCCACAGCGATCGCCGACACGAAGAAGGCCATCCCCGACCTCGTCGATATCCCGTTCGAGGATCGCATCTTCCATCCGAGGCGCTGGAATCTGTCCAGCGAACGCTTCCTGGCCGAGCAGTCGGCGCGAGTCGCGATGAACGAGTACTACGTACAGCCGTTCAACGAGATGGATGGCAAGATTCCCGTGCTGCCCGCCCCTGTCGGCCCGACCGCGTCGGTGGACATTCCAGCGCCGCCGCCGGGTGGATACCAGAGCGATGACGACGGCGGTCCCACTCCGAACGGACCCGGCACCAATCCCACCGCCACCGAATCCGGTACCTCGGCAGACGAGAACAACGACGGCCAGCCCGAGGGGACGAGCGCCGAAGAGCAACAGTCCACCGACGAGCCGGCCCAGGACCAGCAATCCTCCGACACGACAGCGGACGACACTTCGACCACCCCCGCAGGCGTGGACCCCACGTCGACCACACCGGCCTCCACCACGGACCCGGCCAAGACTGCGCCGACGACCACCCCGGCTCCGCACAGCCCCGGCACACCGGGCAGCCCCGGCACGCCCAGCACAACGAGCCAGCCGCAACCTGGACGCAGCGTCCCGGGCACACCTGGAACGCCGAACACATCGGTGAATCCGGCAGCCGCGGCAAGAGCCACCTCCGGACTGCGCGGTACGAGCGGTATGCCGGGCATGATGGCGCCCGGCGCGCGCGGCGGCGGCAAGGACGACGAATCCGAGCACAAGACGCCGGACTACCTGATCACCCAGGAGAACACCGACGAGTTGCTCGGCGAACCTCCGAGGACACTGCCCGGCGGCGTCATCGGCGGCACGCCCGACTGACCGGGCCGCATACTTCTCGACTCCGCGCACGCACGCCTGCCGTATCGGTGAGCGGGCGTGCGCGCGTGAACAGGGCCGCTTCGACGCGGCCGGATTGGACCTCACATGGCTGAATGGACCTGGGACCCGGACGACTTCGCCGCTCTCTGGTACGGCGACGCGCACGATCGCATCCCCAGCCCCTTGCGCTACACCAGCCGTTTCGCCTTCCGCGACGACTTCGCCGCCCACCGCACCGCCGTGTGGGACCGCTACTCAGCGGATGAACTCGACGACATCGCCGCGGCCTTCCGCACTCTGGACGGCTCCCACCTCCGGATCGAAATCCTCGGCGGCACCTGCAAGCACAAGAACAGCACCGGTCCCCACGACATCCGCGAGTACCGGATCCTCGGCGCTCGCGACAGCTACCGCGCCGTCGTCCTCAGCCAGGCGGGAAACCATCACGAACACGGCCCGATCCGCGCACGCCTGTTCCCCGCCGAACAACTACCGGCACGCCTGGTGAACGCCATCCCCGCCTGCGCCTCCGGAGCCGAGAAGCCCGCCACCTTCCACCCCGACGACCTGGTCCCCCGCCGCGATACCTACCTCCAGCACAACGCCCGCAACACCCCGCGCGAGCAATACCAGCGCCTCCTCGACCGCCCCGCCGACGGCGGCGGCACCGCCGTCCTCATCACCGCACCCCTGCACACCCCCACCAAACCCACCAAAGTCCTCCAATGGCACGACATCTCCACCGACGGCCGCTACACCGAACACCGCACCGACCACATCACCATCCGCCCCACCACCCCCACCGACCTGACCAACCACTTCACCACCTGGATCACCCAAGCCCTCCAACACCTCGAAGCCACCCGCCCCGAAAGTTGGTAGAAGCGTGGCCAACTCCTTGCGGAGCAGCTTGCCGACGGCCCGGCACGCCGGTAGTGTCTGGAACCCAATGGGGAGTTGATCGGCCTGCATGAATTCATCGACAGGCTGCCGAGAGGGGATTTTCGTGAGTATGAATACCGCACCCGTAGAGTTCGCTGGGCGACGACTTTACGAGGATCAGGCACTGTCGAGTTCGAAAGCGGACAAGTGACGGCACACACGCCACCTCCATGGGACGACCCGGATTATTGGGATGACGACCCCGACGACAATCGGCGGCAGCATCAATCGGCCGGTGCCGATCGAGGTGATTCCGCCGCCGGTGCCGAGCGCGACACGCTCACGCTACCGCAGAAGTCCGCGTTGGTATCGGTGCATGTAGGTGAAGACTGCCTGCCCACCGAAGTGAAAATCAGTCGCAACTGGAAGGGCAGCTGGGAGCCGTCACGCTATGCGGAGAGCATCATGACCGCATATAAATATGCCCTCTATGAGCGGCAACTTCATTATGCCGAGTCCGGCTCGACTCCGGAATCGACGATGCCATCCCTGCACGACGTCGTGCCCGCGCTTCTGCGCACGCGAGACACTCAGGAATATCAGGAGACCTTCACACGCCTGATAGGTCCCGTCACATACGAAGCACACGGCCCCGGTTTGACCGAGTTCGACGAGCCCGCGATTACCGTGACGGCGAATGAAAGAAGAATTATCGCCATCCGAATCGATCCGCGATGGGCGCAGGCTGCCGAACCTTTCACGATCGCCCATGACATCGTGGCATGCGCCGATCAAATTCGCGCAATGAAGCCGGTTTTAACCAGAGATCCGTATCTCGATCGAGAATCAGAGGCCGAGGTCTCCAAGCGCCTTGCCGAGCACATTCGAAAACTGACCGAAAACGAGATCTGATGGCCGACAATCTATCCGTAGAACTGGACCTTCTCGAACAAGCGTCGAAAGCTTGGACCGACACCGTGGATCAGGCGCTGTATAATGCAGCGGATCAAATAGAGCCGCTGAAGTTCTCCAGGATTCAATTCGGGATCTTCCAGATACCCTGGGATCAGTACACCCAGACCGCCGCCTATATCCAGGATCGCCTCCGAGAAGGCGGCACCGAGGCCACCGAAATGGGTGTCGCATTGCACCGAGCGGCGGCCACTTACAGAAGCCAGGACGAGGCGATCGAAGGCGACCTCAACAAATTGGATGTGGACTTCAGCATATGACCGAAACGCTCAAAAAGGAAGACCTGGACAAATCAATCGGCGACTTCAAGAAGGCGTGGGATGATTGGAACAATCTTCCGAGCAAGCTGAACGACGCAGTAGACGGCTTGAAGTGGAAGGCGCCGCCGCTCTATGCGCTGGTGACTTCCAAGCGAGACGACGCGCAGGTAGAACTCAAGAAGGTGATGGACAAGTTCGTCGAGATCGGCGAGGGAATTGCCGCACCCTACCTGTTCATCCAGTACGCGGCCGACTGGCAAGCGGTAGGCTCAACGGTACGTGGCGCAGAGAACGCACAATCTAACCCTGTCATCAGCCTCGATGGGCATTGGACAGGAGCCGCGAAGGACCGTTACAGCGCGTCCCGGACGAGCCAGCAGCAGGCGATGGCCACCACCGCAGATTTATGTGACAAGGTACATGATCAGTTGATTTCCTTGGCCAGAAGCGGACATGCGCTCTACACCGAGATCGTCAAAGGCATCGTTGGATATTATGCCAAGATTGTCGAGTTGATCGTCGACATCGCCGAAATAGTCGGGGCGTTGGAGGCTGCCGGCGTTGTCGGACAACTGGCTGGCCAGGCATTCACCACGATGGCGGATCTGTTCACCGCAGCACTCGGAAATCTGCAAGAGCAGGGAATCGCGGCGAATGAACTCAAGAATCTCAGGAACAACCCGCGCGGGCTGCCGAACAACACGTGGCCGAGCTCGGTCTCCAACACTTTCGAGGACCCGAAACTGTGGGAGCTGGTAGTCAAATGATCTCGCCACATCACACCGCCCGGCGATTGATGCGGTGTACTTCGACCATTGCGGCGATAGCCATCGCCTGCACCCCGATCGGCTGCGGATCGACACCGGACACCGACATCAGTCCGATCACGACAAGTACGGTGGCAGCGTCTACTACCCCCACGAAAATCGACAGTTGCCTGCCGATGCTGAAGATCAAAGACCCGGAACTGGCGAAATTCGCGGATGAACTGCGGCTCCCGCCCGAGGTCAACCTCTTCGATGTGAACTTCGGAATTGCCGCCGATAAATATGGTAGCGCTATAGTCTTGGTTCATCTTTGCGTACCAGCGTCGAAGAATCCCGATGGACTTCGGCCGATAGCAACCACCGTCGCCCACGCTTTGAAGAAAAGTGAATTGGGGGCTCACACAGGGACCCTGTACGTCACCGACACCGGCTCCGCGAAAGTAAAGTACCGAGCATATCTGGTGGACCACGACTTCCAAGCGCATCCATGGGACGGCACTCCATCTCCAGAGGCAGAACTCGCGAGGTGGGAGATCTACGACGTGCCGTGACATCACGCGGACCATGCGCGTAACCCAGCTGCGATTCGTTTGAGGGATCGCTGCCGGAATCAAACGGCTGCTGTGCGCTATCGACGCCGCAACATCGCGTGATGGATGTAGTACTTGTCCACCTGGCGAGTGAAGACGCTCACCAGTTCCCAGCCGAAGTGGATGTCCAGCCATTCGATGCAGGAGGTCAGCGTCGACAAACTCGCCTGGTGGTTGGCTTTCAGCAGGCCCGCATCCCAGGCGAGACCGCGCCGGGGTTGCGCGCAGATGACCAGATACTTCCGCCGGTAGGTGCGCATGTCGATGGTTCCGTTCAGGACTGCCCTGGCCTCGAGCACCGGACCCGGGCCCGCCGGGAGCGGTGGCGGCTGACCGTTCACGCTTCCATTCCTACCCGCGCCGGTCGACGGGCACGACCGAGCCGTGCACCCGTGGCAGTTCAGCGGAGGCCGAGCAGCCCCGCGCATCGAACCCCACACCGGTTCTCTCGGTCAATGAATCCCCCTCGGACGCACCGTGCTCGGACAGCACGATCGGGTCCACGATACCGCTCCCGAGCACGTGCCGACGGCCTCCGGTCGCCGCCGAGGCGTCGTCCGACCCGGCGAACTGGTAACCCGCCACGACACCTGCATCCAGGACAAACCCGCAACACTGCCCGCGAGCAATGTCAACTCCCCTCTGCCGCCCCGTCGACGGCCAATACTGACCCGCACGGCAGAAGGTCCCGCCGGTTCTCTCGGGATGAGGCCGTCCCGAGGGGTGCGATGGTCCGGCGGGCGACGTGCCGAGCGACCGTGGGGCCTCAAGGTTCAGACGCCGGCTCGGCACCAGCAGATAGCCGCGATGAAACGATCGCCGAGATCCAACTCGCCGAGCAACTCCCACGGTTGGTGGAGCCGGTGGAACTCGAGACGGGACATTGCGGACCGCTCGAAGCGCCGGACGAGGTGGCGGCGTTGCTGCGGCGCGTCCGTCCGGCGGCGGCCGAGGCCGTATGAGTCCAGCGATGATTCACGAGGGCACCGCTGGAGAAAACGGACAAAAACGGAGTGGGTGGATTGTTGCCGAGGTAGCGGCAGCGGGCCCTAATGGAAAGTGCCGGGTCACTGAGTGAGTCGGGGCGCCCTCCCCGGTGCAGAGGACCAATCTCCACGAAACCAGGAGGCTTCGCCGTGCCCACTATCACCTCTATCACCCCGACCTCGGGCCCCACCACGGGAGGCACCAGTGTCACGATCGCCGGTACCGGGTTCACCGGCCCGCTGACCGTGCGCTTCGGCTCCACCGCAACGACTTTCACCATCGACTCCGCGATTCAGATCACGGCCATCGCTCCGGCGGGCTCGGCCGGTCCGGTGCAGGTGACTGTCTCGGATTCTGGCGGGACCAGCAACGGAGCCACCTACACCTATCTCGCCGTTCCGTCCTTGAGCTCTATCGCCCCCGGTCAGGGATCCACCTCCGGAGGGACCACGGTCACGCTCACCGGGTCGGGTCTGACCGGCGCCACGGCGGTCACTTTCCGCACCACACCGGCGACTTCGTTCACCGTCGACTCGGACACGCAGATCACGGCTGTCGCACCGGCGGGCACGGGCATCGTGGCGGTCACCGTCACCGCTCCGGGTGGCACCAGCAACGGGGTCACCTTCAGCTACGTCGTGGTGCCCGCCATCTCGGCGATCTCGCCGACTTCGGGGCCCACGTCGGGCGGCAACGACGTCACGATCTCCGGCACCGGGTTCACCGGTCCGCTCACCGTACGCTTCGGCGATACCGCGACGACCTTCACCGTCGACTCCGCTCTCCAGATCACCGCCGTCGCACCGGCTCATGCGGCCGGGAATGTCCAGGTCACCGTCACCGGGTCCGGCGGTACCAGTAACGGTCTCACCTACTCCTACGTCTGATCGAGACGGTGATCGGGCCGCCGCCGGAAGTTCCGGCGGCGGCCCGATCGCATTGAGCGCGAGATTCGCGAAACCTCTGGTCCGATCAGTCGGACGGCCCGGATCTCTTCCCTGTGCCAGGGACCCGCGGACTCGTTCCTAGCAGGCCCGGCACCATAGACGCACCGATGTGACAGCGAGAACCTTTGCGCACCCGACGATTCCGTTGCGCACGACGGCCCGTCCCGGGGCGACGGACCTCTGACTCGCCACACCGTCGAGACCCACGCTGCGGCACGGGCGGACGATGCCGACCCACCGGATCCCTACCCCGTCTGGTCAATACGTGGCAACAATCTGGAAAACGGACAAAAACGGATCATCTGGCGCGTTGCCGACCCGCTGATCATGGGGCATAACGGAGTTAGCCGGTCCGCCAGCAACGTCGGTCACCCCGGTATAGAGGAATCAGCAAACAGAGAGGCAGCGCCATGCCCACCTTCCTCTTCCCAACCTCGGGACCGATCACGCGGGGTCCACGCGCCACGGCGACAACCGGCGATCCGGTGGAGGACACCGCTCCGGCGCGAGCGGGCGCGTCGCACCACGAAGCCTTCTCGGCCGCATACGGGTTCGACTAGAGCGACTCGGGGAGGCACTCCAACGACACGACCACGGTCCGAAGACAGGACCGGGTCGCGTTCCGAACAAACCCAGCAGTGGGTTTTCAGATGGCGGGGCTGCGCCGACGGCACCGTCGATGCGAAAGAAGAAAGAGGAAGAACCGATGAACAAGGTAATCACCATCCTGCACAGCGAGCCCGTCCGCGCGTTGCTGTACCCGCTGCTGGTAGTGCTGATCGGGTACGCCGTCACCAAAGGTCTCGTCTCGTCGGACCTCTCCGCGTTCGTCCTCGCCATTGTCGCGGCGGCGCTGGGCTTGCCCGCGGTGGAGTCGGCACGCCACCGGGTGAGCCCGGCGCCACCGGATAGCGGTGAACCAGCATGAGGACCAGGAAGAGGTCGACACGCCACGACCCCTTCGAGGTGGTGTTGTGCGCGGTCTTCGGTGTCTCGATGCTGTTGCAATGGGCCTACGGACCTCCGGCGGGTTCGGCGACCGCGGCCATGCCCGCGGGATTCCGCACGCTGTGGCTCGTCTTGATGCTGATCGGCTGCGCCGCGACGCTGGTCGGGGTGTTCGCCCGGCGTGTCTGGGGTTACCTGATCGAGCAGGTCGGCTTAGGGGCGCTCGGCTGGTCCCTGGTGGCCTTCGGCGCCCAGCTGCTGCTGTTGCAGATCCAGCACCGAACCCTCGGTCCGGCCACGGTTCTCGGGGGTCCGCTGCCGATCGCTCTGGGTGTCGCGTTCCTGTGGAAGCGCCGACAAGTGCTACAGGACGTCCGGACACTACACACGGTGAAGGTCAGGGAGGCGTCATGAACCTCATCCAGCAGTCGCCGGTCTTCGCGGCACTGGTGCTCATCGCCAGTTCGTCCGCGCTGTCGGCGGCCGTGACAGCGTGGTTCAAGCGCGGCGACGTCGACGCCACTATGACGAAGACGAAGGCCGACGCCGCGAAAGTGCTCAGCGACCTTGCCATTTCGCAGACACAGCAGATGTCCGAGCAGATGGGCGAGTTCCGAATGGCGCTGCGCGCGCACCGAGAATGGGACCGGAAGATGGTGACGCGGGTCCGGCAAGCGGGCATCGAATTCGACGACCCGCCCGAGCTGTTCCTGTGACGGAACGGGCGTCTGTTCAACGCGACACCGCGGGACGTTCACCGGTGGTCGCCGAACGTTCGCGGCCACTCAGGCCTTCGATGACCTACTTCGGACCGCAAATCTTCGGCGGCGCCATGGCGCCGCCGAAAAGGCTGCTGCCGCAACGTCTGCCAGGGTGTTCTCGCGGCAAGCGCACACACCGCCACCGGTCCGAAAACGGACCAAAACGGATTGCGAGACGCATTGCCAGGCCCTCGATCGCGGAGTGTGATGGAAACTGCCGGGCCACTGGAAGATCGGGCGCCCCCCGGTACAGAGGAACCATCACCACGGCAAAAGGAGGCAGCATCATGCCTACCATCACCTCTCTGTCCCCGACTTCGGGACCGAGCACCGGGGGTACGAGTGTCACGATCACGGGCACCGGATTCGGCGGTCCCACGACCGTACGGTTCGGGAGTACCGCGACCACTTTCACTCTCGACTCCCCCACCCAGATCACGGCTATCGCCCCCGCCGGTTCGGTCGGTACCGTTCAGGTCACCGTCAGCGACTCCGGCGGAACCAGCAACGGCGTCGCCTACACCTATCTCGCTGTTCCCGCGTTGAACAGCATCACACCGAACCAGGGGTCCACCGCGGGCGGAACGTCCGTCACGCTGACCGGATCCGGCTTCACCGGCGCCACCGCGGTCACTTTCGGCAGTACACCGGCGACTTCGTTCACGGTGGTCTCCGATACACAGATCACGGCAGTCACTCCGGCCGGAACGGGGATCGTGCCGGTCACCGTCACCGGTCCGGGCGGCACCAGCGGCGCCGTTCCCTTCATCTACGTCGTGGTCCCCACGATCACGTCGATCTCCCCGACCTCGGGTCCCACCGCGGGCGGTAACAGCGTCACGATCACCGGCACCGGATTCACCGGCCCGCTGACAGTGCGTTTCGGCAGCACCGCGACTGTCTTCACGATCAACTCGCCGACCCAGATCACGGCCGTGGCCCCCGCCGGGACCGGGACCGTGCAGGTCACCGTCACCGGCTCGGGCGGAACCAGCAACGGCGTCGCCTACACCTACGCCGCGGTGCCCGCGCTGACCAGCATCGCTCCCAGCTCGGGACCGGTGACCGGCGGGACGACGGTGATCCTGACCGGAACCAACCTGACCGGAGCCACCGCGGTCACTTTCGGTGGCACACCGGCCACTTCGTTCACGGTCAACTCGGCCACCCAGATCACCGCCGTCGCCCCGGCGGGCACGGGGACTGTGCAAGTTCGGGTGACCACCCCGGGTGGACTCAGCAACGGGCTCGCCTACACCTACGTCGCGGTTCCCACGCTCACCACGGTGGTGCCGAGTTCGGGCCCGGCCGCGGGCGGAACGACGGTGATCCTGACCGGAACCAACCTGACCGGAGCCACGGCGGTCACTTTCGGTGGCACACCGGCGATCTCGTTCACCGTCAACTCCGCCACTCAGATCACCGCCGTCGCCCCCGCCGGAGCCGGAACCGTCCAAGTGGCGGTCACCACCGCCGGCGGAACCAGCAACGGGGTCGCCTACACCTACATCCCGGTTCCCGCCCTCACCGCGGTTGTTCCGAACGTGGGCCCGGTATCCGGTGGGACAACCGTCGTGATCACGGGAACCGGACTGACCGGCGCCACCGCGGTGAACTTCGGTGGCACACCGGCCACCTCGTTCACCGTCAACTCCGCGACCCAGATCACCGCCGTCGCACCCGCCGGGACCGGCACGGTCCAAGTCACGGTCACCACACCGGGTGGAACCAGCAACGGCGTCGCCTACACCTACGTCGCGGTTCCCGCGCTCACCGCGGTTGTTCCGAACGTGGGCCCGGTATCGGGTGGTACCACGGTCGTCATCACCGGCACGAATCTGACCGGAGCCACGGCGGTCGACTTCGGTGGCACACCGGCGACCTCGTTCACCGTCAACTCGGCCACCCAAATCACCGCCGTCGCACCCGCCGGGACCGGCACGGTCCAAGTCACGGTCACCACGCCAGGGGGAACCAGCAACGGCGTCGCCTACACCTACGTCGCGGTTCCCACGGTCACCGTCGTGGTCCCGAACGTGGGGGTGGCAGCCGGCGGGACGACGGTGGTCATCACCGGCACGGGGCTGTCGACCGCTACGGCAGTGGATTTCGGCGGCACGCCGGCGACCTCGTTCACGGTGAACTCCGACACGCAGATCACCGCCGTCGCACCCGCCGGGACCGGCACGGTACAACTCACCGTGACCACCGCGGGCGGCACCAGCAACGGCGTGGCGTACACCTACATTCCGCTTCCTGCCCTCACCGCAGTGGTGCCGAATGTGGGACCGGCCTCGGGCGGTACGACCGTGATCCTCACGGGAACCGGCCTGACCGGAGCCACCGCGGTCGACTTCGGTGGCACACCGGCGACCTCGTTCACGGTGAACTCCGATACCCAGATCACCGCCGTCGCACCCGCCGGGACGGGTACAGTGCAGGTCACCGCCACCACCTCCGGCGGAACCAGCAACGGCGTCGCTTACACCTACATCGCGGTTCCCACGCTGACGGCGGCGGTCCCGAATGTGGGTGTGGCGGCAGGCGGTACGATCGTCGTCCTCACCGGGACGGGGCTGACCGGAGCCACCGCGGTGAATTTCGGCGCCACACCGGCGACCTCGTTCACCGTCGACTCCGCGACCCAGATCACCGCCGTCGCACCCGCGGGCACCGGCACGGTGCAACTCACCGTGACCACCGCGGGCGGCACCAGCAACGGCGTGGCCTACACCTACATCGCGCTTCCGACCCTCGTCACGGCGCTGCCGAATGTGGGATTGGAAGCCGGAGGGACGATCGTGGTCCTCACCGGGACGGGGCTGTCCACCGCCACGGCGGTCGACTTCGGTGGCACACCGGCGACCTCGTTCACCGTGAACTCCGATACGCAGATCACCGCCGTCGCACCAGCGGGGACCGGCACCGTGCAGGTCACCGCGACCACGGCAGGAGGAACCAGCAACGGCGTCGCCTACACCTATCTCGGCATTCCCGTGCTGGTCACGGCCCTGCCGAATGTGGGACCCGTCGTGGGCGGGACACCGGTCGTCATCGCCGGAACGAACCTGCTCGGAGCCACCTCGGTCGATTTCGGCGGCACACCGGCGGCGTCGTTCACCGTCGACTCCGCGCTCCAGATCACGGCGGTGACCCCCGCCGGGACGGGAACCGTACAACTCACCGTCACCACCTCGGGAGGTACCAGTAATGGCCTTGCGTTCACCTACATCTGACGGCTGAAGCGGCCGGGCCGTCGGCAGGCTTCACGCCGGCGGCCCGGCTTCGTCGCGGTTGAGCGAACACGACATGAGTCTCCGTCACCGTGGACGGAGGCTGCAGGGGTAAGGGGGTTTCGTTGGCGACCGTACTGAAGATGCTGCTGGCGGAGCGGCATCTCAAGAGTCATCACGATTTTCTGGCCGCGTACGACAGGTGCGCGGCGCGCCTGGATCCGCCCATCCCACCCGGGCATGGACCGGCGAAGGCGCAGTACTACCAATGGTTGTCCGGGCGCATGATCGGACTTCCGCGCGACTATCACTGCCGGGTGCTGGAGCGTATGTTCCCAGGCTGGACCGTCGAAGGATTGTTTCAGATGGCGAACTCCACACCCGCCGACCTCCGTTCGCACGAGGCGGGCATCGTCGGCGCCGACGCCTCACTCGAGGCTTTCCTCGGCGCCGAGATGACCACCAACGGAACGACGCTGGTGTATCCGGTGTTCGAGCTGGCCCGGTCTTCCGTGGAAGCGCTGCGCGCGGCGGGGATCGGCCGGCAGCGCTTGTTCGAGAAGCAGGGCAGCATATTCCCGAAGCGATACGACGTCCCGTCCGTAGTGGGTGAGAACGAGCTTCGTGGATTGCTCTATGTGCTTTCGTTCCTGCAACGCCACACCAGCATCCCGGTCGAGGTACGCAGCGACCGCGACGTCGTCGCCCACCGCGACCGCCCGTACATCAGCTTCGGGCTCAGCGGCAACGACTGCCTTCGCCGGTATCTGGACACCGCGGAACGTCCGCTGTTCACCCTGTGGGACAGCACTGCCGAGGACGGTGCGCATACCGTGCACTTGCGGCTGGCGGACGGAAGCAGTTACAGGTCCGGCGACGACCGCAATATCGGCATCGTCGCCCGGGCACGCCCCAGCCCCGATCGGCATCCCGGCCGCTATTGGATGCACTGTGGCGGTTTGGGCGCACGCGGCACCGCCGGAGCCGGATGGTATCTCGCCCACTCGTGGTGGTCGCTGCAACAGCGAGCGGGCGATCGGGATTTCGTCGCGGTCATCGGTATCGACGAATACTCCGACCACACGATCAGCTTGGAGCATCTGCTGATCGATTCGGCCCCCGGCGGATGACCGGCCGGTCCGCCGGACTCGGATCGGTGCGGGGTACACCGTTTCCGAGTCCGGCGCGACTCGAACTTCGCGCTGCTCCCGGACGGCCGAGTCCGGCAGTGCCTCAGTATCCGGCAGGTAGCGCCGCCAGCATGTTGCGTGTCACCGCGACGGCGTTGTCGGAGCTGCCGCCGTGGACCAGCAGCGTGGCGAATGCGAGGTCGCCACGGAAGCCGACGAACCAGGAGTGCGACCCGCCGTCCACCTCGGCCTCACCGGTTTTGCCGTAGACCGCGCCTTGATCGGCGATCCGCTCGGCCGTGCCGCCGACGACCACCTGGCGCATCATCGTGCGCAGTCCTTCGATGACGTCGGGCGGCAGCGCCGGTCGATCACCGTCGATCCGGGTCGGCCGTCCCGCGAGCAGGTACGGCACCGGCGCCGAGCCGTGCGCGATGGTCGCCGCCATCAGCGCCATGCCGAACGGGCTGACCACCACTTTGCCCTGACCGATGCCGTCCTCGGTGCGCTGGATCAGGTCGTCGGCCGAGGGCACCGCGCCGGAGGTCGTCGGCAGTCCCACCACCGAATAGACCGGTCCCACACCGAGTTTCGCCGCGGTGTCGTGCAGCGCGGGGCCGGGCAGCTCGCTGGCGAGTTTCGCGAACGAGGTATTGCAGGACCGCTCATAGGCCGTGGACATCGGCACGTTGCCGACCGTGAACAGGTTGTAGTTGGGAATGGTCCGCTCGCCGATGACGATCCGGCTCGGGCACGGCAGCACCGTATCCGGAGTCGCCAGGCCGTTCGCCATGGCCGCGGCCGCGGTGACCGTCTTGAACACCGAACCGGGCGGGTACTGGCCGATCGTCGCGAGGGGACCGTCCCGGTCGGCGGCCTTGTTCTGCGCCACCGCCAGAATCGCACCGGTGGACGGCCGCAGCACCACCATCATGGTCTGCTCGGTCCGTGGTTGCACGGCGCGCTGGGCGGCGTTCTGCACGTTGCGGTCGACGCTGAGCGAGAACGACGGGGCGGGTTGGGAGGGCACGTCCATCAGCACGTCGGTGTCGGCGCCGTTGGCGTTCACGGTGACCACGCTCCACCCTGCCTTGCCGTCCACCTCCGCGATCACCGTCTTGCGCACCTGGGTGAGCAGATCGGGGGCGAATTCCCGATCGGTGGCGACCAGATCCCACTGCTGGGTCACCGTGACGCCGGGCAGTCCGATGAGATCGGTGGTCACCTGGCCGGATTCGATCTCGTTGAGCAGCGCGACCGTGTAGGCGCCCCGAGCCGCCTTCGCCTCGTCGAGGATCGACTCAGGCGTCAGCGACTTGTCGAAACGGTGCAGCGCGGCGGCGAGCGCGGTGGCCACGCTTCCGGGATCGGCGGCGTCGGCCGCGACGAACGCGACGCGTGACACCTTGCCGGGCACCATGACGTCGCTGCCGGACTGCTCGTTGACCCGCGCGCGCGGCGGCGGATTGGAGCGCAACACCATCGTCTGGGTGTCGCCGAGCTTGGGATGGATGTTGGAGGAGGTCCAGCGGACCATCCAGCGGCCGTTGCTGCGTCCCAACTGCAACTGGCCCGCGTACTTCCAGGTCCGGTTCTTGGGCAGCCGCCATTCGTAGGTGTAGTCGACGGTCGCGGTGTCACCGGTGACGCGCGCCGCGCCCGTGCGTGCGATGAGCTGTTCGGCCTGGAGCTGATCCCACGCGGAACGTAATGCGGCGCTCGCCTTCTCCGGCAGATTGGTGAGCTCGGCAGCGGTGTTCACCCGATGGTCGGCGAATGCTTTCACGAACGCGTCCGCGGCGGGGACCGGCCCTTGCGGCTCGCTCGCACAACCGGCGGCGACCACAGTGAGGGCCGCGACGGCGAGCGAGAGGAGCATCCGAGTCGGCATCGGGACCGATCGTAATGGTGACTGCCGGGCAAACGCCTGCGGCACTCCGGGATTCGCCGGGCCGTGGGCGTGCTCAGTCGACCAGAATGGTGGCGAATGTCGCGATCTGCCGGAATCCGACCCGGCTGTAGGCGCGGCGGGCGATCGCGTTGTAGTCGTTCACGTACAAGCTCGCCGTGCGGCCCGACGCGACCACGGCGTTCGCGACCGCCGCGGTACCCGCGGTGCCGCATCCCTTCCCCCGATGATCCGGATGCACCCAGACCCCTTGGATCTGGCCCGTGCGCCGGGACAGCGAGCCGACCTCGGCTTTGTAGACCACTTCCCCGTCCTCGAAACGGGCCCACGCCCGTCCGGATTCGATCAAGCTCTGGATGCGGCGGCGATAGCCGCGTCCGCCGTCTCCCGCCCGCGGATCGACGCCGACCTCCTCGATGAACATGGCGATCGCGGCCGAGAGGTAGCGGTCGAGCTCGTCGCGGCGCACCCGGCGGACCTCCGGGTCGGGCGTGGCCAGCGGCGGCTGGGCCAGCGCCAGAAGCGGCTGTTCCCCGCGTAGCTCCCGTTCCGGACCCCAGTGACCGGCCAGCATCTCCCACAGCGGCAACGCCAGTTCGCGGCGCCCCACCACCGAGGAACAGATGCGCGGCCAACGAATCGCCCGCTCGGCGAACGCGCGCAGGGCGTCACGATCCCCCAGCAACGGCACCAGATTCGCACCCGAGAAACACAGCGACTCCGCGGGGCCGCCCCTGCTCCAGAGCTCCCCCTGACCGCACCGGTTGTCCAGGCCGAACTCCTGCAAGCGGGCGGCGACCATGCACGAGGCCACCGGATCGGCATCGAGCACGCGCAAGACCTGAGCAAGATCCCGATTAGCGAGCTGCCGCGCAGGGGCGTATTTGGCCCGTCGCGCCGGCTCCAGCAGACTCCGCACGGTGACAGCCTGCCACGAACCGGCGCGATGCGGTATGGCTATGTCGAAAGCGCTGGTGAGCGACTACTCAGCGGACGGTGACGACCGGCTCGCCGGTGCCCGCGTCCTCGCCCATCTCCTCGGCGATGCGCATCGCCTCTTCGATGAGCGTCTCGACGATCTTCGCTTCCGGGACGGTCTTGATGACCTCGCCCTTGACGAAGATCTGGCCCTTGCCGTTGCCGGAAGCCACACCGAGGTCGGCCTCGCGCGCCTCGCCGGGGCCGTTGACGACGCAGCCCATCACGGCGACCCGCAGCGGCACCGCCATGCCCTCCAGGCCCGCGGTCACCTCGTTGGCCAGGGTGTACACATCGACCTGGGCGCGACCGCACGACGGGCACGACACGATCTCCAGCTTGCGCGGGCGCAGGTTCAGCGACTGGAGGATCTGCCCGCCGACCTTGACCTCCTCGGCGGGCGGCGCGGACAGCGATACACGGATCGTGTCGCCGATGCCCTCCGACAACAGCGCGCCGAAGGCGACCGCCGACTTGATCGTGCCCTGGAACGCCGGGCCCGCCTCGGTCACGCCGAGGTGCAGCGGGTAATCGCACTGCGCGGCCAGCTGACGGTAGGCCTCCACCATGACCACCGGGTCGTTGTGCTTGACCGAGATCTTGATGTCGCCGAACCCGTGCTCCTCGAACAGGCCCGCCTCCCACAGCGCCGATTCCACCAGCGCCTCCGGGGTGGCCTTGCCGTACTTCTCCATCATCCGCTTGTCCAGCGAACCGGCGTTCACGCCGATGCGGATCGGGATGCCCGCCGCGCCCGCGGCCTTGGCGACCTCCTTGACCCGGCCGTCGAACTCCTTGATGTTGCCGGGGTTGACCCGCACCGCGGCGCATCCGGCGTCGATCGCGGCGAAGATGTAGCGCGGCTGGAAGTGGATGTCGGCGATCACCGGGATCTGGGATTTCGCCGCGATGGTGGCCAGCGCGTCCGCGTCTTCCTGACGGGGGCAGGCCACCCGCACGATGTCGCACCCCGACGCGGTCAGCTCCGCGATCTGCTGCAGGGTGGCGTTCACGTCGTGGGTCTTGGTCGTGGTCATGGACTGCACCGAGATCGGGTGGTCGCTGCCCACCCCGACATTGCCCACCATCAGCTGGCGGGTCCTACGCCGTGGAGCGAGCACTGCCGCGGGAGCGGTCGGCATCCCCAATCCGATTGTGCTGGTCACCTTCGGCTGCCTACTTTCATCGTGTCCGGCCGGTTCGGTGCCGAGTCTAGCCTTGGCGCACGAAGCCCACCCTGTGACAGCAACGACAAGGCTTCCCCGGCTGACCACGCCAGACTACGTCGCCGGTCACGCCCGCCGGGCGGCGGCCCCGCTCAGAACAGCTTGATCGGGTTCACGATGTCGGCGGCCAGCGTGAGCAGCATGTACGCGCCGCCGATCACCACGACGACATAGGTCGCGGGCAGCAACTTCAGGTAGTTCACCGGCGCACCGGGCGCGAGTCCCTTCCAGCCGCGAATGGTGTTGCGGATCTTCTCGTAGATCACCACCGCGATATGGCCCCCGTCCAGCGGCAGCAACGGCAGCAGGTTGAAGATGCCGAGGAAGAAGTTCAGGCTGGCCAGCACCAGGATGAACATGTTCCACAGGCCGCGTTCCGCGGTCTCGCCGCCGATCTTGCTGGCGCCGTACACGCTGACCGGGGTCTCCGGATCGCGCTCGCCGCCGGTGACCGCGTCCCACAGCGCCGAGACCTTCGCGGGCATCTGGGTCAGCGAGTCGACGGTGCGCACGAACATGTCGCCGGTGAACACGGCGGCGGCGGGAACGGCGTCCAGCAGGTCGTATTGCACCGGGTCGTAGTGCTCCGGCGCCACGCCGATGGCGCCGACCTCGCGGCCCTCGCCGCCGCCCTCGGGGTAGCGCATGACCCGCTCCGGGGTGACCGGAATGCTGAGGGTGCTGCCGTCGCGCTCGATGAGGTAGGTGAACGGGCCGGTCTGCTTCTGGGTCTCGGCCTGGAACTGCCGCCAGGTGTTCACCTTGACGCCGTTCACCTCTTTGACGATGTCACCACGCTGCAGTCCGGCGCGCTGCGCCGGACCCGTGCCGGTGCACACCTCGCTGGAGCCGTCCGGCTTCCCCTGCGGCACGCAGCTCATGACGCCCAGCGCGGTGGCGGGCGGTTCCTTCAGGTTCGGCAGACCCCACCCGACCGCGAGCACCACGATCAGGATGAAGCCGAGGACGAAGTTCATCGCGATGCCGCCGGACATGACGACCAGCCGCTTCCAGGTGGCCTGGCGGTACATGGCGCGGTCGAGTTCTTCCGGGCGCAGTTCGTCCAGCGCGGTCATGCCCGCGATATCGCAGAAACCGCCGAGCGGAAGCGCCTTGAGGCCGTATTCGGTCTCACCGCGGCGGAACGAGAAGATCTTCGGCCCGAATCCGATGAAATACCGTCGCACCTTCATGCCGGTCGCTTGGGCGGTCCACATGTGCCCACATTCGTGCAGCGCGATCGACACGGTGATGCCCAGCGCGAACAGCACGAACCCCAACGCGAACACCATTTGCTCTACAGCCCTCCTGCGTTTGCGCAGCTCGAATATCCCGCACGCACGCGTCCGCTCCTGGCCGCGAGCACTCTGTTCACCCTAACCGGACAAAGTCCTGTCCTGTGTGTTCAGTGTGCCAGCACGCCGTCGCCGCGCGCGTCCGATCCGGTCCGGAAGGGTCTCAGCCACGAATCCGGGCGGCCGCGAACTCCCGCGCCCACGTGTCCGCGGCGAGGACCTCGTCGAGTGTTTCCGGTTCCGCGCGCCACTGCCGCGCCGCCTCCACCGCGGCGGCCACCGTGCCGACGATCTGCGGGAAACGGATGGCGCCGTCCAGAAAGGCCTGCACCGCGACCTCGTTGGCGGCGTTGTAGACCGCGGTGACGCTGCCACCGGCCTGCCCGGCGGCGCGGGCCAGCTCGACCGCGGGGAAGACGTCGTTGTCGACCGGTTCGAACGTCCAAGTGGACGCGGTGCCGAAATCGCAGGCCGCGGCCGCGCCGGGCACCCGGTCCGGCCAGCCCAGCGCCAGCGCGATGGGCAGTTTCATATCCGGCGGGCTGGCCTGCGCGAGCGTGGAGCCGTCGGTGAAGGTGACCATCGAGTGCACGATCGATTGCGGGTGCACGGTGACGTCGATGCGGTCGTAGGGGATCCCGAACAGCAGGTGTGTCTCGATCAGCTCGAGTCCCTTGTTCACCAGTGAGGCCGAGTTCAGCGTGTTCATCAAGCCCATCGACCAGGTGGGATGCGCCTTGGCCTCGGCGGGCTCGACCGAATCGAGCATCTCGGTGGTCCAGCCGCGGAACGGGCCGCCGGAAGCGGTCAGCACCAGCCGGTCCACCTCGTCGGCTCGACCGCCGCGCAGGCACTGCGCCAGCGCGGAGTGCTCCGAGTCGACCGGCACGATCTGCCCGGGAGCGGCGGCGCGGGTCACCAGCGAACCGCCCGCGACCAGCGATTCCTTGTTGGCGAGGGCCAGGCGGGTGCCCGACTGGAGGGTGGCCAGGGTCGGCTCCAGCCCGAGCGAGCCGACCAAGGCGTTGAGCACGACGTCCGCCTCGGTGCGGCGCACCAGCTCGGTCACCGCCCCAGGACCGCCCAGCGGCAGGTCCAGCCGCTGGGCCGCGGCCGGATCGGCGACGGCGACGTTGCGTGTGCCCGTAGCGGCCATCTGAGCGGCGAGCAACTCGGTGTTGCCGCCGCGCGCGGCGAGTCCGACCACCTCGAAGCGGTCGGGATTGGCGGCGATCACCTCGAGCGCTTGGGTGCCAATGGATCCGGTGCTGCCCAGCAGCAGGACTCTCACGATGTCGGACACGACTTCATTGTGTCCTACCGCCGGAACACGTTCGACCGGCGCGGGCCGACTTACAACGACGCACCGTCGTATGTCACGATATGCGGCAGTAGCTCATCGAGTGCGTACCGGAATCTCGGTACAAGTAACAGCTAAGGAGCGATCGTGGCCGCCACGGAACTCGAACACGCCGACACCGAGCGCGTCGTCACTCGCGTGGACCCCGCCGAAGTTCCCTCCGCCGCCTGGGGCTGGAGCGGCGAGTCGCGTCGCACCTTCCGGATCGCGGGCTGGATCGTCGCGCTGATCCTGCTCGCCATGCTGGTCGGCAACCACAGCGGCAAGATCGAGGACATCTTCCTCGTCGGCTTCGCCGTCCTGATCGCAGGCATCCTGATCCGCGACTCGCTGCTGCAGCGCAAGCCGCGCTAGTCCGCTCGGAAAAGCTACGCGCACAATTTCATTCGTCCTGTACCGCGCCGCACCGGCCCGGTACCGTGTGCGTCCGAGGTCCGCGCCCCAGCCGGGTCGCGGACCTCGTTTTCTGTCCGCACGAACCCTTTAGGACGCAATGACCAAGACTTTTTCGGCCGCCCTGCTCGCCGTGAGCGCGTTCGGCTCCCTGCTGCTCCTGCCCGCGGCTCCCGCGCACGCCCAGTCGCCCGCGTGCGGCGCGGCCATCGACGCGATCAATGCCGCCATCGACGAGTCGGGCGGGAATCTGGACCCGACCGTGCAGCAGTCCCTGGCGGCGAAGCTCTCCGCCATCCAGGCCGAGGGCGCGGAGAAGGCTGCCATCACCGCCTACGCTCAGGCTCTCACCGATGACAAAGTCACGAGCATGGACGCGGCGACCGACGAATTGAACCGGGCCTGCCACAGCTGAGCACGGGCGGCGCGGACCGGCCGGGTTCGCGCCGCCGCCGGAGCCGCCGAAGGCGGACCGGCTCAGCGTCCGCGGCGCCGAGAAGGTTTCTTCTTGGCAGGAACCGGGCGTCCGGCCGTCTTCTCGGCTTGCACCTTCTTCTGCGGCTGGTTCCGCTCGGCACGCGCGCGCGAGCTGCGCTCCGAACGCCCACGGACGACGCCGATGAACTCCTCGACCAGGTCGGTGGTGTGGTCGGCGGGCCAGGCCAGCGCGACCTCCGTGTCGGGTACGCCGAGCATCGGGCGGTAGACGAGGTCCCGTCGATGATGCAGGCGCGCGAGCGAGTGGGGCACGATGGCGGCGCCACCGGCCGCGGCGACGAGTTCCAACGCACCGCCGACCGCGTCGACGTCCGAGGTGTCCTGCACATGCTCGTCGGCCAGGTCGGTCATGCGCACCTCGTCGAACACCGAGAGCGGATGCTCCTTCTGCACCACGACGACGGGGACCTCACGGTAGAGCGGGATCGCGCTCATGCCTTCGCGCTCGATCGGCAGCCGGACGAAGCACATGTCCACGCGTCCCTCGCGCAGAGCCGCTTCTTGATCCGCCTGCGCCAGCGCGCTCACCTCGAGCGGGGTGTCCGGGAACCGCTCGGCCCAGATCCGGGTCCATTTGGACACCGTGACGCCCGGCACGAAACCCACGCGCAGGGCGGCCGGAGTTTCCGGTTCGCGCTGCTGCGCCGCCGACTCGGCCCGCGTGATGATCTCGCGCGCTTCCTCCAGCAAGTCCCGCCCGTCGTCGGTGAGCCGGGTCGGCTGCGCGCCGGGCACGAAAAGCTTGGTACCGAGCTCGTTCTCCAGATCGATGACGGTATGGCTCAGCTTCTGCCGCGAGATATGCAGTGACTTCGCCGCGCGCGCGAAGTGCAACTCCTGCGCGACCGCGACGAACCAGCGCAGGCGCACGACATCGATCGACTCCAACCGGCTCATTCGTGGAAGCGTATGCCACCGGAGTCAGGTCCCCCGCCGGGGAGACGGGTGTCCCGCCTCCAGGCCGCCGCGCGCGGCGGCGCCTGCCTCCGCGCCATGCGGGACGGATTCGTCCGGCCGCGCCCGTTAGGCTGTGACGGTGAGCCCGGACAAGAAACCGCAGACGATGAAGCCGCTGACGGCGGCCGGCAAACTCGGCATCTACCTTCCGGCCGCGCCCGAGGAGTTCCGCAACGCGCCGATCTCCCGCGCCCAGCTCGACGCGCTGCGCGACGATCCCCCCGCCTGGCTCACCGAACTGCGCCGCACCGGCCCGTTCCCGCGTGACGTGGTGGCCCGCAAGCTCGGCGTCTCCAACACCGGCTTGACCCGTGCCGGGGTCTCCGATCACCTCACCGCCGACGAGATCGACGCCCTGCTCGCCGACCCGCCGGGGTGGCTCGTGCAGGAGCGCGAGAACTACGCGAACGTGCGCGCGGAGAACGCGCGCATCAAGGCGAAGGAAGCCGAACGCCGCGCCGCCACCAACCGCCCGGCGAAGAACCGCGGCTAGGGCGTCATCGGTGCGGTCCGTGGGAGGACGCGCCCGCCCGGCTTCGGGCGAAAGGCTGTAGCGACGGCGTCCGACCACGTCGGGTCGGCGGAGCCAGGCGTCTCAGTTCTCCGCCGCCAACTGCCCGCAGGCCGCGGCGATCTCCTGGCCGCGGGTGTCGCGGACCGTGCAGGGGACGCCCTTGGCGTTGACGCGGCGGACGAACTCCTGCTCGACCGGTTTGGGGCTGGCGTCCCACTTGGAGCCGGGGGTGGGGTTGAGCGGGATGACGTTGACGTGCACGCGGGACCCGAGCGCCTTGTGCAGCTTCTCCCCCAGCATGTCCGCACGCCATGGGTGATCGTTGATATCGCGGATGAGCGCGTACTCGACGGAGACGCGCCTGCCGGTCTTGTCGGCGTAGTAGCGAGCCGCGTCGAGCACTTCGGCGACCGGCCAGCGATTGTTGACCGGGACCAAGGTGTCGCGCAGTTCGTCGTCGGGCGTATGCAGGGAGACCGCCAGCGTGACCGACAAGCCCTCATCGGCCAGCTTGCGGATCGCCGGAGCGAGTCCGACGGTCGAGACCACGACGTTGCGCTGGGAGATGCCCAGCCCGTCCGGCGCGGGCGAGGTGATCCGGCGGACCGCGGCGACCACCCGCTTGTAGTTGGCCAGCGGCTCGCCCATGCCCATGAAGACGATGTTGGACAGCCTGCCCGGGCCGCCGGCCACTTCCCCGTCCCGCAGCGCCGCGGCCGCGGCGCGCACCTGGTCGACGATCTCGGCGGTGGACAGGTTGCGGTTCAACCCGCCCTGCCCGGTGGCGCAGAACGGGCACGCCATGCCGCAACCGGCCTGGCTGGAGATGCACAGGGTCGCGCGGTCCGGGTAACGCATCAAGACGCTTTCCAGCAGCGTGCCGTCGCCCGCGCGCCACAAGGTCTTGCGGGTTTCCCCGTCGTCGCACGCGACGTGCTTGACCACGCTCAGCAGCGGCGGGAACAGCGCCTCGCCGATTTTCTCCCGGACCGCGGCGGGTAGATCGGTCATCCCTGCCGGATCGGCCTGCAAACGGGCGTAGTACTGGCGGGCGATCTGGTCGGCGCGGAATTTCGGCAGGCCCAGTTCCTCGACGGCCGCGCGCCTGCCCTCGGCATCGAGGTCGGCGAGGTGGCGCGGCGGCATGCCACGGCGCGGAGCATCGAAAACCAGGGGCAGGGAGACGGTCATAGTTGTTCCATTCTCCCATCCGCCGCAACCGCGCCCGCACTCGACCACATGCGGGCGGCCCGACATGCCCGGTTCGTCACCGGGAAATACCTGCGGCCGTCATAGCGGTCGGCCATGATCGAGATATGTCCACGCAACCCCCCGAACTTCCGTCGGAGCCGGACCCGGACCTGTCGCAGCGTCGGCGCACGACGCCGCCGGGCGCTCCGCCCGTCGTCCCGGCCAAGACGTCACTGGCCTCACGCACCGGTTACGCCTGGACCGGGCTCGTCGCCGGCGTCTTGATCCTGGTCCTCTTGCTGATCTTCATCGTGCAGAACCTCGAACAGGTCCAAGTGCACTTCTTCTTCTGGGACTTCTCGCTGCCGCTCGGCGTCACCGTGCTGCTGTCGGTGATCGGCGGCGCGCTCGTGATGGCCTCGGTGGGCGGCATGCGCATCCTGCAGCTGCGCCGCGCGGCCAAGAAGGGCTGACGCGCCGGATCACAGCAGCGTGGACAGCACCAGCCAGGAGACGAACGCCGAGGGAAGCATGGAGTCGAGGCGGTCCATGATGCCGCCGTGGCCCGGCAGCAGCGTACCCATGTCCTTGATGCCGAGTTCGCGCTTGATCTGCGATTCGATCAGATCGCCACAGGTGGCCACCAGCACAAGGCCGACGCCGAGGACGACGCCGATCATCGAGTTGGCCTCCAGCAGGAGCGTCACCGTGAGCAGGCCGCCGATCACACTGAACACCAGCGAACCGGCGAAACCCTCCCACGACTTCTTCGGGCTGATCGAGGGCACCATCGGATGCTTGCCGAACAGCACGCCCGCCACGTAACCGCCGACGTCGGAGCAGACCACCAGGATCATGAAGGTCAGCACCCGCAGGTTGCCGTCCGGCTCGAGCAGCAGCAACGTCGCGAACGAGGCGAGCAAGGGAATCCACGCCAGCGTGAACACGGTGATGGCGGTGTCGCGCAGGAAGTTTCGCGGCGCGGTCTGCAAACCGTGGTCGAACAGCCGCCACACCATGCAGATCAGCGTGGTGGCGGCGAACGCGCCCGCGACGCCGCTTGCACCGTACGGCCAGCCCAGCCAGAACACCGCTTGGCCGCCCGCGATCAGCGGAACCCGAGGGACCAGCACGTCGGCTTCGCGCAGCCGCTTGGCGACCTCCCAGGTGGCCACGCCGACCCCGGCCGCCGCGACCCCGATGAACACCTTCGGCACGAACAGCAGGATCGCGATCAGCGAGAGGCCCAAGCCGAAACCGACGGCGAGCGCGGCGGGCAGATTGCGGCCCGCACGTGAACCGCTCGACGCGGACGCGGTGTGGGCCGCCGCGGTGCCGGGAGACGACGCCGTGGGCCCGCCTAACGGTTCATGACAGGACGCCTCGGCATCGTGCGCGTGCTGTTGCCTCGCATCGGCTGTCCCGTTCACCGGCGGCTCCTCTGCCGCACCGGTCGCGGCGGCATTCTCGGCCACGATTGTCCCGTCGCTCAACTCGTCGTTCCGTTCGTCCCCCGCCCGGGCGGGCCTTGCGCTGTCTCGGCGGCACTCTCGGTGACGCGGGCCTCCTCCGGGCTCCGTCACGCCTGCTTGCCGATCCGCGTCAGACCTCGAGCAGTTCGGCTTCCTTGTGCTTGACCAGTTCGTCGACCTGGCCGACATACTTGGCGGTGGTCTTGTCGAGCTCCTTCTCGGCGCGCCCGACCTCGTCTTCGCCTGCCTCGCCATCCTTCTGGATGCGCGACAGTTCGTCCATCGCCTTGCGACGGACATTCCGGATGGCGACCTTGGCGTCCTCGCCCTTGCCCCTCGCCTGCTTGGCGAGTTCGCGGCGGCGCTCCTCGGTCAGCTGCGGAACACTGATCCGGATGATGTCGCCGTTATTGGTGGGGTTGACACCGAGATCCGAGTTACGGATCGCGGTTTCGATCGCGCCGAGCTGGCCGGCCTCGTAGGGCTTGATCACGACCATGCGCGGCTCCGGCACCGTGATGCTGGACATCTGGGTGATCGGGGTCGGCGACCCGTAGTAGTCGACCACGACCCGGGAGAACATGCCCGGATTCGCCCGGCCGGTACGAATGGTTCCGAGATCGTCCTTCGCCACCGAGACGGCCTTCTCCATCTTCTCCTCGGCGTCGAAGAGCGCTTCTTCAATCACGACCGTTTCCTCCACAGCGTCGTCATGTCATGATCCGCGGTCCGCGGGTATCAAGACCGAACCAGTGTGCCGATCTTCTCACCGGCGACCGCGCGGGCGATATTGCCCTTGGTCAACAAATTGAACACCAGAATCGGCATCTGGTTGTCCATGCACAAGCTGAAGGCGGTCGCGTCCGCGACTTTGAGGTCGCGCTCGATGACCTCTTTGTGCGTGATCTCGGAGTACATGGTCGCCGTCTCGTCGACGCGCGGGTCGGCGGTGAACACTCCGTCGACCGCCTTGGCCATCAGCACCACGTCCGCGCCGATCTCCAGCGCGCGCTGGGCGGCAGTGGTGTCGGTGGAGAAGTACGGCATGCCCATGCCCGCTCCGAAGATGACCACACGGCCCTTCTCCAGGTGCCGCTTGGCGCGCAACGGGAGATAGGGCTCGGCGACCTGGCCCATGGTGATCGCGGTCTGCACCCGGGTGTCAACGCCCTGCTGCTGCAGGAAGTCCTGCAGCGCAAGGCTGTTCATGACGGTGCCGAGCATGCCCATGTAGTCGGAGCGCGCGCGTTCCATGCCGCGCTCCTCGAGTTCGGCGCCACGGAAGAAGTTCCCGCCGCCGATCACCACGGCCACCTGGACGCCGGTGGCGACCACCTCGGCGATCTGCTCGGCCACCGTCTGCACGACGTCCGGGTCCAGCCCGACCTTCCCGCCGCCGAACATCTCCCCGCCGAGTTTCAGCAGTACCCGGCGATATCCTGGGCGATCGGTCCCCGGGTCCGTCATGGGTCTCCAGTCTCCTTCGGCGAGGGATTGTCGTTGTTGGGGCGATTCGTTGCGCATGGCAGGCGCCTGTGACGCAGATCAAGGCAGAGCGGCATCCATCCTGCCTTATTCGGTTGGAGCGGCAGCAGAAGGCCCCCCGTCAACCGGCGTTGGTTCGGTCGACGGGGGGCCTGCACGCTGGGGGTGCGGCGAGACTCAGTTCGCGCCGACCTCGAAGCGGGCGAAGCGGGTGACGGTGACACCGGCCTCGTCCAGCAGGGCCTTGACGGTCTTCTTCGAATCGGTGACCGACGCCTGCTCCAGCAGCACGACGTCCTTGAAGAAGCCGTTGACGCGGCCCTCGGTGATCTTCGGCAGCGCGGCCTCGGGCTTGCCCTCCTCGCGAGCGGTCTGCTCGGCGATGCGGCGTTCGTTCTCCACGATGTCGGCCGGGACCTCGTCGCGGGTGACGTACTTGGCCTTGAGCGCGGCGACCTGCATGGCGGCGGCACGGGCGGCCTCGGCCGCGGCGTCGCCCTCACCGGTGTACTCGACCAGCACGCCGACCGCGGGCGGCAGGTCGGAGGCACGCTTGTGCAGGTAGGTGGCGACCGGGCCGTTCAGCGAGATGACACGGCGCAGCTCGAGCTTCTCGCCGATCTTCGCGGCGAGCGCCTGCACCGCCTCGTCGACCGTCTTGCCGCCCAGGTCCAGGGCCTTCAGCGTCTCCAGGTCGCCCGGCTTGGCGGACGCCGCCGCGGCGACGACCTGCTCGGCCAACTGCTGGAACTCCGCGTTCTTCGCGACGAAGTCGGTTTCGGAGTTGATCTCGACCATGACGCCGTCCTTGGCGGCGACGAGGCCTTCGGCGGTGGTCCGCTCGGCACGCTTGCCGACGTCCTTCGCGCCCTTGATGCGCAGCAGCTCGACGGCCTTGTCGAAGTCACCGTCGGTCTCGGCCAGCGCGTTCTTGCAGTCCATCATCCCGGAGCCGGTCAGCTCCCGGAGCCGCTTCACATCGGCAGCGGTGTAGTTCGCCATTCTCGGCGAGCCTCCTTCGGAGAAGTGTGGGTGTTGGCAGCGGCGATCACGATGGCACTCGCCCGTGAACGCCGCCGAAACTGTGCCCAACCGCGGCGTTCGCGGGCCCCCGCGCGGTTACGCGGGCTGGTGCCTCCGGGACCGTCGCTCACGCCGCGGTGGTGACGAGCCTCAGGCCTCGGCCGAGGTCTCGGCGGCCTCGGCGCCGGGGGCGGCCTGCGCGAGCAGCTCCTGCTCCCACTCGGCCAGCGGCTCGCCCGCGCCCGCCTCCGGCTTCTCGTCGCCCGAAGCCCCGCCTGCGCGCGCCTGCACACCCTCGGCCACCGCGGAGGCGACGACCTTGGTCAGCAGGGCGGCGGAACGGATCGCGTCGTCGTTGCCCGGGATCGGGTAGTCGACCAGGTCGGGGTCGCAGTTGGTGTCCAGGATCGCGATGACCGGGATGTTCAGCTTGCGCGCCTCGCCGACGGCGATGTGCTCCTTGTTGGTGTCGACGACCCAGATGGCCGAAGGCACCTTCTGCATGTCGCGGATACCGCCGAGGGTGCGCTCCAGCTTGTTCATCTCACGCGTCAGCATGAGGATTTCCTTCTTGGTGCGACCCTCGAAGCCACCGGTCTGCTCCATGGCCTCGAGCTCCTTGAGGCGCTGCAGACGCTTGTGCACGGTGGAGAAGTTGGTGAGCATGCCACCCAGCCAGCGCTGGTTGACGTAGGGCATCCCGACGCGAGTCGCCTCGGCCGCGATCGACTCCTGGGCCTGCTTCTTGGTGCCGACGAAGAGAACGGTGCCACCGTGGGCGACGGTCTCCTTGACGAACTCGTAGGCCTTGTCGATGTAGGTCAGCGTCTGCTGCAGGTCGATGATGTAGATGCCGTTGCGGTCGGTGAAGATGAACCGCTTCATCTTCGGGTTCCAGCGCCGGGTCTGGTGTCCGAAGTGCGCGCCGCTGTCGAGCAGCTGCTTCATGGTTACGACAGCCATAGCTCCCGTATCTCTCTTTCGTTTGCCGGTTGACGCAGTGAATCGGTGATCCGCTGCCCTGGCGCCGCCGAATCGTCGGACCCGACCACGAAGGTGGGGACCAGCCGGCGATTCCCTGTTCCGAACACGCTGCCGCGAACCCAGATGTCTCGAGTCCGATTCGTACAGCGCCGCTATGAACAAGCACGGGTGGCGCGCGAAGTCGGTCCATGCAGGCACGGACCGCTCGATCAGTTTACGGCCTTCCGGCGCACAGATCTAAATCGGTCCGATCCGAAGGCTTTGACCAGGCGGAACGGTAGCTTTCCACAGGCGAGCGAGTTGTCCACAATCCACGGATCGGGCCCTCGGCGACGCCGGAACCGCGGAAGGCTGGAGCCATGAAACCGATCTCCACGGCGACCACCTTCCTCGTTCCGTTGTTCTTCGTGCTCGGCGTCGTGACCGCGCCGGCGAGCACAGCCGAGACGTCGGCCCCGAGACCCGCGTCCGGGGCATGCACGGGCTCTGCCTGCCTGCCCTCGTTGTCCGGATTACTGCGCCGCACGCCGCTTCCGTTCCGGCAATCCGGCCCCGGTGCGGCTAAGTACGCGGAGATGACTTCCGCCTCCGGCGATGGTGGCCTGTGCGCACCGCCCGTACCCCTTTGCGGGTCGTAGCCGACCTCCCGACCAGGCACGAATGCCCAATCCGAATGCCATGCGACTCGGTCGGCGTCTTTCCTCGGCGCTGGCTCTCGGCGTCGCCGCGATCGTCGCGACGACGCCGACCGCCGCAGCCGGACCCGAAGGGCGGTTCGGCTGGCCGCTGCAACCACGTCCGGCCGTGGTCCGGCACTTCGACAAGCCCGCGCAGAATTGGCTACCCGGACATCGCGGGGTCGATCTGGCCGGTGTCGAAGGGCAAGCCGTACTCGCCGCGGGGGAAGGGATCGTCGTGTTCGCGGGAACGGTGGCCGACAAGCCGGTCGTGTCCATCGAACACCCCGGCGGGTTGCGTACGACCTACGAGCCCGTACGCGCCGAGGTTTCCGTGGGAAGGCGGGTCGGACGCGGCGCGCGGATCGGCACGCTGGAGGCCGGGCACCCGGGATGCGCGACGGCGTGTCTGCACTGGGGAGCCCGCGTCGAGGGCGGTCGCCGCCGCAACCGTGAGTATCTGGACCCGCTCGGGCTTCTGCGCCTCACTCCCCTGCGGCTCAAACCGGTACGGCCCGAACCCGGCATCGGATGATCGGCCGCTGAGTTCGCGCCGCGTCTCAGTCTGTTTCGAGGCAGCCGAGACGATCGGGACCGGCGTGTCGGCGACCCGCGGTGGCGGGAGCGGGCGCGGCGGGGTGAAGATCGGGGGCATGACAGATGGGTTGTCGTCGTTCACATATTCCGAAGTCGGCGCGACCCGAGGGGTGCTGCCGGAGGGCTATCACGGGTTGCGACTGCGGCGGCGTCTCGGGCGCGGACGCGCGCTGTTCGAGCGGGCGGGAGCGGAGATTCTGAGCTACCGGGTGCAGAAGGGCACCGGGATCTTCCGGTCCGCCGATACGCCGACGGCCGAACCCGGTACCGCCGTCACGGTGCGGCTGGGGCTCGGCCCCGTGGGCATCACCGCTCCATGCCGGGTGGTGTACGTCCTCGACGAACCGGACCGGCGGGGGTTCGCGTACGGCACCTTGCCCGGACATCCGGCCTCGGGCGAAGAACTGTTCGCCGTCGAGTACGACTCCGCGGACGACACGGTGTACGGGCTCATCGTCGCGTTCTCCCGCGCCGCGACCTGGTACACCCGGATCGGCGGCCCGGTGGTGCGGCTGATCCAGCGTTTCGTCGCGGGCAGGTATATCGCGACGCTGCCGAGGTCTGCCTGACACACCGGCCGCGAGGCGCATCCGCCCAGCGTCCGACACTCTCGGGCGGGACGCGTGTCGATGAGCCTTGCCGGACCGGTGACTACGGTGTCACGATCGCGAAATCGGGGTCCGGGGCGTCGAAGATGTCGACGAGTTCGGCGAGCTTGGTGACATCTCCCTCGATCACGATGTCGCCCGCGGCTGCCGCGACGCCGAAGTCGTCGCCCGCCAGCAACACTCGGATCAGGGTCGCCTTGGCCAGCGTGAAGGTGGCGTCGGGTTCCGGCAGTTTCATGCCCGGCGCGACGTCGAAGTGGGTGAGGCGGCCGTTGCGCAGTTCCAGCCGATGCGTGCGGTCCTGGTCGGTGAGAATCCAATCCGTCACGAGCCGGTGGTTCCACGCCTTGGGACCGTCGACGCGCAACGCCAAGGCGTCGAAGATCTGGTCGACGTTCAGCGCCGCCACCATGGTCGGCGAATCGCTCTTGGTGGGCGTGCCGAACGAGCCGTAGCGCAGCTCGTAGGCTCCGCTGAGATAGAAGTTGCGCCAGGTCGCGTTCTCCGCCCCGTAGCCGAGTTGTTCGAACGTACTGGCCTGCAATTCTTTCGCGGCATCGTTGCCCGGATCGGCGAAGATGACGTAGTTGAGCACCTGCGCCACCCAGCGGTAGTCCCCAGCGTCATAGGACGTCCGCGCTTTACGCAGCACCTCGTCGGCGCCACCCATGAATTCCACGTGCCGCCGGGCGGATTCGACCGGCGGATGCTCCCACAGGTGCGCGGGGTTGCCGTCGAACCAGCCCATGTAGCGCTGGTAGATGGCTTTCACGTTGTGGCTGACCGAACCGTAGTATCCGCGCGCGTGCCAGGACTCCTCGATGGCGGGCGGAAGGGTGACCAGTTCAGCGATCTCCGCGCCCACGTACCCCTGGTTCAACAGGCGGACGGTCTGGTCGTGCAGGTACCCGTACAGGTCCCGTTGCAGCGAGAGGTACTCCACCAGTCGCGCGGTGCCCCAGGTCGGCCAATGGTGCGAGGCGAAGACGACGTCGGAGTCCCGGGCGAACAGGTTGATCGCCTCGGTCAGGTATTTCGCCCAGATGTGGGCGTCGCGCACCAGCGCGCCGCGCAGCGTGAGCACGTTGTGCAGCGTGTGGGTCGCGTTCTCCGCCATGCACAGGGCGCGGCGGTCGGGGAAGTAGAAGTTCATCTCCGCGGGGGCCTCGGTGCCGGGCGTCAGCTGGAAGACCATCCGGATTCCGTCGATCGTCTCCTCTTGACCGGTGGCGGTGATGTCGACGGTCGGCGGGATCAGCGTGACCGTGCCGACCGACGTGGTCTGCCCGAGCCCGGAGCCCACCGCGCCCAGTGGTCCGCGTGGCAGCACCGCGCCGTACATGTACCCCGCGCGGCGCGCCATCGCCGTGCCCGCGTAGATATTCTCGGCCACGGCGTGTTCCAGGAATCCGGCCGGCGCCAGCACCGGACAGCGCCCCGCCTCGACCGCCTCGGCGGTGGTGACTCCATACGCCCCGCCGAAATGGTCGGCGTGCGAATGGGTGTAGATCAGGCCGGTCACCGGGCGGTCGCCGCGATGGGCGCGGTAGAGCGCGAGACCGGCCGCCGCGGTCTCGGCCGAGATCAGCGGGTCGATCACGAGGACGCCGGTCGCGCCTTCGACCAGCGTCATGTTGGAGATGTCGAGACCTCGGATCTGGTAGATGCCGTCGCTGACCTCGAACAACCCCTGCCGTACCACGAGGCCGGACTGCCGCCAGAGACTGGGATGGACCGAGGCCGGGCAGGATTCCCGCAGGAACGAATAGGAGTCGTTGTCCCACACGACCGTCCCGTCCCCGGAGGTGACCACGCCGGGCTCCAGCGCCGCGATGAAGCCGCGCTCGGCGTCGGCCGGATCCGCCGTGTCGGCGAAGGGCAGTGCTGCGGCCGTACGCCGATGCTGCGCGACGATGAAGTCGCTCGGCTCGCTCGCTGTGCTCATTGTCGTCCTCCTGTCGTCTCGGCCAACGTTGCGGGCCGCTCCCCGTCAGGGCAGCGGATCGAGAAACCCGGCCGCCGCGGCGGCGGCAGCGACCACCACCACCGCCGCTGCGGTTACGGCGATGACGCGATCGCCATGGGCGTAGCGGCCTCGGCGCAGGCCGCGATTGCGGAGATAACAGGCCCCGGCCAGCGCCGCCATGGCGATCGCGGCGCCGACGGGCGCGACCGCGGCCGCGCGCCAGCCGCTGCCGAGCGCCTGATGCACGAACAGCGTGCCGACGACCATCGCCGACACGGCGGTGCGCCGCCACGCCAGTGCGGTGCGTTCGGCGGACAGATGTGGCGCGCTCACCGCAGCAGCACCGCCACCGCCGCCAGTACGGAGACGATCGCGATGCCCGCCGACAGGATCGGCACCAGCACCGTCTCCGGCAGCGGATCGCCGTGGCGCATGGCCACCCCGACGCGCCGCCAGTGCGCGTACGCACCGACCGCGACGACCACCGCCAGAACCAGGCAGCTCAGCGCTATAGCGCGCCGTAATCCGGCGATCCTGAAAGACTGCACCAGCGTGTGCACGGCGACGCCACCGGCCAGCAACCCCAGCGCGGTGCGCATCCAGGCCAGGAACGTGCGCTCGTTCGCGAGCGTGAAGCGGTAGTCGAGTTCCTCTTCGCCCTCTTCCGATTCGGCTTCCGGGTTCGGCAGCGTCACGCCGCCTCGGTTCGGGTCGGGAGACACCGCGTACCGGCCCATGTGCGTCCGGCGACGTCGGCCGGGCCACGACGGAAGGGGTGGCTTCTCTCGGCGCGAAGCGATGCCCCGGTGCATCGGGTGATGCCGGACTGCACGGTGGTCACGACGAACCACGCTAGTGCGCGCCGCGGGAACCCGCGCCGGACGATCACCTGCCACGGGAACGCACGCCGTGCCGGTAGGCGCGCCGGACGCAAGTGCTCGGTGAAAACGCCCATCGTCACGGTGTTCGAACGAAACTCTGCGGGCCTGCACCTGCGCGGCGGGGCCGGCAACCCCGATCCGATGGCCGGTCCGCCACCGCGCAGCTCTTGTGACGATCGTTCACCGTCGCGTGATCCGACCAGTTCGCAGCCTTCTTCGGCGGCACTGTTCCGGTCGGCGACGATCACGGGCACACTCCGTTGCTGAGCGCTTGGCAAACGATCGGCTACGTCAGGCTAACCGGAGCCGCGCCCGACCGTCCACGCTCCTCGCCCGCCCGTGACCGGGTGGTTATGCGGCCGGAGAGGGCGTCAGAGGGCGGTCGCGTCGTCGAATGTCATGGCCAGTCGCGAGACCGACGACGACATCAGCGCGCGCCGCGGCAGGCCGATCGACCGGAGCTCCGCGGCGATCTCGTGGTCGCCCAGGGTCAGCTGCGCCCCGCCGAGACGCGCTCGCATGCCGGAGGGACGCATCTCCCAGCGCGTGCAGCGGGTGACGCCGTCGATGTGCGAGTAGGCGTCGAACGACGACCCCGCGGCGCCGCGATTCGGGGTCGCGAACCCCGGCCGGACCGTGAGATCCGCGATGAGCCGCCCGTCCTGGTGCAGCGCGCCGCTGCGCGTCCGGTCGTCGTGGTCGACGACGAATTCGGCGAGTTCCTTGGGGAAGCACCAGATACCGCGGCCCGCGGCCAGGGTGAAGTCGCCGTCGACCGGCAGCCGGTGAATCAATACCCCGGCCCGCCCGGTGATCAGCGCTTTCAGATCGCCCGACCTCGATGCGGCGGTGTGGTGGCGCACCATGAACGAGACGCCGAACTCGTTGTAGGGGCCCAAGTCGCCGTCGACGTAGTCGACGAAGACCAGCGTGCACATCGCCCGCGCGCCCGGGAGCCGGAGAATCCGCAGACCGGAGTAGTCGATGAGGCGCTGTGCGGGCTCCGCGGGCACGAGGTAGGTCGCCATGAACGCGCGTGCGAGCCGGATGCGGACCGGCATTCGCACCTCTCGGCCGAGAACGGTGTGCGTGCTCATGTCGACGCCTTTCTGCACAGCGGCGCCCGGGCGCGCCGCGTTGCTTTGCGAGAGCCTCTCGCCGGATCAGATCAACCTATAGAACACGTTTCAATTTATCCCGGCAATATCGCTGTGCACCCGATTTCATTCTTGATAACACGTTTCAGGCGCGGCCGGGGTCTCTCGCCGGAGACTCTTGCCGGGGTTCCTGCAGATTGCGCAGACGCGCTTCCAGACCGTCGAGGACACAGAGCAGGCCGAAGTCGAACGCCATCGCACGCGCGGCCTCCTGGTCGGTCGGCGCGGTCGCCCGAAAGTCCGCGAGCATCTCGGGATAGTCGCCCGCCAGCTCCCCCATCACCTGCAGCATGCCGTCGGCGTCGATCTCCATACCCTGGGACACTTTGGCCCAGGCGATCTCCGGAATCACCTGGCCGAGGACGAAACACATCACCGTCCCGCTGGCCAGATAGATGTCCACACCGTGAAAACCGGCTTGGACGAACGCGCGGCGCAGCCGATCGCTCAACCGCAGCGAGTTCGGGCCGATGCTGGGCAGCTGCCCCACCAGCGATGCCATCCAGGGGTGCTCCCTGATGGACGCGCGCAGGCTGTAGGCGAAGGTGTTCAGCAGCTCGCGCCAGGAAGCCTGCTCGGGCTCCGGAGTTCGCACCAAGCCCCAGAACTCGTCGAGCACCAGCTCGAGCAACTCGTCCTTGTTGGACACATGCCAGTAGAGACTGGTTGCGCCGGCGCCCAGTTTGGCGCCGAGCTTGCGCATGCTCAGCGATTCCAGCCCCTCGGCGTCGAGAATCTCTACCGCCGCAGCGACGATCTGCTCGCGGCGCAGCCCGGACGACTTGGGCTGGCGCGACTGTTTGGTCCATACCGACGCGAACTGCTTGGTCACGACACGATTCTATAATCGCTCGCACACTGTTCGAGATTCTCGTACGCTGTGCGAGTGGAATCGAACGATGTACGAGACCCCCGCCGCTGGTGGGTCCTGGGGGTCCTCTGCCTGTCCTTACTCGTGCTGATGCTCGACAGCACCGTGCTCAATCTCGCGATCCCCTCGCTGATCCGGGAACTAGGCGCGACGCCGTCGGACGTGCAGTGGATTCTCGACGCCTACGTGCTGGTCTTCGCCGGGCTCCTGCTCACCGCGGGCAGCCTGTCCGACCGGTTCGGCAGGCGGCGAGCGCTGATCACGGGGCTGGCCGTGTTCGGCGTGGCGTCACTGGCCGCCGTGCTGGCGACCGAGCCGTGGCAGGTCGTGGCGGCGCGCGTCGCGATGGGCGTCGGAGGATCGCTGTTGATGCCGTCGACCCTCTCGATCCTGATGACCACTTTCGCCGAGGACGAACGGCGCACGGCGATGGCGGCATGGTCGACGGTGTCCATGGTCGGCATCGTCGCCGGACCGACACTCGGAGGCTTCCTGCTCCAGCACTACTGGTGGGGTTCGGTGTTCCTGCTGAACATCCCGGTGGCGCTGCTCGCGATCGTCGCGGCCGTTGTGCTGATGCCGGAGACCACCGGCGAACAGCGGCCGGTCGATCCGGTCGGCGTCGTCCTGTCCGTCGTGGCACTGAGCGCGACGGTCTACGTGATCATCGAGCGGGAATGGAACATCGGCGTGATCGCACTGGCCGTCGGGGCGGCGGCCGCCTTCGTCGTCTGGGAGAGCCGCTCGGACCATCCGATGCTGCCCTTGGCGGTGTTCCGCAGCCGCGATTTCACCGGCACGTGCTTCACCTTGCTGCTGATGGTCTTCGGCATGGGCGCGGTCATGCTGATGCTCACCCAATACCTGCAATTCGTCCTCGGCTACGGCCCGATGAAAGCCGGGCTGGCGCTGCTGCCGTACGCGGTAGCCGCGGCGATCTGCAACGGCCTGGGCGCGACGCTGGGCAAGACGCTGAGCAACAAGACACTGATCGTGTCGGGCCTGCTCGTCATGGGCGTGGCCTTCGGCATCCTCGCGGCGGGCAGCGGGTATCTGTGGGTGCTGGTCAGCATGCTGGTGATGGGGGTCGGCGGCGGTTTGGCGGGTCCGGCCGCCTACGCGGCCATCATGAGCGCGATACCGCTGCAGCACGCCGGCGTCGGCTCCGCGATGAACGACACGATCCAGCAGGTGGGCATGGCGATCAGCATCGCCATCCTCGGTAGCGTGCTGGCCGGTGTCTTCACCTCGCACATGCCCGCCGACGCCCCGGACGCGGCGCGCGAATCCATCGGTGCCGCCTTCCAGCTCGGGTACATCGAGCCCGCCAAGGACGCCTTCACCGCCGCCATGTCCACCGGCGCGTGGATCAGCGCCGGATTCAGCATCGCCGCCGCCTTGCTCGGTGCGGTCCTGCTGCGCGCCCGGCGGCCGCAAGTAGCCGGCCAGCCGGAAACCGCCCCGGTCGCGCACGGTTGATCACGCTCGCGGGCCGCGCCGGGCACGGTGCGCGCGCATCGCCCCCTCGCGGCCCGCCTGGCTCGACGAGTGCGTGCGGGCTGGGCAGAATAGCGATACCGAAGTCTCCTCGGTTCCCCCGGTATGAATGATTCCGACCCGGGGGTTGATGGTCTCACGCGCTCCTGCCGAGAAGAGTTGATGTGTATTCACAATGACGGCCTTCAACAAACGAGGGCTGGTGAAGCAATCAATCGCTGGAGACATCATGATCACGAACAAAATGCGCGTAACGGCGGCGGCGGTAGCGCTCGCACCGGTCATCGCTCTCGGTTCAGGTTTCGCTTCCGCCGCTCCGGACGTAGCGCCGGGACCCGTGCAAGTGGCGGATCAGCCGGTACCGGTTCAGGTCGAGCCCGCGACATTGGGCCTGATTTGGCCGCTCGGCATTTTCTGCGCTCCGCTGCTGCTGCTGCCGCCAGTGGTCAACGCGGTTGCCGTGTTCGTCTGCGCCGCTTGACCGCATTCGTCAGAAGTGCCTCGGACACGGGTGCGCCTCGGGCTGTGACCAGCCCGAGGCGTCTCGTCTTTCTCGGCCGTCGCGAATTTCGTTTCGGCTTTGCCGAAGCACCGATCGGGTGAACATCCGGGAATCAATCGTGACGCCCCGATAAGTGCGGTTGAATTACCGGATGACCAAGTTCAGGAAACTCGTGGGCGCTGCGGCGGCATTCGCCGCCGGCGCAGCGCTGTTCGGGGCACCCGGGACCGCGCAGGCCGCGACGCCATCCGTGCTGGGTGGCGGCTCCGGCATCGTCGTCGGCGGTCAGAACATCTGCACCCTCACCACGATCGGACGCGACTCCGGCGGTCGTCTGGTCGGGTTCACCGCGGGGCACTGCGGTGACGCGAACGCCGCCATCGTCCCCGAAGGCGACCGCGACGCCGGTACCGTCGGCACTGTCGTCTATGTCGGCAGCGAGATGGACTATTCCGTGATCGAATTCGATCCGGGCAAGGTCGCGCCGGTCAACCAGGTGGGCGGTACCACCATCACCGGCCTGGGCGGGCCCGCGCGATACCCGGACACCGTCTGCAAGGAAGGCCGGACGACCGGCCGGACCTGCGGACCCGCCTACGGCGACGTTTTCACCGGCGGCAATGTGACGTGGACGCAGACCTGTGTGGTCGAGGGCGATTCGGGCGCTCCGCTCGTCGTCGGGACCACACTCGTCGGCATGGTCAACGGCTACTTGGCCGTGCCGTGCATCGGCCCGCAACTGGGCACCGACATCACCGCCATCGTCGCCGACATCAACGCTCGCGGTGGCGCGGGTGCGGGTTTCCAACCGATCTGACCGGACCGCGAACTCTTCCGGTCATCCGGTCGGAGCCTTACCTTTCCTGGTCGGTGACGACACCGAATTCGATAGCGCGTTCGACCAGGAACAGCCGTTTCTGGTTCGGGGGTAAGGCTTCGACCTGGAATATCCGGAACAACGCACGCATGTGCGTCTTGACCGTCGAAAGACTCAGGCACAAATCGTCCGCGATCTGACGGTTGGAGGCCGGGTAGGAATAGGCGTCGCGCGCGTCGTACGGGCGGCACAACGCCGAGAGGACTAGATACTGGGCCGGGGTCAGCGAATTGCGGGTGGGCAACGGGGAATGCGCGAGCGTCATTTCCTCGCCTAAGGAGTCGGCGACCCGGAACACGAATACCGATCGGCCCACGCGAATCGAATCCCCGGAGCCGAGTTTCCGCCGCCCGCCGACGCGTTCGCCATTGACGAATGTCCCATTCTTGGACAGGCCGTCGTCGACGATGGTCCAGCATCCGCCGACGCGCTCCAGAATTGCATGCAACCGGGACACGGTCGGGTCGGAAGTCACGGTGATATCGGAAGTGCCGGAACGCCCGATCGTCATTCTGGACGCGCCGCCGTCGAGAGAGATTTCCCGCACGCCTTCCTCCTGCGCGACGGGCTGCGGCGAAATGGAAGCAGGGCGTCCCCACGCGGACTGCCCCACCAGTGGGTACAGTTCGCGACGCAGGGCCTGTGGTCCGCTGGACGTCGACATCGTTCGTCTTCCCACTCGAAGTACGCCGGGAACTGCGGGCACCGATTCGCTACTCTCAGGGTGCGCTTTCTCGGTGCCGAGCACAGGGGTTTCGACTACTTCGCTGCGTGAGTGAGTCGGTAGCAGACTCCGGGCACGTCAACGGCGACAAAACCAACCGAGCAGTCTGAATAGCCTGCCCGGGCCGGGTGCACGGACCCAGAATGGTCGGATGAGCGTCATCATCCGACCGCGCACCGAGACAGACCTCGACGCCTGCGCCGCGGCCCTGCGGCACGTCCACGAAATCGACCACTATCCGCAGGACTGGCCCGCCGACCCGGCGGGCTGGCTGTCGCCACCCAAACTGCTCGCGGCCGTTGTCGCCGACCGCGACGACGCCGTGGTCGGGCACATCGGCCTCGGCACGAGCCACAACACGCCGAAGGTCGTGCGCGAATCGGCCGGCACGGAGACTGTCGTCTCGGTGATCCGGTTGTACGTCCTCCCGGACGCGCGCCGAGCGGGAGTGGGTTCACGACTGCTGACCGAGGCCGCACGCATGGCCGCGAGCTGGGGCCAGCGCGCCGTCCTCACGGTGGCGTCCGACAGCACGGCGGCGATCGCCCTGTACGAGCGGCACGGTTGGCGGCATGTGCACAGCGGGCCCGGCGGCTGGCGTACCGCGGATGGACGAGAAGCACGGATGCGGTACTACGTCGGCCCCTGAGCCATGAAGCGGTCAAGCCCGGGGATGTGCCTGGTCGTGCACCTTCTTGAGCCGGTCGATGGAGACATGGGTGTACAGCTGCGTGGTGGCCAGACTGGCGTGCCCGAGAAGTTCCTGCACCATACGCAGGTCGGCCCCGCCTTCGAGAAGGTGCGTCGCGGCGGTGTGCCGCAGGCCGTGCGGTCCCATCCCCGGTGCACCGGGGATGGCCGAGACCACCTCGTGCACCACGGCTCTGGCCTGGCGTTGATCGAGACGCCTGCCGCGGCGGCCGAGCAGCAGCGCTCGACCGGACTCGGCGGTGGCGAAGGCAGGTCGGCCGTAGCGCAGCCAGTTGCCGACCGCGTCGTCGGCGGGGGCGCCGAACGGCGCCGATCGCTCCTTGTTGCCTTTGCCGAGCACGCGCACCACACGTCGTTCGCGGTCCACGTCCTCGACGTCCAGACCGCACAACTCGCTGACCCGGATGCCGGTGGCGTACAGCAACTCCACGATCACCCGGTCGCGCAGTGCCATCGGATCGCATTGCGCGGCACCGGATTCCGCGGCGCCCATGGCACCCAGCGCCTGTTGCCGCCCGAGTACGGCGGGTAGGACGCGATGCGCCTTCGGCGAACCCAGCCGCAGCCCCGGATCCGAGGGCAACCGGCCGGTCCGGGTAAGCCAGGCTGTGAACGTGCGCGCCGACGACGCGCGCCGTGCCACGGTCGTCCGCGCCGCGCCCGCCGCCGCTTGCTGGGCCAGCCACGAACGCAGCAACAGCAGGTCCAGCTCGCGGATCGCCGAATCCGCCGACCGCGTGTACAGATGTTCCAGCAGGGATCGCGCATCCCCGAGGTACGCGCGCACGGTGTGCTCCGAGCGGTTGCGCCCGAGCCGCAGATGCCTGCCGTATTCCATCAGCAGCGCTTCCAGGTCTTCGGGCAGTTCCTTCATGCTTCCACCGTCCCGATCCGCGGCGGGGATGGCAAGCGGCCGCGCCGGAGGCGCTCATCCGCGCCGCGCCGTTCGGTGCCAACCGCTTTCGTCACTCGCCACCAGACCCGTCAATTCGAGGGCGGACAAGCTCGCACGAACCGCGGGAAGGGGCAATCCGCACTGCCGGGACAGCTCCAGCGGCAGCCGGGAACCGATCCTCGGCAGCGCGGCGAAGACCAGCGCCTCCTCTCCCGTCAGCTGGCCCTCCGGGGCGCCGACCGCGGCTGCCGCTCCGGGAAGCGACAGCCGCAACGGCCCTGCTTCGTCGACGACCTCCTCCGCCCTGGTCACCAGAAGGGCTTCGCCGTCGCGGATCATGCGGTGGCAGCCCACCGAAGCGGCCGAGGTGACCGGCCCGGGCACGGCCAAGGCCGGACGGCCCAGGCGGCGAGCCCATTTGACGGTGTTCCGCGCACCGCTGCGCAGCCCTGCCTCGATGACGAGCACACCGTCGGCGAGGGCGGCGATCAACCGGTTCCGGGCGAGGAACTGATGCTTCTGCGCGGAGACGCCCGGCGGGTACTCGCTGACCACCAACCCGGACTCGGCTACATCGGCCAGCAAGCGCCCGTGCTGCGCGGGGTAGGGCCGGTCGATGCCGCAGGCCAGCACGGCGATGGTGAGACCCTCTACCGACAGCGCCGCCCGGTGCGCCATGCCGTCTATCCCGAAGGCGGCCCCGGAGACAATGGTCCACCCCTGTGCGGCCAGATCGCCCGCGATCTCTGCCGTGACCCGATTGCCGTACCCGGTGCTGCACCGCGCGCCCACCACCGCCACAGCGCGTTCGCTGGACTCCAGCAGCGAGCGGGGGCCGCGCACCCACAACACGAGCGGTACCGCGCCGTCGCGATCCCGGCCCGGCTCGAGCTGTGCGAGACCGAGCATGCGCCAGGCGGGCCACTCCGGGTCGTCGGGCGTCACCACCCGTCCGCCGATCCGCTCGATGATCTCCAGATCCCGCGCCGCCACGTCGACCGCGCGCCGCTGCGCGGTGGGTCCGCGAAGCGGTTCCGGCAACGCGCACTCCCGGACAGCACGCGCCGCCTCCACCACCCCGACCGACTCCACGAGCGCCGACAACGGCGCACAAGGCCCCTGCACCACCCGCGACAGGTACACCCAGGCGAGCCGCCGGGCATCCGATTCGCCGGGCGACGATCCGGGACCGCACGCGGGCACCCGAACCCCCGAGCGTCCCTCCGCGCCCGCAGGCGCTCGGGCCACCGCGCACGGGTCGTCGACGGTGCGCACGTTCGCCGCTGCCGGTCCGTCCTGCGCGAGCAGGTGCGCGACCGCGGGCGCATTCCCGGCGAACACTTCCCTGCCTCCAGGCAGGGCTCGGGCGGCAGGCGCGTCCGCGGCAGCGGGCAAGTCCGCCGAGGCAGGTGGGCCTGCGGCGGGCAAGAACTCGACGGCACGCACGTCGGCGACCGCCGACGCGTGGGCAGCCACACACTCGCCCCTGCCCACGGGCGCCTGACCCGCCGCAGGCAGCTCGGTGACCCCTGGCACGTCCACGTCAGCAGACACATCCCCGTCCTCAGGGGGCTCCCCCATTTCGAGCGGATTCGCGGTCGCGAACACGTCCCTGGCAGCACGCGGCGCCGCCATGGCGGACACGTCCGCAGCGACGCGCACGGTCACAGCCGCAGGCGGTTTTGCCGTCTCGTCTTCGGCCGGCGTTCTCGCGCTCATTGGGCACCCCGCTGACGAAAGTTCAGAGCCGCCAGAACGTCCTGCGCCGAAGGCACTTCGCCGCCACGCAAGTCGGAAATCGTCCAGGCGACGCGGATGGCCCGGTCCGCACCTCGCGCGGACATGCGACCGAGACGCAGTGCGGCCTCGACGGGCGCGAGCGATTCGCGCGGCAATCGGAATCGTTGACGCAGGACATGTCCGGGGACCTCGGCGTTGGTCAGCCACCCGTATTCGCGCCAGCGCTCGGCGGCGGCGCGCCGCGCGACGGCTACCCGGCCGCGGACCACCTCGCTGCTCTCCGCGGCGTCCGTGCTGAACGCCGCGCCGGACTGCCCGTGCATCCGCACCCAGATGTCGATCCGGTCCATCAGCGGCCCGGACAGTTTGCCGAGATAGCGGCGGCGCGCCAGCGGCGCGCAGATGCAGTCGACGTCGCGCGCCGGGGCACACGGGCACGGGTTGGCCGCCAGCACGAGCTGGAAACGAGCCGGATAGCGCGCGACACCGTCGCGCCGGGCAATGCGCACTTCCCCTTCTTCCAACGGCGTTCGCATCGCCTCCAGCACCTTCGCGCCGATCTCGGCGCATTCATCGAGGAACAGCACGCCGCGGTGGGCCCGGCTGACCGCACCCGGCCGGGCGGTGCCCGAACCACCGCCGATCATCGCGGTCACCGAAGTCGAATGATGTGGTGCGACGAACGGTGGCGCGGTGACCAACGGATGGTCACCGGCCAGCGTGCCCGCCATCGAGTGGATCGCGGTCACCTCCAGTGCCTCGCTCTCCGTGAGGGGCGGCAGCAGGCTCGGCAGACGTTGGGCCAGCATCGTTTTGCCGATGCCGGGCGGCCCGGTGAGCAGGAGATGGTGCCCGCCCGCCGCGGCCACCTCCAAGGCCCATCGAGCCTCGTCCTGCCCCACCACCTCGCTGAGATCGCCGCCGTGCCGCACCGCGTCCGGCAGATCGCCATCCGGCTCGTCGAGCGCGCCTTCTCCGCGCAGCCAGGCCACGACGGCGCGCAGGCTGCGCGCGCCGAAGACCTCGATGCCCTCTACCAGACCCGCCTCGGCCATGGTCACCGCCGGGACCACGACGGTGGACCAGCCGCCCTTGCGGGCCGCGAGCACGGCGGGCAGGATGCCGCGGACCCGCCGCACCCGGCCGTCCAGCGCGAGTTCGCCGAGCAGCACGGTCTTCGCGAGCCGGTCGGAGGGAACCGAGCCGGACGCGCCCAGCACCGCGACCGCCAGCGCAAGGTCGTAGACGCTGCCCAGCTTCGGCAATGTCGCGGGCGAGAGCGCGAGGACCACCCGGCCGTCGGGCCACTTCTCCCCCGAGTTCGCCACCGCCGAGCGGATCCGGTCGCGCGACTCCTGCAACGCGGTGTCGGGGAGCCCGACCAGGTGGACCGACGGCAGGCCTTGCCCGATATCGGCCTCGATCTCGACGAGCAGTCCGTCCACGCCGGTGACCGCGACCGAGTGCGCCCGTCCGAGGGCCATTCAGAACACCGCCCGGAGATGGTCGATGACCGGTGTACGACCACGCGCCACCAGCACCGACACGACGTCGAACCGGATACGCCGCCAGGGTCCGTCCTGTTCGGCCAGCCACAGCAGGGCCAGCCGCCGAATCCGCTGCTGCTTGACGAAGGTGACCGACTCGGCCGGAGTGCCGTAGCCAACGCCGGAACGGGTCTTGACCTCGACGAACGCCGTCACGTCCGCCTCTGTGGCGATCAGGTCGAGTTCGCCGTATCGGCAACGCCAGTTCCTGGCGACGATCTGCATCCCGGCGGCGCGCAGAAACGCCGCCGCCAGTTCCTCCCCGTGCGCGCCGAGCGCCTGTTTGTCTGTCACCCGGCCAGCGTGCGCCGGAACCTGATCAGGTCAGCGCCGCCGAACTGCGGATACAGAAAGCCTGGGGACAATCGAGCCGCTGTGCAGAACTCTCGGCCCGCTCACTCGGGCAGCCGCAGGTCCGGCTTCTCCAGCTCCTCGATGTTGACGTCCTTGAAGGTGATGACCCGGACGTGCTTGACGAAGCGGGCCGGGCGATACATGTCCCACACCCACGCGTCGCTCATCCGCACCTCGAAGTACACCTCGCCGTCCGCGTTCTGCGGGCGCAGCTCCACGGAGTTGGCCAGGTAGAAGCGGCGCTCGGTCTCCACCACGTACGAGAATTGACCGACGATGTCCTTGTACTCGCGATACAGCGAGAGCTCCATCTCGGTTTCGTACTTCTCGAGGTCCTCGGCACTCATCGGGTGGGACGTCCTCCTTCTCGCCGCATCGCGTCGTGTGCTGACATCATCGCGCATGCGCCGCGTCGGTAGCTACTCGGCCAGCCGTACGCCCGTCCGGAAACTGCTCGGACAGCGCTTCGTCCAGGCCCTCGGCCAGCACGGCGTCCGCGTCGTCGGCCGCCGCCGCGACCGGCCGCAACCCGGCGGCTTCGCGCACGTTGCGCCACGAGCGGCGGTGCTCGCTGCTGGGCCCGAGGCGGTGCAGCGCGGCGGTGTGCTCGGGCGTGTTGTAACCCTTGTGGGCGGCGAAGCCGTAGCCGGGGAACCGCTGGTCCAGCTCGACCATGATGCGGTCCCTGGTGACCTTCGCGAGGATGCTGGCCGCCGCGATGCAGGCGGCAGCGCCGTCACCCCCGATCACGGGCAGCGAGGGCACCGGGATACCGGGCACCCGGAATCCGTCGGTGAGCACGTAGCCGGGAGTGTGCCCGAGCCCGGCTACGGCGCGGCGCATTCCTTCGATATTGGCGACGTGGATGCCGATCGAGTCGATCTCCCAGGCCGGGATGACGATCACCTGGTAGGCGAGCGCCAGGCGAACGATCACCGGATACAGCTCTTCACGGGTGGCCTCGGTGAGCTTCTTGGAGTCGTCGAGGCCGGCCAGCTTGTCATACGCCTTCGGCGCGAGCAGGCACGCCGCCACCACGAGCGGTCCCGCGCAGGGGCCTCGCCCCGCTTCGTCCACACCGGCGACCGGCCCGAGACCGCTGCGGATCAACGCCGCCTCCAGCGTGCGCAGCCCTCCGGCCCTGCGCATCACCACGCGCGGCGGCCAAACGTTGCTCACCGGCACTCGCCCTTGCCCCACCGTCCAATTATCCTGCGCGCCGCGCGATCAGTTCTCCTGGGGATTCTCCGAACGCACCGGGCCGATCCGGCCGGGCGGCCAGATCTTGAACACCGCCTTGCCGCGGACGTTCTCCACGGGAATGGTGCCCTGCAGTTCGTCGGTGATGTGGGCGCGGGAGTCGGCCGACTGGTTGCGGTTGTCGCCCATCACCCACAGATGGCCCTCGGGCACCTTCACGGGCTTGAATTCGCGTCCGCCACTCGCGTTGTAGGGCTGACCCGGCACATAGGGGGCGAGGTAGCGGGCGTACGGCTCGTCCAGCGGTTTGCCGTCCACGATGACCCGGCCCTGCGGATCGCAGCACTCCACGGTCTGGCCGCCGACCGCGATCACCCGCTTCACCAGATCGTTCTCGTCCGGCGGCACCAGGCCGAAGAAGGAGAAGAAGTTCTGCACGCCGCGGACGGCGGGATTGTCCGAGCGGATCGACTGGTAGTGGGTGTTCCACGAGGGGGGCCCGACGAACACGACCACGTCACCCGGTTGCGGATCGCCCCAGTAGTAGCTCAGCTTCTGCACGTAGATGCGGTCACCGGTGCATCCGGCGCAACCGTGCAACGTGGTTTCCATCGACTCCGACGGAATCACGTACGGCCGACCGACGAAGGTGACCATCAGCGCGGCGATCACCGCGGCGATCACGATGAGGATCGGCAATTCCTGCCAGAACGGCCGCTGCTTCTTCTTCGACCGCCGCTTGGCGCGGCCTGCCCGCGTACTCTCGTCGCCCGATTCGGACACCGACACCGACCCACTTTCGTCTGCCACGCCGAACAGATTAGCCCGGCAGCGAAACCGTGGTCCGATGCCGGGCTGAGGAAAATCTGTTGTACCGAAAAGCTAACTCAGCGCTTTTCCTTGATCTTGGCGGCCTTGCCGCGCAGATCGCGCAGGTAGTACAGCTTGGCCCGGCGGACGTCACCGCGGGTCACGACATCGATGTGGTCGATGTTCGGGCTGTGCACCGGGAAGGTGCGCTCCACACCGACACCGAACGACACCTTGCGGACGGTGAAGGTCTCGCGGATGCCACCACCCTGGCGGCGGATCACGACGCCCTTGAAGACCTGGATGCGCTCCTTCGAGCCTTCGATGACCTTCACGTGCACGTTCAGCGTGTCGCCCGGCCGGAACTCGGGGACGTCGCTGCGCAGCGACTTCTCGTCGACGAAGTCAAGGGTGTTCATTTCCATCCTTCTGGTTTCGCGCGAACAGAGGACCCTGGCGACACTGGGCGTGCTCGGCCGGTTCATGCTCCGAATTAAGGGGGTGCGCCGGGTCGACAACCACCCAGGGCAACCTGAGCATTGTGCCAGATCGGCACGCTCCGGAAGAAATCGGCCCGGCTTGTGCCGGTTGCGCGTGGCCCGGCAGCGACCTACCGGCCGCGGCCTTCCGCGCATCCTGCCATCACGACTCCGGCGGGAGGATCGGCGAGGCGAACACTTCCTCCAGCGGGGTCGGGCCGGTGTAGCGGCGGCAGTGGCAGCCCACCCATTCCCGCAGGCCGTGCGTGCCCTTACGGGAGATCTCGGCGTGGCAGGTGCCGGTGGCGCGGTCGTGCAACGACAGGTCGTGCCCGCAACCGCAGCGCGCGGGAAGCCTCTGCCCCGATCGGACTCGACGATGCCCGAACCTGCCACAGACCCAGCCGACACCGACCAGGCCGGCGCCGACCGCGAGACTCAAAGGATCCAACACGATCACAGTATACGTATACGCATAGCCGATATCGGCCGGATCGGGACAAGTCCGGTGACTTCGCCGAGTATGCCGTTCTCAGTGGTTTCGTTCGCCGCTGATCGCGTCCTGGGCGGGCGGCGGGCCGGGCGCGTCCAGCGGACCGTGGTCGGGGTGCCAGAGCGAGTGGTGCCGGTGCGGGGCGGGTGGAGCGGGCACGACCGTGCGAGTGAGTTCCGCTTCCGCCGCCGTGCGGACATGCTCGACGTCCGGTTTCCCCGCGACGAGGTCCTGCACGAAGATCTTCGCGCGGATGACCGGCCGGCGATAGCGCCGTTCCCGGACGATCGCCCGGTACCTCAGGCGCCTTCGGTCGGCGTAACGCCAACGCGCCCACGGCGCACCCGGGCGGCTCAGCCGCAGCGCACCGACGACCAGCAGGGGCAGGAAGAACATGCCGAACAGGCCGGTCCAGATCTTCCCTTTGGCGATCACGATCGCCGCCAGAGCGAGATTGACCACCGCGAACGCGACAACGAAGGCGCGCACCTCGGCACTGGGATCACGGCGGAAATCGTTGATGTCCAGCATCCACAGCGGGTGGAAGCCGAGCAGCAGCAATCCCGTCACGGCGAGCGCGACGAACACCGCGTCCACCGACGTTCGTCCCTGCTCCTCCCAGTACACGTCGCGCAGATAGAAGATCAGCGCGAACTCGTCGAGCACCAGCGCGGCGCCCACACCGAAGAACGCGGCGAGGACGCTCGCCGTGGCCGTGTCGGCGCTCTGGTACTCGGCGACCATGCCGACGCCGGAGGCGAGCACCAGCACGACCCCGAACACCATGTGGTGGATGTGCGTGTCACCGGCCCGCAGATTGCCCGGCCACCATCGCACGCGCGCGCGGATGAGCCGGACGCTGACCCGGATGAACAGGAATCCGACGATGAATCCGAGGAGGAAGCACAACAACGGCAGCCGCCCTTGGGCGATCACGTCCTCGTGGAGCCACCGTCGCATGGCCGCTACTCCCTCCCGCGCACCGGGCTACTGGCCGAAACCCGCCCTGCGCAGCGCGTCGGCCATCGCGCCGGTCGGTGCGGGCGCGTTCCGGCGCTGGTTGCCGCCGCGCCCCTGTCCTTGATTGCGGTTCTGGCCCTGCTGCCTGTTCTGACCATTCTGCCGCTGCCGCGGCTCGCCGCCTCCGGAGCGGCCACCCTGGTCGGATCGGCCGCCTTGGCCGCGCTGGCGGTTGTCGCCGCCCTTGGCGGGTGCGCCCGGCTCGTCGTCCAGGCGCAGCGACAGGCCGATGCGCTGACGCGCCACGTCCACCTCGAGCACCTTGACCTTGACCACGTCGCCGGACTTGACCACCTCGCGCGGGTCCTTGACGAAGTTGTGCGACATGGCCGAGACGTGTACCAGGCCGTCCTGGTGCACGCCCACGTCGACGAACGCGCCGAACGCGGCCACGTTGGTCACCACGCCCTCGAGGACCATGCCCGGTTTCAGGTCGGCGACCTTCTCCACACCCGCGGCGAACTCGGCGGTCTTGAACTCCGGACGCGGGTCGCGGCCGGGCTTCTCCAGTTCGGCGATGATGTCGGTGACGGTCGGGACACCGAAGCGTTCGTCGGTGAAATCGCCGGCGTGCAGCGACCGCAGGACCGTCGTGTTGCCGATGACCTCCGCGATGCCGCGGCCGGTGGATTCGAGGATGCGCCGCACCACCGGATACGCCTCCGGGTGCACCGCGGAGGTGTCCAGCGGATCGTCGCCGCCGCGGATGCGCAAGAAGCCCGCGCACTGCTCGAACGCCTTCGGCCCCAGGCGCGGGACGTCGAGCAGCGCGGTCCTGCTGCGGAACGGGCCGTTCTGGTCCCGGTGCGCCACGATGCTCTCCGCCACCGACCCGGCGATGCCGGACACCCGTGACAGCAGCGGCACCGAGGCCGTGTTCACGTCGACGCCGACCGCGTTCACCGCGTCCTCCACCACCGCGCCCAGCGAGCGGGCCAGCAGCGACTCGGATACGTCGTGCTGGTACTGGCCGACGCCGATGGATTTGGGGTCGATCTTCACCAGCTCGGCCAGCGGGTCCTGCAGCCGCCGCGCGATCGACACCGCGCCGCGCAGCGACACGTCCAGGTCAGGCAGTTCCTGCGAGGCGTAGGCCGAGGCGGAGTACACCGACGCACCCGCCTCGGAGACCACGATCTTGGTGGGTTTGTTCTCCGGGATGCGCGAGATCAGCTCGGCGGCAAGGGCGTCGGTCTCGCGCGAGGCGGTGCCGTTGCCGATGGCGATGAGTTCCACGCCGAACCGGGCGACCAGCGCGCCCAGCACCGCCAGCGACTTCTCGGTCTGGCCCTGCGGCTTGTGCGGGTAGATCACCTCGGTGGCGACCACCTTGCCGGTGGCGTCGACCACCGCGACCTTGACGCCGGTGCGGTAGCCGGGGTCCAGGCCCATGGTCGTGCGGGTGCCCGCGGGGGCGGCGAGCAGCAGATCGCGCAGATTCGCGGCGAAAACGTCGACCGCGTCCTTCTCCGCGGCCTGCCGCAGCCGCATCCTGGTGTCGATGCCCAGGCTGACCTGCAGCTTGGTGCGCCACGCCCAGCGCACGGTGTCCAGCAGCCAGGAGTCGGCGGGCCTGCCACGGTCGGCGATGCCGAAGCGCGTTGCGATGCGACCCTCGTAGACGGTGCGCTCGCCCGGCTGCGGCTCCTCGGTGTCCGGCTCGAGGTGCAGGGTGAGCACCTCCTCCTTCTCCCCGCGCAGCAGCGCGAGGATGCGGTGCGAGGGCAGCTTGTCGAACGGCTCACTGAACTCGAAGTAGTCGGCGAACTTCGCGCCCGCCTCCTCCTTGCCCGCCCGCACGGTCGAGGTGACCTGCCCGCGATTCCACATCAGTTCGCGCAACTCCCCGACCAGATCGGCGTCCTCGGCGAAGCGCTCGACCAGAATGGCGCGCGCACCGTCGAGCTGCTCGGCGGTGTACTGCGCCGGATCGGTGTTCGGATCCTCGATCAAAGCGTCGGCCACCGGCTCGTGCCCGGCCTCGCGCGCGATCTGCGCCTTGGTGCGCCGCTTCGGCTTGTACGGCAGGTAGATGTCCTCGAGCCGGGCCTTGGTCTCGGCGAGCAGGATCTGCCGGTGCAGGGCCTCGTCGAGTTTGCCCTGGCCGCGGATCGATTCGATGATCGAGGCCCGGCGCTCGTCGAGTTCGCGCAGGTAGTGCAGACGTTCGTCGAGCAAGCGCAGCTGCGCGTCGTCCAGTCCGCCGGTGATCTCCTTGCGGTACCGCGCGATGAACGGCACCGTCGAACCCGCGTCGAGGAGCTCGACGGCGGCGCGCACCTGGGTTTCACGCACCGCGAGTTCCTCGGCGATGCGACGGTTCACGCTGGCTGGGCCCGCGGTATCGGAGCGTGGCACGGCGGGTGTGGACTCTGCACTGGCAGTCTCGGGCGCTGTCGTCACGTCGGAGACACTACCGCTCCCCCGCCTCTGCGCGTCTTCTGCCGGTCGCCGGTGCCCCGCCGTTCCGCGGCAGGCCCGCCGTGATGCGGCGGGCCGATTTCTGGGCGTAGCCGGTGGGTCATCCATGTTCTCCGGCATCAGAAGTCGCTGGTCGAATCAGGTCGCTTCCGCTGCCGGCGCGAGGATCGCTCGGGCGAGTTCCCGCATCTCCGCTTTGCGGATCTTGCCGGTGACCGTCATCGGGAATTCCTCGACGACGTGCACGTAGCGGGGAATCTTGAAGTGCGCCAGCTTGCCCGCGGCGAACTCCCGCACGGCCGCCGCGTCCAACGGCGCTGCGCCCTCGCGCATCCGGATCCAGGCCATCAGCTCCTCGCCGTACTTCGGGTCGGGTACGCCGATCACCTGCGCGTCCAGGATGTCGGGATGGGTGTAGAGGAATTCCTCTATTTCCCGTGGGTAGATGTTCTCGCCGCCGCGGATGACCATGTCCTTGATCCGGCCGGTGACAGCCAGGTAGCCGTCGGCGTCCATCACGCCGATGTCGCCGGTGTGCATCCAGCGGGCGGCATCGATGGCTTCGGCGGTCTTCTCCGGATCATCCCAGTACCCGAGCATCACCGAGTAACCGCGCGTGCACAGCTCACCCGGTTCGCCGCGCGGCACCGTGAGACCCGTTGCGGGATCGACGATCTTGACCTCCAGGTGCGGCCCGACCCGGCCGACCGTGGCGGTACGCCGGTCGATGCCGTCGTCGCGCCGGGTCTGCGTGCTGACCGGCGAGGTCTCGGTCATGCCGTAGCAGATGCTCACCTCGCGCATGCCCATCCGGCCGATGACCCGCTTCATCACCTCGACCGGACACGGCGAGCCGGCCATGATCCCGGTGCGCAGGGTGGACAGATCCGCAGCGGCCGTGTCCAATTCGGCGAGCATGTCGATGAACATCGTCGGAACGCCGTAAAGAGAAGTGCAGCGCTCCGCCTCGACCGCGGCCAGCGTCGCCTTCGGATCGAACGAGGGCGCCGGGATCACGATGGCCGCACCGTGGCTGGTGCTCGCGAGATTGCCCATGACCATCCCGAAGCAATGGTAGAACGGCGTCGGGACGCAGATCCGGTCCTGTTCGGTGTATCCGCACAGCTCGCCGACGAAATAGCCGTTGTTCAGGATGTTGTGATGGCTGAGCGTGGCGCCCTTCGGGAAACCCGTGGTGCCGGAGGTGTACTGGATGTTGATCGGGTCGTCGGCCGACAGCCGCGCGGCGAGCGTGGCAAGCCGATCGGCGTCGATCTCGGTGCGGGTCAGCGCGTCCCACGCGGATGTGCCCAGCACGAGCACCTCGGTCAGCGCCGGGCAATCCGGCCGGACCTGTTCGATCATGGCGACGTAGTCCGAGGATTTGAACCGCTCGGCCGCGATGAGCATCCGCACGCCCGCCTGGCGCAGCACGTACTCCAGTTCGCTGGTGCGATAGGCCGGGTTGATATTGACCAGGATCGCGCCGATCTTCGCCGTGGCGTACTGCACGAGAAACCATTCCGCGCAGTTCGGCGCCCAGATGCCGACCCGGTCGCCCTTGCCGATGCCCTGGTCGGCGAGTCCGCAGGCCAGCGCGTCGACGGCGGCGCCGAGCGCACGGTAGGTCCAGCGCCGTCCGCTCGGCCGGTCCACCAGCGCTTCCCGATCCGGGAACGCCGCCACCGTGCGATCGAGATTGCCGCCGATCGTGTCGCCGAGCAGGGGGACGTCCGAGACGCCGGAGGAGTAACTGGGCAGGGGCAGCGCAGCGGCCGAAGTCATCGGGCACCGCCCTGCCGCAGCACGAACCGCTGCACCTTGCCGCTGGGAGTCTTCGGCAGGCTGTCCACGAAGTGGACCCTGCGCGGGTAGGCGTGCGCGGCGAACTTCCTCTTCACCAGACTCTGCAGCTCGGCTTCCAGCTCGGGACCGCCCGTCGCGCCGTCGCGCAGCACGACGAACGCCTCCAGCACCTCCCCCCGCAGTTCGTCCGGCATGCCGACCACGGCCGCCTCCGCGACCTGCTCGTGCAGCACCAGCACACTCTCCACCTCGAACGGGCCGATGCGGTAGCCCGCCATGATGATCACGTCGTCGTCGCGGGCGGAGAAATGGAAGAAACCGTCGGCATCCCGCGAGCCCGCGTCGCCGGTCAGATACCAGCGGCCGTCGGCGGTGTAGCGCTGCGCGGTGCGCTCAGGGGCGTCGAGGTAGCCGAGGAACCACAGCAGCGGGCTGCGTTCGGTGTCGATCGCGACGCGGCCCAATTGCCCTGGCGGGGCGAGGACGTCGGCGTCGTCGGCGAGCACGGCGCAGGTCCAGCCCGGCAACGAGCGGCCCATCGAGCCCGCGGGAGTCTCGACGTCGAGGTCTTCGTGCCAGGCGTTGCAGATGACCATGCCGTGCTCGGTCTGCCCGTAGTGGTCGCGCACCGCGACACCCAGGTATTCGACGGACCAGGCGACGACCTCGGGTGTCAGCGGCTCCCCCGCCGAGGAGGCACGGCGCAGCCGGGAATGCACCGGCGGCGTGGTGCCGTCGGCGCGCAACGCGCGATAGACCGTCGGCGCGGCGGCGAAGTTCGTGACGCCGAAGGTGTCCAGCACCTGCCAGGTGAGCGGGGCGGAGAAACCCGCGTGCAGCAGGACGCTGCGGACGCCGGTGGCCAGCGGGCCGAGGATGGCGTAGTAGAGGCCGTAGGCCCAACCCGGGTCGGCGGCGTTCCAGAAGACGTCGTCGGGGCGCACGTCCAGCGCGAATTCCTGGTAGGCGTGGAAGGAGGCGAGCGCGCGCAGCGGGATCGGGACGCCCTTGGGTGTGCCGGTGGTGCCGCTGGTGAACAGCTGGACCAGCAGTCCGTCGCCGCCCACCGCGACCGGATCGGCATGGAGGTCGGTAGCCGATCGGGACTCGAGCAGGTCGTCGAACCGCAGCGCACCCTCGGGGGCCTCGGCGCCCGCGACGATCAGCCGCCGAGTCGGGTCCGCGGGCAGATCCGGCCCGGATGCCAGCTTCGGCGCCTGGTCGGCATCGGCGATGACCACCGAGGCGCGGCTCGCGTTCAAACGCAGGGCGATGGCGGGCGGCGCGAAGGCGGTGAACAGCGGCACGTGCACCGCGCCGCGCCGCCAGATGCCGAGCAATGCCACCACCAGGTCCGCTGACTTCGCCATCAGCGTGGCCACCCGGTGGCCCGGCTCGACACCGAGCCCGGCGAGCGCGGCCGCGAACCGGGCGGAGCGTTCGCGCAGTTCGCCGTAGGTGAGGTCGGTCGAGGACAGGTCGGCCTCGACGATCGTGAAGGCGACCCGGTCGGCCGGGTGCCGGTCGCACAGCAGGTCCGCCGCCGACGCGTCGGCGCGGTCGTAACAATCCAGCAGTTCGCGCACCCGCTGATTCGGATCGGTGCCCATCTTCAGTTCTCCTCGTTCTGTGATCCAGCGCAACCCGGGTGTGCAATAGGATGTGGGTCACATCCCGCCGCCCACTACCCCCGAAAAGGGGTGAGTCCCGTGACCCACACCGCTCTGCTGCGTCCGCGCGACAGCGACGCGCTGCGTGCCGAGATCCGCTGGGTGGCGAGCACAGCGGGCGTGCCGGTGGCGTTCGGTGGCGAAGTGCACGGCGACGCGCTGCTGCTGTCGGAATTCGTCGGCACACTGACCAACGGCCTGCGCGGCCTGGCCGTCGTGCGGACCTCGGGACTGGGCGGCCGGGTGATGGATTCCGGACGGCCCGCCGCGGTCTCGGACTATCGCCGCGCCTCCTCGATCACCCACGACTACGACGGACCGGTCTCCGGCGAGGGCATCCGCTCGGTGCTGGCCGTTCCCGTGGTGGTGGACCGGCGTTCCCGCGCGGTGCTCTACGCCGCGACGCGTGGCGCGAGCCCGCTGGGCGACCGCACCGCGGATCTCGTCGTCCAGGCCGGTCGACGCCTGGCCACCGAGATCGCCGTGCGCGACGAGGTCGACCGCAGGGTGCGGCTGCTCGAGGCGGCCGCGCCGTCGCAGGCGGCGGCCCCGGCGATCACCGAGGAGCTGCGCGACATCCACGCCGAACTGCGCGGCATGGCACGCTCGGCCGACGACGATCGGTTGCGCGCACGCCTGCACGCGGTGTGCGAACGGCTCACCCGGGTCCTCACCGGAGACCCACACCCCGACAGCCCGAAACTGTCCCGCCGCGAACTCGACGTGCTTTCCCAGATCGCCCTCGGCTGCACCAATCAGGAAGCGGCGCAACGCCTCTCACTCGGTCCGGAAACCGTGAAGAGCTACCTGCGCAACGCGATGGTCAAACTCGACGCCCACTCCCGGCACGAGGCCGTGGTAGCCGCCCGCCGCCACGGCCTGCTGCCGTGAGGCGTGCGGCTTCCCGTCAGGCCTCGTCCTGCTCCGTGAGCAGGTCGGGGCGGCGTTCGCGGGTGCGGGCGAGTGATTGCTCGCGCCGCCACGCCGCGACTTTCGCGTGGTCGCCGGACAGCAGGATCGGTGGGACATCGAGGCCGCGCCAGGAGACCGGGCGGGTGTAGCTGGGGCCTTCGAGCAGCCCGTCGGAGAACGAATCCTCTTGATGGGATTGCTGATTGCCGAGCACGCCCGGCAGCAGCCGGACCACGGCCTCGGTCATCACCAGCACGGCCGCCTCGCCGCCGATCAGCACGTAGTCGCCGATGCTGACCTCCTCCACCCGCACGCGGCGGGCGGCGTCGTCGAAAACGCGCTGGTCGATGCCCTCGTAGCGGCCGCAGGCGAAGACCAGATGCCGCTCGGCGGCCCAGCGGTGCGCGGTCGGCTGCGTGAACGGCACGCCGGCCGGGGTGGGGACGACGAGTAGTGCGTCGTCGGGGCAGACCTCGTCGAGCGCGTCGCCCCACACGGTCGGCTTCATGACCATGCCGGGTCCACCCCCGTAGGGAGCGTCGTCGACCGACTTGTGCACGTCATGGGTCCACCGGCGCAGATCGTGCACCGTGAGCGAGATCAGTCCCTTGTCGATCGCCTTCCCGAGCAACGCCGTGCGCAGCGGCTCCAGGTATTCCGGGAAAATCGTGACGACGTCGAGCTTCATGCCTGTCTCCTCTCGCCGCCGGGCGTGCCGGCCGGGCGAGCGACACGTGAGCGGGTCCCCCACCGCCTCATTCCGGATCGAGCAGACCCTCGGGCGGATCGATCACGATCACGCCCTCGGCGAGCGACACCGTGGGCACGATGGCGGTGACGAACGGGATCAGGATCTCCCGCCCGTCGTCGGCGGCGCGCACTTCGAGCAGCTCACCGGCCGCGGAGTGCAGCACTTCGCGCACGGATCCGACCACGGTGCCATCGGCGAGCCGGACCTCCAGCCCCTCGAGCTCGTGGTCGTAGAACTCGTCCGGGTCCTCGGAAGGCGGGAGATCGGCGCTGTCGACCAGGAACAGCATGCCGCGCAGCGCGTCGGACGCGGTGCGGTCGGTCACGCCGGCCAGGAACACCAGAAGCCGGCCCGAGTGCTCCCGGGCCGACTCCACGGTGAAATCGCGGACCTCCGCCGAGCGCGGCAGCCTGCCGCGCAACCGGACGCCCGGCGCGAAACGCGCCTCGGGCTCGTCGGTCCGTACCTCGACGACGAGTTCGCCGCGCACGCCGTGCGACTTGGCGACCCGTCCGACGACGAGTTCCATCTACTGGTCGGTGTCGACCACGTCGACCCGGATGCCCCGGCCACCGATACCGGCGACGAGGGTGCGCAGCGCGGTCGCGGTGCGTCCACCGCGACCGATCACCTTGCCCAGGTCATCGGGGTGAACGTGCACCTCGACGGTGCGCCCGCGACGGCCGGTGATCAGCTCGACGCGGACGTCCTCGGGGTTGGCGACGATGCCGCGCACCAGGTGCTCGACGGCATCGGCGACGACGGCGCTCACTGATCCATCACCTCGAGACGCAACTCACCCGTCGTCGCGACCGGCCCTCGGACGGCTCGGGACGGGTATCGAGTGGACGGGTAGGGCCGGCTCATTACTCGGCGGCCTCAGCGGACTCGGCGCCCTCTTCGGCGTCCTTCTTGCCCTTCTTCTTCGGGGTGACGGCCTCGGCGACCGGCTCGTTGTCGGCGGCGGCCAGCGCGGCGTTGAACAGGTCCAGCTTCGACGGCTTGGCCGGCTTGACCTTCAGGGTCCCCTCGGCGCCGTCGATGCCCTTGAACTTCTGCCAGTCGCCGGTGATCTTCAGCAGCTGCAGGACCGGCTCGGTCGGCTGCGCGCCCACGCCCAGCCAGTACTGCACGCGCTCGGAGTCGATCTCGATCAGCGAGGGCTCTTCCTTCGGGTGGTACTTGCCGATGGACTCGATGGCCCGGCCGTCGCGGCGGGTGCGGGCGTCGGCGACGACGACGCGGTACTGCGGGTTGCGGATCTTGCCCAGGCGGGTGAGCTTGATGCGGACAGCCACTGCTGATCTGCCTTTCGTTGGTTGGTCACGACGCAATTCGGCGACCCGCATGGTCTGCGAGCCCGGTTTTGCGCTTTCGAGTGTGTGACCGCCGCGCGGTACGGAACCGGAGACGGGCTGACACTTGTCCGGAAGGACGGTGGTCCATTGTGCCAGACCGGACGATCACGCCAGAAATCGCGTCCGTGTTCACGCGAAGGCGCCCGCGCGCCATAACCAGACATGGGACTCTTCCGGCGCAGCCGCGCGCGAACCGCCCGCCGCACCAGCGAGATCGTGGGTGAACTCGGCGAGGAGGCCGTGGTCGAGTACGTCGCACCCGTCGTGTTCCGGGTGCTGCGCCTGATGGCCGCAGGGGTCGCCCGCGCCATCGAGTGAGGTGGCGGCTTCGACTCGGACTGCTCAGCCGGGAGCGACGGCGGTGAGCGCCCGGGTGGGCACCCAGGGACCGCCCCACCACATCCGCCACCCGACCGGGCGCAGGGCGATGGCGGTCGCGCCGGTGGCCGCCAGGACGGCGCGGTAATCCCGCGTCTTGCCGATGTCCACGATGACCAGTTTGCCGCCGGGACGCAGCACGCGGCACGCCTCGCGGACCGCCGCCGCACGGCCCTCGGCGGTCCGGATGTCGTGGATCGCCAGACTGGAGACGACGACGTCGAACGCACCGTCCGGGAACGGCATGCGGGTCATGTCGCCGGTGCGCAACTCGATCCGGTCGGCGACGTTCTCGGCGAGCGCGTTCTGCTCGGCGGTGGCCGGGGTGTTCCCGCAGTGGTCGGCCGAGCACCACAGGTCCAGACCCACCGCCCGCCCGGCGGGCAGGCGGCGCGCCGCGGCCAGCAGCACCGCCCCCCGTCCGCACCCCATGTCGAGTAATCGTTCGTCGCCGCGCAGGTCGAGTTCGTCGAGCAGGCCCGCCCAGACCCGGAACTTGCCCCGGCGGGTGGCGTGCAGGAACAACCCGAACTGCGCGGCCAGCACGACGCCGATCAGTAGGAGCAGCAGACTCGGACGCAGCTGCTGGAACAGCGCCACCACCAGGGCGGCGGCGAGATACCCGACCGCGAGAACTCCCAGCAACAGCAGCACCGACGGCGCGTCGATGCCGTACGACGCGCGCCACGGAGGGGCTATCATCGGCCGATTGTATCCAGCGCCAATACTATTCGCGCCCGGTTCGCTCTCGTCAGCGCACCAGCGGAGCAAAGGTGCGCCCGGCGAGCTCGACCGCTCCCGGTTCGTGCCCGTTGAACACCATATTGATGATCAGTCCGTCGACGCCGTGGTCGAGAACGCGGGTCCGCAGCTGTTCGGCAACCTCGTCCGGTGTACCGACGAACTGGCGGTCGGCCGGGCTCTGCGCGCGCTCGGCGTCCGAGAGCGCCGACAGGTCGATACCCATGCGGCTCAGGTAGTCCCGCTGCTGCTTGCGCACCAGATCACCGTCCTCGTCCATCATCACGAAGCACAGGTAGCTGGTCTCCAGCGTCTGCGGGTCCCGGCCGGCCTCGGCGCAGCGCGTGCGCAGCGCCTCGATCTTGCGTGGCAGTTCGGAGGCGTTGCAGATGATGTTGAGATGGTCGGCGAAGCGGGCGGCCAAGCCGAAGGTCTTCTTCTCACCGCTGCCGCCGAGCAGGATCGGCAGGTCGTCGCGCACGCGCGGCTCGTTCATGGCGTTCTCGACCCGGTACCACTTGCCCTCGAAGGTGGGCCGCTCGCCGCGCAGCATCGGCTGGATGATGTGCAGCGCCTCGTCGAGCCGCTCGAAGCGGTCGGTGAACGTGCCGAATTCGTAGCCGAGGGAGCGGTGCTCGAGTTCGAACCAGCCCGCGCCGATGCCGAGGACCGCGCGGCCGCCGCTGACCACGTCCAGCGTGGTGACGGTCTTGGCGAGCATGGCCGGGTTGCGGTAGGTGTTGCCGGTGACCAGCGCCGACAACTGGATTCGCTCCGTCGCCGTGGCCAGGCCGCCGAGCGCGGTATAGGCCTCGAGCATCGGCTCGTCGGGCGTGCCGATGCCGGGCAGCTGATAGAAGTGGTCCATGACGAAGGCCGTGTCGAACCCGGCGGCTTCGGCTTCTCGGGCCTGCGCGATCACCGTGGGGAAGAGCTCGCGCACCGACTTGCCGTAGCTGAAGTTGGGCATCTGGTATCCGAGGCGAATTGTCACGAAATCCGACCTTACGCCGCTTTCGGATACTCGCGGGTGAGCCCAGGTGACAAGTTATCGATGGCCGGTCACCGGTCCGCGCCCGCCGTACCCGCGCCCGCGCAGAACGACGGCGTACGGCGTGCCGAGCGTCTCGGGGTGGGTACGCGGATCCTTCTCGTAGACAACGAAATCCGCGGGCGCGCCGTCCTCGATACCGGGTCGCCCGAGCCAGACGCGGGCGTCCCAGCAGGCCGCGCCGAGCGCGTCGTGCCGGGACAGGCCCGCGGCGCCGAGCGCCGCGATCTCGTCGGCGATGCGCCCGTGCCGGATGGAGCCGCCCGCGTCGGTGCCCGCGAAGATCGGCACGCCCGCCTCGTGCGCGGCGGCGACCGTGCCGCGCACCCGCCGGTGCAGGTCGCGCATGTGCGCGGCGTAGACCGGGAACTTGCCCGCACTGTCGGCGATGCCCGGGAAGGTGTCGATATTGATCAGGGTGGGAACCAGCGCGGTGCCGTGCTCGACCATCATCTCGATGGTCTCGTCGGTGAGACCGGTGCCGTGCTCCAGGCAGTCGATACCGGCGTCGATCAGACCGGGTAGCGCGTCCTCGCCGAAGACATGCGCGGTGACCCGCGCGCCGTTGGCATGTGCGGCGTCGATGGCCTCCTTCAGGATCGCGTCGCTCCACAACGGCCGCAGGTCGCCCACGGAGCGGTCGATCCAGTCGCCGACGATCTTCACCCAGCCGTCGCCGAGACGGGCCTGCTCGGCGACGATCTCCGGCAGGTCGCGTTCGTCGTCGAGCTCGATGCCCAGTTCGCGGATGTAGCGCTTCGGCCGCGCGATGTGGCGGCCGGCGCGGATGATCCGCGGCAGCTCGTCGTGGTCGTCGACGAAGCGGGTGTCGATCGGCGAGCCCGCGTCGCGCAGCAGCAGGGCACCGGCGTCGCGCTCGGTCTCGGCCTGCGCGATGGCGCCCGCGCGGTCCTCGTGGCCCCCGCCGTACCGGATCCCGACGTGGCAGTGCGCGTCGACCAGGCCCGGCACGATCCAGCCTGAGCGGCACAGCGTCTCGGCTCCGGGCACGGGCTCGAACGACACCAGGCCGTCGCGCACCCACAGGTCGCGCAGCTCGCCCTCGGGAAGAACCACACCGCGTAGATGCACCGCAACCTCCTGGAACTCGTCGGCGGCCTCCAACCTACTGTCCGATTCCGGGATCGGTCATCCGCGCGAAGCATGGCCACGGGACAGCGAAGCCCTTCCAGCAGGCCGCTCGACCGCGCCCTTCGCGTGATCGAGCCGCGCACAACCGCGGCGCAGACGCACGCCGCCCACGAACATCGTGGGCGGCGGAAGTGTCCTACTTCTTGGGGAACTTCAGCTTGGACAGATCGAAGCCCTCCAAGCCGGGCGGCAACTGGTCCAGCCCGGCCGGCATGTTGGACAGGTCGGGCATCCCGGCGGGCATGCCGGGCATGCCGCCCATCCCGGGGAAGCCGCCGCGCACCTTCGGCGGCGTCGGGCCACGCCCGCCCTTCTTCCCCTTCTTGCCCTTCTTCGCGTTGCCGCGGCGAGAGCCGGGCAGCCCCATCTGGCGGCCCATCATGGCCATCATCTTCTTGGCCTCGAAGAAGCGGTCGACGAGCTGGTTGACCTCGGAGACCTGGACGCCGGAACCGTTGGCGATGCGCAGCCGGCGCGAGGCGTTGATGATCTTCGGATTCGCCCGTTCGGCCGGGGTCATGCCGCGGATGATCGCCTGCACGCGGTCGAGCTGCTTGTCGTCGACCTGGGCGAGCACGTCCTTCATCTGGCCCGCGCCCGGCAGCATGCCCAGCAGGTTGCCGATCGGGCCCATCTTGCGGATGGCCAGCATCTGGTCGAGGAAGTCCTCGAGGGTGAGCTCGCCGCTGCCGATCTTGCGGGCGGCCTCTTCGGCCTGCTGGGCGTCGTAGACCTGCTCGGCCTGCTCGATCAGGGTGAGCACGTCACCCATGCCGAGGATGCGGCTGGCCATGCGATCGGGGTGGAAGACGTCGAAGTCCTCGAGCTTCTCACCGGTCGAGGCGAACAGGATCGGCACACCGGTGACCTCGCGAACGCTGAGCGCCGCACCACCGCGGGCGTCGCCGTCGAGCTTGGTGAGCACCACGCCGGTGAAACCGACGCCGTCGCGGAACGCCTCGGCGGTGTTGACCGCGTCCTGGCCGATCATCGCGTCGAGCACGAAGAGGGTCTCGTCCGGTTGCACGGCGTCGCGGATGCCCGCGGCCTGGCGCATGAGCTCCTCGTCGATGCCGAGACGGCCCGCGGTGTCGACGATGACGACGTCGTACTGCTTCTGCCGCGCCTCCTCGACACCGCCGCGCGCCACGTTCACCGGATCGGCGGCCGAGATGCCCAAGGGATTCTCCCCGCCGCCGACGGACGTGCCGGGGTGCGGCGCGTAGACGGGCACGCCCGCGCGCTCGCCGACCACTTGCAACTGGGTGACGGCGCCGGGACGCTGCAGGTCACACGCCACCAGCAGCGGCTGGTGGCCCTGGCCCTTCAGCAGTTTCGCCAACTTGCCCGCGAGCGTGGTCTTACCGGAACCCTGCAGACCGGCCAGCATGACCACCGTCGGCGGATTCTTGGCCAGGTTCAGCCGCCTGGTCTCGCCGCCGAGGATGCCGACGAGTTCCTCGTTGACGATCTTCACGACCTGCTGGGCCGGGTTCAGCGCCGCGCTGACCTCGGCGCCCTTGGCGCGCTCCTTGATCCGCCCGATGAAACCGCGGACCACGGGCAGCGCGACGTCGGCCTCCAGCAGGGCCAGGCGGATCTCGCGGCAGGTGGCGTCGATGTCGGCCGGTGACAGACGCCCCTTACCGCGCAGATCCTTGAGGGCACCGGTAAGCCGGTCGGACAGGGATTCGAACACCGATCGCGCTCCTGATCTCGGGGGACGTCACATTCTCTCCCAGGGTAATGGGATCGCCCGCGTGTTCGCGCAGGCGGTGCGTCCTTCCCCGCGGAACGCGGGCCGCTAGTCGAGCACGCGGCGGCGCGGCTTGGCCGTTTTGCGGTAGTCGTGGTTCTCCTCGGCCACCATGAAAACCGCCTCGTTGGCGGTCAGGCCCAGCTGGAGGGCCAGGCCGTCGAGGAGGGCCCACTCCGCCGTACTCGGGATGGGCGAGGTGGCGACGGTGGAGGCGATCGTCATCGCGGTCACCGCCTGTCGCCCGGTCAAGGTGCGACCCGGAAGCCAGGAGACCACCCACCGGTCGCCGCCGACGCAGCGCGCCATGTGCGTGGTCTCGTCACTCGTCATCGTGGATGCCGAAACGACTTCAATTGCCACCGACCTGCTCCCCTCGTGCTCGCGATAGCCAGACGCTCTAGATCGTAGGGGCGGGCCACAAGGCCGGAGTTCGGATGCAGCAAATATCTCGCAACAGATTGATCACCGGATAAATCTGCTGCTAATTGCCGTTTTCTGGATTATCCACACCTTCCTCAGGAGGTTTCGGCGCAGTTTTGGGAACCACCGCGAGAAGCGCTTTCTCGATCGTTTCCCGGCGCGCGGGACCGTCCTCGGAGCCCAAATTCAGGCAGAAACTGTCGACCACCGCCGAGCCCATGGTGACCACCTTGGCCCAGCGCACGTCGGCTCCGCATCCGGCGAGTTCGGCGGCGAGACGGCTGAGCAGACCGACCCGGTCCTCGGCGCGCAATTCCAGGATCACCTGGCCGGGCACCGAGGTGTCCGACCAGATCACGCGCGGCTGGGCCTGCGCGTACCTGCTGCGGCCGACTGTGCTCGCCTCGCGCTCACGTTTGGCCAGCGCCGCGGGGACGTCCAGGTCGCCTGCCGTGGCGCGGATCAATTCCTGGCGCAGCAGACCCGGGTCCGGCGGATCACCGAACTTGGGCGCGACAACGAAAGTGTCCACCGCGCAAGCGCCTTCGCCCCCGAGCGCGGCCGACAGCACCCGCAGCGAATGCAGCGCGAGCACACCGGCGGCGTCCGAGAGCAGACCCGGGCTGTCGGGCGCGATGACGGTCACCACATAGGTGTGTTTGCTCTCACCGGGCTTCAGATCGACGTGCACCCCGCCCGCCCTGGCCTTCTCGACCAGCTCCGGCGCGATCGGCTCCGGCGTCGGCAGCTGGTCACCCGCCATGACCAACCGGCAGCGCCGGACCAGTTCGCCGATCAGTGAAGCCTTCCAGTCACCCCAGACCCCGGGGCCGGTGGCCAGCGAATCCGCCTCGGCCAAAGTGTGCAGCAGTTCCAGCAACTGCGGATCGCCGTCGAGCGCGTCGACGACGTAGCGCACCGTCTCCGGATCGGACAGGTCGCGCCGGGTGGCGGTCTCCGGCAGCAGCAGGTGGTAGCGCACGACCGCGCTGAGCGCACGCACGTCCGAGGGCCACAAGCCGAGGCGGCGGCCGATGTGCGTGGCGAGTTCCGCGCCGACGACGCTGTGGTCGCCCGACCGGCCCTTGCCGATATCGTGCAGCAGCGCGCCGAGAGCGAGCAGGTCCGGGCGCGCCACCCGCGTGCTCAGCCCGCCCGCGTAGGCGACGGTCTCCATGAGATGGCGGTCGACGGTCCAGATGTGCTGGACATCGCGCGGCGGCAGGTCGCGCACGGCGCCCCATTCCGGCAGCAGCCTGCCCCACAGTCCCGTGCGGTCCAGCGCCTCGATCGCGTCGATGGTGCCGCGGCCCGCGCCCAACAGCACCAGCAGGTCGTTGAGGGCGTCCTTGGGCCACGGCTCGCGTAGCTCGGGGGCGTCCTCCGAGAGCCGGTTCAACGTGGTGGCCGACATGGGCAGACCGGTCTGCGCCGACGCGGCCGCCACGCGCAGGATCAGGCCGGGGTCGCGCTGCGGGCGGGCGTCCCTGGCCAGCACGACCTCGCCCGCGTGCTCGACGACTCCCTCGTCCAGCGGCCTGCGCACCGGCATCCGGCGCAGGCGCGCCAATCCCCGCCGGGGCAGCGCGTTGGCCGCGGTGCGCAGTCCTACGTCGACGGAGTAACTGACCGTCCGGGCCGAATCGCTCAGGGTGCGCGCCAGATCGAACCGATCGCCGATGCGCAGGGCCGCGCCGATCTCGTCGGCGTCCTGCGCTCGCAGTTGGTCGCGAGCCCGGCCCGCCACGCGGTGCAGTTCGGTGCGCACGTCGAGCAGGCGCCGATGCGCTTGCTTCAATCCGCCGCCCGGCACGTCCGGCCCCAATCCGGGCATGGCGTCGGTCAGCTGGGCGATGGCCAGCGCGTCGAGTAATTGGATGTCGCGCAGCCCGCCGCGCCCGTTCTTCAGATCGGGCTCGGCGCGGTGCGCGATCTCGCCGTTGCGCTCCCATCTGGCCTGGGCTTGGGCGATGAGCTCGTCGAAGCGGGAGCGGATGCCGGTGCGCCACTCCCGCCGCACCCCGCCGATCAGCAGATTGCTCAATTCCTGGTCGCCGACGATGTGCCTGGCCTCGAGCATGCCCAGCGCGGCGATGAGATCGTCCGAAGCCACCCGCAGCGCCTGCGGAACGGTCCGCACACTGTGGTCGAGTTTGATGTGGGCGTCCCACAGCGGGTACCACAGCTGGTCGGCGACCTCGGCCACCCGGGCCGGGTCGACGTCGTCGTGCAGCAGCACCAGATCCAGATCGGAGAACGGCAGCATCTCGCCGCGGCCGAGACCGCCGACGGCCACCACGGCCAAGCCGCTGTCGGGAGCGATGCCCAGTTCGGCGCCCTTGCTGGTGAGCCACAGTTCGTAGAGGTCGACCAGGGCGTGGCGCAACGACTCGGCGTCCAGCCGGGGATTGCGCGGCTGGCCGCCGTCGAGCAGTTGGGTTCGCGCGCGGACCAGGTCGGCCGCGCCGTTGGACACCTTGCCGTTGCCTTCTCCGGTGGCCTTCCGATCACCGTCGTGCTGGTACTGACTACCCACAACCCACCGCCCATTTCATGCGCGCGGCCCCGCCCCGACCGGGTGGTCCGGCGGGAGCGGGGCCGCCGCTCGACTCGATTTCCGCTACAGCGCGTCGGTACCGCGTTCGCCGGTCCGCACCCGGATGATGGACTCCACCGGAGTGACCCAGACCTTGCCGTCGCCGATCTTGCCGGTGCGGGAGGCCTCCACGATCACCTCCACGACCTTGTCGACGGACGCGTCGTCCACGACGACCTCGACGCGGACCTTCGGCACGAAATCGACGGAGTACTCCGCGCCGCGGTACACCTCGGTGTGGCCCTTCTGCCGGCCGTACCCTTGGACCTCGCTGACGGTCATGCCCAACACACCCGCCTGCTCGAGCCCGGACTTGACGTCCTCGAGCGTGAACGGTTTGACGATTGCGGTGATCAGTTTCATGTTCGTCATGCCTCCTTGACGGCCGAACGTGCCGTGCTACCCAGAGCGGCGAAGTCGTAGGCGGTTTCCGCGTGCTCGGACTCGTCCAAGCCCACCGACTCTGCTTCCTCGCTCACGCGCAGCCCAATGGTGAACTTCACGATATAGGCAATGATCAGCGTCGCGACGAAGGAGAAGGCAAGTACCACACCGGCGCCCACCGCCTGCCGCCACAGCTGATCGACTCCGCCGCCGTAGAACAGACCGGTCTTGGCCGCACCCGCCTCGGGCGCCGCGACGAAACCGACCATCAGGGTGCCGACGATGCCGCCGACCAGGTGCACGCCGACCACGTCGAGCGAGTCGTCGAAGCCGAACCGGAACTTCAGGCCGACCGCGAGGGCGCACAGCGCGCCGGCTACGACGCCGATGGCGAGCGCTCCGAGGACGTTCACCGAGGAGCACGAGGGGGTGATGGCGACCAGGCCCGCCACGATGCCCGAAGCCGCGCCCAGCGAGGTGGGCTTGCCGTCGCGGATCTTCTCCACCAGCAACCAGGCCAGCATCGCGGCGCAGGTCGCGATGGTGGTGGTGACGAAAGTCGAACCGGCGAGGCCGCCGGAGGTCACCGCGGAGCCCGCGTTGAAGCCGAACCAGCCGAACCACAGCAGACCTGCGCCGAGCATGACGAACGGCAGGTTGTGCGGGCGGAACGGCGTCGTCGGCCAGCCCTTGCGCTTGCCGAGCACCAGCACCAGGGCCAGACCGGCCGCACCGGCGTTGATGTGCACCGCCGTGCCGCCTGCGAAGTCGACCGCGAGCAGTTTGTTGGCGATCCAGCCGCCCTCGTGCACGACGTTGCCGTCGGCGTCCTTCACGTCGAAGTCGAACACCCAGTGCGCGACCGGGAAGTACACCACCGTGGACCAGATGCCTGCGAAGAGCAGCCACGCGCCGAACTTCAAGCGGTCGGCGACCGCGCCCGAGATGAGGGCAACCGTGATGATGGCGAACATCAACTGGAAGGCAACGAAGACGGTCGCCGGAATCGTGCCCGCGAGCGGGATGTTCACCGCTTCGGTGGTGACCGCGCCCGCCGCGTCCTTGGCCTCGGCGACGGAGTTGCCGCCGATCAGGCCCTTCAGGCCGAAGAACTGCGTCGGGTCACCGATCACGCCGAACGTGTTGTCGCCGAACGCCGTCGAGTATCCGTACAGCGACCACAGCACGCCGACCAAGCCCATGGCGCTGATGCTCATCATGATCATGTTGAGCACGTTCTTCGACCGGACCATGCCGCCGTAGAAGAAAGCCAGGCCCGGCGTCATCAGCAACACCAGCGCCGAACTCGCCAGCATCCATGCGGTGTCACCGGTATCCGGTGCACCGGTAAGTGGAAAAGCCACTTTTATGTCCTCCTCATCTCGGGCCCCGCCGACTCCGGCAAATGGACCTGAACAGAAGGGTCCTTACTCGGTGTTTCATCCGTAGAGCTGACGTGTTTCACCTACGTGAACGGATGGCGCAGCCGTGTTGCCACTACGTTTCGTCACGTACACCGGGCGTTTTCCGGTGCTGTGAGGCCGACGTTCGGAAATCGGACATTCGTTACCGGGGAGGAGAACTCGGCAAACATCCGGGGTGTGATCGCCCTCGCATTCCGGTGCCGAGGACGCACCGTGGCCCGCCGACCGGAACAGAGCGGGCCGCAGTCCCTTCGAAGGAGTACTGGTTCGGGAAGGCTCAGCCCAGCAGCGCGTCCACGAACGCGGCGGGCTCGAACGGAGCCAGGTCGTCGGCGCCCTCGCCGAGCCCGACCAGTTTCACCGGCACGCCCAGTTCGTGCTGGACCTGGAAGACGATGCCGCCCTTGGCCGTGCCGTCCAGCTTGGTCAGCACGACGCCGGTGATGTCGACCACTTCCGCGAACACCCTGGCCTGGGTCAGGCCGTTCTGCCCAACGGTCGCGTCCAGCACCAGCAGGACCTCGTCGACGGCGGCCTTCTTCTCCACCACGCGCTTGACCTTGCCCAGCTCGTCCATCAGGCCCGTCTTGGTGTGCAACCGACCGGCCGTGTCGACGAGCACCGCGTCGACGCCGCGTTCGATGCCCGCGGCCACGGCGTCGAACGCGACCGCGGCCGGATCTGCGCCCTCGCGGCCGCGGACGGTGTCGGCGCCGACCCGCTCGCCCCAGGTCTGCAGCTGGTCGGCGGCCGCGGCGCGGAAGGTGTCGGCCGCGCCGAGCAGCACGCGGCGGCCGTCGGCGACGAGCACGCGCGCGAGCTTGCCGGTAGTGGTCGTCTTGCCGGTGCCGTTCACGCCGACCACCAGCAGGATGGACGGGTGATCCGGGTGCGGCAGGGCGCGCACCGAGCGGTCGAGTTCCGGACGCAACTGCTCGATCAGCACGTCGCGCAGCACGGCACGGGCCTCATCGGCGGTGCGCACACTGCGCGCCGCCATCTCCGAACGCAGCCGGGCGACGACGGCCGTGGTGCTCGCGGTGCCGAGATCGGCCAGCACGAGAGTGTCCTCGACCTCTTCCCACGAGTCCTCGTCGAGGTCACCGCCGCCGAGCAGGCCCAGCAGGCTCTTGCCGACCGCGTTCTGCGAGCGGGACAGGCGGCCGCGCAGCCGGACCAGGCGGCCGGCGGTGGGCTCGATCTCCTCCAGCGCGGCGGGCGCCTCGACGCCCGCGGGCGTGTCGGGAGCGACGAGTTCGGTGGCGGCTCCGGTGTCGAGGCCCGCGGTGACCGGTTCGGCGGTCGTGTCCGCGGCCGCGGTGTCGTCCGCCGTGACGGGCGCGGCGTCGGCGACGGGGTTCTCCGGCGACGCCACCTCATCGGTGGCGGGCGGCGCCGTCTCGGGTTCGGCCGGTGCGGCAGCCCCGGCCGCGGGCGGCGCCTCCGCGACATCCGCCTCGGGCAGGGGAACGTTGGTGATGCCGCGCCTTGGCGCGTCGCGCGGAATCGCGGCGTCGTCGCCGACGTGCGGCTGTCCTTCGGTATCGGTGCGCTCGACCGGTTGCGGTTCGGTCGCCGTGCCGCCCCGGCTGAAGGCGAATCCACCGGACGCTGTGTAACCACCGGACCGGTCGGTCACCTCCTTGTCCTGCGTGGGCGGAGTCAGCGACACGCGGCCGCGCTTGTACCGGACGAAACCGGCGACGAGCACGACGAGCAGCAGTGCGGCGACCGCGGCGATCAGGATCCAGACTTCGGGACTCACGCGAACCATCCTTGCAGACCGATCGTCACGGGCCGGGCCCCGAGCCGCCCCTGGCGCGCGAGTCGCGCCACCGGGCAGACCGCACGAGTTCGGCGAATACCGCAGGTACCGGGCGATGGGCGCGCCCGGGCGGACACCGACACAGCCCTCCAGATTTCTTGTCCTGCGGAACTTCTCGCGAAGGGACAATAGGATCGGCGACGTGACCGATCGAAACGTGCTTGGGGGGCCGCTGGAAGAGTGCGGCACCGATCCTCTCACCGGCTTCTACCGGGACGGCTGCTGCAGTACCGGGCCGGAGGATCTGGGCAGCCACACAGTGTGCACCGTCGTCACGGCAGAATTCCTGGAACATCAGGCTTCCATCGGAAACGATTTGAGCACTCCGCGCCCAGAGAATAATTTTCCCGGTCTGCAGCCGGGCGACCGGTGGTGCGTGGTGGCTGTGCGATGGCTGCACGCGCACGAGGACGGCGTCGCCGCGCCCGTGGTCCTGGCCGCCACCCACGAGAACGCCCTGGAAGTGATCTCGATGGACATCCTGCGCAAATACGCCGTCGACGTACCGGACGACGTCAGCGATCTGCTCTGAGCAACCGATAACTCTCTCTCCCGCGGCGGCGGCGCGAGAACCACCGGTCCACACGGACCGCAGACCGTCTCCTATGGGCCTGGTGGCGCAGCGGAGAAGCGGATGGCGCACATGCGCCATCCCCGCTAGCGAGCCGCCGCGACACGCCGACGATGGGCCTTCTGCCGGCATGCCGCCGAGCAATATCTGGCCCGACGGCCCCTCCCGGCCCGCGGCACCGCCGCGTGGCACACCGGACAGCGATCGCCTTCCGTTTCGTTACGTTCGCTTGATTCGTTACGAGTTTCGATTGCGGCACCCCGTTCCGTTACTCCCGCCTCGCCCGGCCGGGCGCGCAGCGCGTCCAGCACGATCGCCGCGGTGCGGTCCACATCGCCCCGCGCCTTCCGGAGTTGCTGGATCGCAACGCATCCGGTGAAGATCGCCAGTACGTCATCGAGTTCGATGTCGGCCCGGACCGCTCCGTCGCGCTGGGCGGCATCCAGCAGGGCGCCCAGCGCGCGGTGGAAACGCACGCCCGCGCCCTGCAACAGCGCACGCGGCCAGCCGTCGTCGGACTGGACCAGGTCGCACAGCGCCTGGTTACCCGGCGTCGTGGCGATCACGGCGGTGCACAGGTCGAAGAAGGCGGCGCCGGGGTCCGGTGCGCCGATCCGGTCGGCGGCCATCTTCGCCAACCGGTCGATGCGCTGCTGCATTACGGCTTCCAGCAGAGCGGCTTTCGTCGGGAAGTGGCGGTAGACGGTGCCCGCGCCGACACCCGCCCGCCGGGCGACCTCGGCGAGCGATACCGAGGCGCCCTGTTCCGCGAAGGCTCGCTGCGCGGCCGCCAGCACGAGGGCGCGATTGCGCCGGGCGTCGGCTCGGGACAGCCCATCCGGGGCGAGCGATGTGGTCATTTCGTTACGGCCCTCCTGCAAGCGACCTGGTCAATCGGGTCGGGCCACCCGTATCGTCCGAATCCGGGTTGTCCGACCCGATTCTAACGAGCAGAGAAGGCGCAGCATGTCCCCTCAGCACAACCTCATCCTGGTCACCGGCGCCACCGGCAAGCAGGGCGGCGTCACCGCCCGCAGGCTGCTGGCAGACGGCAGGGCGGTGCGCGCGCTGGTCCGCGACGCGCAAGCGCCCGCCGCACAGGACTTGGCCGCGGCGGGCGCGGAACTCGTCGTCGGCGATTTCGATTCCCCGGAGACCCTGCCCGGGGCGCTGGCCGGTGTCACCGGGCTGTTTCTGGTCCCGCCCGCCGCCTACCGCCCGCAGGGCTGGGATGTCGACCTGGAAGCCGCGCGCGGGCGAGCGGTCGTCGAAGCGGCGCGCAATGCGGGCGTGCGGCAGATCGTGTTCACCGGCATCGCCTCGATGGGCGACAACGCGTCCTGGGGCGTGACGGGCAAGAAGCGCATCGAAGACGCCGTCATCGCCAGCGGCGCCCGCTACACGCTCCTGCGCCCCGTGCGCTTCATGGAGAACTACCTGCTGCGCACGTCGCCGGTCGACGGCATCTTCGACGGCGTGCACCGGCATCTGTTTCCGGCCGAAGGGCCGATGAAGGTCATCGCCCTCGCGGATATCGGCGATATCGCCGCTCTCGTTTTCGCTGATCCGGATCGCTTCCACGGCCGGGTCCTCGAACTCGCGGGCGACGTGCTCGCCCCGCCCGCGGCCGCCGCGGCGATCAGCGCGGCCACCGGCCACCCGGTCCGCTACCACGAGGTCGGCGAAGCGGAGGCGGACGCGATCGGCGAGGAGATCGGCAATACCTGGCGTTTGCTGCGCCACACCGGCGGATGGCGCGCCGACGTCGACGAAACCCGCGAAATCCATCCCGGCCTGCGGACATTCGACACCTGGCTCGCCGAAACCGGTGCGGCCCAGATCAAAGCGCTGCTGGACAGCGAAAAAGCTTCCGCCGCTCGGTAGTCCACCGCACCGCTGCTCGAACCCGGCGGATCCGCACTCCTCGCCACGAGACAACCCGGCGGATCCGCCTCAGGTGAAGGGGACGACAGACCTGGGCGCATTCTCGCGTGAACGGTCCGGCGGGTCCGCGCCCGCGCGCGACAACCCTCGCGATCTGTGCCCCTCACGTCGGACTGCCCGGCGCGCCGTGCCGACTGCCTGCTGAACACGGAATCACCTGCTCACCAGGGTGGTCGAGCTGCCGGGCGTCCCGTCGGCACGGTGCTACGCCCGCGCAGACGGTCCCGCCGTGACCTGGCGGGCGCCGAGTCGACGAGATCTTCGGCCCCTCGCGCAAGCCCGTCCACGAATACAAGGGGTGGGTGCGGCTCAGCCCACCGGGGCCAGGTTCTCCCCGCGCAGCCGCTGGGAGATCACCTGGGTGATGCCGTCGCCGCGCATGCTGACGCCGTAGAGCGCGTCGGCGATCTCCATCGTCGGCTTCTGATGGGTGATGACGATCAGCTGGCTCTTCTCCCGCAGCTGCTCGAACAGGCCGATCAGGCGGCGCAGGTTGGTGTCGTCCAGCGCGGCCTCGACCTCGTCCATCACGTAGAACGGCGAGGGCCGGGCGCGGAAGATGGCCACCAGCAACGCGACCGCGGTCAGCGACTTCTCCCCGCCGGACAGCAGCGACAGCCGCTTGACCTTCTTGCCCGGCGGGCGGGCCTCCACCTCGATGCCGGTGGTGAGCATGTCCGAGGGATCGGTGAGCAGCAGCCTCCCCTCGCCGCCGGGGAACAGTTTCGCGAACACCTCGACGAACTCGCGCTCCACGTCGGCGTATGCCTCGGTGAACACCTGGAGGATGCGCGCGTCGACCTCGGCGACGACGTCCATGAGGTCCTTGCGCGCGCTCTTGACATCGTCCAGCTGGGTGGCCAGGAAGTTGTAGCGTTCCTCCAGCGCCGCGAATTCCTCCAGCGCCAGCGGATTCACCTTGCCCAGGGTGGCGAGGTCCTTCTCCGCGCGCTTGGCGCGACGCTCCTGCGTCTGCCGGTCATATGGCATCGGAGCGGGTTCGCTGACCTGCTCGCCCCGCTCCTTGGCCTGCTCGTACTCCTGCATCTCCAGCGCCGAGGGCGGCAGCGGCACGTCCGGACCGTATTCGGCGATCAGGTCGTCCAACGCGATGCCGAATTGCTCGGCGATGGTCGCCTCCAGCTGCTCGATGCGCAGCGCGGCTTGGGCTTTGGCCACTTCGTCCCGGTGCACCGCGTCGGTGAGCTGGGTCAGCTGCGCGGTGAGCGCACGCGCCCGCTCCTTCACCTGCTCGACCTGTGCGGCGCACTCCGAGCGCCTGCGCACGAGTTCGTCGCGGCGCGCGCCCGCCTCACCGACGACGCGCTCCAGCTCGGCGGCGATCTTCGCGCCGGACTCGGCGACCGCGGCGGCCACCTCCGCCGCTTTCTTGCGCGCGGCCTGGGCGCGTTCGGCCCGCGCCCGGTTGTCCCGTTCGGCGCGCGCGGCACGGCGGAGCGAGTCCGCTTTGCCGCGTACGGATTCCGCGCGCTCCTCGGCGGTGCGCACGGCGAGCCTGGCCTCCACCTCCATCGCGCGTGCCTCGGCCAGCGCGGCCGCCGCCTCCTCGCGGGCGCGTCCGGCGGATTCGGTGCCCGCCGCGCCCGCACCGTCGGCGTCCACCTCGGACTGCTCGAGTTCCGCGTGCCGCAGGCGATCCTCCAGTTCGGCCAGCGCGGCCAGCGCCTCTTCCCGGCTCGCCTCCGCGTCGTCGCGCTGGCCGAGCAGCCGTTCGCTCTCCGCGTGCGCGGTACGGGCGGTCTGGCCGAGCCTGCCCAGACGTTCGTAGATCGCGACCAGCGCCTGATCGGATTCGTGCAGAGCGAGCAGCGCCTGGTCGACGGCGTCCTTACGGTCGGACTGCTCCTCGAGCGCGCCGGACAGCGCCGCCTCGAGTTCCTCGGCGCGCCGCTGCGCGGAGACCAGGTCGGCCCGGGCGGCATCGATGTCGGCCTGGATCTCCAGCTGGCTGGGCGCGCGATCGGAACCACCCAGCAGCCAGCCGTGTCCGGCGAGGTCGCCGTCACGGGTGACCACGCGCAGCTCGGGCCGAGCCGCGACCAGCGCGCGGGCGGACGGCAGATCGTCGGCCACCGCGATTCCCGCGGTCAGCGCCGCGATCGCGCCGCGCACCGTGTCGGGGCACTCGACCACGTCCACCAGCAGGCGGGCGCCGCCGGGCAAGGCGCCCGACTTCGGCGGCTCGGCGCCGGCGATACCGAAGACAACGGCGGCGCGGCCACCGTCGGCGTCCTTGAGCGCTTGGATCGCGGCGTGCGCGGACTCGCCGGTGTCGGCGGCGACGGCGTCGGCCAGGGGGCCCAGTGCCGCCGCGACCGCCGCCTCGAAGCCCGCGTGCACGCGCAGCAGGCCCGACAGCGGTCCGAGCAATCCTTGTTCGCGGTGCTCCACCAGCCAGGCGACACCGTCGCGGCGGGCCAGGTTCATCCCCAGCGCCTCGATCCGCGCACCAAGTGACGCGACTCGTTTGCTCGCGTCGCGGTCCTGCTCGCGCAGTTCGGTGACACGCTGATCGGCCAGTTCCAGGGCCTGCACGGCGTGCTCGTGCTGGGCGTCCAGCCCCGCCTCGCCCGCGTCGAGTTCGGTGAGTTCGTCCTGCACCGTGTCGAATTCGGCCTGCGCCGCCTCGCCTCTGTGGCGAGCGTCGGCGATGGCGACCGACAGGCGCGCGATCTCCGCGTCCACCGACTGCGCCCTGGCCCGCAGCGTATCGACCTTGCCGGACAACCGGGCCACGCCCTCGCGCCGGTCGGCGATCGCCCGCACGGCGGCCAGGTGCGCCTGTTCGGCGGCCTTGGCGGCGTGTTCGCGTTCGGCCAGTTGGTCCCTGGCCGCTTCCAGGGTCTCGGCGGCCATCTCGACCGCCTCGCGCAGCTCGGCCTCCTCGGCCTCGACGCGGTCGGCCTCGGCCTCGAGCTGTTCGGGATCGCGGCCGGTGCTGACCGGAGCGGCGGCGTCCAGGTGCCGCGCGCGGTCGCCCGCGATGCGGATGGTCGCGTTGACCCGCTCGGCCAGCGCGGAGAGCTGGAACCAGATCTGGGCGGCGGCCTCGGCGCTCGGCGTCAGCCGCGACAGCTGGAACTCCTGCTGCGCCAGCGCCGCGTTGGCCGCGTCCAGCTCGGTCTGCACGGTGATCTGCTGCTCGCGCGCGTACGCCTCCTTGCTCTGCTGGCTCGCCAGCTCCGCGCGGCGGGTGACCAGGTCGTCGGCGGCCAGGCGCAGCCGGGCGTCGCGCAGATCGGCCTGGACGGTCTGTGCCCTGCGGGCCACTTCGGCCTGCCTGCCCAGCGGTTTGAGCTGGCGGCGCAATTCGGTGGTGAGGTCGGTCAGCCGGGCCAGGTTGGCCTGCATGGCCTCCAGCTTGCGGACCGCCTTCTCCTTGCGTTTGCGATGCTTGAGCACACCGGCGGCCTCCTCGACGAACGCGCGCCGATCCTCCGGGCGGGACTCGAGGATGGCCGACAACTGGCCCTGCCCGACGATGACGTGCATCTCCCGGCCGATGCCGGAGTCGCTGAGCAGTTCCTGCACGTCCATCAAGCGGCAGGAGTTGCCGTTGATCTCGTATTCGCCCGCGCCGTCGCGGAACATGCGCCGGGTGATGGACACCTCGGCGTAGTCGATCGGCAGCGCGCCATCGGAATTGTCGATGGTCAGCGTGACCTCGGCGCGGCCGAGCGGTGCGCGGCCCGCCGTGCCCGCGAAGATCACATCCTGCATCTTGCCGCCCCGCAGCGCCTTCGCACCCTGCTCGCCCATCACCCAGGTGAGCGCGTCGACGACGTTCGACTTGCCCGATCCGTTCGGACCGACCACACACGTGATGCCGGGCTCCAACCGCAGCGTCGTCGCGGACGCGAAGGATTTGAAGCCCTTCAGCGTCAGGCTCTTCAGGTGCAAGTTCGACGACCTTTCCGTGTTCTGCCCGGTCGGCGTTCTGCGTGGTCGAGACAACGCATCCGGCGACCAGTCATGGTATCCGTCGCGTGCCGGGCGCTTCCCGGCCCCGACGGCGCATGCGGCCGAGGGGCGGTTCGGCGACATCCGTAGGTTATCGACTCGCCGCCGGTTCGCGCGCATTTTGATGTGCCCGAGGTTTGCCGATCCGGCTCCCCGCAGCGGCGGTCGCACCGGGCGGCACCGGTTTTGCGAATCCGGCCGGAGGACGCGCCGCCGTGCGGGAAGCCGCTCGCGCACTCGGTCGATCGGCGACGCGCTCGCGGCCCTCGAGTCCGCCGATTCGGGACGGTCTCGAACTGGCACTGACGTCGCGCGCCCCGGCCACATACGATCCCTCTGATTCGCCAGCGGAACGTTCGGGAGCGCACCACGATGTCGGCCCCTTCGCCAGGGACAAGCACGCGGTTCCGCCTTGCCCGGATCACGGGGCTGGTACTCGGCAGCCTGGTGTTCCTGCATGCCTGTGAGCGCAGCAAGAGCGCGCTACTCAGCGATGTGCGGGTGGAGGTGGCGGTAGCGGTCGCGCTCGGTGTCGGCGCCCTGGCCGCGGCGTGGTTCGAGATCAAGCTGCGGGCGCTGGAGCATGACGCGGACTCGCCGTGGGACGACCCCCCGGAGGACGAAACTCCCAGTTCTGGGAATTTTCGCGGTCGAGCCGGGCGCTCGGCCGACCCGGCGTACGGCACGGACCGGCGCGCCGCGCACAGCGCCGCCTCGGCGCGGTCGGCGCCCATGGCCGCCCCGGAGGACGACGACCAGCCGGAAGCGGGGCGCGGTGCTTTCGTCACCGGGATTGCGCGGACATTGCGGATCACCCGCGCCGGTACCTCGGACGAAGGGCAATCGCTGCTCCCGCTGGGCGCGATGACGAAATGGATGCGCCGCGTCGACCCAGCCGACGACACCGACCCCGACGAGCTCGACGACTACGACGAGATGGAACAGGTGACCCGCACCGAGACGGGCGAACTCGTCATCGAATCGAGCAGGCGGACGGTGCGGGCCAAGATCTCCCGCTCCGGCGACCTCGTCGTGCACGGCCGGGGGCACAGTGGCGCGCCGCCACGATCCGAATGGAAGTGGACCTTCCAGCCCGACACCTTTCCCGCCGTCCGGGCAGCCCTCGGCGACGGACCCGGCGACCTCCTCGATCTGCTCGAGGAGACCATCCCCTGGCTGGACGCCGGTGCCCGGCACGATCCCGGCGCATGGCTGCGCGCCCACGACATTCCGGCGGCGTATCGGGAGAAGGGCGTCAGCGCCACACAGGACACCCGCGAACTGCCCGTGCTCCGGCCAGGGCGTCCCCCGCGGCCGCCCCGTGGGAGCGGTTCCCCCCGGAAGCCGCCCCGCGAGGAGTCCAGCGGCGGGACCTCGCGCGCGTCCGCCGATAACGTGGACGCCCGGCCCCGCCGTGGCGGACCCGCCACACGATCCCCTGAGCGGGGCGATCGGGGCGCCACCCAACGCAGAGCCGCCGATCCGCAGTCGCCGTCCCGGCGAGTTCCCGGTGACGATTCCCTGGCCGCCGGACGGCGGAATCCCTCGTCCGACGACTACGCTCCGGCCGCGCGGCGCCACCGCGACGATCCCGAATCCGCGCGCAAGGGCAAGCGATTCCCGCGAACCGGCGGGGCGGATCCGCTCGCCGGTCCTACGCCGGGCCGTCCCGATCTGCCGAGACGCAGGCATCAAGATCCCGCCGACGACCCGCGCCATGTCGGCGGACAGCCGGACGAGTTCGGCGACGCGGATGCCCGTCGGCCGCGCACGGATCGGCAGATGGGGCGCCGACAGAACGCACCGACGGACTTCGAGCCCGGGGCCCGTCGGCGAGAGCGGCCCGCGTCCCCCCATCGCGACGACCTGTCCGACCGAGCCCCGGAACGGACCTACGACCAACCGCCGCCCGGCCGTCGCCATCGCGGCGATCAGGGATCACGGTACGAAACCTCGTTCCCGTCGCACGAGTCGTCCCGGCGCGGCCGGTAGGAAACGCGAACGGCGCTGCCACCCGATACCCCGGATGACAGCGCCGCGAAAGCAAGCTCAGCTCACGCGCTGGGTGAAACGGCCGTTCTCGAAGCCGGCCACCATGCGGAACGCGAGCACGGCGCCCCACGGGCCGATCACCCAGATCGGCCAGAAGTAGGTGAAGGCGCCGACGCTCAGTGAGATCGCACCCCAGATGACGAGCACCAGCAGGCTCACGCCGAGCCAAGTGCTGCCTTCGATGCGCTGCCAGATCGGGAAGCGCGGGCGCGTGGCCGCCGGGGTGGCCGCGTCCTTGCCGAGTTCGGGCAGATCCGACAGCACCGCGCGCAGGTCCTCGCGGTCGGTGGTGGCGTACACCTGGGCGACGCGCTGGTCGTATTCGGGCAGGTCGAGCCGCCCGTCTGCCATGTGCCTGCCGAGCAGGCGCACCACGATGTCGCGTTCGGCAGTCGAGGCGCGGGTGCCGGTGGAGATGTCCATGCCTGGTCCTATCGACGAGTTCCACACTCCATAGTGGAATATGAATCCATCATAACCCTCCAAAGTGGAATGTCAACCCGGAGCTGATTCCGTCTCGAAAAGCCCGCCTCGACGCTTTCCAGCGGTAGTGTTCCCTCCGGGAACAGCTGTATGGACAGGTGTTCAGTGGCGGGGCCGCCGAGCGGCCGGACCCGCGTCCCGACGAACTCGCTCAGGAGGCACAGGTGTCGGAAACCGTCCGCGGGGTCGTGGCCCGCAGCAAAGGCGCACCGGTGGAGATCACGGAGATCGTCATCCCGGACCCGGGCCCGCACGACGTGGTGGTACGGGTGCAGGCGTGCGGCGTCTGCCACACCGATCTGCACTATCGCGAAGGCGGGATCACCGACGACTTCCCGTTCCTGCTCGGCCACGAGGCCGCCGGGGTGGTGGAAACCGTCGGCGCCGCGGTCACCCACGTGGCGAAGGGTGACTACGTAATCCTCAACTGGCGCGCGGTCTGCGGCGAGTGCCGGGCGTGCAAACGGGGCCGTCCCTGGTACTGCTTCGACAGCCGCAACGCGAGCGCGAAGATGACACTCGCCGACGGCACCGAGCTGGCCCCCGCGCTGGGCATCGGTGCGTTCGTCGACAAGACCCTCGTACACGAGGGCCAGTGCACCAAGGTGGATCCGGCCGCCGACCCCGCGGTGGCGGGCCTGCTCGGCTGCGGCGTGATGGCGGGCATCGGCGCGGCACTGCACACCGGCAACGTCTCGATCGGCGACAGCGTCGCGGTGATCGGCTGCGGCGGCGTCGGGGACGCGGCGATCGCCGGGGCCCGGCTGGCCGGGGCGAAAACCATCATCGCGGTGGACCGCGACGCCCGGAAACTGCGCTGGGCCGGCGATTTCGGCGCCACCCACACGGTCGACGCCACCACCGAGGACGTGGCCGAGAAGATCCAGGAGTACACCGACGGGTGGGGCGCCGACGTCGTCATCGACGCTGTCGGCCGGCCGGAGACCTGGAAGCAGGCGTTCTACGGCCGCGACCTGGCCGGCACGGTGGTTCTCGTCGGCGTGCCGACCCCGGAGATGACCATCGAGATGCCGCTGCTGGACCTGTTCTCCCGCGGCGGTGCGTTGAAATCCTCCTGGTACGGCGACTGTCTGCCGGAACGCGACTTCCCCACCCTGATCGACCTGCACCGCCAGGGACGGCTGCCGCTGGACCGTTTCGTCACCGAACGCATCGGGCTCGACCAGGTGGAGCAAGCCTTCGCCAAGATGCACACCGGTGACGTGCTGCGCTCGGTGGTGGTCTGGTGACCGTCCGCATCGACCGCGTCGTCACTTCCGGCGAATTCTGTCTCGACGGCGGCACCTGGGCGGTGGACAACAACATCTGGCTGGTCGGCGACGACGACGAGGTGGTCGTCATCGACGCCGCCCACGACGCCGACCCGATCGTCGCGGCGGTCGCCGGGCGCACGGTCCGCGCGATCGTCTGCACCCACGGGCACAACGATCACGTGACGGTCGCCCCCGAACTCGCCGAGCGGCTGAGCGCACCGATTCTGCTGCATCCCGGGGACGAGCCGCTGTGGCGCATGACCCATCCGCGAGCCGAGTACCGGCCGCTCGCGGACGGTGAGCGAATCGCCGTCGCCGACACCGAGATCCAGGTGCTGCACACACCCGGCCACTCCCCCGGATCGGTCGCACTGCATCTGCCCGCGGCGAAGGTCGTGTTCACCGGTGACACGTTGTTCGCCGGTGGGCCCGGCGCGACCGGTCGCTCGTTCTCCGATTTCGGCACGATCATCGAGTCGATTCGCGAACGCCTGCTGACGCTCCCGGAGGAGACCGAGGTGCATACCGGACACGGCGATTCCACCACTATCGGCGCGGAGAAACCCTTCCTCGACGACTGGATCGCCCGCGGCCACTGATCGCCGCGGGCGGACATACGTCAGGACCCGCGAGTCAACCGCGGTAGGGATACCGGCGGTCCAGCTCCAGATTCACCTGGAGGACGTCCACCCGCGGCTCACCGAGGAATCCCAGCGTCCGGCCGCTGGTGTGCTCGTCCACCAGGGCGCGGACCTGGTCCTCGGAAACCCCGCGCGCCCTGGCGACACGGGACGCCTGGATGGCCGCGTACTCCGGCGAGATATTCGGATCCAGTCCGCTCCCGCTCGCGGTGACGGCATCGGCGGGCACCGCAGGATCGGCGGGCGCGTCGCCCCGGATCGGGACGACTCGCCCGGCGGAATAGTCCTGTCCCGGTTCGGCGCAGTCCACTCGGACGCCGCGGTAGGCCGCGACGAACGGCCGCGCCGGACACGCCTCGTTCACGCTGACGACCTGCGTGGGATGCGTGACGTCCCCATCGGGGTCGCGTGGTCCGAGCACCGAGAGCACCGCGCCCACGCCATTTTTCGTGCAGAACGGACGGCTCCCGTCGACGCTTTCACGGTCGCCGACCTCTTTGCTGCGGGCGCACACCGTGGTGAGCAGGCTCGCACGTGCCGGGGTGTCGACGATGTCCTCCGGTCCCAGGTTGCTCGCGGCGGTGGACATCGGGTCGTAGCCGTCACCCGCTGCGGACGGACGGCTCTGGAAGTACTGCACCAGGGCCGCACCGCCGGAGTCGGTGAACGATTGCCCGATCAGGCTGGACCCCACGATGGTTCCGCCGACGTCCGCCAGCGACCCGTCCGCTTTCTCGTGCAGCCCGGGCAGCTGGGCCACCGCGAAAACGGCCGACGGGTAGACGATTCCGGTGATCGCCGTCAGCGCGAGCAGTGCGCGCAGGGCGGCGAGATGCTGCCGGAGCCAGGTTGAGAGGCGCATATCAGGACATCCCGGGGAGGAACTGGACCACGAGGTCGATGAGTTTTATGCCGAGGAACGGCGCGACGACGCCGCCCAGTCCGTACACGGTCAGATTGCGGCTGAGCAACTTCGACGCGTTCGACGGCCGATAGCGCACGCCGCGCAGGGCCAACGGGATCAGCGCGACGATGACGAGGGCGTTGAAGATGACCGCGGACAGGATCGCCGACTGCGGGCTGGACAGTCGCATGACGTTCAGCAGGTCCAGGCCGGGGAACAGCGTCACGAACAGCGCGGGAATGATCGCGAAGTATTTGGCGATGTCGTTGGCGATGGAGAACGTCGTCAGCGCCCCGCGAGTGATCAGCAACTGCTTGCCGATCTCCACGATCTCGATCAATTTGGTCGGATCGGAATCCAGATCGACCATGTTGCCCGCCTCTTTGGCGGCCGACGTACCGGTGTTCATCGCGACGCCCACGTCGGCCTGTGCGAGCGCGGGCGCGTCGTTGGTGCCGTCGCCGGTCATCGCGACCAGCCGTCCGCCCTCCTGCTCCCGCTTGATCAGCGCCAGCTTGTCCTCCGGCGTCGCCTCGGCGAGGAAGTCGTCGACGCCCGCTTCGTCCGCGATCGCCTCGGCGGTCAACGGGTTGTCGCCGGTGATCATCACCGTGCGGATGCCCATGCTGCGCATCTCGTCGAACCGCTCCCGCAGGCCCTGCTTCACCACGTCCTTGAGGTGGATCACGCCGAGCACCCGGGCGTCACCGCCGTCGACCTGGCCGACGACCAAGGGCGTGCCGCCCGCGGCGGAGATGCCGTCGACGGTCGCTCCGAGCTCGGCGGGCACCGAACCGCCCTGCGACCGCACCCATTCGGTGACCGCGCTCGCCGCGCCCTTGCGTAACAGGCGCTCCTCGACGTCGACGCCGGACATCCGGGTCTGCGCGGTGAACTCCACCCACCGCGCGTGACTCAACTCGCCGGGCGTCCGTTCCCGCAGACCGTAGGCCTGTTTGGCGTAGACCACGATGGACCGGCCCTCCGGCGTCTCGTCGGCCAGGCTGGAAAGCTGCGCGGCGTCGGCCAGTTCCGCCTTGCTCACCCCGGGAACCGGGACGAAGTCCGCCGCCTGGCGGTTGCCGAGCGTGATGGTGCCGGTCTTGTCCAGTAGCAGGGTGTTCACGTCACCGGCGGCCTCGACGGCCCGGCCCGACATGGCCAGCACATTGCGCTGCACCAGACGATCCATGCCCGCGATGCCGATCGCCGACAGCAGCGCGCCGATGGTGGTGGGGATCAGGCACACCAGCAGCGAGACCAGCACGATGCCGGTGACGCCGTGCACGTCCAGCGCCGAGGTGTCCGGCACGCCCGGGTTGTTCGCCTTGCTGAAGATCGCCATCGGCTGCAGCGTGGCGACCGCGAAGACGAAGATGATCGTCAGCGCCGCCAGCAGGATGTTCAGCGCGATCTCGTTCGGGGTCTTCTGCCTGCTCGCGCCCTCCACCAGCGCGATCATCTTGTCGATGAAGCTGCGGCCCGGCTCCTGGGTGATCCGCACGACGATCCGGTCCGACAACACGGTGGTGCCGCCGGTCACCGCCGACCGGTCACCGCCGGACTCGCGGATCACTGGCGCGGATTCACCGGTGATCGCCGACTCGTCGACCGACGCGATGCCTTCCACGACGTCGCCGTCGCCCGGGATCACCTGCCCGGCCTCGACCACGACGTGATCACCGCGGCGCAGATCCGGGGCGGCGACGCGTTCCTCGACCACCCGCGCGCCCGGCGACCACTCCACCAGCCGCCGCGCGACGGTGTCGGTCTTCGCCTTGCGCAGCGTGTCGGCCTGCGCCTTGCCGCGTCCCTCCGCGACGGCCTCGGCCAGGTTCGCGAAGATCACCGTGAGCCACAGCCACACGACGATCGCCCAGGCGAAGAAGCTCGGGTCCGCCAGTGCGAGAACGGTCGACCACACCGCGCCGAGTTCGACGATCAGCATCACCGGGTTGCGCCACAGGGTGCGCGGGTCGAGCTTGCGAACCGCGTTCGGTAGCGAGGTCAGCAGCATCTTGGGGTCGAGAACCCCGCTCGGGACACTCGTGCCCCGCCGCGGCCGCTCGGGCTCGGCCTGTGCCGAGACCCTTTCATCGAGTGCGGAACTGGACATGTCAGTGGATTCCTTCGGCGAGCGGCCCGAGCGCCAGCGCGGGCAGGAAGGTGAGCGCGACCAGGATCACCGTCACACCGACGACCATGCCGACGAACTGCGGCCGGTGCGTCGGCAGCGTGCCGATCGACTCGGGAGTGGTGCCCTGCCGCGCCAGCGAACCGGCCAGGGCGAGCACGAAGATGATCGGCAGGAAACGGCCGAAGAGCATGGCCAGGCCCAGTGCGGTGTTGTACCACTCGGTGTTGCCGGTCAGGCCCGCGAAGGCGGAGCCGTTGTTGTTGGCGGCCGAGGTGAACGCGTACAGCACCTCCGACAGACCGTGCGGCCCGGAGTTCAGCATGCTCGCGCGCTGCCCCGGCATCGCCATCGCCGCGGCCGTGCCCACCAGCACGATCAGCGGACTGATCAGGAAATACGACGCGGCGAGTTTGATCTCGCGCGGCGTGATCTTCTTGCCCAGGTACTCCGGAGTGCGACCGACCATGAGGCCCGCGACGAACACCGTGATCACCGCCAGGAGCAGCATGCCGTACAGACCCGATCCGGTGCCGCCGGGCGCGACCTCACCCAACTGCATGTCGAACATCGTCATGAGACCGCCGAGGCTGGTGTAGGAGTCGTGGAAGGAGTCGACGGCGCCGGTCGAGGTCAACGTGGTCGAAGCGGCGAACGTGGCCGAATTCGCCACGCCGAAACGCTGCTCCACGCCTTCCATCGACGCGCCGATCGCGGTCGGCACGGTGCCGTGGTGCTGGAGCTGGAACAGGTTGGTCAGCGTGACGCTGATCAGTGCGATCGTCCCCATCACCGCGACGATCGCGTAGCCCTGCCTGCGGCTGCGCACCATCCGGCCGAAGGTGCGCGGCAGCGAGAAGCTGATCACCAGCAGCAAGAAGATCTCCACCCAGTTGGTCCAGGAGGCCGGGTTCTCGAACGGGTGCGACGAGTTGGCGTTGTAGAAACCACCGCCGTTGGTGCCGAGTTCCTTGATCACCTCTTGGCTCGCGACTGGGCCGCCGGGGATGATCTGCCGAGTCCCGTCGAGCGTCTGCGCCACTTGGTCGTGCGCGTGGAAGTTCTGGATCACACCGCCTGCCACCAGAACGACCGCGAAGATGAACGCGATCGGGAGCAGGATGCGCAGCGTGCCGCGCACCAGGTCGACCCAGAAGTTGCCGAGATCGCCGGTGTGCTGGCGAGCGAAACCTCGCACCAGCGCCACCGCCACGGCCATGCCAACGGCCGCCGACACGAAGTTCTGCACCGCCAGCCCCGCCATCTGCACCAGGTGGCCCTGGGTCGACTCGCCGGAGTAGTTCTGCCAGTTGGTGTTCGTCACGAAACTGACCGCGGTGTTCCAGGCCAGCGCCGGCGTCATCTCGGTGGCCGGGTCGTGCAGACGCAGCGGCAACCTGCCTTGCATCAGCTGGAAGAAGAACAGGAAGAGAACGCCGACCGCCGAGAAGGCCAGCACGCTGCGCGCGTACACCGGCCAGGGCTGCTCGACTTCGGGGTGCGCTCCGATCGCACGGTAGACGAGACGTTCTACGCGAGAGTGCTTCCGGCTGTCGTAGACCCGGTACATGTAGTCGCCCAGCGGCACGTGCACCAGCGCGAGCGCCAGGATCAGGGAGGCCACGAAGGCGATCCCCGCCGTTGTCGTGCTCACTCAGAACCTCTCGGGAAACAGCAGCGCCGCGACCAGATAGACCGCGACGCCGACGGCGAGAACCAGACCGATCAGATTCGCGGTCACAACTTCTCCACCCCGCGCTGGATCACCCCGAACAGCGCGAACGCCGCCACGGTGAGCGCGGTGAACACCACGACCGATATCACTGCACAACCTCCATCCGCGCGCCGGACTCCGGCGCGACACAGCGAGTGAAGCGCCCCAGTGGCGCGTCCGGCCGTTTCCTGACGACTTCTTGACGCCCGGGTGCTCGGCATTTGCGGTTCATTGACACTCACGCGACGCCCGCAAGGATGGCGTCAAGGAACGCGGACGGACCGTCAACACCCCGTAAAAATCCAGGTCCCGCCGTCTGGCGACGGTAGAAGTGGAGAGTCGGCCAGGCGGGACGATTCCAGCGCGACCGGTGCCGTCCAGCCGGAAAGAAGAGAGGACCGCGATGTCGGCAGTGATCTTCGTCGTCGCCTTCGTCTGCTGCGCGCTGGTCATCCGCGCGCTCGGGGCTCGCGAACAGGCGCCGCGACCCCTACCGATTGTGCTCGAGGTCGATGATGCGCGGAGGTGACGCGGAATCGGAAGGCCGCACGGTGGCGCGACAGCGCGCCGCGACGATCGAGGGGTGCTCGGCCCGGGCAGCGCGACGCGCGATGATGAAGGCGTGAAACGCGGGCAGCTGCGTATCTACCTCGGCGCCGCGCCGGGAGTCGGCAAGACCTACGCCATGCTCGGCGAGGCCCACCGGCGGCTGGAGCGCGGTCGCGACGTGGTGGCCGCGGTGGTCGAAACGCACGGCAGGGAGAAGACCGCGAAACTGCTCGAGGGCATCGAGCGCGTACCGCCGAAGCTGATCGACTATCGCGGCAGCACGTTCGCCGAACTCGACGTCGAGGCGGTGCTGCGGCGCGCGCCCGCGGTGGTGCTGGTCGACGAGCTGGCGCACACCAACGCGCCCGGCAGTGAGCACGAGAAGCGCTGGCAGGACGTGGCGGAGTTGCTCGACGCGGGCATCGACGTGATCTCGACGGTCAACGTGCAGCATCTGGAGAGCCTCAACGACGTCGTGGAGCAGATCACCGGCATTCAGCAGCGCGAGACGGTACCCGACGCGGTGGTGCGCGAAGCCGACCAGGTCGAGCTGGTCGACATCACGCCGGAAGCGCTGCGGCGCAGGCTTTCCCACGGCAACGTATACGCCGCCGAGCGGATCGACGCCGCGCTGCGCAACTACTTCCGCGCGGGAAATCTCACCGCCCTGCGCGAGCTGGCGCTGCTGTGGCTGGCCGACCAGGTCGACGCCGCACTGGCGAAATACCGGGCCGATCACAAGATCACCGAATTGTGGGAGGCGCGCGAACGCGTCGTGGTGGCGGTGACCGGCGGCCCGGAATCGGAGACGATCGTGCGGCGCGCAGGCCGGATCGCCACGAAATCCAGCGCCGATCTGGTGGTCGTGCACGTGGTGCGCGGCGACGGCCTGGCCGGGGTCTCCACCGAGCGGCTGGCCCGGCTGCGTGAGCTGGCGGCCGGCCTGGACGCCTCCCTGCACACCGTCACCGGCGACGACGTGCCCACCGCGCTGCTCGAGTTCGCCCGCGAGGCGAACGCCACCCAGCTCGTGCTCGGCACCTCCCGCCGTTCGCGCTGGGCGCGGATCTTCGACGAGGGCATCGGCTCCACGGTGGTCCAGCGCTCCGGCAAGATCGACGTGCACATGGTGACGCACGAGCAGGCTCACCGCGGATTCCGGTACGCGGCCCTGCACCCACGCCGCCCCCTGGCGGCCTGGCTCGCCGCCGTTCTCGTGCCTGCCCTGGTCTGCGCGGTCAGTGCCGCCTACCTCGACGAGCTGCTGGATCTGGGCGGGATCAGCGCCGTGTTCGTGGTCGGCGTGGTCGCGGTGGCGCTGCTCGGCGGCGTCGTGCCCGCGTCGTTCTCGGCGCTGCTGTCGGGCCTGTTGCTGAACTGGTTCTTCGCCCCGCCGCGCTACAGCCTTACCATCGCCGAGCCGAACAGCTTCATCACCGTGGTGGTGCTGCTCATCGTCGCCGTCGCGGTGGCGGCGCTGGTCGACCTGGCCGCGAAGCGAACCGTTCAGGCGCGCAAGGCGTCCCGGCAGGCCGAGCTGCTGACCATGTTCTCCGGCGCGATCCTGCACGGCGCGGATCTGCCCCGGCTGCTCGAACAGATCAGGGAGGTCTTCGCGCAGCGCGCGGTCGGCCTGGTGGCGGGCGACCGGGTACTCGCCGAGGTGGGCGTCGACCCGCCACGGCAGCCGTCGGATGCGGACACCGTGGTGGAAGCCGGCGATGCCCGCCACTGGCTACTGCTGTCCGGCCGCCCGCTGGCGGCCGCCGACCGACCGGTGCTCAACGCGGTGACCAACCAGGCCGTCGCGCTGGTGCGGCAGGCGCGCCTCGCCGAGGAGGCCAGCGCCGCCGCGGCGCTGCTGGAGGCCGATCGCCTGCGGCGTGCTCTGCTCTCGGCGGTCAGCCACGACCTGCGCACCCCGCTGGCAGGCGCCAAAGCGGCGGTGTCCAGCCTGCGCAGCGACGACATCGAGTTCTCCCCCGAGGACACCGCCGAATTGCTGGAGACGATCGAGGAATCGGTCGATCAGCTCACCGCACTGGTCGGCAATCTGCTCGACTCCTCCCGGCTCGCGGTCGGCGTGGTCACGCCGCAGGTGCGGCGGGTCTACCTGGACGAGGCGGTGCACCGCGCGCTGGTGAGCGTCGGGATGGGCGCGCGGGGACTGCGCCGCGCGGCAGTGGACCGGGTCCGGGTGGAGGTCGGCGACGTCTCGGTGCGCGCCGACAGCGGCCTGCTGGAACGGGTACTGGCGAACCTGATCGACAACGCGTTGCGGCACGCGCCCCGCGCGGACACGGTCCGGATCACTGCGGAACGCGCGGGTGACCGGGTCGCGATCGCGGTCGTCGACACCGGCCCCGGTGTGCCGCACGGCACCGAGGAGCAGCTGTTCGAACCCTTCCAGCGCCTCGGCGACCGCGACAACACCACCGGCGTCGGCCTGGGTCTGTCGGTGGTGCGCGGGTTCGTCGAAGCGATGGGCGGCACAGTGCATGCCGAGCCCACCCCGGGGGGAGGATTGACCATGCTGGTCGACTTGCCCGGCGGCGAGCCGCCGGATGCCGGCGGCACGGCCGTGGCGCACGAGACGACGAACGCGGGTGAGTGAGTGTCCGTGACGACACAGGAGGCGGCGGTGGCGGCGAAGACGTCCGAGGCGGTGGCGACGAAGGTGCTCGTGGTCGACGACGAACCACAGATCGTGCGCGCGTTGCGGATCAATCTGTCGGTGCGCGGCTACGAGGTGATCACCGCCGCGACCGGCGGGGCGGCCTTGCGCGCGGCGGCCGACCGGCATCCGGACGTCGTGATTCTCGACCTCGGCCTGCCCGACATGGACGGCATCGAGGTGCTCGCCGGATTGCGCGGCTGGACCGCCGCGCCGGTGATCGTGCTGTCGGCGCGGACGGATTCCGCCGACAAGGTCGAAGCGCTGGACGCGGGCGCCGACGACTACGTCACCAAGCCGTTCGGCATGGACGAGCTGCTGGCCCGGCTGCGCGCCGCGGTCCGGCGCGGCGCCACCGATCCCGACGCCTCGGCGCCCGTCGTGACCACCGACTCGTTCACCGTCGACCTGGCCGCCAAGAAGGTCACCAAACGCGGCGAGACCGTCCACCTGACCCCCACCGAGTGGGGCATGCTCGAGATGCTGGTGCGCAACCGCGGCAAGCTGGTCGGACGGCGTGAGCTGCTGCGCGAGGTATGGGGTCCCTCCTACGCCACCGAGACCCACTACCTGCGGGTCTATCTGGCGCAATTGCGCCGCAAGCTGGAGGACGATCCGTCGCATCCCAAGCACCTGCTGACCGAGGCTGGCATGGGTTACCGGTTCCAGGAGTAGTAATCCCGGCCACGGGCCGCCGACCGCGCGGAATGGCTCGACCTGGCGCGGCGTTGCCAGGCGCGCGAGTTGATTGCGACGACAATGGCAGGATCGAACCCATGGCTGAACAGACCGCTACACCCGTCACCGCCACCGCGGCGCCGAGCGCGCCGGAACCGACCACGTTGTGGGTCGAGCGCACCGGAACCAGGGCTTACACCGGCCGCAGCTCCCGCGGCGCCGAAGTCCTGATCGGTTCGCAGGGCGTTCCCGGTGTGTTCACCCCCGGCGAGTTGCTGAAGATCGCGCTGGCCGCCTGCTCCGGGCTGAGCGCGGACTTCCCGCTCTCGCGCAAACTCGGCGACAACTTCGACGCGACCATCCGCGTCTCGGGCGACGCCGACCGGGAGAACGAGGTGTACCCGCACCTGGAGGAAGTGTTCGAGCTCGACCTCAGCGAACTCGACGACGCATCCCGCGAACGGTTGCTGGTCACCGTGCAACGTGCGATCGACAAGGTCTGCACGGTGGGACGGACACTGAAGGCGGGATCGAAGGTGACGCTGTCGTTCGACATCGAGGCCTGATGGGCGAGACCGTTCGGTTGAGCGCCTGGGTGCACGGAATGGTCCAGGGCGTGGGTTTCCGCTGGTGGACTCGGTCGCGGGCGCTGGAGCTCGGCCTGGTCGGGCGCGCGACCAATGCCAGGGACGGCCGGGTGCACGTGGTCGCCGAGGGGCCACGACCGGCCTGCGAGCGGTTGCTCGCCCACTTGCGTTCCGGCGATACACCTGGTCAGGTGAGGTTGGTTGTGGAAAGCTGGGAGCCCGCGCGGGGTGATTTGACCGGTTTCGAGGAGCGGTAGTGGTGGTTCGGGCGACGAGGGGGGCGCAGCGGTGAGCACGCGAAATCCGGGTGAAGACGAGCGCCGGGACGAGCCCGAACGGCCGTCCGAGCCGCAGCGCCCGGGCGCGGACCAGCAGCCCGCCACTCCGGCCACGCCCGCCCCCGGCGACGACCAGGACTGGTCGACGCCCGTCTCCCGTGGCACCGACCAGCCGGCCCCTGGGGACGCCGAACAGTCCGGCGTCGACTGGTCCACGCCGGTATCGGCGCCGCCCGGCGAGACGAGCGGCCCAGGCGGCGAACACCCGGCAGCCTCCCCGCGGCCCGGCAGTATCCAGCGCCAGGAAGCCGGCGTGACTCAGCCCCGCCCACCGACCGTGGCCGAGGCGCGGGCAAGGGAGAAGGCCCGCAGACGCGCCGAGGAGGAACAGCGCGCCGCCGCCTGGGCCGAGGCGGCCAAGAAGCGCACCCGCAAGCGGGTCATGATCGGCGGTGTCGCCATCGTCGGCGTCGCCGCCCTGGTCGGTGGCGGCTATCTGGCCTATCGCGCCCTGGCCGCGCCGGACCGGGTGACGGCGCAGTGCGTGAAGACCGAGAACGGCCAGGAGATTGTCGTCGACGACTCCTACTGCGGCGACGGCCGTCCCGGCTTCATCAGCGACACCGGCGTCAATCCGGGTTTGATCATCCTCGGCGGCGGGCCGCAGTACCGCTACTACTACGGCGGCACGGGCGCCATCGGCAAACCGCCGACCGGCGGCACCACGATCAAACCGAAAGGCGCCGAGATCAAGACCAAGAGCGGCACCACCATCCAGCGCGGCGGTCTGGGCAGCAAGAGCACCGGCGGAGGGTCGTAGATGCGACGCGTGCGGGATACGCCCCGGGCGGGCTGGCAGCAGACCGTCGAAAGCCAGGGCCTGGTCTACGGTTCCCCGGGCCGGGATGCGAGTGGTCAGCCGCGCCCGTACTGGGACGAATCGGTGCACTACGAGTTCGAGATGCCGGAGATCCTCGCGTTGGAGGCCGACGTCGAACTCCTGCACTCGATGTGCCTGAACGCGGTCGAGCACATCGTGCTCACCGAGCGGTACGCCGATTTCGGCCTGCCCGAATGGAGCTGGGGCCCGATCGCGGAATCCTGGCGGCGCTCCGACCCGCACGTGTACGGGCGCTTCGACCTGCGCTACGACGCGCGGCGTCCGGCGAAACTGCTGGAGTACAACGCGGACACGCCGACCTCGCTGCTGGAGGCGGCGATCGTGCAGTGGCACTGGCTGACCGACCGCTACCCCGGCGGCGACCAGTGGAACTCGTTGCACGAGAAGCTGGTCGAGCGGTGGGGCGAGCTGCGCGATGTGCTGCCCACGCCGCAACTGCACTTCACCTGGTCCGGCGCGGACGCCACCGGTGAGGACAACGTCACCACCGCCTACATGCAGGAGACCGCGGCCGAGGCCGGGTTCGACACGGTCGCGCTGCCGATCGAGGAGATCGGATTCGATTCCGAGCTGGAACGTTTCGTCGATCTGGCGGAGGCCCCGATCGAGGGGATCTTCAAGCTCTACCCGTGGGAGTGGGTGCTCGACGACGATTTCGGCAAGCGCGTCGTGGACAGCCTGCCGCAGACCATGTGGATCGAACCGCTGTGGAAGACGCTGTTGAGCAACAAGGCGATCCTGGCGGTGCTGTGGGAGATGTACCCGGGCCACCCGAATCTGCTGCCCGCCTACCTCGACCAGCCCAACGAACTCACCGAGTACATCCGTAAACCGAAGCTGGGACGCGAAGGCGCCAACATGACGATCGTCGGCGCCGGCCTGGAAACCGCGACCGGCGGTGTCTACGGCGAGGAAGGCTACGTCTACCAGCTGCTCGACCCGCTACCGGAATTCGACGGCATGCGCCCGGTGCTCGGCGCGTGGATCGTCGGCGACGCCGCGGCGGGCCTCGGCATCCGCGAGACCGCGGGACTGATCACCGACGACGGCTCCGCCTTCGTCCCGCATCGCATCACCGATTGAGCATCGTCACCGTCGAACACGAATCCGCCTCGGCCGTAGGCCGGCCCGTCTCGGAAGGATCAAGATGACCGCAGTCGCCCTGGAATCGGGGTACTGGAGCTCGCTGGGTGAGGGGGTGGGAGCGATCGTTCTCTACGCCCTGGTCGGTTTGGTGCTCATGCTCGTCGGCTTCTACGCCATCGACCTGACCACGCCGGGCAAGCTGCGCAAGCTGGTGGTGACGGGCAAGCCGAACGCCATCATCGTCACCGCGGCGGGGATGATCAGCATGGCGTTCATCGTCGTGCTCGCCATCTTCGCCGTGGGCGGCGGCGGCAAACTGTCCGAGGGCCTGATCGCCGCGCTGGTGTTCGGCCTGGTCGGCATTGTCGCCCAAGTCGTCTCGGTGCGCGTCATCGAGCGGGCGCTCGGCATCGACATCGGCGCCGCGCTGCACGCCGACACCTACACCACCGAGGTGCTCGTGGTGGCGGCCGCGCATTTCGCGCTGGGTCTGGTCGTCGCCTTCGCGATTCTGTAGGCGGCGCCGCGCGTCCCGGCACCTCGACGGCCCGGATGTGCGCTGTCGGTCGCCGTGGTTCCGCTGGGTCAGTGCTGGTCGGCGTGGTCGAGACAGTACGCGGCCGCCGCGAGGTACTGGCGGCACTCGGGTCCGTGACCGGCGTGCACGCTGCGGATGAACAGTGCGCGATCCATATCGAGATCTGTCGACGGCTCCGCGGAACAGTCCCGGTACCGGGCGCGCCACAGGTCCTGCGTATCCAGCGATGTCTGCATCGTGCACCTCCCGTGCTGTGGAGCAGTGCGAGAAGGGCTTGCCAATATCCTTACGCCGGAGGCATACCCGATCCTGCCTCGCGACAACCGGTGTGCCTCATCTGGTCACCAGCCGCCAGTCGTCGGGCAAGCGGGCCGCGGTGATCTGTGCGCCCTCGGCCTCCAGATCGACGGTGGTCGTGCCGAGCCGCAACGCGCGCAGCGAGACCTTCCCCCACCGCGCCGGAAGCTGCGGCCGCACGGTGAGCGTCCTGGCCGGCGCATCGGGGTCGAGTCCGAGGAACGCGCGCACCAGCAGCAACGGCGCCGCGCTCGCCCACGCCTGCGGAGAACAGGAGGTCGGGTACGGCACGGGCGTGGCGAATCGCGAGCGGGGAAAGCCGCAGAACAACTCCGGCAGGCGTCCGTCGAACACCGCCGCCGCGTCCAGCAGGCCGGTGGCCAGCCGGGTCGCCAGCTCGACCGCCCCGGGCACGTGCCGATAACGCAGCAGGCCTGCCACCGCGATCGCCGTGTCGTGCGGCCAGACCGAGCCGCAGTGATAGCTCATCGGGTTGTAGGCGCCCATGTTCGACGCCAGGGTGCGCAGTCCGAAGCCGGAGTCCATCTCCGAACCCGCCAGCCGCGCCACCACTTCCGCCGCGTGCTCGTCGGTGGCGATGCCCGACCAGAGGCAGTGCGCCACATTGCTGGTCAGCGCGTCGACCTGACGCTTGCCGCCGTCCAGCGCCACGGCGTACCAGCCGCGGTCGGGCAGCCAGAACTGCTCGGCGAATTTGACGCGCAACTCCGCGGCGCGTTCGCGCAGCTGACCGGCCAGCCGCGGGTCGTCGAACGCTTCGGCCAGCTCGGCTCTGGCCAGCATCGCGGCGTGCACGTACCCCTGGACCTCGCACAGCGCGATGGGCGCCTCGGCGATATGGCCGGTGGCGTCGTTGATTCCGTCGAAGCTGTCCTTCCAGCCCTGGTTGATCAGGCCGCGGTCGGTGGCGCGGCGGTACTCGACGAAGCCGTCGCCGTCCCGGTCGCCGTAGTCGGTGATCCAGCGCAACGCGGCGTCGGCCGCGGGCAGCATCTGCCGGATCGCCTCCTGGTCGGCGCCCCAGCGATGGCATTCGGCCAGCAGCATCACGAACAGCGGTGTGGCGTCGGCGGTCCCGTAGTAGATGTTGCCGCCGAAGACTTGTCCGCCCGCCGGGCCGCGGCGCATCTCGTGCATGATGCGTCCGGGTTCCTCCTCGGTGAGCGGGTTGACGTCCTGTCCTTGCAGTTCCGCCAGCTGCTGCAGTGTGCCCAGCGCCAGATCGACCTCCAGCGGCAGCGCCATCCACGCGGTGAGCAGGCTGTCGCGCCCGAACAGGGTCATGAACCACGGCGCGCCCGCGGCGACGAACGGCCGGGCGTCGCCGGATTCGTCGTGCATCTGCAGCGCGCCCAGGTCGCTTTCGGTGCGGCGCAGCACCCGGGTGAGCGCCGGGTCGGATGCGGCGATGTCGGTGGCGGTGTCGCGCCACGCCTCGATCTTGCGGCCCGGCGCGCTGATCCCGTAGTGCTCGCCCGGCGAGATGGCCTGGAAGCGCTGATTGCCCACTGTCGGTTGCGCGATGATCTCGGTCTGCCAGCATTCGCCGACCGGCACGATCACCCGCCACAGCAGCGAACCGGGGAGAACCTCCGGTTCCACGGTCGCCGAGATCGAGATCCCCCGGCTGCGGTCGGCGTGATCGTGCAGCACGAGTTCGCCGTCGGCGACGGTCACGTCGGCCCGCGCGTGCCCCGCGCGGCCCTCCTTCACCGCGAAGAGATCGACGAAATCGGCGTCCACGTGCAGTTCGAGCAGCACCGCCGTCGGTTCACGGCCCATGTTCTCCAGCGTGATCAGCTCGTGCATGCCGTCGGCCACGATCCGTTCGCGCACCACCAGCAGCGTGCTGTCGGCCAAGCCCGCCTGCGGGGGCCTGCGCAACACGAACCTGGCGGCGAACGCCTCCGGACTCAGCACCGAAAGCGACTCGGCGGGTTTGCCGTTCACCAGCAACTCCCAGCGGGACAGCACGCGCGCGTCCCGGAAGAACAATCCGTGCGGTTTCCCCGGTTCGACGTCACCGAGCCGATTGGACAGGCAGAACGTGCCGCCTTCGACCAGGGTCACCGAGCCGCACCCCCCGAACCCGGTCGGCTCACCGGAGTTCAGGGGGGCGGGGCTCAACGGTGCGGAATCGGTCACGCCAATCCGCTCGCCGCGATCCGGATCGGCGCGACGCCGCCGGCCGTGGCGTCGAGCGGAGCGGCAGCAGGCGCAGCGATGTCCACCGGCGCGGCGCCGAACCGCTTCTTGGAGCGCAGCAACCGGCGATACACCTGTTCGTAACCGAAGCCGAGCGTGTCGGAGCCGAAATTGGCCTGCACGTGGGCTCGGCACGCGTACGGGTCGATGCCCCTGACCTCATCGATGGCCATGGGCAATTCGGCGGGATCCGTGCAGATACGGCCGGTCACGCCGTCGACGATCACCTCGGACACCGCCCCGCCGCGCAGCGCGACCACCGGCGTGCCACAGACCATGGATTCGATCATCACCATGCCGAACGGTTCCTCCCAGCGGATTGGGAACAACAGGCAACGCGCATTCGCAAGCAGCTTACGCTTGGCCGCCGCGTCGGCGAGACCGAACACGTGATCGTTTTCCGTCAACAGCGGCCGCACCTTCTCCTCGAAGTAGGCCTGCTCGGGACGCTCGCTGCACTTGCCCGCCAGCACGAGCGGGATCCCCGCGGCGTGCGCGGCTTCCAGCGCCAGGTGCGGCGCCTTGCACTCGTTGAACCGGCCGAGGAACAGCGCGTAGTCGTCCTTTTCCACGCGGAACGGCCAGTCGTCGACGTGCAGCGCGTTGTGCACGCGCCCGGCCCAGTTCAGACCCGGCGCCAGCTCGCGCTGGCGGTCGCTGATCGCCACCAGCGCCACCTCGTCGCCGAGATCCTGGTAATAGCGGTAGATGTCGTCCTCCACCGGCCCGTGCACGGTGAGCACCGTAGGCAGGCCCATGTTGTGGAAGACGGACGCGTTGAGCGGGCCCGCGAAGGTGTGGTCGTGCACCAGGTCGATACCCGATGTGGCCACGAGCTTCTCGATCGCGCGGCGCACCCGCAGCGCGTGCACGACCTCGGGGAACGGCTCACCGAGGCGCTCGGGCAGCGCTCGCTCCCACACCGGCACGAACTTGGCCTTCGTCCCTGGCTCCCCGGCGCCCAACAGCGTGACGTCATGGCCACGGGCCACCAATGCGTCGACAAGATCGGCCACCACGGCCTCGACACCGCCGTATGCCTTGGGCGGCACGTCGAAGTACGGCGGCACGACCATCGCGATGCGAAACGGGCCGCTCGAACGATCTGTCGACAAGTAGTCGCACGCCGGCATCTCCAGATCGGACGACGCCTGCGCGGAAATCGGCACGGAAAGCGCGCTCATGACCCTCCTTCCAGGGACAACCAAGTAGCACTCACTCGCATTCACCCAGCACTCGGAGTACCGGGCGCCGAACTGAACTAAGTGGCCGCCGCGGCGGGGGTGAAGACCTAGCTGCACCGCCGTCCATGGGGCTTGGTTGGCCTGGTCACGCCGTCGGCATGAGCAGGGGGGCCGAGTGGGAGGTACCTCAGACGGGGTCGTTCAAACCAAACAGTTCGGGAAAAATCGCACCGCCCAGCGTTCGTTCGGCAACCGATGGGTAAGCCGGTGGCCCCGCCTTGTCGGCCGAGGCGCGCCTCACCCGTCGAGGACGACCCGCGGATCGTGGTCGGTCGGGGTGGCGTCGCCGCCCGCCACGACGAATGACAGCAGATCTTCCGCTTCGGCTCGCACCGCTGCCTCGTCGGAGGCGGACAGCGGGTGCCAGGGAACGATGCGCAGCGTGGCGCCGTCCAGCGACCAGCGGCCGTGCACGAATCCGTCGACCAGGTACACCGCAACGCCCGCGGAGGCCTCCTTGGCGGTGCGCTTGCGGTCCTCTTCGCCGACGATCCTGCGGCGGTCCTTGTGGCCGAGCAGCGCGTTGTCGAAGGCGGGCAGAAAACGCACGGGCACAGGCAGTTCCGGGTCGGCCAAGGGCGCGTCCGGCAGATCGAACAGCACGCGATGCTCGTCGTCGGTGAACACGCGCAGCCGGGGGCGCAGATCGTCGACGACCTCGGCCAGCCGGGTGATGCCGGCCCACGCCTGCATGTCGGTCACCGTGGCCGGTCCGAAAGCGGCCAGGTAACGCAGCACCAGCGTCGCGGGCTGCGGCGCCGCCATCGGCGTGCCCGTCCATTCCTCGGCCGACCCGACCGTGACGAACCGATTGCGCCATCGCCCCCACGCGCCGGTCTCGGGGCCGTGCGTCAACGGCACCAGTAGCTCGACGGTTTCGGCGAGTCTGCGCGGGTGCCTGCCCGGGAAGCGCCGGGCGAGCAGGTCGCCCAGTTCGCGGCGGCGCAGGTGCTGCCCGGCCAGCAGTTCGCGTCCGGCCGCGGCGAGCGCGGCCAAGTCGACGCCGTCGATCTCGTCCCGGAAGTACGGCGTTTTCAGCGCCGCGACGACCACGGACTGCACCGTCGGCCGCAGCCACCGATAGTCCTCGGCGTCGGCCAGGTGCACGGTCCGGCGAATCATGGTGGAACGCACCAGCGAGCGATCGCGCAGCAGCGCGGCCAGGTCGTCGTGCCGGAAGTCCGCCAGACGCGACCACAGCCCCACATAGGGCCAGTTCGGTTCCTGGCCCTGCACCGCGACCAGCTGCCGGACGAGTTCCAGCGGGGGCATGCGCACCCGCTCCACCAGCTTCTGGCGGACCAGCAGCGCCCGATTCAGCTCGCGCAGTGAGAGTTTCGTCATGCGACCATCGTCGCCCAGCCCACCGACACCTCGGCGCCTGCCGCGCCAGCGGGACTCACTGATCCGGTAGGCAGCGCCCCGGGTCGGGCAGGTCGGCGCACGGCGCGTTGCCGTGCGCACGCAGCACCTCTTTGCCGGTCTGATCGGTCAGGAAGTGCAGGAAACTCGCGGCGAGCGAGTCCCCGGGCAGTTCGCCGTTGCTGTAGGCGTATTCCACTCCCCAGAAGGGATAGGTGCGCCGCACGGCGGCGTCGCGGCCCGGGCCGACACCGTCGATCACGACAGTCGGCAGACCAGCGTCGACGGCCTCCGAGAACTCGGCATAGCCGATGGCGCCGGGGATCTCGGCCACCGCCTTGCGCATATCGGCGGTCAACTGCACCTCGCAGTGCGCGGGCTCGGTGACGACCGTGCCCTTCAGCGCCGTGCAGCTCATGTGCGGGCGATCCGGTTGGGAGCCGTCGAGCAGCCTGCGCTCGAGGGTGTTTCGCGAACCCGAACCCGGAGTGCGGTTGACCAGCACCACGGGCAGGTCCGGACCGCCAACCGCACGCCAGTTGCCGATCTTGCCCCGGTACAGATCCTGGATCTGGGCGACGGTGAGACCGCGGATCCCCACGCCGGAATGCACGATCAGGGCGAACAGCGACAACGCGAGCGGGCGGTGTACCAATGCCGGATAACCGCTGCCCTTCGCGCCGTCGGTGATGGCGAGCAACCCGGCGTTGCCCGCGCCCTCCTCGGCGAGCCGGTCGAGCCCGCGCTCGGTGCCTTCGAAGCCGAACGCGAAATCCGCCTCGATGCACCGCTTGCGGTACTGCGCGGCGGCTTCCTCGAGCACCGGTCCGAACGCCGAGGACCCGACCACGGTCAGTTTGCCCGAGGCGCACTCGAGCGGCGTCGGCGACGGGTCCACCGCGGCCACCACCAGCTGGACGACGATCACCAGCACCAGGAACACCGTGAGCGCGATCATCATCAGAGGAATGCCGGTGCGGCTGCGGGTTTCGGTGAGCCGGCCGCCTTTGATGCCGCCACGCAATACGGGTTGCGGGTATTCGCCGACGCCTTCGGAACGCTGCAGAATCGCCAGGATCTTGTAGTGATCGCCGGGACCGAGCGGCACCTTCGGCAGATCGATCACGCCGATGTGCCCACTGGTGTCCTCGCGCACCGCGATGCCGGAGTCGGCGTCGAGATTGTCGGCCAGCGCGGGATCGCTGAGCTCGTTCACCGCCATCCCGATCACCCGGCGCTGCGGAAAGCGCAAGTGCAGACCGATCCGCGCGGCGTCCGGCGCCTTGTAGTCGTGGGAATCGATCGTCGTGACGCCGCTGTTCTCGATGCGCACCAGGACGACCGAGATGTCCTTCAGGTCCGGGGTCGCGCCGTCGGATGAGGGGCGCAGCTGCGGCAGCACGCCGGGGAACACCGAGTCGATCTCGCCGGTGACGGGCGTGTCCATCTGCACCCGGTAACCGAGCCGTCTACGACCGGCGAAGACGAACTCCCACAGGAACGCGCCGATGGGCACGGCGATACCGATGAGCGCGAGTACGATTTCGAGCGGAAAGTCGCCCACCAGTTGATCCCACCCCCAGCAATCGTGTGGCCCTCGTTCTCGGCGGCAATCGCCTTCCGACACAGCCGAAATCGAACTATCCGACAATAGTCGACCCGGCGGTCACCCGTGCGCGAGAGTCCAGGTGAGGAGATCCGCCAGCGGCCACGTGTTGATCACCTGTTCTGCCGCGACACCGTTCGCGACGGCGCGCTCGCAGCCATAGCCCTGCCAGTCGAGCTGCCCGGGTGCGTGCGCGTCGGTGTCGATCGAGAAGTGACAACCCATCTCGGCGGCCAGTCGCAGCAACCGCGAAGGGGGATCGAGTCGTTCGGGCCTGCTGTTGATCTCCACGGCGGTGCCGTAGGTGCGGCATGCCTCGAACACCACCTCGGCGTCGAACGTCGACTCCGGCCTGGTGCCACGTCCACCAGTGACCAGGCGGCCGGTGCAGTGACCGAGCACGTCGACATTGGGGTCGGCGACCGCGTACGCCATCCGTTTGGTCATGGTCGCGCTGTCGTCGCGAAGACGCGAGTGCACGCTGGCCACGACGATGTCCAGCCGGGCCAGCAGGTCCGCCTGCTGGTCGAGGGTGCCGTCGTCGAGGATGTCCACTTCGATGCCGGTGAGGATGCGGAACGGCGCCATCCGCTCGTTGAGCTCGGCGACCACATCCAACTGCTTGCGCAGCCGGTCGGCGGACAAGCCGTTGGCCACCGTCAGGCGCGGCGAATGGTCGGTCAACGCACAGTATTCGTGCCCGAGCGCGGCCGCCACCCGCATCATCTCCTCGATCGGGCTGCCGCCGTCGGACCAATTCGAGTGCGTGTGCAGATCACCGCGCAGCAGTTCCCGCAGCGGCTTGCCCGGAGCTCCGATCGGCTGCGCGGCCGCGCGCAGCTCGGCCAGGTAGCGTGGCACCTCACCCGCGTACGCCTGGTCGATGACGGCGGCGGTCTTGGGTCCGATGCCCGCGAGCTCGGTCCAGTTGCCTGCCGCCCGCCGCGCCGCGCGCTCGTCGGCGGACAGTCCGGCGACGACCTCGGCGGCGCGGCGGTATGCCTTCACCCGATGGGTTTCCGCTCGGGAGCGCTCCAGCCAGAAACCGATCTCCCGCAGCGCCGCCTCCGGACCGGGCGCCGCGGCCCGGTCCGGCATGCCACTCGGATGCTGGTCCGGCACCTGCTACGGCACCCGGCTGTATTTGACGAACGCCACCCCGTCCTCGAACACCGTGCTGGTGATCACCCGGAATTTGGCCGGTTCCGGCAGCCGCGACCCGGCGCCGAACAGCGCGCGCCCGCGGCCGAGCACGATCGGATAGAGCTTGAGGAAGATCTGGTCGATCTCCGGCAGCAGCGCCTGCGCCAGTTCGCCGCCGCCGCACAGCCAGATGCCCAGTCCGCTCTCCCGCTTGAGCGCACGGACCTTCTCGACCGGGTTCTCCGAGATCAGCTCGACAGCTGGATCCGGGCTCTCGGGCAGTGTGGTCGAGACCACGAATTGCCGCAGGTGCGCGTACGGAGTCGACGTGCCGGTGCGGACCCCGAAGTCGTGCGTCTTGCGTCCCATCAGCACCGTGTCGAAGTAGCGATTGCGTTCCTCCAGCCCGATCGCTTCGCGCACCTTGGTCGGCAGCGTCTCGGGGTACTGCGCGTTGATCGACGGACCGTGATCGCCGCCGACGGGGAAGAAGTCGACCGAGCCGTCCTCGGTGGCGATGAATCCGTCGATCGTCGAGGCGACGTAATAGGTGAGCTTGCGCATGCTTCCCTTCCTCACGGTCGGCTGACATTCCGAACCGCCCTGAGGAAACGGTAGCTCGCCCGCGCTAGCGACGGCGGGGCTTCGGCTGGCAGCGCGGACAAGAGTAGGACGAGCGGTTCATGAACCGCTCCCGGATGATCGGCGCACCACACCGGCGACACGGTTCGTGCTCCCGACCGTATACGGCGAGGGAGCGTTCGAAGTAGCCCGACTGGCCGTTGACGTTCACATACAGCGCGTCGAACGACGTACCGCCCGCGGCGAGCGCTTCCCCCATCACCATGCCGACTTCGGCCAGCAATCCGCGCACCGCGGGCCGCGACAGCCCCGAGGCGAGCCGGCCACCGTGGATCTTCGCGCGCCACAGCGCCTCGTCGGCGTAGATGTTGCCGATTCCGGAGACGACGCCTTGATCGAGCAGGACACGCTTGATCTCGGTCTGCTTGCGCCGGATGACGGCGACCACGGACTCGACGTCGAAACGCGGGTCCAGCGGGTCGCGGGCGATGTGCGCGACCGGCTGCGGCACCAGGGTGCCGTCCACCTCGACCAGCGGCGCTAGCGCCCAGCCGCCGAAAGTGCGCTGGTCGACGAAGCGCAGCTGGGTGCCGTCACCGAAGGTGGCCCGGATGTGCGCGTGCTTCTCCAGCGGCGCGTCGGCGGGCTGGACCAGCATTTGACCGCTCATGCCGAGATGCACGACCAGGGCGGCTTCGGGGTCGTCGAAGGTGAGCCAGAGGAATTTGCCGCGCCGCTCGGCCGACTCGACCTTCAGGCCGGTCAGCCGGGCGGCGAGATCGGCGGCGCCTTCGAGATGGCGGCGCACCGAGCGGGGATGGGTGATCGCCACCGATTCGACAACCCGGCCGACCACGTGCTCGGCGAGCCCGCGTCGCACGACCTCGACCTCGGGTAGTTCGGGCACGTCAGGTTTCGGCGGTCAGCGCCTCGTAGGCGGCCCCCGCGGCCTTCTGCTCGGCTTCCTTCTTGGACCGGCCGACACCCTGCCCGTAGGCACGTCCGCCGACCACCGTGGTGGCGGTGAATTCCTTGTCGTGGTCCGGCCCGGTCGAGGTGATCTCGTAACTGGGCACGCCGAGACCACGCTCGGCGGTGAGTTCCTGCAGGCTCGTCTTCCAGTCCAGGCCCGCGCCCATGCGCGGTCCACGCTCGAGCAGCTCGGCGAACAGCCGCAACACCACGGAGCGAGCCACTTCGATGCCGTGCTCCAGGTGCACGGCGCCGAGCAGCGACTCCATACCGTCGGCGAGGATGCTCTCCTTGTCCCGGCCACCGGTGAGTTCCTCACCTTTGCCGAGCAGCAGGTGCGCACCGAGGCCGCCTTCGCCGAGCCCACGGGCCACTTCCGCGAGGGCGCGCATGTTCACCACGCTCGCGCGCAGTTTGGCCAGCTCACCCTCGCTCTTCGAGGGATGCTCGTGATACAGCCGTTCGGTGATGCTCAGTCCGAGCACGGAGTCGCCGAGGAACTCGAGACGCTCGTTCGTCGGCAGACCACCGTTCTCGTACGCGTACGACCGATGGGTCAGCGCGAGACGCAGCAGATCCGGCTGCACATCGACGCCCAACGCGGCGAGCAGGCTCGCGTGTTCACCGGACGAGTCGGGTTCGTCGGTCACGTCGCTACGACAGGTCGAACGATCAGACCGCGGCGGTGACCTGGCGGCCCTTGTAGGTGCCGCAGGACGGGCAGGCGATGTGCGGCAGGGTCTTCTCGCCGCAGGCGCGGTTCGGGCAGGTGATCAGGGTCGGCGCGGTGGCCTTCCACTGGCTGCGCCGCGACCTGGTGTTGGAACGGGACATCCGGCGCTTGGGAACGGCCACGACTACTTCTCCTCTGTCTGATTGCTCTGCCGGTTCGGCTGATCGGTCTTGCTCAGTGGTCTGGGTCGGCCGCACCCTCGTCGGGGCTGCCGGTGCCGGGCGATCCGGAGGCGAACTTAGCCAGTCCGGCCCAGCGAGGGTCAAGTATCTCATGCCGGTGGTCGGATCCCGCAATCGCCATCCGTACGCCGCATTCCGGGCACAATCCCGCGCAGTCCGGCGTGCACAGCGGCTGCAGCGGCAGCTCGAGACCGACCGCGTCGATCACCACGGGCTCCAGATCGATGAGGTCGTCGACCATGCGGTAGATCTCGTCGTCCTCGGTGGTCTGCTCGGTGGTGCTGTCCGGATAGGCGAACAGTTCGGTCAGCCGGAGGGTGACCGCGTCGCCGAACGACTCGAGGCAGCGCGAGCACTCCCCTTCGATCGGCGCGGTCACCGTCCCGGTGACCAGCACACCCTCGGACACCGCCTGCAACTGCAGATCGAGCTCCACCTGCGCGCCTACGGGAACGGCGATCAGATCCAGGCCGATCCGCTCCTCGGTGGTGACGGTGCGGTGCAGCTCGCGCATGGTCCCCGGCCTGCGGCCGAGGCTGCGGGTGTCCAGCGCGAAACCAGCGTCCGGGGAGCGGCGCTTGGCCGACTTGGGACGCGACGCGGAACCGGAACCGGCGGACATCACGAACTCGCTCACGATCGAGGGGATACGGGCAACCACTCAACAATACGCGATCATGCGGGGGTGACCCAAACTCACCCCACCGCGATCGACGCCGCTACCTGCGGAATTCGCTGGCGTAGTCGGGTGCGCCCGCACCGCTGCGGAGCTGATGCCGTCCCCGCCCGACCGTGCGCAGCGTGCTGGTCAGCGTCTCCTCGAAATCGGCCAGCCGGGAGTCGACGTAGTGGTCGCATTCCTCGCGCAGGCGATCGGCTTCGGCGTGCGCGGCGTCGATCACCCGCGCCGATTCGGCGTGCGCGGCGCGGACCACTTCGGTCTGCGTGACCAGCCGCTCCTGCTCGGCGAGCCCTTCGGCGACGGAGCGGTCGTAGGCGGCCTTGCCCGCCTCGATCATTCGCTCGGACTCGACGCGCGCCCGGCCGGTCACCGCCTCGTATTCGGCGTTTCCCTCGGCCACCACGCGATCGGCTGCCTCCTGAGCGGAGGCGACCAGACGATCGGCGTGCGCGCTCGCCTCGGCGACCATGCGGTCGGCGTGGGCCTTGGCGTCGGCCAGGATGCGATCGGCTTCCTCGCGCGCGGAGCCGATGGTGTGCTCGGCCTGTTCGTTCGCGCCGGTCACCGCGGTCTCGGCGGCGGTCCTGGCATCGGAGACGATCTTGTCGCGATGGTCGAGCACGTCCTGGGCGTCGTCGAGTTCGCCGGGCAGCGCGTCGCGGACGTCGTCGAGTAGCTCGAGCACATCGCCGCGCGGCACGATGCAGCTGCGGGTCGGCGGGATGCCGCGGGCCTCTTCGACGATGGCGACCAGTTCGTCGAGCGCTTCGAATACGCGATACATGCTCACTACCCTCCTGCGGACTCACGGCGAAACTTTCCGCCGAGCCCCAGTGTGCCCGTCGTCACCGCTCGTGCCGAGTCACTTTCCGGTGTGTCGGGCCAGTGTCTCGCACGCCACAGAAATCAAGTGGAGACTACCTCTCCGCTTCGTGTTAAATTCTTCTGGAAGGTCGACCAAGATCTTCACCCCCTACCGCGGTCCCCGGATCGCGGACCAGGAAGCCGGAGGTACGGGCAACCTGCCGTCGAATGTTGACAAGCTCCGACGCGCCAGCGATCGCTGAATACGCGCGATGAACGGAACCTGCCAAGAGTCGACGGGGGAAGCGGGCGATCACCATCGCCGTTGTCCTCGCCGATGGCCTGTGTTCGATCGGAAAGACGATGACTGTTCTGGAACTACCGCGACCGGCGGGAGGAAGCGCCACCAGCTTCTTCGTGCCGTGGGTGGGCCCCTACCCCGTGTTGCCGGCGACCTCGGTCGCGACCAGGTTCGGACAGCTCACCCGTTATCTGCGCGGCGATCGCGCCTTCGCGCAGCTGATCCGTTTCGCACTGGTCGGCGGATCCAGCAATATCGCCTACGTCCTGCTGTTCTTCGCCATGCACAGCGTCGGCCCGCTGGTCGCCAACGTCGTCGGCTCGGTGGTCAGCACCATGATCGCCAACGAGCTGCACCGGCAGCTCACCTTCCACGCCGCGCAACGGGTGGGCTGGTTCACCGCCCAGTGGGAGGGCGGCGGGCTCGCGCTGGTCGGCCTCGGCGTCACTACCGCGGGACTGGCCGCGCTCGGCCTGTGGGCTCCCGGAATCGGCGACACCGCTCAGGCCGCCGCCATCCTGGGGATCACCGCCGCGGTCGGCGGCATGCGTTTCCTCGCCCTGCGCGGCCTGGTCTTCTAGGCGGGACCAGTGGTTGCGTGCGCTCCAGTGATCAGTGATTGCGTGCACTCGAGTGATCAGTAGCTGCGTGCGCCCGACCGGAGTCGCGGTCGACGGTCCGTCGACGCCGACCGAGTAGTGGGCAACCCGTAACAGGTTTCCGCCGCCGCGCGGGGTCAGGGCTATCCCCATCGCCGCATCGGCGTTCGCGGAATTCGCGGTGCAGGTCGGGCGTGCGGTTCTCCGTCAGCTCTTGCGCTCGGCCAGACGGTCGACGAGGCGCTTGTGCACCGAGGGAGGCAGCATGTCGGTGACGTCGCCGCCGTACGCGGCGACCTCCTTGACCAGTGAGCTGGACAGGAAGCTGAAGGACGGGTTGGTGGCGATGAAGAACGTGTCCACCCCGGAAAGCTTCTTGTTCATCTGCGCCATCTGCAGTTCGTAGCCGAAGTCGCCCGCGTCGCGCAGGCCCTTCACGATCGCGGTGATGCCCTGCTCGCGGGCGAAGTCCACCAGCAGGCCCTGCCACGACTCCACCCGCACGTTGCCCAGGTGCGCGGTCGACTCGCGCAGCATCTCGATGCGCTCCTCGACGGTGAACATGCCCTGCTTCTTCGGATTGATCATGACGGTGATGACGACCTCGTCGAACTGGGCCGCGGCCCGGGTGAAGACGTCGAGGTGTCCGTGGGTCACGGGGTCGAACGACCCGGGGCACAGTGCTCCTGCCATGAGGCGACGCTAGCAGGACGCACGCGGCCGGGCCCGAGCGACCGGTTCCGCGCCTACGCGTCCGGCTCGTACTCCGCCAGATCGATGCGCGTTTCGCCGTATCGGCGCGACTTGGCCGGGACGAAGTCTGCGGGCCAAGCCGTTTCGGGCGATCGCGCCGAACGCTCCAGGACGACGAACGCTCCGGGACGCAGCCAGCCGTGCTCGGTCAGCGCACGCAGGTCGGCGAGGACCGCGGCGTCGTCCACCGCGTAGGGCGGGTCGGAGAACACCACGTCGAAAACGCCCGCCCCACCCAGTTGCAGCACACCGGCCACCGTCGCGACGCGCAATTCGGCGCCGGGCAGCCCCAGCTCGGCGATATTGCCGCGAACCACCGCCGCTGCCTTGCGGTCGGACTCGACCAGCAGCGCGTGCTGCGCGCCCCGAGACAGCGCCTCGAGCCCGAGCGCGCCGGAACCCGCGTACAGGTCCAGCACGCGCGTGCCCGCGAAGTCCAGCCGGGCGTCCAACGCGCTGAACAGCGCCTCCCGCACCCGGTCGGAGGTCGGCCTGGTGCCCGAGGGCGGCACCCGGAGGCGCCGCCCGCCCGCCGTTCCGGCGACGATCCGCGTCATCCGGCGGACGACTCCCGGACCGCCAGCTCGATGAGCAGGTCGCCGCCTTCGACCTGTTGCACAGCGCCGATGGCGACGCGGCCGACGGTGCCCGCCCGGGGCGCGGTGATCGCGGCTTCCATCTTCATCGCTTCGATGGTGCCGATGGTGTCGCCCGCCGCGACCGAATCGCCTTCGGACACCGCGAGTGTGACGACACCGGCGAACGGCGCCGCGACGTGGCCGGGGTTGGCTTTGTCGGCTTTCTCCGCGGCGGGGATCTCGCTGGCGATCGACCGGTCGCGGACCGAGATCGGCCGCAGCTGCCCGTTGAGGATGCACATCACCGTGCGCATGCCGCGCTCGTCGGGTTCGGAGATGGCTTCCAGGCCGATGAGCAGGGTGACGCCCTTCTCCAGCTGCACCCGGTGTTCCTCGCCGCGGCGCAGGCCGTAGAAGAACTGGTTGGCCGACAGACCCGAGGTGTCGCCGTACTTCTCGCGGTGGGCGAGGAATTCGGCGGTGGGCCCGGGGAACAGCAGCCGGTTCAACGTCGCCCGGCGCTCCTCGGAGGTACCGGCCAGGCCTTTCTCATCCGCGGGCGTCAACGGTGTCTCGGGCTTGGCCGCGCCGCGCCCGGCCAGCGCTTTGCTGCGGAACGGTTCGGGCCAGCCACCGGCGGGGGTGCCGAGTTCGCCGCGCAGGAACCCGATCACCGAATCCGGGATGTCGTAGCGGCCGGGGTCCGCGGCGAAGTCCTCGACGTCGACGCCGGTGCCGACCAGCGCCAGCGCCAGGTCACCGACGACCTTCGAGGACGGGGTGACCTTCACCAAGCGGCCCAGCAACCGGTCGGCGGCGGCGTATTTCGCCTCGACCTCCTCGAACCGGTCGCCCAGTCCGAGCGCGATGGCCTGCTGACGCAGGTTCGACAACTGACCGCCCGGAATCTCGTGGGTGTAGACGCGACCGGTGGGCGCGGGCAGTCCGGATTCGAAGGGCGCGTACACCTTCCGCAGCGCCTCCCAGTACGGCTCCAGGTCGCACACGTTCTGCAGGTTCAACCCGGTGTCGTATTCGCTGTGCGCGGCCGCGGCGACGATCGCCGAGAGCGCGGGCTGGCTGGTCGTGCCCGCCATCGCGGCGCTCGCACCGTCGACGGCGTCGGCGCCTGCCTGCCACGCGGCCAGGTAGGTGGCCAGCTGCCCGCCGGGCGTGTCGTGGGTGTGCACGTGCACCGGCAGATCGAAATTGCTGCGCAACGCGGTGACCAGCGTGGTCGCGGCCGGAGCGCGCAGCAGACCCGCCATGTCCTTGATCGCGAGCACGTGGGCGCCCGCGTCCACGATCTGCTCGGCCAGCTTCAGGTAGTAGTCCAGGGTGTAGAGCGTCTCGTCCGGATTCGACAGGTCGCCGGTGTAGCTGATGGCGACTTCGGCGATCGCGGTACCGGTCTCCCGCACCGCGTCGATGGCCGGACGCATCTGGTCGACGTTGTTGAGCGCGTCGAAGATCCGGAAGATATCGATGCCGGTGGCGGTCGCCTCGGAGACGAACGCGCGGGTCACCGCCTCCGGGTACGGGGTGTAGCCGACGGTGTTGCGGCCACGCAGCAGCATCTGCAGGCAGATGTTCGGGATCGCTTCCCGCAACGCCGCCAGCCGCTCCCACGGATCCTCGTAGAGGAACCGCAAGCCCACGTCGTAGGTGGCTCCGCCCCATGCCTCGATCGACAGCAACTCCGGGGTCAATCGCGCCACATGTCCCGCGACCCCGAGCAGGCCGTTGGTGCGCACGCGGGTGGCCAGCAGCGACTGGTGCGCGTCCCGGAAGGTGGTGTCGGTGACGCCGACCGCCTTCTGCTCGCGCAGCGCCCGCGCGAACCCTTCCGGTCCCAGCTGCAGCAGCCGCTGCCGGGAGCCGTCCGGCGGCGGCACGCTCAGATCGATGGCGGGGAGTTTGTCGTGCGGGTACACCGTGGTCGGCCGCTCGCCGTGCGGCTTGTTCACGGTGACGTCGGCCAGATAGTCGAGGATCTTGGTGCCGCGGTCGGCGGATTGGCGCAACGTCAGCAGCTGCGGGCGCTCCTCGATGAACGAGGTGGTGACCAGGCCCGCCTTGAAGTCGGGATCGTCCAGCACCGCCAGCAGGAAGGGAATGTTGGTGGCCACGCCGCGGATCCGGAATTCCGCCAGCGCCCGGCTCGCCCGCGCCACCGCCGCACCGAAGTCGCGGCCCCGGCAGGTGAGCTTGACCAGCATGGAGTCGAAGTAGGCGCCGATCTCGGCGCCCAAGTTGGCGCCACCGTCCAGGCGGATGCCCGCGCCGCCGGGCGTGCGGTAGGCGGTGATGCGGCCGGTGTCGGGGCGGAACCCGTTGGCCGGATCCTCGGTGGTGATCCGGCACTGCAACGCCGCGCCCCGGATGGTCACCGCGTCCTGGCTCAGCCCCAACTGCTCGAGCGACTCGCCGCCCGCGATGCGCAGCTGCGACTGCACCAGGTCGACGTCGGTGATCTCCTCGGTCACCGTGTGTTCCACCTGGATGCGCGGGTTCATCTCGATGAAGACGTGGTTGCCGCGCTCGTCCAGCAGGAACTCCACGGTGCCCGCGCACGAGTAGCCGATCTGCCTGGCGAAGGCGACCGCGTCGGCGCAGATCCGTTCCCGCAGCGCGGGGTCCAGATTCGGCGCGGGCGCCAGCTCGATCACCTTCTGATGCCTGCGCTGCACCGAACAGTCCCGCTCGAACAGGTGCATCACATTCCCGTGCTGGTCGGCCAGGATCTGCACCTCGATATGGCGGGGATTCACCACCGCCTGCTCCAGGAACACCGTCGGGTCGCCGAACGCCGACTCCGCCTCCCGCGAAGCCGCCTCGATCGACTCGCGCAACTGCTCGGGCGCGGCGACCCGGCGCATCCCGCGACCGCCGCCGCCGGCGACCGCCTTGACGAAGATCGGGTACTCCAGCTCGCGCGACGCGGCCAGCAGTTCCTCCACATCCGAGGACGGTGCGCTCGAACGCAACACCGGCAGGCCGGCCGCCTTGGCCGCCGCGATGGCGCGCGCCTTGTTACCCGCCAGTTCGAGGACCTCGGCCGACGGTCCGATGAAGGTGATGCCCTCGCGGGCACACGCCGCCGCCAGATCCGGGTTCTCCGACAGGAATCCGTATCCCGGGTAGATCGCGTCGGCGCCCGCGGACTTGGCCGCCTCGATGATCGCCTCGATCGACAGGTAGGCCCGCACCGGATGGCCGGGTTCGCCGATCTGGTACGACTCCGCCGCCTTCAATCGATGGACCGAATTGCGGTCCTCGTAGGGAAACACGGCGACCGTCCCGATGCCGAGTTCGTAAGCCGCGCGGAAGGCTCGGATGGCGATCTCGCCACGGTTGGCAACCAAGACTTTCGAGAACATTGACCTAAGGTACCCGGCTGCGTGAACCGCACCGACACGGAATCCCCCTTCGCGAACTTTTTCACAAAGCCGACTAGCACCGTTGCGAAGTTGCGTTCACCGTGCCGATACAAATGGCCGCGCCGGCAACCGGTGCGCTGCTCGGTAACCGGGTCCGGTTCGGTGTGCTCGTCCCACCGCGTCCTATGCTGAGAGCGCAGCTGGTTCACCGCAGCGCGACGAGATGGAGCCCCGACGTCGCGCGACGGAGTCGAGCCCGCCTGTGCGGCGACGCACGGCGGGTGAGAGGGAACCCGGTGAGAATCCGGGACTGTCCCGCAGCGGTATGCAGGAACGACCGCCGTCACCAGGCACTGAGTTCACCGGGCCGGAAGGTCCGCGACTCGGGAAGCGACGGCCAGTAGGTCGGCCATCGGGAGCATTCCGGCGTACGCCGGCCCGCACGGCCGGTGCCCGCGAGTCCGAAGACCTGCCAGCCGTGCCGGGTACGCCGTACCCGGCGGCCACCGCCTCGTGGATTGGGCGCGCGGATCACCAGCTGACGTGTCGGGGCTTCTCGGCCGGGAATATCACCGGCATGTCATAAGGTTCTCCGCCTGCCCGTATGGCGATGGCTTTCGTCCTCAGCAATGGAGAAACATCGTGACTGTTGCACAGCAGAAGCCGTTCACCGCGACGGTTCTCGGGCTTCCACGAGTGGGGCCACGACGCGAACTGAAGCGGGCTACCGAAGCCTATTGGGCGAGCAAGATCGACGCGGGCCGGTTACACGCCGTGGCGCGCGACCTGCGGCAGGCCCAGTTCGCCGAATTGCGAGCCGCGGGCTTGGACTCGATCCCCGTCGGCACGTTCTCCTACTACGACCAGATGCTCGACACCGCCGAACTGCTGGGCGCGCTGCCGCCCCGCGTCGCAGGGATCACGGATCCGCTGGACCGGTATTTCGCCGCCGCGCGCGGCACCGACACGGTCGAGCCCCTGGAGATGACCAAATGGTTCGACACCAATTACCACTATCTGGTGCCGGAGATCGGCCCGGAGACCGCGTTCTCGTTGCACCCGGAGAAACTGCTGGCGCAAGTGCGCGAGGCGCTCGAGCTGGGCGTGCCCGCCCGGCCGGTGGTGATCGGCCCGCTCACGTTCCTGAAGCTGGCGAAGGCGACCGGGGGCTCGGCACTCGCCCGGCTGATCGAACTGCTGCCGCTGTACCGCGAACTGCTGCGCAGGCTCGCCGTCGCCGGCGCCGAGTGGGTGCAGATCGATGAGCCGGTGCTGGTCACCGACCTCACGGCGGAGGAGATCGACCTGCTGCGGGTCACCTACGAGGAGCTCGCCGACGCCGCCGAGCGCCCGGCGATTCTCGTCGCGACCTACTTCGGTCATCCGGACGCCGCGCTCCCGGCGCTGGCGCGCACCGGAATAGAAGGAGTCGCCCTCGACTTCACCTCCGGCGTCGACGTCGCCGCGGTGGCGGCCGTGCCCGCGCTGACCGGCAAGCTGGTCGTCGCCGGGGTGGTGGACGGGCGCAACGTCTGGCGCACCGATCTCGACCGAGCCGCGGCCACTCTCGGTACGTTGCTGGGATCCGCCGGGCACGTGGCGGTTTCGAGCTCGTGCTCGTTGCTGCACGTGCCGTACGCGCTGGCCGCGGAGACGCGGTTGGACGAGCGTCTGCGATCCTGGCTGGCGTTCGGCGCGGAAAAGGTGACCGAGGTCCGCCTGCTCGCGACCGGGCTGAGCGAGGGCTCGGCGGCGATCGAGGCGGAATTGGCCGCGGTCCGCGCGGCGCTGGCGTCGCGGAAGTCGGATCCGCGGCTGAACGATCCCCGGGTACGTGCGCGGCTGGCCGCGCTCGGGCCGGACGCCGCCCGCCGCGCGCCCGCCGAACAACGCCGGGAACTGCAACGGGACCGTTTGCGGCTGCCTGCGCTGCCGACCACGACCATCGGGTCCTATCCGCAGACCTCGGCCATCCGGCTGGCGCGCGCCGCGCTGCGCAAGGGCGAGATCGACCAGGCGGAGTACGTGCGCCGGATGCGCGCCGAGATCGCGGAGGTCATCGCACTTCAGGAAGAACTGGGGCTGGACGTGCTGGTGCACGGCGAGCCGGAACGCAACGACATGGTGCAGTACTTCGCCGAGCAACTCGACGGGTTCGCGGCGACCGAGCACGGGTGGGTGCAGTCCTACGGGACGCGCTGCGTGCGGCCGCCGATCCTGTTCGGTGACGTCGCGCGGCGGGAGCCGATGACCGTCGACTGGATCGGGTACGCCCAGTCGTGCACCGACAAGCCGGTGAAAGGCATGCTGACCGGCCCGGTGACCATTCTGGCGTGGTCGTTCGTGCGCGACGACCAGCCGCTGGGCGAGTCCGCCCGCCAAGTGGCGCTGGCCATCCGGGACGAGACCGTGGACCTGGAGTCGGCGGGCATCCGGATCATCCAGGTGGACGAACCCGCCTTGCGTGAGCTGCTCCCGCTGCGGAGGGCCGATCAGCCCGGGTACCTGGAGTGGTCGGTGCAGTCGTTCCGGCTCGCCACGTCGGGGGTTTCCGATGCGACGCAGATCCACACGCATCTGTGCTACTCGGAATTCGGCGAGGTGATCGATGCGATCGCCGGGCTGGACGCCGATGTCACGTCCATCGAGGCGGCGCGCTCCCGCATGGAGGTGCTCGACGACCTGAACGCGGCGGGATTCGACCTCGGGGTCGGCCCCGGCGTGTACGACATCCACTCACCGCGGGTGCCCAGCGTGGAGGAGATCACCACCTCGTTGCGGGCGGCGCTGAAAGCCGTTCCGGCCGAGCGGCTTTGGGTGAATCCGGACTGCGGTTTGAAGACCAGGGAACGCGTCGAGGTGGAAGCCTCCCTGCGCAACATGGTCGCCGCCGCGGCGGCCGTGCGGTAAGCCTGCCCGCCGATCGTTGATCGGTGCCCCCTTCGCTCGCCGGAGGGGGCACCGAATCACGGACGCTTCAGTCGGATTGCGGCTCCGGCCGTGGGGGCTGCCGCCGCCGCAGGGTGTATCGATCACACGGTTCCTCCCGCCGCATCACCGGCAACTCCCGTGCCCGCGCCCGCATCCCCCGCCGCCACGCCGTATGACACCCGGAACAACGCTCCATCGGCTACCCCTCCTCACAAGTCGACCACGACACCGTCTTTCCCCTCTTGCCTACTTTCGACGCACGTACTCGCGATTCGGTTCCGCATAATCGGAGAATTCGCGGAGTCCGAGCACGATCTGTTCGACCGAGTGCCGCTCTACAGGCCGAAGGCCCGGTTGATCGCGGCCATGTCGAAGTAATCGCGCCACACGGTGATCTCGCCGTCGGCGACTTCGAAGAAGCCCATGACGGGGAGCGGGGTCTCACGTCCGGCGGAGCGGAGGGTGTCGGTGCGCTCGTTCATCACTACGGCGCCGGAAGCGACCTGGTGGTGGATGTCGAAGTCGATGGCGTCGAAGGTGGTCAGGAAGCCCGCGATGAAGTCACGGATGGCGGCGCGGCCGACGATGGGTTCCATCGGGATGTTGTGGTAGACGGCGTCCTCGGCGAAGTACGCGCTGATCCGATCCGGATCGGGGTCGGACCAGCTTCGGCACATCGCACGCACCAGTTCGTCGGGATCGGGCATTCGCTCTGCTCACTTCCTGCTGCCGGACCGCACCATTCAACCAAGCAATTGCTCGGCACGGAAGGGAACCGGCCCGCCCCCTCCGGTCAGTGGCTCACCGCCAGGTCGCGCTGCGGTACGCCGATGTACTCCGACAGCGGCCGGATCAGCGCGTTCGACGCCGCCTGCTCGATGATGTGCGCGGTCCAGCCGGTGATCCGGCTCATCACGAAGATCGGCGTGAACATCGCGATGTCGAAGCCCATCAGGTAGTAGGCGGGCCCTGCCGGGAAATCCAGGTTCGGCTCGATACCGGTGGCCTCGTCCATCGCGCGTTCCAGCGCGGCGCCCACGCGCAGCCACCGCTCGCCCCCGGTCACCGCCGCGACCTGCGCCAACTGTGCCCGCATGGTCGGCACCCTGGAGTCGCCGTGCTTGTAGACCCGATGCCCGAATCCCATCACTTTCTGCTTGTCGGCGAGCTTGGCGCGCAGCCATTCACCGGCGAGTTCCGGTTCGCCGATCTCCAGCAGCGCGTGCATGACGGCCTCGTTGGCACCGCCGTGCAGCGGGCCTTTCAGCGCGCCGATCGCCGCCGTGACCGCGCTGTAGATGTCCGATCGGGTGGAGGTGACCACCCGGGCGGCGAAGGTCGAGGCGTTGAAACCGTGTTCCGCGTACAGGATCAGCGAGGTCTCGAACGCCCGGACGATGCGTGGATCGGGTACCGCGCCGAAGCACATGTTCAGGAAGTTCTCCGCGAAGCCCAGGTGGGAGTGCGGCGCGACGAAATTCAGCCCGCGCCGCCTGCGCATGTCGGCCGCGATGACGGTCGGCAGCATCGCGGTCAAGCGCAGCGCCTTGGCCAGCAGCGCCCGCCGGGCGGGGACGCCGGTGAGATCCTCCTCCGGATCCTCGGCGCCCAGATAACTCACCACCGTCCGCACCACGTCCATCGGATGACACGAGTCGGGCATCTTCTCGACCAGCGACAGCACGGACCGATCGATCCGGCGCTGGGCGCGCTCGCGCCGGCACAGCAGTTCCAGTTGCGCGGCGTCCGGCAGTTCGCCGTACCAGAGCAGATAGGCGACCTCCTCGAAGCCGCAGTGCCGCGCCAGATCCGGCACCGCGTAGCCGCGATAGGTCAGAGAGTTGGTCTCCGCGACCACCTTCGATACGGCGGTGGTGTCGACCACCACGCCCGCCAGGCCCTTCTTGATCTCGGTCATGTCGTCACTCGCTCACGGTGAAGGTGAATATTCCTGCGTCGAATTCGCTGTAGCGCTGGTAGCGCAGCAGTTCGTAGAGGCGGGACCGGTGCTGCATACGGTCGAGCAGCGCGGCCTGCGTCCCGGTGCGGTCGATCTCGCGTAGCCCGTTCTCGACGGCGTGCATGGCCAGCCGCAAGGTGGTCACCGGATAGATGACCGCGTTGTAACCGAGATCCTCGAGCAGACGCGCGGTCAACAGCTGGGACTTTCCGAACTCGGTCATGTTCGCCAGCAAGGGAATTGGCACAGCGGCACGGAATCGCGCGAACTCCGACGCGTCGGCCAGCGCTTCGGTGAAGATCAGGTCCGCACCGGCGTCCGCGTAGGCCTGGGCCCGATCGATCGCGGCGGCCAATCCCTCGGTGGCGCGTGCGTCGGTGCGGGCGCAGACGACGAAGTTCGGGTCGCGCCGAGCCGACACGGCGGCGCGCAACCGCCGCACCATCTCCTCGACCGCCACCACGGACTTGCCGTCGAGGTGCCCGCAACGCTTCGGGTTGACCTGGTCTTCGATGTGGCAGCCCGCCAGTCCGGCGTCCTCCAGGAGGGTCACGGTGCGCGCGGCGTTCATCGGCTCCCCGAAGCCGGTGTCCGCGTCGATGAGCACCGGAAGCTCGGTCGCGCGTGCGATCTGCTGCCCACGCGCGGCCACCTCGCCGAGGGTGGTCAGCCCGATGTCGGGCAGGGCCAGCTCGGCCGCCAGCACCGCCCCCGAGACGTATACGCCTTCGAACCCGATCTCCTGGACCACTCGGGCCACCAACGGGTCGAAGGCGCCCGGCAGTCGCTGGATGCGTCCGGAGGCCAGACCGGCCCGGAACGCCACGCGCTTCTGTTCCGCGCTCGCCGCCGACGACAGCAGGCCGGTCACCGTACCCACCGCCCTGCGTTCAGCGCTGGCCCGCTCCACGCTGCCGAAGGCTCACCGGCATCACCGACGCGCGTTGCGATGCCCCCTTCGACGGCCCGATCGTGACCACCCGCCACGCCGAGCGCGTCCTCGCGGCGCCCACGGTGATCCCGGACGAGAACCGGCGCCCGCATCAGAAGACCCCGTCCGGAATACGCGGCGCCCGGCTCAGCACCTGCTCGGACACGGTGAAACTCAACTGGTCCAGCTCGCCGGGGGCCAGCTCCGGCGTCCGCTGGGCCGCGTCGAGGAAGCGCTCCTGTTCGTCCTCGGCGAGCACTCCCTCGGCCAAATCCCGGAACTTGGCGATGTATTGCGCTCGGCCGAAGGGACGCGCCCCGAGCGGATGCGCGTCGGCGACCGCCAACTCGTCGACGATCGTCTCCCCGCTCCGCAGCGTCACGACAGCCCGGGCGCCGAACGCCTTCTCACGGGGATCGGTGGCGTGGTATCGGCGGGTCCAGTCCGGATCCTCGGTCGTGCTGATCTTGCGCCACAGCGCGACGGTGTCCGGGCGTCGCGCCCGCTCCGGCGCGTACGACCGCTCGTGGTGCCAGGTCCCGTCCTGCAGCGCGACCGCGAAGATATAGGGCACCGAGTGGTCGAGGGTTTCGCGACTGGCGTGCGGATCGAACTTCTGCGGGTCACCGGAGCCGGTGCCGATCACCACATGCGTGTGGTGACTGGTATGCAGCACGATCGAGGCGATCTGATCCGGGTCCCCGATCCGCGCGCGCATCCGCCGGGCCAGATCGATCGGCGCCTGGCTCTGATATTCGGCCGAATGCTCTTTGGTGTAGCTGTCCAGGATCGCCCGCTTGGCCTCGCCCGGACCTGGCAGCGGCACCCGGTATTCGGCGTCCGGCCCGCCCAGCAGCCGGGCGATCACGCCGTCGGCGCCCTCCCAGATCGGCGCGGGCGCACCCTCGCCCCGCAGCGCGCGATCCACCGCCTCCACCGCCGCTTTCCCCGCGAACGCCGGAGCGTAGGCCTTCCAGCTGGAGATCTCGCCTTTGCGGGATTGCCGCGTCGCCGTGGTGGTGTGCAGTGCCTGGCCGAGCGCCTGGTAGATGGTTTCGGTGTCGAGCCGCAGCAGCGTTCCGATACCGGCCGCCGCGGAGGGGCCGAGGTGGGCGACATGGTCGATCTTGTGCTCGTGCAGGCAGATCCCGCGAGCCAGATCGATCTGGATCTCGTAGCCGGTGGCCAGCCCGCGGATCAGATCGGCGCCACTGCGGCCGAGATGCTGGGCGACGGCGAGGATCGGCGGAATGTTGTCACCGGGATGCGAGTACTCCGCGGCGAGGAACGTGTCGTGGAAATCCAGCTCCCGCACCGCGACGCCATTGGCCCACGCGGCCCATTCGGGCGAAACCCGCTGCCGGACGGGCAAACCGAACACCGTCGCGCCGCGGCGACCTGCGCGCGGCGAGTAGGGCTGTGCGGTGGCCTGGGCGCGCGCCGCGGCCACCGGGCGGCGGGTCAGCGACGCGGCGGCTACCGCGGCGTTGTCGATGATCCGGTTGACGATCATCGCGCCGGCTTCGGGGGTGACTTCGACCGGGTCCGCGGCCACTTCGGCGATCTTCGTCGCGAGATGATCCGACCGCGGGAACTCCTCGGCGGCGGAACGGGCCCGTACGGTGTGTATTTTCATGCATCCTCCACGACACGGCGGCAAAACCTCTCTTCGCACGCTACGCAGATCGAATACATTGCTGAACACCTTGCAAAAGCATATTTTCGCGGGTAATAACGCGTGTTTTTGCGATGATTGCGAATGATCGCAGCTACCATCGTGCACGTGCGCAAGATGTATGCGGGCGCCCGGCTTCGGCGATTGCGCGAAGAGCGGAGGATGACTCAGGCGGCTCTGGCGAAATCGCTGGATCTGTCGCCGAGCTACCTCAATCAGCTCGAGCGCGACCAGCGCCCACTCACCATTCCCGTACTGCTGAAACTCAATTCCACCTTCGACCTCGACGTCCAGTTCTTCGCCGCCGATTCCGACGCGCGGCTCGTGTCGGACCTGCACGAAGTACTCATCGACGCCGCGGGCGGGCACACCGCGCCGCTGACCGAAGTGGAGGAGTTGGCCACCCGCCAGCCGGAGGTCGCGCGGATCGTCGTGGCGATGCATCGCCGACTACGCGCCGCCACCGATCAACTCGACCTGCTGTCCGCGCGGGTCTCCGCGCCCGCCGGCGCACCGGGAGTGCCCATGCCCTATGAGGACGTGCGCGACTTCTTCTACGACCACCACAACCACATTCCGCAGCTCGACATCGCCGCGGAGCAGCTGTTCGAGAACTCCGGGCTCACCATCGGCTCGCTCGATCGCCAGCTCGCCCGCATCGCCGAGGAACGCGCCGGGGTCACCGTCCTGGTGCGGGGCGACGGCGCCGACCCCGCCGTCCCCAAGCGGCACTACGACCCGGAGACCCGGACGCTCACGCTCGCCCGCCGGTTGCGGCCCGGCCAGCGCGCCTTCCAGATCGCAACCACCCTCGGCTTCCTGTTGTACGGGGCCGAATTGGATGCCGTGCTGGCCGAGAGCCCGTCGCTCAACGGCGAGTCGCGCACACTGGCACGGATCGGGCTGGCCAACTACTTCGCGGGCGCGCTGGTGCTGCCGTACGGGCGATTCCTTCGCTCGGCCGAGGAACTGCACTACGACATCGACCTGCTGAGTCTGCGTTTCGAAGTCGGGTTCGAGACCATCTGCCATCGGCTCAGCACGCTGCAGCGACAGGGCCAGCGCGGCGTCCCGTTCTTCTTCGTGCGCACCGACCGGGCGGGCAACATCTCCAAGCGTCAGTCCGCGACCGCGTTCCATTTCTCCCGGGTCGGCGGCAGCTGCCCGCTGTGGGTGGTGCACGAGGCCTTCTCGAACCCCGGCCGGATCCTGACCCAGGTGGCCGAGATGCCCGACGGCCGCCGCTATCTGTGGGTGGCCCGCACCGCCGCGATCGCCCCGCACGGGTTCGGCACCGCCGCGAAGAACTTCGCGATCGGCCTCGGCTGCGATGTCGAATACGCCGACCGCTTGGTGTACTCGGCCGGATTGCAGCTGGACGACCCGGCGGCCTCGGTCCCGATCGGCGCGGGCTGCAAGGTGTGCGAACGCCCCGCCTGCCCGCAGCGCGCCTTCCCGCACATCGGCAGTCCGTTGGCGGTCGCCGAGCACACCAGTACCGACCTGCCCTATCCGCGGCTCGGACGGTGACCGTGGCCGATGGGGTCCGGCTCGTTCACGGGTAGATAGCTCGTTCACGGGTAGATCGCCCTGATCGGCCCGCCCGGCCGCGTCGATGGCGCGCGGCATCAGGACTTGGCCAGGTACTCCAGCCGCTCGGAGTCCACCGCCGCGTGCATCATTCCGGCCAGGCCGGGATGCCTGCTCAGCCCCGGATCGGACGCCACCACGGCCCGGGCGAATTCCTGGGCGGCCGTGATCACCTCGAGATCGTCCAGCAGCGACAGCAGGCGCAGCGAGCGGGCCGTGCCGGACTGAGCGGCGCCGAGCACGTCGCCCTCGCGGCGGGTCCGCAGGTCGAGCACCGAGAGTTCGAAGCCGTCAGTGGTGGCGGCGACCGCGTCCAGGCGCGCCATGGCCGACCCGCCCGGCGCGGCATCCGTCACCAGCAGGCACAACCCGGGGTGCTTGCCCCGGCCGATGCGGCCGCGCAGCTGATGCAGCTGGCTGACGCCGAACCGGTCGGCATCCACGATCACCATCACCGTCGCGTTGGGCACGTCCACGCCGACCTCGACGACGGTGGTGCACACCAGCACGTCCACCGATCCGTCGTTGAACGCCCGCATCACCTGGTCTTTCTCGTCGGCGGGCAGTCGGCCGTGCAGCAGGCCGACCCGCACGCCGGACAGCGGGCCGCCGCGCAGCATCTCGAACACGTCGAGCACCGCCTGTGTGGTCGGGCCGTCCTTCTCACCGTCGCCGGACTTCGAGCGTCCGTTGCGCGACTTGCCCGCCGGCTCCTCGTCGTCGCCGATGCGCGAACACACCACATACGCCTGGCGACCGGCGGACACCTCCTCCACGATCCGTTCCCAGGCGCGATCCACCCAGTTCGGATGCAGCCTGCGGGGCACTACTTTGGAGACGATCGGTGAGCGGCCCCTCGGCAGTTCGGTCAGCGTGGAAGTCTCCAGATCGCCGAGCGTGGTCATGGCGATGGTGCGCGGGATCGGGGTCGCGGTCATCACCAGCAGATGCGGGCTGGTGCCCGTTTTGGCCTTGGCGCGCAGGGCATCTCGCTGCTCCACGCCGAAACGATGCTGCTCGTCGACCACCACCATGCCGAGATCGAAGAATTCGACGTTGTCCTGGATCAGCGCGTGCGTGCCGATCACGATGCCCGCATCGCCGGTCACCGCCTCCAGCAGCGCGGCCTTCTTGGCCGCGGCCGACATCGAGCCGGTCACCAGCACCACGCGGGTGGCGTGATCGGCCGCGCCCAGTTCACCCGCGGCGCCAAGTTCGCCGAGCATGCCGCGCAACGACCGATAGTGCTGCGCGGCGAGCACTTCCGTCGGGGCGAGCAGCGCGCACTGCAATCCCGCGTCCACCACCTGGAGCATGGCGTGCAGGGCCACGATCGTCTTGCCGGAGCCCACCTCACCCTGCAACAACCGGTGCATCGGCTGCTCACGGGCCAGGTCGGCGGAGATCTCGGCCACAACCTGCTGCTGCCCCGCGGTCAGATCGAAGGGCAGACGCTGGTCGAACGCGGCGGCGATGCCGTCGGCGCGCGGGGCACAGGCGCGCGCCCGGCGCCCGGACACCTCGTGCCTGCGCTCGGCCAGCACCAACTGCAGGGCCAGCGCCTCATCGAAACGCAGCCGGTCCTTCGCCTGATCGATATCGGATTTGCGCTCGGGCAGGTGGATCAGGCGCAGCGCGTCGGAAAGGTTCGGCAGCGCGCGCTCGGCGCGCACGTCCTCCGGCAGCGGATCGTCGAGCGGATCGAGCTGGTCGAGCACCTGCCGCACGCAGGCAAGCACGTCCCAGCTCTGCACCTTCGCGGTGGCCGGGTACACCGGGATGAACTCGCGTTCCATGAACGACGTATCCACCCCGCCCGCGCCTTGCGCGCTCTGCGCGAGACCGCGCAGATCTCCGCCGCCGCGCACCTTCGTCATCGCGCCGACCGAGTCGTCGTCCTCGGTCTCCGGCAGGATGAGGTAGCCGGGGTGGCTCAGATTCCACTGGCCGGGGCGCCAGTAGTTCACCGTGCCCGACATCATCGCGCGCAGGCCCTCGCGGACGACGTATTTCACCTTGTCGCCATGGAAGAAGGTGACGTCGACGCCGCGGCCGGAGCCGGTGTCGAGCACCACCTTCAGCAACGACCCGCGGCGGTTGCGCATCGGCCGCAGTTCGGCCTTGGTGATGCGGCCGATGACGGTGATGTGCGAACCGTCCTCCGGCGCCTCCTCGGTGAGCGGCTGCCCCTGCGTCGCGTACCGCAGGGGGTAGTGCCGCAACAGATCCTCGACGGTCTGCATGTCGAACGCGTCCGCCAGCGAGGCCGCCGCTTTGGCCCCGAGGATGTGGTCGAGCCGATCGCTCAGTGCCGCCATGCCTATTCCACTCCGATCTGCACCGAATCACCGTGCTGCCCACCGGAATACACGATCACCTCGACACCGGGGTAATTCTGCTCGACATGCGCGGCGAGTTCGTCGCCGAGACCGTCCGGCGCCGCCGCGCCCATCAGCAGCGTGACCAGCTCGCCGCCGAAGGCGAGCAGCCGATCCAGCAGTGTCCGTCCGGCCGCGCGCACGTCGCGCTCGATCACGACGACGTCGTGCCCGGCCAGGCCGAGGCCGTCGCCCGGTTCACACGTGCCGACCATGGTGAGCGCCCGCTCGGTCGCCGCGCGCAGCGATCCCCACCGCGTCGTGGCGGCCGCCTCGGACATGGCGAAAGCGTCGTCCACCGCGATCCGCCCGCGGTCGTGCACGGCCAACGCGGCCAGCCCCTGCACCATCGACGCGCTGGGCAGCAGCAGCACGTCGCGACGGGCGTCGCGCGCCGCGACGCCGACGGCGACCAGTTCGTGCGCGGGCAGCGCGCCGTTGGGCAGCACCAGCACTTCGCGGTTCGGCATTCGCCGGATCGCGGACAGCAGCGCGGTCGCGGTGACCGGATCATCGCCCGCCAGCACCACGGCACCCGCGTCCTCGAACAGCGCCGCGGCGCCCGCGCCCGCGACCACCGCCAGGATTCCGCGATCCGCGGGAACCTCCGGTGTCGCTGCCGCGCCCGAGCCGAGCGCACCGGCCACCACGTGATTCGTATCGGCGGCCGGTGCGGACCCCGCGATGCCGCTCGTCCGGGCCAGTCGGGTGCAGGAGCCGGATGCCTCGACGCCGGCGAGCGCGCCGAGATCAGCCGAGTCCGCGCGTTCGCCGGGATCGTCGGCGACAATGCCGGACCCGGGCGACGTGTCCGCGTGCGACGTGCGCAGAACGTTCTCGATGCGGATCCGGCTGAGCGCGCCCGCCGCGATGCCCGCCTCCACCGCCGCACCCGCGTCGGCACAGTGCACATGCGCCGACCACGAGCCGAGCCCGTCACCGACCACCACGACCGAGTCGCCGAGTTCGCCGAGGCGGGCTCGCAGCGCGGCCACTCGCCGCTCATCGGAATCGGCGAGCAGGTACATCACCTCGTACTGCGGTTCGCCGCCGCCTGCGGGCGCACTCCGCGCCGCGGGCCTGGGGTACTCCGGACGCGTGGGCGCCTCACCCCGGGTGACGGTGACCAAGCTGTCCAGCAACACGACCAACCCGCGGGCTCCCGCGTCGACGACGCCGGCTCGGCGCAGCACACCCAGTTGGAACGGGGTGTCGCCGAGCGCTTCGGCCGCGCCGTCGGCGGCCGCCAGCGCCACGGTCGCCAGTTCCTGGTCCGGGCACCGTGCGGCCGCCGCGGTCGCGCAGTCCAGCACGGTGAGAATGGTCCCTTCGATCGGCACGCTCAACGCCTCTCGGACCAGCCCGGACGCCCTGGCCAGCGCGGCACGCAGACTATCGCCGGTGAACGGGCCGCCGTCCACGACGTCCGCGACGCCGCGCAGCACCTGGGACAGAATGATCCCGGAATTGCCGCGAGCCCCGACCGTCGCCCCGTGCGCCATCGCGACGGCGACGGCACGGGCCGCGCTCCCGTCCGCGTGCGCCCGCGCCCCCGCCGCCTCCCCTGCCTCGACCGCGGCACGCATGGTGGCCAGCAGGTTCGTCCCGGTGTCCGCGTCCGGGACCGGAAAGACATTGAGTGCGTTGATCTCCTCGCGCCGGTGCGCCAAGCCTGCGAGACAGGTGCGGCCCCAGCGCAGCAATGCCGTGCCGTCCATCACATCTCGCGCTCCGGACACCGTCACCTCTCTCCCTTCCGCCACCTGCGCACCATCGCCGCCCGCCAGGTTAGCGGGCGGTCCCGACAGGCAACCGGCAACACCGCGTCCTTAGAATGGAGGGGCCCGGCAAACGATCCGGCGCTCGTCCGCGGGGACCGGTTTGGTGGATCGGTGGCAGCACAGCTACCCTTGCAGGGTTGCCTCGCGCGGCCGTCGCCGGTCAGCGCTGGTCGGCTCTCCGCCGACAGGGCACACACTCGACATTGCACGAGGATGCGCCGCATCGCGAAAGCGGCGGTCCCCACCATTGACATGAAGGAGTTCGCGACTATGGCTGCCGTCTGCGACGTCTGCGCCAAGGGCCCCGGCTTCGGGAAGTCGGTCTCGCACTCGCACCGGCGCACCAACCGTCGTTGGAACCCGAACATCCAGACCGTTCGCGCGCAGGTTGCCCCGGGCAACACCCGCCGCATGAACGTGTGCACCTCCTGCCTGAAGGCGGGCAAGGTCACCCGCGGCTGATCCGCCCTCCGGCTGACCAGCACCGTCGGCACACGCCCCGGCACCCGCATCGGGTGGTCCGGGGCGTCGTCATGACTACCGGCTGACGGGGCCGCGGTGACCACGCATCCGTGGCGGGTCCTGCCACTGGCCGCCGAGTACGTCCACAGCCTCGCCGAATGCCACATCGACTGCTGGCGCGAGGCGTATCGGGGACTGGTTCCCGCGCACGTGCTCGACGCGTTCGACGTCGAGCGGCGAGCCGAACAGTGGGAGCGCGACCGGGTGCGCTATCCGGGCCGCACGCATGTCGCGATCGTCGAGGACGCGGTGATCGGATTCTCCAGCGCGGGGCCGCCCGGCGACGCGGACGCGGTGACCCCGGTCGAGTTGCACGCTCTCTACGTGCGTTCCCCTTGGCACGGCAGCGGGGTCGCCGACGACCTGATCCGCGCCGCGCTCGATCCGGCCGCTCCGTGCTCGCTGTGGGTGTTCGAGCAGAATGCGCGCGCCCAGGCGTTCTACCGCAGGCACGGTTTCGTGCTCGACGGCACGCGAAAAGTCGAGGTGTTCACCGCCGCGATGGAGGTGCGCATGGTGCGCACGCCGACGATGCACGCGGACGCCACGCAGGATCCGACGCACTAGGCGCTTCTCCGCTGCGTCCACGCGCGAACCGCCTCCGCCTGCGCCCCGTTAAGGTGCAGATCATGACCTCCAGCGAGCAAGCCGAGTACGTGACCACCGTCGACGGCGTCCTCCAGATCACCATCGCCACGTCCGCCGACGGCACGTCCATGGACTTCGCGGGTATCAACGCGGGCACCGCGGCGCTGCACGCGCTCGGCTCCGACGTGGGCGCGGTGCTGTTGCGTGGCACCGGCGCGAACTTCTGCGCGGGCGGCGACGTGCGCGGCTTCGCCGCGGCGCAGGACCGCTCGGCGCACATCCACGGTCTGGCCACCGACCTGCACGAGTTCGTCCGCGCGCTGGACGCGGCCACGGTGCCGGTGGTGGCCGCGGTCCAGGGCTGGGCGGCAGGCGCGGGCATGAGCCTGGTCTGCCTGGCCGACATCGCCCTGGGCGGACCCGGCACCAAGCTGCGCCCCGCCTACCCCGGCATCGGCCTGAGTCCCGACGGAGGCATGTCCTGGACGCTGCCGCGCGTGGTCGGACGAGCACGGGCGCACGAAATCCTGCTCACCGACGCCGTCCTGGACGCCGACGAGGCGGTGCGCCTCGGTGTGCTGAGCAGGCTGGTCCCCGACGCCGAGATCGCCGCGGAGGCGCAGCGACTGGCACGCACGCTCGCCGCCGGACCGCGTTCGACCCATGCGAGCATCAAGTCGTTGCTGCGGCAGTCGCAGAGCGCGACGCTGAGCGACCAGCTCGACAGTGAACGCGACGGCATCGCCGCGGCCGCGAGCTCCGCCGCCGGACGCGAGGGCGTGGACGCGTTCGTCGCGAAGCGCAAGCCCGATTACGCCGGGCTCGCCTGAGCGGGCGTCACTCCAGGGTCGCCAGCACGAATTTCGCCACCGCGTCGGTGAACGAGTCGTTGTCGTCACCGGCCGCGGTGTGCGCGGCGCCGCCGATCTCCACCAGCTGGGCGTGCGGCACCAGCCGCTGGAACGCTTCGGCTCCTTCGGCGCTCACCACATCCGAGCGCATGCCGCGGACCAGCAGCACCGGGATGCGCAGCGCCCGCGCCGCGTCCTCCATCGGCTCGATCATCGCGGACGGGTCCTCGACCCGGTCGCTCAGCATGCCCGGATCCCAGTGCCAGTACCAGCGACCGTCGCGCTCGCGCAGGTTGCGCAGCAAGCCCTCGGTGCTCTTCGGCCGCGGGCGGTGTGGCAGGTACGCGGCGACCGCGTCGGCCGCCTCCTCGATGCTGTCGAAGCCGTCGCGATGCTTGCCGAGGAAGTCGATCACCCGGGCGACCCCTTCCGGTTCGGGCCGGGTGACGATGTCGACGAGCACCAACGCGGTGATCGCCTCCCCGCCGGGCCGCGCGGTCGCGAGGAGTCCGGTGACGCCCCCCATGCTGGCGCCGACGACCACCGCGGGCGCGCCGAGCTGTTCCAGCACCAGCAGGAGGTCGTCGACCATCGTCTGGCGCCGGTAGTCGCGATCCGGCGCCCACTCGCTGTCGCCGTGGCCGCGGGCGTCGACCGTGACCACCCGCATTCCCGATGCGCCCAGCCGGGCGCCGGTCTTCTTCCACGAGTGCCGGGTCTGCCCGCCACCGTGCAGGAAGACGACGAGCGGGCCGTCGACCGGGCCGAACTGATCGGCGGCCAGCTCGAGTCCACCCGAACCGCGCAGCCGGAGCCGGGACGGTTCGAGAGGATTGTTCGCATTACTCACGATCCGTAGGATCGCACAACGCCGTTCCGCACCGGCGAGAACCCGGCGATTCGCGGATTCAGCAGCCCAGATTGCCCACGAAGAACAGGCACGCGATCTTGGCGTTCACCGAGGCGGAGAGGGTGGAGGAGCCGCTGGAGGTGTACTCCTCGGCGACCGGGGCCGTCGTGGTCTCCGTGGCGGGCTCGAGCCGCAGGGGTGCCGCGCCCGCGACGGCGGCGCCGCTGGTGAGAGCGGCGCAGAAGGCCAAGGTCGCGGTGGTGCCGCGCAACGCGCCGCGGACGGTGGTGTTGTGCATGGAACAGCTCCTCACTCGTTACTTCGGTCGATCACACACAGACGCCCGATCAGGGCAGGCGCCAGTCAACCGGTTCGGCCCCCAGTTCGTCGAGTAGTTCGTTCACTCGCGAGAAGGGGCGGGAACCGAAGAACCCACGAGACGCCGACAGCGGCGACGGATGCGCGGACTCGATGTAGGGGACCTCGGATTCGGCCAGCAGCGGCTTCAGCGTCGCCGCGTCGCGGCCCCACAGGATCGCGACCAACGGCTCGTCCCGGGCGACCAGGGCGCGGATCGCTTGATCGGTGACCGTCTCCCAGCCCTTGCCCCGGTGCGAGGCGGGCTTGCCGGGGGACACGGTGAGCACTCGGTTCAGCATCAGCACACCCTGGTCCGACCACGGGCTCAGATCCCCGCAGGACGGCGTCGGGTGGCCGAGATCCTTGCTGTATTCGGCGAAGATGTTCGCCAGGCTGCGCGGGATCGGCGAAACGTCCGGCGCCACGGAGAAACTCAGGCCCATGGGGTGGCCCGGGGTCGGGTAGGGATCCTGGCCGACGACGAGAACGCGCACCGCGTCGAACGGGCGCTGGAAGGCGCGCAGGACGTTCTCACCGGACGGTAGATAACCACGGCCCGCGGCGTTCTCGGCGCGAAGGAATTCGCCCATGGCGGAAATCTGATCCGCCACCGGCTCGAGTGCCTTCGCCCATCCCGGATCCATGATTTCCGACAGTGGTTTCGCGCCCATGACCGCACAACTTAGCGTGGTCCGCCGCCGGCTGACGAGTCCGCCCCACGGAACGATTCCCACCCTCCGTCACCGGTCTGCGCGACGCCGTCGACGGTGAGCCCGCGACCGGCCACAACGCATCCGATCGCGACCCATCCGGGCGGTAGCGCGCCGCCCGGCGCCCATGCGCCCGCGAAGGCGTGGTCCTCGCCCCCGGTCAGGATCCATTGAGCGGCATCGCCATCCAACCGAGCGGCGACGGGTTCCAGAGCCGGGTCGCGCAGGGCGGCGGAATCGAGGTCGATGCCAACGCCCGAGGCCGCGGCGATGTGCCCGAGGTCGGCGACCAATCCGTCGGACACGTCGGTCAGCGCGTGCAGCCGGCGGCCGTACGGGCCGGCCCCCGTACTTCCCGAGGCAGCCCGCGGTTCGAGGTCCTCGCCGAGCGGCGCCGGCCCGGACGACGACGCGACGGCCGCCCCGGGCGAACTCGACGCTCCGGAATCGGAGCAGACAGTCGCGCGTCCTCCGGCTCCAGCGGGTGCGGTATCGGCTCGCGGCGAAATGCGCTGGGCCGCAGACAGTTCCGAACTCTCCCGCCGCTCGTGGCGCAGCGCGTCCAGGACAAGAGCGTACGGAGGCTGCGGGACCCGATGTGCGGCAAGCGCTTCCGCGACCTCGGGTCCGGTCACCCCGGCGCTGAAGGCGGCCAGTCCAGCGGCCGACCAGCCGAGCCGACCCGCCACCGCCACGACATCCCCCACGCGCGCATCCGCTCTGGTGATCGGCGCGCCGACCGGGTCGCCGAAGGCGGTGACGGAGATGACCAGTTCGCGGCTGCGGACCAGATCTCCGCCCGCGATGGACGCACCCGCCCTGGCGGCCTCGGCCCACATGCCGTCCGCGAGTCCATCGATCACCGCGACCGGGGTGTCGGCCGGGCAGCCCAGTGCGACGACGAACGCGGTCGGCGTCGCACCCATGGCGACCACGTCGGCGGCATTCTGCGCGATCGCCTTGCGGCCGACGTCCTCCGGGCTGGACCAGTCCAGCCGGAAATGCCGGTCCTGCACGAGCATGTCGGTGGTCACCACGAACCGGCCGTACGGCGCCGCGACCAGCGCCGCGTCGTCGCCGGGGCCGAGCAGCACGCCCGGCGACTGCACCCGTCCCGCGTTGATGCGGTCGATCAGCGCGAACTCCCCCAGTTCACGCACTGTCCTCGGGGCCCTGCTGGCGCTGATGACCGATCCTTTCCGGCGCGCTGCTTGCTGGAATGAGCCCGACGGTACCCTTTCGGAGGCACTCGAGTACCACCGGCCCGGTCCACCGCTGCGCGGCTGTCGACCGGGGCGACGCGCATCAGAAAGGATCGGTGACCATGGCGGCGGACTCGCCGGACCGCGATTCGGCGGAGCGGGACCAACGTCCCGAAGCCGCGACCGGCTCCGGGATGCCCGACAGCACGGACGACGCGGTGGACAGCGCCGACACCGCTGCCTCGAACACCGCTGCCTCGAACACCGCAGCCTCGAACGCCGCGGCGCCGGACCGTGACGCCGGAGCCTCCGCAGCGGCGGACGAGCCGGACAGCCCGCCCGCATCGGCCCCGGCGCACCAGTACTCGCCCGCCCTCATCGCCACCGCCGTCGCCCTTCCGGTCGTGCTGGTCGTCGCGGTGCTCGTGGCCGCCGTCCTCGCGCGCCGCGCGCCCGTCGAACGCGAACCGCTGGTGCTCGGCCCCGTCCCCGCCCCGGCGGCGGAGGGCCCGGCCTGCGCCGCCCTGCTGCCCGCGCTGCCCGCCAACCTGGGTGAGTTCACGAAATCGACCCTGGTGGAGCCCGCTCCGCCCGCCACCCGCGCATGGCAGCGCCCCGACGGCGGCACCGCGATCGTCCTGCGCTGCGGGTTGGATCGCCCGCTGGAATTCAACCGCGCCTCGCCGCTGCAGATCGTGAACGGCGTGCAGTGGTTCGAGGTCCGCGACCAGGCCGCCGCCGCGAGCACCTGGTTCGCCGTCGACCGGGGGACCTACGTCGCCCTCACCGTCCCCGACGGGTCCGGTCCGACGCCGCTGCAAGAAGTCTCCGACACCATCACCGCTCAGCTCCCGGCCCAGCCGATCGACCCGGGGCCGCTGCCCAACTGACCCCTCCCGGCCACGGAAGGAACGCCGCCGAGCCGGCACAGTCTCGCCGGTTTCGGCCTACCGCCGATCAGTGACCGATCCCCGGTGGTCGCTCGCCGAGCGACCGTTGCGGAACCCGGTCCTGCTCCGTCGACGGCCTACCGCAGACCGGTGCCGCGGACGAGCGCGGTTTCGATGAGCGTGGAGATCAGTGCGGCGTAATCGACACCGGTGGCCTCCCACATCCGCGGGTACATGGAGATGGCGGTGAACCCCGGCATCGTGTTGATCTCGTTGATCACCGGCCCCTGCTCGGTGACGAAGAAGTCGACCCGCGCCAGCCCCTGGCAGTCGAGGGCACGGAAGGCGCGCACGGCCAGTTCCCTGATCTGTTCGGCGACCTCGTCGTCGAGCTTGGCGGGAACGTCGAATTCGCAGACGTCGTCGAGGTACTTGGTGTCGAAGTCGTAGAACGCCGGATCCTCGGCGGTGGTGCCGCTCTCCGGCATCCGGATCTCCGCCACCACGCTCGCCGCGACCCGGCCGTCCGGGAATTCCAGCACCCCGCATTCCACTTCACGTCCGACGATGCCCGCTTCGACGATCACCTTCGGGTCGTGCGCGCGCGCCGCGGCGATGGCGGCGTCCAGGTCGTCCCAGTCGGTGACGCGGGTGATGCCGATCGACGAACCGCCACGAGCCGGCTTGACGAACACCGGCAGGCCCAGGCGCAGCCGGTCCTCCTCGGTGACCGTCGCGGCGCCGGGCCGCAGCACCACCTGGGTGCCGATCGGAAGTCCTTCGGCCGCGAGCAGCTTCTTGGTGAACTCCTTGTCCATGCCCGCCGCACTGGCCAGCACACCAGGGCCGACATACGGAATTCCGGCGAGTTCCAGCATTCCTTGCAGCGTGCCGTCCTCGCCGAACGGCCCGTGCAGAATCGGGAAGACCACGTCGACCGTGCCGAGCGCGGCGCTCGGATCGTCGAGCGCGATGAGCGCCCCCGCGCGGCTCGGGTCCGCGGCCAGGGTCAGGGCCGTCCCCGCGGCGTCCACCGACGGCAGGGCGCGATCGTGGATGCCGAGCGCCGCCACGTCCGCACCGCCGAGCACCCAGCGGCCCTCGGTGGTGATGCCGATCGGCACGACCTCGTACTTCTCCGGATCCAGGTGACGCAGCACGCTACCGGCCGATACGCAGGACACGGCGTGCTCATTGCTGCGCCCGCCGAACACCACAGCCACCCTGATCCGGTTCGTCATGCCCCGAACCGTACCCGTTTCACTGCGCGCTCCCACCGCTGACCGTCCCGGACACCCCGGCCGCCGCCCGCGTGTCGCGGGGGCGGATCACTCCGGCTTCATCCGCCGCCCGAGCAGGTTGCCGACCGCTTCGCGCACGGAGAGCCCTTCATGGCAGACCTGGTGCACCGACGTGGTCAACGGCATCTCGACACCGTGCCGCTCGGCCAGCGCGCGCACCGAAGTGCAGGACTTCACACCCTCCGCGACTTGGCCATGAGTGGCCGACTGGGCGGCCTCCATCGATCCGCCCGCGCCGAGCACGTGGCCGAAGGACCGGTTGCGCGACAGCGGAGACGTGCAGGTGGCGACCAGGTCCCCGACTCCGGCCAGTCCTGCCAGCGTCACCGGTTCCGCGCCGAGCGCCACCCCGAGCCGGATGATTTCGGCGAGGCCGCGGGTGATCAGGCTGGCGATCGAGTTGTCGCCCAGGCCCATCCCCGACGCGATGCCGCAGGCCAGCGCGATGACGTTCTTGCACGCGCCGCCGATCTCGCAGCCGACGACATCGGTGTTGGTGTAGGGCCGGAAGTATCCGGTCGCGCTCGCGTGCTGCACCGCGACCGCGCGGTCGTCGTCGGAGCAGGCGATCACGGTCGCGGCGGGCTGGCACAGCGCGATCTCCCGGGCCAGGTTCGGTCCGGACAGCACCGCGATCCGGCTCGGGTCCGCTCCGCTGACCTCCTCGATCACCTGGCTCATTCGCAGCAGCGTCCCGGTCTCGATCCCCTTCGCCAGGCTCAGCAAGGTGGCGTCGTCCGGGATCAGCCCTTTCCACTCCGCGAGGTTCGCGCGCAGCGACTGCGACGGCACCGCCAGCACGACGATGTCCGCTCCGTCCAGCGCCACCGCCGGGTCGGAGGTCGCCGCGATCGGCGGCAGCGGAATATCCGACAGGTAATCGGGATTGCGATGTTCGGAGGCCAGCGTCGCGGCGACCTCGGGCCGCCGAGCCCAGATCGTGACCTCGGTTCCCGCATCCGCCAACACCTTCGCGAACGCGGTGCCCCACGATCCCGCGCCCAGCACAGCCGCCCTCGTCATCAGCCCAATATGCCATGGAAGGATTGCTCGCATGCGTCCGCACGCCGTGCACGCCGTGATCGCGGTCAAGAGCCTCGATCGGGCCAAGAGCCGACTGGCCGACCGGCTGCGCCCGGAGCACCGGGCGCGGCTGGTGCTGGCCATGCTCGCCGATACCGTGACCGCCACCGCGGCGGTCCACGAGATCGTGTCGGTCACCGTGGTCACGCCGGATCCCACCGTCGCGGGAATGGCCCGCACGCTCGGCGCCGACGTCCATCCGGAACCGCGGCAGTCGCAGGCCGAAGGACTGAACACCGCGCTGGCCGCCACCGCCGCCGCGTTGCGCGGCGCGCATGGGCCGATCGATCTGCTCGCGCTGCAGGCCGATCTGCCCGCGCTGCGCTCGGAAGAGCTGTCGGACATGCTCGCCGCCGCTCCGCGCGGCCTGCGCTCGATCGTGGTCGACCACGAGGGCAGCGGCACCGCCGCGCTCGTGGTCCGCGATCCGGAAGCCGCGCTCGACCCCCGCTTCGGCCCCGGGTCGGCGCGCAGCCATATCGACGCCGGAGCGGTCGACCTCGCCGGAGACTGGCCCGGGCTGCGCTTGGACGTCGACACCCCCGACGACCTGAACCGCGCGGTGGCCCTCGGCGCCGGGAACGCGACTCGCGCTGTCCTGCACGACATCGGATGGCCGGGCGGCGTTCACGACCACGTTCCACACGTGTGCTAGCCGGTCGCCGTGGTGGCGTGAGACACATGACGATCGTGGTCGCGGGATGCGCGTGGCCTCTCCGGTAGGGGATGATCGTTGGCGTGAGCGATACGGAAACCGTCAAGCAGCAGCCGTTGCTTCCCACGCCACCCCCGGCGGCGACACCCCTGTCCGCCGACTCGTCGGCGGTGCGGTTGCCACGCGATCGCTACCTCAATCGCGAATTGAGCTGGCTGGACTTCAACGCCCGCGTGCTCGCCCTTGCCGAGGACGCGTCGCTGCCGTTGCTGGAGCGGGCCAAATTCCTGGCGATCTTCGCCTCGAACCTCGACGAGTTCTACATGGTGCGAGTGGCGGGATTGAAACGCCGCGCCGAGACCGGCTTGCTGGTCCGCTCGGCCGACGGCCGCTCTCCCGGCGAGCAGCTGGAATTGATCGCCGCGCGCACGCAGGAGATCGCGGTGCGGCACGCCCGCGTCTTCCTCGACAGCGTGCTGCCCGCGCTGACCGCCGAGGGTATCGCGATCATCGACTGGTCCGACCTGGACGACGGCGAACGCGAGCGTCTTTCGGGCTACTTCCAGGACCAGGTGTTCCCGGTCCTCACCCCACTCGCGGTGGACCCGGCGCACCCCTTCCCCTACATCAGCGGACTGAGTCTCAACCTCGCGGTGACGGTGAAGGACTCCTCGACCGGCGGCGAGCACTTCGCCCGCGTCAAGGTGCCCGACAACGTCGACCGGTTCGTCCGCGTGCGCCGCACCGATTCCGGCTCTCCGATCGCCGCTTTCCTGCCGATGGAGGCGCTCATCGCCGCGCACCTGGATCTGTTGTTCCCCGGCATGGATGTGGTGGAGCACCACTCGTTCCGGATCACCCGCAACGCGGACTTCGAGGTCGACGAGGATCGCGACGAGGACCTGCTGCAGGCCCTGGAGCGGGAGCTTGCCCGGCGGCGGTTCGGTTCGCCGGTGCGACTCGAGGTGTCCGACGACATGACCGAGCACATGCTCGATCTGCTCCTGCGGGAGTTGGACGTCGACCCCGGCGATGTCATCCAGGTGCCCGGGCTGCTCGACCTGTCCTGCCTGTGGCAGGTGTACGGGGTGGACCGGCCGAATCTGAAGGACACCCCGTACGTCCCCGCGACACCGCCCGCGTTCGGCGAGCGGGAGACGCCGCGCAACGTCTTCGCCGCGCTGCGCGAGGGCGACGTGCTCGTGCACCATCCGTACGACTCCTTCTCCACCAGCGTGCAGCGTTTCATCGAACAGGCCGCCGCCGACCCGCAGGTGCTGGCCATCAAGCAGACGCTCTACCGCACCTCCGGTGACTCCCCCATCGTCAACGCGCTCATCGACGCCGCCGAGGCGGGCAAACAGGTGGTCGCCTTGGTGGAGATCAAAGCGCGCTTCGACGAGCAGGCCAACATCAAGTGGGCCCGCGCGCTGGAACAGGCCGGCGTGCACGTGGTGTACGGCCTCATCGGCCTGAAGACCCACTGCAAGACCTGCCTGGTGGTGCGTCGCGAGGGCTCCACCATTCGCCGCTACTGCCATATCGGGACAGGCAACTACAACCCGAAGACCGCACGTCTGTACGAGGACGTCGGATTGCTCACCGCGGCACCGGAAATCGGCGCCGACCTGACCGACCTGTTCAATTCGCTGACCGGTTACTCGCGCAAGGAGAACTACCGCAACCTGCTCGTGGCCCCGCACAGCGTGCGCTCCGGCATCATCGAGCGCATCCAGCGCGAGACCGAGCTGGCGGGTCAGGGCGAGGACGCCCGAATCCGGCTGAAGGCCAATGCGATCGTCGACGAGGAGATCATCGACGCGCTGTACCGGGCCTCGCAGGCGGGGGTGCCGGTGCAGATCGTGGTGCGCGGCATCTGCGGTCTGCGCCCCGGTGTCCTCGGCATGAGCGAGAACATCGAGGTTCGCTCCATCCTCGGCCGTTTCCTGGAGCATTCGCGCGTCCTGCACTTCCAGGCGCAGGACGAGTACTGGATCGGCAGCGCCGACATGATGCACCGCAACCTGGATCGGCGGGTCGAGGTGATGGCGCAGGTGAAGGACCCGCGGTTGACCGAACAACTCTGCGAGGTGTTCGAGTCGGCCCTCTCGCCGACCACGCGCTGCTGGGTGCTGCAACCGGACGGCACCTGGCGAGCGTCGCCGGGGACATCCGGCGACGGGGACAAGATCAGAGACCATCAGGAATTCTTGATGCGGCTGCGGAGGCCAGAACAGCAGTGAACGCCACAACGGGGTTCGAACAGGAAGGGGGCCCGTTGTGGGATCCCCGCGTCACCGCCAACATCTACGCCGCGGGGGCGGTGCTGTGGCGTGAGTCGCCCAGCGGGGCGATCGAGATCGCGCTCGTGCACCGCCCCAAGTACGAGGACTGGTCACTGCCGAAGGGCAAGCTCGATCCGGGTGAGACCCCGGTGCTGGCCGCGGTCCGCGAAGTTCGCGAGGAGACCGGGCTGGAGTGCAAGCTGGGCCGCTACCTCGGCCACGTGACCTACCCGATTCCGGGCCATCGCAAGCTCAAGCGGGTCGACTACTGGGCCGCGGAACTGGTCAGCGGGGAGTTCACCGCCAACTCCGAGGTGGACGTGCTCAGCTGGCATCCGCTGGACCGGGTGATGGACCAGTTGTCGTATCCGATGGACCGGCAGGTGGTGCGCGCCTTCACCCGGCTACCCGCGCGCACCAACACGCTCCTGTTGGTGCGGCATGCCAAAGCCGGCCGCCGGAACCGCTTCAACGGGCCCGACGACCAGCGCCCGCTCGACCGCGAGGGTGAGACGCAGGCGCGCGCGATCACGCCGAATCTCCTGGCGTTCGGCGCATCTGAGGTCTACTCGGCTCCTCCCCTGCGCTGCGTGCAGACCGTGGCTCCGCTGGCGGACAAGCTCGGCGTCGAAATCATCGAGGAGCCAGTGTTTTCCGAGGACGGGTACGCCGAGCGCCCGGACGAGGCCGGGGAGCGGTTTCGAGCCCTGGTGTCGGACAAGGTTGTTCGCGTCGTCTGCAGTCAGGGCAAGGTGATCCCGGATCTGCTGGGCCGGCTGGCCGAACGCGACGGACTCGTGCTGCCGTCGGCGCGCAATCGCAAGGGCAGTGTGTGGGTGCTGTCGTTCGTCGGCCATCGCTTGGTGGCCGCCGACCATCTGGATCGATCGCTGTCAGCCTACGACGGGCAGTCCTGATCCGACGGCAACTCCGTCGTCACCGCGCGGGTCGGCCGGGCGCCGATCGACGACCGCGACGCGTCGCGGGGATGAGCTCACGGTAGGCGGACAGCCGAAAACGGCCCCGGGTGTCTCCCGGGGCCGTCTCGACGTTGAGGCGAATGGGCCCAGTCGTGGGGCCGCGCATTCAGCGCCGATCCGGCGGTGGCTCGAGATCAGCGGGTTCCACGAGCCGAGGACTTTTTGGCCGCGGTCTTCTTCGCAGGGGTCTTCTTGGCGGCGGTGGTCTTCTTGGCCGCCGTGGCCTTGGTGGCCGTCTTCTTGGCCGGAGCCTTCTTCGCGACCGCGGTCTTCTTCGCGGGCGCCTTCTTCGCAGCGGTCTTGGTAGCGGTCGTCTTGCGCGCTGTGGTCTTCGCCGGGGCCTTGGCAGCGGCCTTACGGGCCGTGGTCTTGGCGGGCGCCTTGGTCGGCGTCGACTTCTTGGCGGCGGTCTTCTTGGCTGCCGTCTTCTTCGCCGCCGCCTTCTTCGCGGCCACCGGCGCATTCACCCCGCGCTTGACGGCGGGCCCGGTCGCGGCCAGTTTCTGCTTGCCCGCGATCACCGCCTTGAACTGAGCGCCGGGACGGAACGCGGGTACCGAAGTGGGCTTGACCTTCACAGTTTCGCCGGTACGCGGGTTCCGGGCGACGCGAGCCGCCCGCTTACGCTGTTCGAACACACCGAATCCGGTGATTGTGACGCTCTGACCCTTGTGCACCGCGCGCACGATGGTGTCGACCACATGCTCGACTGCCGCGGTGGCCGTGCGCCTGTCCGTACCCAACTTTTCGGTCAGAACGTCGATCAGTTCCGCCTTGTTCATTGAATCCTCCGCAGACTAATGGCCCGTCGTCGGACCGACTAGGTACCACGGTAAACCCACTTTGGGCAAGAGTCTATGTGCCACGCCAAAATTCATGTGGTTTAGCACACGTCCAGCTACCGCAACTCCGGCTGTCCAGCTAACCGGCAAGGGTGATTACGTCTGCGAAATATGTGCCGGGAGGGTCGTGGGTTTCCATGTTGGCCTTGCCTTTTCGAACCGGGCGATCGTGTCCTCCCGGCGCAGCGTCAGCCCGATGTCATCCAATCCCTCCAGCAGACGCCACCTGGTGTAGTCATCAATATCGAACGGCAACACGACGGTTCCGGCCGTCACCGTGCGCGCCTCGAGGTCCACAACCAATTCCAAGCCCGGCTGTTCCTCGAGCAACTTCCAGAGCATTTCGACATCGTTCTGTGACATCTGAGCGGCGAGCAGACCGCCCTTGCCCGCATTGCCGCGGAAGATGTCGGCGAACCGGGATGAGATGACCACCCGAAAGCCGGAGTCCGACAGCGCCCAAACAGCGTGCTCACGTGACGATCCGGTACCGAAATCCGGGCCCGCCACCAGCACACTACCCCTGTTGTAAGGCGGGATGTTCAGAATGAAGTCGGGATCGGTGCGCCATGCGGCGAACAACCCGTCCTCGAATCCGGTCCGAGTCACCCGCTTGAGGTAGACGGCCGGGATGATCTGATCGGTATCGACATTGGAGCGGCGCAGCGGCACCCCGACGCCCTTGTGCACGGTGAAGGCTTCCATTACGAATCTCCTGGGTTTGTTTGAGGGAATCGGGGCCGGTCAGTCCAGATCCGCAGGCGACGACAGAGTTCCGCGGACCGCCGTCGCGGCCGCTACGAGGGGAGAAACGAGGTGCGTACGGCCGCCTTTGCCCTGCCTGCCCTCGAAGTTGCGGTTCGAGGTGGACGCACAACGCTGGCCGGGCTCGAGCTGGTCCGGATTCATTCCCAGGCACATTGAGCAGCCCGCCTGCCGCCATTCGGCGCCCGCCGCGGTGAAAATCTCCCCGAGTCCTTCTTTTTCCGCCTGGGCGCGAACCCGCATCGACCCCGGTACAACCAGCATTCGCACGCCGTCGGCGACATGACGCCCCTTCAAAATCCCGGCCACCGCACGCAAATCCTCAATGCGTCCGTTGGTGCACGAACCGACGAATACGGTGTCGATCGGCACTTGTCGAAGCGGAGTACCCGGCTCCAAGTCCATGTAACGCAGAGCTTTCTCCGCGGACTCACGGGCCACCTCGTCGGCGAAGGCGGCGGGATCGGGCACCGCCTCGCCCAGCGGGGCGCCCTGACCCGGATTGGTGCCCCAGGTGACGAACGGGGTCAGCTCAGCGGCGTCGATGTGCACCTCGGCGTCGAAAACGGCGCCCTCGTCGGTCTTCAGCGCCTCCCAGGCGGCCACCGCGGCGTCCCAGTCGGCTCCCTGCGGCGCGTGCGGCCGTCCTTTGAGGAATTCGTAGGTCGTCTGGTCCGGCGCGATCATCCCGGCCCGCGCGCCCGCTTCGATGGACATGTTGCAGATCGTCATTCGGGCCTCCATCGACATGCCCCGGATGGCCTCCCCGCGATACTCCAGGACGTAGCCCTGGCCGCCGCCGGTGCCGATCTTCGCGATGACGGCCAGGATCAGGTCCTTGCTCGTCACGCCCGCGGGCATGGCGCCGTCCACCGTGATCGCCATCGTCTTGAACGGCCGCAGCGAGAGGGTCTGGGTGGCAAGCACATGCTCGACCTCGGAGGTGCCGATGCCCATCGCCAGCGCGCCGAACGCCCCGTGCGTCGAGGTGTGGCTGTCGCCGCAGACCACGGTCATGCCCGGCTGGGTCAGGCCGAGCTGCGGCCCGACCACGTGCACGATGCCCTGGTCCAGGTCGCCCATCGGGTGCAGCCGCACACCGAATTCCGCACAGTTGCGCCGCAGCGTCTCCACCTGGGTGCGCGAAACCGGGTCGGCGATCGGCTTGTCGATATCGACCGTCGGCACATTGTGATCCTCGGTCGCGATCGTGAGATCCGGCCGACGCACCGGCCGGCCCGCGGCGCGCAGGCCGTCGAAAGCCTGCGGGCTGGTCACCTCGTGGACGAGATGCAGGTCGATGTAGATCAGGTCCGGTTCGCGCGAGGCACCCTCGCCCTCCCCGCGAGCGACGACGTGCTGGTCCCACACCTTCTCGGCCAGCGTGCGCGGTTCGGCCATAGTCGATCACCTTTCGGACGAAGCAGCCGTTCCGCGATCTGGACTCCGACGCGGTGACGGTTGCACAAGTTGGGATAGCTGCGCCTGGTCCGGACGCTGAAGGGCGGAATCCGTGAAGGTGGATTTCTCAACATCCGAGACGCTAGTATCGTTCTATGAGACAGCATAGCGGCATCGGCGTTCTCGACAAAGCAGTGGCGGTCCTGTACGCCGTAGCCGAGCATCCGTCGGGTCTCAACGAGCTGTGCGCGCGCACCGGGCTACCGCGCGCCACCGCGCACCGGCTCGCCGTCGGTTTGGAAGTGCACCGCCTGCTCGCTCGCGACAGCAACGGCACCTGGCGGCCCGGCCCGGCCCTCGCCGAGCTCGCGACCAGCGCCAACGACCCGTTGCTCGAGGCCGCGTCGGCCATTCTGCCCCGGCTGCGCGAGATCACCGGCGAGAGCGTCCAGCTGTACTGCCGCGACGGCAACGCCCGCGTCTGCGTCGCGGCGCTGGAACCTCCCGTCGGACTGCGCGACACCGTGCCGATCGGGGCGCGGCTGCCGCTCACCGCGGGGTCGGCGGCCAAAGTACTGCTGGCGTGGGCCGACCCGGAGCTGCAGCGCACCATCCTGGCGGACGCGGTGTTCGGCGAGCGCGCGCTGGCCGAGGTGCGCAAGCGGGGGTGGGCGCAGAGCGCGGCCGAGCGGGCGGCCGGCGTGGCCAGCGTTTCCGCACCGGTGCGCGACGCCGGAGGCAGCGTCGTCGCGGCCGTCTCGGTGTCCGGACCGATCGATCGGATGGGCCGCAGGCCGGGCGCCCGGTGGGCGGCGGATCTGGTCGCGGCGGCCGAGGCCCTGCACAAGCGCCTGTAACCCGTTTCAGTCCGAACTCTCTAGAGTTGGCCCATGGGAGTCAACCAACGGGCACAGATCGTGATGTCCGACACCGAGATCACCGAGTTCCTGCAGCGCAGCCGCATCGCGACGCTGGCGACGATCGGCCCGAAGGGCACGCCGCACCTGATCGCGATGTGGTACGCGCTCATCGACGGCGAGATCTGGTTCGAGACCAAGGCCAAATCGCAGAAGGCGGTCAACCTGCGCCGTGACCCCCGGGTCACCTGCATGGTCGAGGCGGGCGACACCTACGACCAGCTCAGGGGCGTCTCGATCGAGGGCCGCGCCGAGATCGTCGAGGACCCCGAGAAACTCTTCGCCGTCGGCGTGAGCGTCTGGGAACGCTATACCGGCCCCTACAGCGAGGAGGTGCGGCCGATGGTGGAGGCCATGCTGCACAAGCGGGTCGCCGTGCGCGTCGTTCCCGAGCGCACGCGCAGCTGGGATCATCGCAAGCTCGGCCTTCCGGAGATGCCCCTCGGCGGCAGCACCGCACCGGCCCTGGACTGACCCCGGCGCGATCGGGCCGCGCGACGCGCCCGAAATCCAACTGACACAACCGCCCCGCACGGGCTAGCGTCGGGGTGTTCGACAGAAATCGGCCGGGCAGCGGCGCCCGCGAGGACGCGCCGCGCGGCCGCGACGACGAGGAGCAGCGATGGCGGATTCGGGTAAGTCCACTGGCGCCGACGAGGTGAAGCGCAAATTCCGGGAAGCACTGGAGCGCAAGAACCAGCAGAACGCCCGCGCGGCCGACCACCTCGACGGACGGTCGAAGGCGTCCGGGGCGCATGCCGCGGTCGGCAACAAGCGGGAATTCCGGCGCAAGAGCGGCTAGTCCGAGCAGTCGGCGAAGGTCCTCCAGCAAGATCGCTGGAGGACCTTCTTTTTGCGCCGGTACGCGCCGGACGCGCTGAAGGGGCACCCGGACTCGCCGTGTCCGGCGGGTCCGGTCTTGTGGCAGGTCGATATCCGCGACCGGCGTCTCGTGCCGGCGGCGCAGCCGCACCGGCCCCTACTCGGGTGGCTCGGTAGAACCAGGCGCCCGCAATCCGGTGACGCCGCAACCGTCGCCTCGGGCGATGTCACAGGACGCCCTGACGGCCGTCCGGATCGCCGCCTCGGTGCGCCTCACGTTTTGCACCGGCCGCTCCCCGAGGTCGGTCGCGGTGCCCATCCCGCTCTCGCCAGGCGCGGCGCCGCAAGCTGCGCGGCCACCGCTGATGCGCGAGTCACCGGAGGAGCCCCCCACAGAACCACCACGTTCCAGGCGGGGCGAAGCCCTCCGGGCGGGGTGTCGGGGTCGCACCCCCACAAGACATAGCGAAACGAGAAAGGCCCATGCTCCATGAGCATGGGCCTTTCACTCGTGTAGCCCCGACGGGATTCGAACCCGCGCTACCGCCTTGAGAGGGCGGCGTCCTAGGCCGCTAGACGACGGGGCCAGGACTGCTTCTCGCTGTCGCGAGGAGCGCCGTGGTGATCTTTCGATCAGGAGGCTCGGCTAGCTTAACTGGCCGAGGCCCGGCGACCAAATCGCCAGGTGCTGAGGGATTCCGGCCGCGAACCGAAGTCTTCCAACACTCTCCGCTGGGGTACCAGGACTCGAACCTAGAATGGCTGAACCAGAATCAGCTGTGTTGCCAATTACACCATACCCCAATGACCAGGTCGTTCAGCCTCGCGTCTGGGTGACTCGAGACCGTGTTCCGGGCCGAGAAGAAGAGTACCAAACGGCTACGGGTTAACTACAAATCGCCTGGTCAAAGCCCTATTTTCAGCCTTTTGACGCGCCCTGGCCCGCCTCCTCCCAGTCCAGCGCGGAGCGCAGCCGGTCCAGGGTGACGCTGCGGCCGAGCAGTTCCAGCGATTCGTACAGCGGCGGGCTGATATGCGATCCGGTGACCGCGACCCGCACCGGAGCGAAGGCTTTGCGCGGTTTCAGCCCGAGATCATCGATCAGCGCCTTTTTCAGCGCTTCCTCGATCGCCTCGGTGGTCCACTCGGTCAACGGCTCGACCGCGGCAATAGCGGCCTGCAATACCTCGGTCGCGTCGGAACCGAGATTCTTGGCTCCCGCCGCGGGGTCGATCGCGAACTCCTCCGCCGGCGCGAACAAGAAACGCAACAGCTCCCAGGCGTCGGACAACACGACAATCCTGGTCTGTACGAGTTCCGCCGCCGCGGCGAAGACCTTCTCATCGATTTCGGCGCCGATACGGCCGTGCTCGGTGAGATACTCCCGCAGTCGGTGGGCGAAATCACCCGGCGCCAGCAATCTAATGTGCTCGGCGTTCAGGGCGTCCGCCTTCTTCTGGTCGAAACGGGCCGGATTCGAATTCACTTTCGAAATGTCGAAGGCTTCGACCATCTCCGCCATGGAGAACACGTCGCGGTCCTCGGACAGTCCCCAGCCGAGCAGCGCGAGATAATTCAGCAAACCCTCAGGAATGAAGCCGCGGTCGCGGTGGGCGAACAGATTCGACTCCGGATCACGCTTGGACAACTTCTTGTTGCCCTGGCCCATGACGAACGGCAGGTGACCGAACTCCGGCGTGAAATCGGTGACCCCGATCCGGCGCAATGCGGCGTACAGCGCGAGCTGCCGCGGCGTCGAGGAGAGCAGGTCCTCCCCGCGCAGCACGTGCGTGATCCGCATCAGCGCGTCGTCGACCGGGTTGACCAGCGTGTACAGCGGCTCACCGTTGCCACGGGTGAGCGCGAAGTCCGGCACGCTGCCCACCTTGAAGGCGGTCTCGCCGCGCACCAGATCGTTCCAGGACAGGTCTTCGTCGGGCATTCGCAGCCGGATCACGGCGGGACGGCCCTCGGCCCGGTACGCCTCGATCTGCTCGGCCGTCAGGCCGCGGTCGTAGTTGTCGTAGCCGAGCTTCGGATCGCGTCCCGCGGCGCGATGGCGGGCCTCTACTTCCTCCGGCGTGGAGAACGATTCATACGCTTCACCGGCTTCCAGCAAACGCCGAACCACGTCCCGGTGCAGATCTTTTCGCTGCGACTGACGATATGGTTCGTAAGGGCCGCCGACCTCCGGCCCCTCGTCCCAGGTGAGCCCGAGCCAGCGCAGCGCATCGATAATCGCCCGGTAGGATTCCTCGGAATCCCGTGCGGCATCGGTGTCTTCGATACGAAAGACGAATGTGCCACCGTGGTGGCGGGCGTAGGCCCAGTTGAACAGCGCCGTGCGGATCAGGCCGACGTGCGGCGTTCCGGTCGGTGACGGGCAGAATCGGACCCGTACTTCAGTCATGGCTCTCTTTCGATCAGCGTTTGGCGGCAACGGGATTGGTGAGGGTGCCGATGCCCTCGACGGTCACCGAGACCTGCTGGCCCTCGCGCATCGGGCCGACGCCCTCGGGGGTGCCGGTGAGGATGACGTCACCGGGCAGCAGCGTCATCACGGTGGTGATCCACTCGATGAGCTTCGGGATGTCGTGCAGGAGAAGCGAAGTGCGGCTGCGCTGGCGGACTTCACCGTCGAGCTCGGTGACGATCTCCAGATCCGAAGGGTCCAAGGAGGTTTCGATCCACGGACCCAGCGGGCAGAAGGTGTCATAACCCTTCCCCCTGGTCCACTGGCCGTCGTGGCGCTGCTGGTCGCGAGCGGTCACGTCGTTGGCGGCGGTGTAACCCAGCACCACGTCCAGCGCGCGGGCGGCGGGCACGTCCTTACAGGGGCGGCCGATGACGATCGCCAGCTCCCCTTCGTATTCGACCTGAGATGAACTGGGCGGCAAGATGATCGGGGCGTTCGGCCCCACGATCGCGGTATTCGGCTTGAGGAAGATCACCGGGTCGGCGGGGGCGGGCCCACCCATCTCGGCGGCGTGGGCGGCGTAGTTCTTGCCGATGCAGACCACCTTGCTGGCCAGGATCGGCGCGAGCAGCCGCACGTCGGCCAGCGGCCAGCTCCGGCCGGTGAACGTCGGTGTGCCGAACGGATGTTCCGCGATCTCCTTGGCCACGCTGTCGCTTCCGTCGCCTTCGATGCTGACGAAGGCGACTCCATCGGGACTGGCAACTCGACCTAGACGCATGCCCGGAGTCTATCGACCCGCCGTCACCTGCTCGAACGCGCCCGACCGAGTGGTCGGAACCGGCGCGCCGGAGCTGCGGCCGCGCTGTGAGGAGTTCGACAGCCGGAGCCGTCGAACAGCGGGGCCGCACGGGTGTACCGTAAGCAGGCTAGTTCACAAAGTGGGAACAGAATCCCAAATAATGAGACTTAGAGGTGAGGCCGATGGCGACCGTGACGCAGATCGACGAGGTTCGGCGCTGGTCCATGCTCGGTCTCGGGGTGTTCGCCCAGGCCTCCAGCGCGGTCTTCATTCACGGCGTCCCGTTCCTGCTACCCGCGCTGACCGATCACGGCATGTCGCTGGCGACGGCCGGTCTGCTGGTGGCCATGCCCACCGTCGGACTGGTGTGCACCCTGATCGCGTGGGGTTATCTGGTCGACCGGATCGGCGAACGCAAGGTGCTGGTCGGCGGTCCACTGCTGATGTCGGCGGCGGGCTGCGCCGCGGCGGCCACGACGAACGACATCGCCCTGGGCGCGCTGCTGTTCCTCGGCGGCGTCGGGGCGGCCAGCACCAACGGCGCGAGCGGCCGGGTGATCGTCGGCTGGTTCCCGCCGCACCGGCGCGGGCTGGCGATGGGCATCCGGCAGACAGCGCAGCCGCTTGGAGTTGGCGTCGGCGCGCTGGCGATTCCGGCCGTCGCCGCCGCGCACGGCGTGCCGGCGGCGATTCTCGTTCCCGCGCTCATGGCGGGCGCGGCGGCCGTGGGCTGCCTGGCCGGCATCGTCGACCCGCCGCGCCCGGCCCGCTCCGACGCCGATCCGGCGTTGCGCGCCAATCCCTATCGTGACGACGCCACGCTGTGGCGCATCCATCTGGTCTCGGTGCTGCTGGTCGTCCCGCAGGGCACGGTGTGGACCTTCGCGCTGCTGTGGCTGCACCGCGACATCGGCTGGTCGCTGGCGGCGGCGGGCGCGCTGGTGACCGTCACGCAGATCCTCGGCGCGCTGGGCCGCATCGGCGCGGGCGCGTGGTCGGATCGGGTCGGCAGCCGGATGGGACCGCTGCGCACGGTCGCTGTCGCCGCCGTGCTCTCGATGGCCGGGCTGGCGCTGACCGCGTGGACCCACTGGTGGTGGGCCGCCATCCCCCTGCTGATCGCCGCGTCCGTGATCACCGTCTCCGACAACGGTTTGGCCTTCACCGCGGTCGCCGAGATCGCCGGTCCGTACTGGAGCGGCCGGGGCCTCGGCGTTCAGAACACCGGCCAGAACCTGGCCATGGCCGCCGTCCCGCCGGTGTTCGGCGCGCTGATCACCGCGAGCGGCTTCCCCGCCGCCTTCTTCCTGGCCGCCGTCACGGCCGTCGCGGCGGTCCCCCTCGTCCCCCGCGACGCCGACTAGGCCCGCGCCCCGAACGTCGCCCGGGCCGAAGTCCGCCCCGAGGGCCCAAGACGGTCTTGTCTCTGGGCACCACCGAAACTCGACGGCACAGCCTCGGACGGACCGCAAAGGCAGCCGCCCCGGACGTCCGAGTAGTCCGGTCGTGTTCGAGTCTGCGTCGCGCGACCGAAATCGGGCCGCAGACGAGGCCGAGCCGCGCCGGAGTGGCGTAGCAGGCGGACACGCGCGGGGTATCGGCCCGCCGGGGACTGCTTCGCGCGGCCGATGGTTCTGTACAGACGACGCCGATGTGCGAGACAGCGGTCGAGGCGCGGGATCCGTACAGAGGCCGAAGGCAGGAAGGGAACGGTCAGAGAGTGGCGGCGATGCGGTCGCCGATCTCCACGGTCGACGCGGCGCCGGAGCGCGACTCGAGGTCCTTCGCGACCGCCGACTCGATGCGCGCGGCCGCCTCGGTGTTGCCCAGGTGATTGAGCAGCAGGGAGACCGAGAGGATCGCCGCGGTGGGGTCGGCCTTGGACTGGCCGGCGATGTCGGGGGCGCTGCCGTGCACGGGCTCGAACATGCTGGGGTTCGTCCCGGACGCGTCGATGTTGCCGCTGGCGGCCAGGCCGATGCCGCCGCTCACGGCGGCGGCGAGGTCGGTGATGATGTCGCCGAAGAGGTTGTCGGTGACGATCACGTCGAACCGGCCCGGGTCGTTGACCATGTGGATGGTCGCGGCGTCGATGTGCTGGTAAGCCGTGGTGACCTCGGAGAACTCGGCCGCGACCTCGTCCACCGTGCGCTGCCAGAGCGAACCGGCGAAGGTGAGCACGTTGTTCTTGTGCACCAGGGTCAGGTGCTTGCGCCTGGCCTGGGCCTTGGCGAAGGCGTAGCGCACCACGCGCTCGATGCCGAAGCGGGTGTTGGTGCTGACCTCGGTGGCCACCTCGTGCGGGGTGCCGACGCGGATCGCGCCGCCGGTGCCGGTGTACGGGCCCTCGGTGCCCTCGCGCACGACGACGAAGTCGATGTCGGGGTCGCCCGCCAGCGGGCTGGTCACCCCGGGGAACAGCTTGGACGGCCGCAGGTTCACGTGGTGGTCCAGCGCGAACCGGGTACGCAGCAGCAGGCCGCGTTCGAGCACGCCACTGGGCACCGACGGGTCGCCGATCGCGCCGAGCAGGATCGCGTCGTGCTGTCTCAGTTCGGGCAGCACCGAGTCCGGCAGGATCTCACCGGTCGCGTGGTAGCGGCGCGCACCGAGGTCGTACTCGGTCTTCTCGACGCCGGGCACGACCACGTCGAGCACCTTGAGCGCCTCGGCGATGACCTCGGGCCCGATCCCGTCGCCCGGGATGACAGCAAGCTTCATGAGAAATGCTCCGTTCGATTGTGCCGGTCGCGGCCGCCACGACGTGCGGCTCACACGCGACCGCCGGGTGCACGACGTTCCGGCCGGGTGACCGCAGCATCGTCACGGTACTCGGCGCGGCCGGATCGCCGAGCACCGGGCGCGCGGCCGCCGGGTATCGCGTACGCGCGCCGATCCGCACGCCGGTGGCGCGCCGACCGAGAGGCCGGCGCCGCGCACGATGTTCGTGCGCGGCGCCGATTCAGCGTTCGCCGGGGCAGAGCGCCCCGAGCGGATCAGGTCAGGTCGACCTGGACGACCTTGGCCGCACCGACGGACTCGGCGATCGCGGCCTGCACGCCTGCGGGCACCTCGCGGGCCACGCGCAGCACGACGGTGGCGCCTTCCTTGTCCACGTCCTGGGTCAGCTGCGCGGCCAGGATGTCGACCTCGGCCTCGCCGAGCTTGGTGCCGATCTTGCCCAGCGCGCCCGGCCGGTCCTCGTAGTTGAGGATGGCCAGGTTCAGGCCCTCGGCGCGCATGTCGTAGTTGCGGCCGTTGATGTTGACGATCTTCTCCACCAGCTGCGGCTCGGTCAGCGTGCCCGCGACGTTCAGGGTGCTGCCGTCGCCGAACACGGCGCGCAGGTCGACGACGCTGCGGTGGCTCGGGCTCTCCGAGGCGGTGGTGACCTCGGCGGTGATGCCGCGGTCCTTGGCCAGTGCGGGGGCGTTGACGAACGTGACCTGGTCCTCGACCAGCGCGGAGAAGATGCCGCGCAGCGCGGACAGCTCCAGCACGCCGACCTCCTGCGCGGCCAGCTCGCCGCGCACCTGGACCTCGACGCTGACCGGCAGCTCGTTGGACAGCGCGCCGAGCAGAGCGCCCTGCTTGCGGACGATGTCCAGCCAGGGGGCGACCTCTTCACCGACGGCACCACCGGTGACGTTCACGGCGCCGGGCACGAATTCACCGGCCAGGGCCAGCAGCACCGACTTGGCGACGTCGGTGCCCGCGCGGTCCTGCGCCTCGGAGGTGGACGCGCCCAGGTGCGGGGTGACCACGACCTGCGGCAGGTCGAACAGCGGGCTGTCGGTGCACGGCTCGGTCTCGAACACGTCCAGGCCCGCGGCGCGCACGTGACCGGACTTGATCGCGTCGGCCAGGGCGGCCTCGTCGACCAGGCCACCGCGGGCGGCGTTGACGATGATCACGCCCGGCTTGGTCTTGGCGATGGCCTCCTTGCCGATGAGGCCCTTGGTCTCCGGAGTCTTCGGCAGGTGGATCGAGATCAGGTCGGCGCGCTCGAGCAGTTCGTCGAGGGTCAGCAGCTCGATGCCGAGCTGCGCGGCGCGCGCGGGCGACACGTAGGGGTCGTAGGCGACGATCTTGGTCTCGAAGGCGGCCAGGCGGGCGGCGAACAGCTGGCCGATGCGACCGAGGCCGATGACGCCGACAGTCTTGTCGAAGATCTCGACACCGTTGAACTTGCTGCGCTGCCAGGTGTGCTCACGCAGCGTGGCGTCGGCGGCGGGGACCTGGCGGGCGGCGGCCAGCAGCAGGGTGACCGCGTGCTCGGCGGCGGTGTGGATGTTGGAGGTCGGCGCGTTCACGACCATGACGCCGCGCTCGGTGGCGGCGGGCACGTCGACGTTGTCCAGGCCGACACCGGCGCGGGCGACGATCTTCAGGTTCTTCCCGGCTTCCAGGACCTCGGCGTCGACCGTGGTCGCCGACCGCACGAGCAGCGCGTCGGCCTCGGGGACCGCGGCCAGCAGGGCCGGGCGGTCCGGTCCGTCGACCCACCGGACCTCGACACCGTCACCGAGCGCGTCGACGGTCGACTGGGCGAGCTTGTCGGCGATCAGAACTACAGGACGGCCTGCTTGGCTCACGTGGAGTACTCCTGGGGATGGGGTCGGCAATTACCGCCGACAAGCTTAGTGCGCGCGATTTCCGGCCCGGCTACCACCTGGTAGGCGGCCGTCATCAGTCGCACCATTGGCAAAAATATGAAGACCGGTCTACAGTCGGTGCATGGGCGTCAAAGGCACCGAGACTCGCGGCAAACTCGTCGACGCCGCGCGCACCCTGGTGGAGCGGCACGGCTACTACGGCGCGGGGCTCAATCAGATCCTGGCGGCCAGCGGGGCGCCGCGCGGGTCTTTGTACTTCCACTTTCCCGGCGGCAAGGACGAGTTGGTCGCCGCGGCGATCGCCCAGGCGGGCAAGGAGATCGCGGCGCTGATCGACGCGATCGAGCCCGGCGACGCCGCCGGAGCCGCGAGCAGACTGCTGCGCGCGTTCGGCGATCGGCTGGAAGCGTCGGGCTGGCAGCAGGGCTGCCCGGTCGCCACGGTGGCCCTGGACGTCGCGGCCGCGAACGATCCGATCCAGGCCGAGTGCGCCGCCGCGTACGCCGCCTGGGAACAGGCGCTGCGACTGCGACTGCGCGCCGACGGCCGTAAGGACGCCGACGATTTGGCCGCCGCGATGCTGGCGATGGTCGAAGGCGCGCTGTTGCTGGCCCGGGCACAACGCAGTCGCGAACCCCTGGAACGCGTCGAGCGGGCGCTGCACTCCCTGCTCTGAGCGCGGGTACCGCGTCGGCGCTCTCGTATGGCAACAAAATATGTAGACCGGTCTAAAAGGAGAAGTCATGTCCGACAGCATCGTTCTCGGAGCCGCCGGGTTCCTCGGCCGCAACGCGGTCGCCCGCTTGCTCGAGCAGGGACATTCCGTGGCCGCCGGGTTGCGGCCGGGCAGCGAAGAGCGGCTCATCAGTTGGCTGCGGCGGCGTGGGGTGGACTCGAGCGGGCTGGAGATCGTCACGTGTGACGTCACCGCCCGCGATCTCGGCCTGCCCGCGGGGTTCGACGCGTCCGGCATCCGCGACGTGTACAACTGCGCGGCCCGCTTCGCCTTCGGGCTCGCGGCCGAGGACGCGTACGCGGTCAACGTCACCGGTGCGCTGCGCGTGCTCGACTGGTCCGCCGCACTCCCCCAACTGCGACGGCTCGTGCACATCACGGGCTATCGGATCACGGTGGAGGAATCGGAGGAACAGCATTACGCGAACGGCGCGTACGGCGCTTCGAAGTTCGAATCCGACCCGCTGCTGCGCAGCCGGGCGGCGGAACTCGGCATCGCGCTGACCATCGCGAACCCGAGCAGCGTGATCGGCCCCGGCCAATACATCGGGCTGGCCACCGTCGTCGAGGACCTGTGGAACGGGCGGCTACCGGCCATCCCCGGCGGACCCGACACCTTCGTGCCGATCGTCGATGTGGACTACTTCACCGACTTTCTGATCAGCCTGCCCGCACTGCCCGACACCAACGGCCGGTCCTACACGGTTCTCGACGATCGAACCCCCGTGTTGCCGAAACTGATCCGGCTGCTGGCCGGCCACCTCGGCGTGCCCGCGCCGCGGTTCTCCATTCCGGTGGGCGTCATCGCCAAGCTCCCTCGCGCACTGACCGGCGCCGATCCGGAGACGATGACGTTCATCGCCGACGACCGCTACGACACCTCGGCGGCCCAGGAGGTGGCCCGCCGCGCCGGGCTCACCATGCCGCCGACCGAGGCGACCCTGCTCTCGTGGGCCGACCATCTCGTGGCCAGCCGGTTCGGCGCGGTGGCCGACGATCCGACGGCCGGTTTCGCCGACGGCCTCTGGGTGAGCGGTGAACGCGCGCGTCCGGACTACGTTCTGCTGCACGGCCTTCCACTCGACGGCGAGTCGTGGAACGAGGTGCGCGCCGAGCTGGACGGGCCGAGCCTGGTCGCGGACCTGCCCGGCTTGGGACGCTCGGCGCCCGGCGATCCCGACGCGGTGCTGCCGGAACTGCTCGCCTCCGTCCGCACCCGCCCGGTGCTGGTCGGCCACTCGCTGGGTTGCGGTCCGGTGCTGCGCTACGCGGCGCAGCACCCGGAGCGGATCTCCGGGGTGGTGCTGGTGGCTCCCGCGTTCCTCCAGCCACGGTCGGGCTTGCTGCTGCGTTCACCGCTGGCCGCGGCGGCGCTGCGCCGCATGTCGGCCGGCGACCTGGCGCGTCGGCTCGGCGTGCCGGACAGCGCCGCGATCGCGAGCGCCGCGGCCAATCTGCGCAGGCCGCGCGTCGCCGCCCGCACCATCGCCGCGCTGCGCCGGGCGAGCGCCCCCGCGCGGCGGGCGGAGTTGCGAACCCTGCTCGAACGGATCGAGGTGCCCGTGCGGATCGTCACCGGTACCGCCGATCCGCTCACCGTCACGACGACTCACGGCTCGGCCACGATCGAGGGCGCAGGCCACTACCCGCAGTTGACCCATCCCGCACGACTCGCGGCCGAACTCACCCGGGTCTCCGCCGTGGGGACGCGCAACTGAGCCGACCCATACGGGAAACCGCGCCGACCGTTCCGAGACGAAGGTCGAACACCGTGGCGCGGCCCGGCGGAAGGGGCTTACACAGCGGCGGGCCCCCACACCATCCGGTGCGGGGGCCCGCTCGATCACGCCACGGGTCGGCGTGGGACCCGGTCGATCGCCTCGACCGTCACGTCGGTCAGCGGCCGCCGAAGGAACCCGTCCACAGGGTGTCGACAAGACCGTGCACAGCGGCGCCGAGCGTATCGAAAAGACCGTTCAGAGCAGCGCTGCCGGTGTCGATGATAACGGGGATCATGAAAATACCTCTTCCTCGAATGCATCCAGTCGAACTGGCTGACAGAGAGGACATCGACGACCCGTCGGCGACGGTTACGAAATTCGCATACATAGAGATGCAGACCACATTCCGCTCGAATGGTGAGTCGAATCACTCAAGATGAGCGTATTGAGCTGGACAAATAGTCAAACGTCCAGGTCGAAGCGTGAATCCGCCGCAATAGTTTCCTTCACTAATAGACATGGAGAATCGCCGGGAGAAATGCCGGAAAGACCTCCCGAAAGGGGCCGATGCACACTCTCGCCGATGACACTCACAGGCTCCGCGATAGAGAACGCAAATAATTATCCCGCCGCTCGTACAACGACTCCGGGAATTCGCAACGCCATGTCGGCGCCGCTATTCGGACGCCGGAGCGATCCTGACAGCGGAGTAGATCAGGATGCCTCCGCGGTGACCGACCGCACGTCCCCTGCCTCCTTCGTGGCGGCTACCGCGCGAGACAACGCGCGCACCCGCGCGGTCGCACGGTGGCGGGGCCACACCAGCCCCAGCCGGGACTCGGCGATGCCGGTCACCGGGACGAAGGCCACCGGGCGCCTGCGGTGTGATTCCGCGGTCGGATGACACAGCAGCATCGCGCCGCGGCCGGCCGCCACCGCGGCCAAGCCCTCCTCCAACGTGCCGACCTCCGGGCCGGGGCATACCGCCCGGCCCTCCGGCGTCACATCCAGCTTCTGCGCCCGCCGCCAGTACTCCGGCGCGGGGGCGCGCACTCCGATCAACGGGAACTCGGCGACATCCTCCACCGACAGCGCGGCGCGTCCGGCGACCGGATGGGAGCTCGCCACCGCGAGCGTCTGCCGCTGCCCGGCGAATACCGCTCCGAGTACCAGGTCGGGCTCACCCATCGGCAGCAGCACTACCGCGGCGTCGACCTCGTCGCGCCGCACCGGGCCGAACGGATCGGCGAGCGGAATCTCGACAAGCTCGGCCGAGCAGTCCGGGTGCCACCGCTGGAACAGCTCGACGGCGGCCATCAGGTGATCGTTGCCCGCGCCCTGGAACCCGAGGCGCAAACGCCCGTCCAAGCCTCTGGCCGCGGCGCGGGCGCCGTCGACCGTCGCGCGCAAGGCGGCGTAGGCCGGTCGCAGCTCGGCGAGGAAGTCCACGCCCAGCGGAGTCAAGCGGACGCTGCGGCTGGTTCGTTCGACCAGCCGCCCGCCGATGCGCCGCTCCAGCGCGCGCAGCAGCTGACTCACCCGGCTCTGCGACACATACAACCGCTCACCGGCCCGCCCGAAATGCAGTTCCTCGGCGAGCGCGAGGAACGCCTCCAATTCACGGACCTCCAGCCCACCCATCAGCTTCCCTTCCACGGTCGATGAGTCCAGCTCATAGAACGATGAGACCTTCGCCGTTGTTTCCCCCCGCCGCGGGCGTTTGCCTGGAGTACATGACACAGGTTCGGGAAGTCGTTGCGACGCGTCCGATTTCGGCGCTTCGCGGCCGGCTCGGCGTCGGCGCGCTGACAGCGGCCACGTTCACGGTGGTGACCTCGGAGATGCTGCCGGTTGGCCTGCTCACTCCGATCGGCGCGGCGCTGCGGGTGAGTGAAGGCCGCGCCGGTCTCGCGTTGACGGTGACTGGCCTGGTGGCCGCACTGTCGGCGCCGTTGGTCACTGCGGCGCTGCGCCGGGTGGAGCGCAAGGTCGTGCTGTGCGGGTTGATGGCGGTGCTCGCGCTCGGCAACCTCGGGACGGCCTGCGCGCCCGGTTTCGGCGTGCTGATCGGAGCCCGGGTACTGGTCGGCGTCGGTATGGGCGGGGTGTGGGCGATCGCAGCGAGTCTCGCTGCGCGACTGGTGCCCGCGCGCTCGGTGGCCACCGCGACGTCGCTGATCTTCTCCGGTGTCGCGGTCGCTTCGGTGCTCGGGATCCCCGCGGGCACCGTCCTGGGCGCGCTCGCCGGATGGCGGATGGCGTTCGTGGCCGCGGCCTGCCTCGCGCTGGCGGTGCTCTGGGCCATGGCGGCCTTGCTGCCGCGGCTGCCCGCGACGGAAGCACTGCCGTTGCGGGGCGTGTTGCGGCTGACCCGGCAACGGGGCTTACGCGTCGCGCTGCTCGTGGTGGCGTTCCTGGTCACCGGCCACTTCGCCGCCTACACCTACGTGCGGCCGGTGCTCGAGGAAGTGACCGGCGTCGCCGCGGCGGCGGTCGGGACACTGCTGCTGGTCTACGGAATCGCCGGGGTGGCGGGAAATTTCGCGGCAGGAGCGGCGGCGGCGCGGACACCACGGAAGACTCTGGTCGTGATCGGCTCGATCCTGGCCGCGGCCGCGATCGCCCTGCCCGTGCTCGGCGGTTCGTTTCCCCAGGCGATCGTGCTGATGATCGTGTGGGGCGTGGCCTACGGCGGCGTCTCGGTGACCACGCAGACCTGGGTCTTCGCCGCCGCGCCGCAGGCGAAGGAAGGCGCCTCCGCGCTGTTCGCCGGAGTGTTCAATGCCGCCATCGCACTGGGATCGCTGACCGGCGGCGTGGCCGCGGACGTGATCGGCGTCGCCGCCGCCATGCGGCTTGGCGGGACACTCGCGGTCGTAGCCGTAATCGTCGCCGCGCTCGGGAACGGTATGCGGCGGCCCTGAACGGCGAAAAAGCAGCTGCGACATCCTGTTTCCGGCACCTATCATCGCGTCCGTGACTCTGCGCGCGATACCGGCTTCGATGGACCCGGCGGTGGTCGGGTCCATCGATGGTGAGCTGGACCGGGTGGAGCGGGAGCACCGGGTCTCGATCCGGCTGGCGATCGAAAGCGGCAGCCGCGCTTGGGGATTCCCCTCTCCCGATTCGGACTACGACTGCCGGTTCGTCTACGTCGCGGCGCTGGAGACCTACCTTTCTCCGTGGCGCGCCCGCGATGTGGTCGAGACGCCGCTCACGGACCTGCTCGATGTGAACGGCTGGGATCTGGCCAAGGCGCTGCGGCTGCTGGTGCAGGGCAACGCGGTGCTCGTCGAGTGGCTGATGTCGCCGATCGTGTATCGCGGCGATACGCGATTCCGCGATCGGTTGCGCGCGGTGGCCGACGAGGTCGCCGACCGCGACCGGATCGCCCGGCACTATCTGCATCTCGGCGCCAAGCAGTGGGCGCTGTACGAGCGCACCGGATCGCTGAAGAAGGTGTTCTACGCGCTGCGTCCGGCGATGGCGCTGCGCTGGCTGCGCGAGCATCCCGCGGATGCGGTCGCGCCGATGCATCTGCCTACGCTGATGCGGCAGTGCGAGCTGCCCACCGAACTGTCGGCGGCGGTGGACGAGCTGACCGACCTGAAGTCGCGGACCCGCGAGATGGGCAGCGGATCGGCGCCAGTGCCGATCACCGAGTTCATTGCCGCCGAATTCACCTGCGCGGCAGAGGTGTTCCGCCGGTCCGGTGATCGCGACCGCACGCGTGCCCGCGCGATCACCGCGGAATTCTTCCGTTCCGAGGCGCTGGCGGGCTGACGCCTACGCCCCGGAAGCCACCGGCTCCTCCGTGTCGGGGGACTCGGCGACCGCGTCGGCATGGGCCCGCGCGAGCTGTTGCGTCGCGGACGGCCGGTCCGGGTTCGGGCGAGGTATGCCGAGGTGGCTCTCGCGGAGTTCGTCCATGAACTCGGCCCACAATCGCGGACCGCCCGCCTCGAGCAATTCGGCCCGCACCCGAAGACGCCGGGTGGTCGTGCGGTGGCGCAATCCCCACGCGCCGAGCTGCGCCATGACCGGCACCAATTGAATCGCCGGTTCGGTGAGCCGGTACTCGGCCTTCTGACCGGGCCGGGTATCCGCGCGGCTGAGCAGTCCGGCCGCCACCAGGCGCTTGAGCCGATCGGAGAGGATGTTGGAGGCGATGCCCTCCTCCGATCCGGCCAGCAGCTCACGGAAGTGGCGCCGGTTGCCGAACATCACGTCGCGCAGGACGAGCAGCGTCCACCGGTCGCCGATGACCTCGATCGTCGCGTTGATCGGGCACCCCGAACGTCCGTCCTCGCGCATACGGCGCTCCTCTCGCTCGACACCTACTGCTTGCAATATACAACCAGTTCCCCGTACGCTGCGTAGGACCGATTGCAAAATGCAATCACTTAGCGGAATGAGCGAACCGGTGCCGAAGCTGCGCGTACACAACCTGGCGATCTCCCTCGACGGCTACGTCGCCGGTCCGAACCAAGGGCCGGACCATCCCCTGGGCGAAGGGGGGATGCGCCTGCACGAGTGGGTGTTCGCGACTCCCTACGCCAATCCGGAGGCGACGAACGAACCGGGCATCGACGACGACTTCCTGGCCGCGGGCGATCGCGGCGTCGGAGCGACGATCATCGGTCGCAATATGTTCGGCCCGATCCGCGGCGAATGGCCGGACCACGAATGGAAGGGATGGTGGGGCGACAATCCGCCGTACCACCACGACGTCTTCGTCCTGACACACCACCCGCGCCCGTCGTTGTCGATGGAGGGCGGCACGACGTTCCACTTCGTGGACGACACCCCCGAAGCGGTGCTGCGCCGGGCATTCGATGCGGCGAACGGCCGAGACGTGCGCCTGGGCGGCGGTGCTGCCACCGTGCGCGCCTACCTGCGGGCGGGCCTGATCGACGAGTTGCACCTGGCTGTCGTCCCGCTGCTGCTCGGATCGGGGGAGCGCCTCTACGACGGGCTCGGCTCGCTGCCGGGCTACGAGGCCGCAACCGTGTCGCACTCCCCCGCCGTCACCCACGTGACCTTCACCCGCTCCGCAGCGTAAACCCCCTGAACAGGGGAAAGGCCCCACACCATCCCGGTGCGGAGCCTTTCGGAAGCTAAGTCGCGATCAGAGAACGCGGACGTCCTGGGCCTGCGGACCCTTCTGTCCCTGGCCGATCTCGAACTCCACGCGCTGCCCCTCATCGAGGGACCGGAAACCCGAGCCGCTCACAGCCGAGTAATGCACGAAGACGTCGGGCCCCCCGCCGTCTTGCGCGATGAAGCCGAAGCCCTTCTCGCTGTTGAACCACTTCACAATGCCTTGAGCCATTTCATACTTTCTGTAGACGAGCCAGGTAGGTGTTATCGATATGCCCTGGTCTCGTAGATCAACGATGCCATGATCCGACGAATTACTCACGTTCCGCACCACCAACTGTGAGCTAACGCTCACGACGGCGCTCGGCTCCGTCGTCCGCGAGTGCACTCGCGACGCTCGCTCAGCGGCGGCTTGTCCTTCACCTCCAACGCTCGGTCGGGTCCCGATCGCGCAACATCGCCGGGGCCCGCTCGTCGGATACCCGCACTTTTCACCGAATAACACTCGCCGCCCTCCCCGGCGAGCACGCCCCCGCCGATCTGGGCTACCGCACCGGACAGCAGGAGACTTCTACCTCGGCACAACTCGACAGCGATGCACTTTTGCTACCAATTATGTTGTGCCGCAATGTATCTCAGCGTACCACGCGCAGACTCCACCTCCAGCCTAGGTCGGCGGATCACCGGGTGCACTGTTCGTTAAGTTCTGTTCACGAGCCGAGATAGCGCACCTGCCGCGGTTTGGCCTCGTCGTAGGCGGCACGGCCCGTCAGATGCTCGGGCACACCCACCTCCCACCAGGCGCCCGCGTCGGTCCACGCCGACGGCCGCGTCCGCACGACGAGCACGGCCGGACGGCGCTCGACGCGCGCAGCCGCGCGCGCCCGCTCGTACGCGTCCCGCAATTCGTCCAGATCGGCAGCGGTGAAGACGCAACAGCCCAGGGCGGCGGCATGGGCGGCGAAATCGACCCGGGGCGGCTGCTCGAGCGTGCTGCGGCAATCGGCGTAGAAGTTGTTGAACGGCTCGCCGCCCTGCCCCTCCTGCAGCCGCGAGATCACGGCGTAGCCGTCGTTGTCGCAGACCACCGCGACGAACGGATGCCCCGCGAACGCCGCCGAGAACAGCTCCGAGTTCAGCATCAGATACGAGCCGTCTCCGAGCAGGGTGGTCACCACCCCGCCGGTGCGGGCCATGGCCGCGCCCCACGCACCCGCGAGCTCGTAACCCATGCAGGAGAAGCCGTACTCCACGTCCATGGCCGGCGCGCCGCCGGTCGCCCGCCAGCCGCCGATCAGTTCACCGGGCAGGCCGCCGGAGGCTGTCATCACGTAATCGCCCGGACCGCTCAGGTCGTTCACGACGCCCACCACCTGGGCATAGCTCGGCATGCCCGGAGTCGGCGCGCGCAGTTGGTCGATATGCGCGTCCCACGTGCGGCGGAGCGCGGCCGCGCGAGCGGTCCACTCCGGATCGACCAGCCAGTCCCCCATCTGCCCGTCCAGTTCACGCACGGTGGCGTCGGCGTCGCCGAGCACCGCGCGAGCGCCGTGTTTCACGGCGTCGAACCGTGTCACGTTGATCGTGACCAGACGGACATCCGGTGCGAAGACCGTCCAGGACGCGGTCGTGAAGTCCTGCAACCGGGTCCCGATCGCGAGGACCAGATCGGCGTCGGCCGCCATCGCGTTCGCCGACGCCGAGCCGGTGATACCGAGCGGTCCCGCGAACAGTGGATGTTCGTGCGGCACGAGGGAGCGGCCCGCGGTTGTCTCCACGACCGGAATGCCATGGCGTTCGGCGAATCGCAGCACGGTCGGCCCCGCTCCCGAGTAGCGGACGCCGCCTCCGAGCACCAGCAGCGGACGGCGGGCGGCGCGCAGTACGGCGACGGCATCGGCAAGCGCTCGCTGATCGGGCCGGGGCCGGGAGAGACGGTGCGTCACCGGCTCGAAAAGCGCGGCGGGAAAGTCATAGACCTCGGCTTGGACGTCCTGCGGAAGCGCCAGGACGACCGGACCGGCCGCAGCCGGATCCGTCAGCACGCCAGCCGCTTGGGGCAGGGTCGCGAGCAGCTGTTCCGGGCGGGTGACGCGGTCGAAATACCGGCTCACCGCACGGAACGCGTCGTTCACCGTGACGGTCGGGTCGCCGAAGTGCTCGACCTGCTGCAAGACCGGATCCGGCGCCCGTCCGGTGAAGGTGTCGCCCGGGAGCAGGAGCAGCGGAAGGCGATTCGCGTGCGCGACGCCCGCCGCCGTCACCATGTTGAGCGCGCCGGGACCGATCGAAGAGGTCGCGACACCGACCTGACGCCGGTGCGTGGCCTTCGCATAGCCGACGGCCGCGAGCGCCATGCCCTCTTCGGTGTGCCCTCGCCAGACCGGGAGTTCGGCGCGCCGCTCGTGCAGGGCGGTCCCGAGGCCGAGCACATTGCCATGACCGAAGATCGCGAAGACGGCGGGGAACAGCGGCACGTCGCGGCCGTCGAGCGTTTCGGAACGCTGGGCGATCAGCCAGGCCACCAGCGCCTGCGCCGCGGTCAGTCTCATCCGATCCGTCCTTCGCGGGAGGTGACCGGACAGCGCGGGTCGAGCGGCTCGGCGTCCCAGCGCGCCCGCACCCAGCTGTGGGCCGGGTCGTCGCAGAACGCCATAGATCGCTCGGGCGCGGGGCCGGCCAGCACGTTGAGGTAGTACATGGGGTAGCCGGGCGCGGCGATACACGGGCCGTGGTAGCCGTGCGGGATCAGGAAGACGTCACCGTCTCGGACCGCGACGTTCTCGTTCACCGCCCCGTCGGCCGTGTAGGTGCGGTGCATGCCGAATCCGTCGCGCGACGGCGTGACGCCGTCGCGTCCGGCGATGCGGAAGTAGTAGATCTCCTCGTTGACGACTTCGCAGTCGCTCGCCTCGTCGTGCTTGTGCGGCGGGTAGGACGACCAGTTGCCGTCCGGGGTGATCAGCTCACAGGCATTGAGTTTGTCCGCGTGCTCCCACACGCCGGGAATCCCGAAATTGGTGACCTGACGGGTCGCGCTCCCCGCGCCCCTGATTTCGACCGGGACGTCCTCGGCAGGGCCGTATCTGGGATCCAGCCGTTTCCCGCAGCGGGCCATCGGCAACGCCACCTCCAGGTCACCGTCCTCGGCCACCAGTTCCACCTCGGCGTCGCGCGGGACGTAGGCGAAATCCGTCACCCGGGTGAAGACCGACTCCCGGCCGGTCAGCGCGAAGTTCTCGCCGTCGACGCGCACCGCGCACGCTCCGGCCAGGGGCAGCACGAACGCTTCGAACTCGCCCGTCCGCACGATCCGCGACCGGCCCGCACCGATCCGCAGCACCCGCAGCCCGGCGAAAGCCCATCCTGCGGTTTCGGGCGTCAGCAGGATCGGATCGCCGTCGTGGCACAGCGTTCCCTCGGGACGATGCAGTGTCATCACACCTCCTCTCTACGCTTTTCGGGGTACCGGCGAGCGGCTCGCTCCGCCAGCGGAAAGACTCGATCACCGCGCACAAGGCTGGAGCCGACACAGAGACGCTCGGCCGACCACCGTTTCATCGAGCTTCCTTCAACAGCTGGGCGGCAGTCGCGACCGCCCTGGCGACGTCGCCGTCCGGCGGGTACAGCAGGGTGCGTCCCACGACGAGACCGCGGACCACGTCGTGGCCGAGCGCCCCGCCCCACAACGCGCGATCCACCGCTTGGTCGCCGGACGGCGCACCGCCGAGCACGAGCACCGGCAGGGTGGTCGCGTCCAGTACCGAGGTATCTTGCGGGGCAGGTATTTTTAGCCAGGTGTAGGCCGAGGTGACGCCGAGCCCGGAGGCCACCGTGATCGCCCGCGACAGCGACAGCGCATCCTTGCTCATCACCAGCGCCCCGGAATCGTCCCGGTGGTACGGCAGCGGTTCGACCATCGCCATCAGCTCGTGCGCCGCCAGCTCCGAGACCGCCCGCGCGCAGGCTTGCAGCGTCGGCACGGTACCGGCGTCGGAATCGACCAGACGCAGCAGCATCTTGCCGCCGTCGAGCCGGAATCGCGCGAGGGAATCCGCGTCGTATCCGGTGAAGCGGTCGTCGATCTCCCACTCCGCGCCCGCCAGGCCGCCGCGGTTCATCGATCCGATCACGACCTTGTCGTCCAGCGCGTCCAGCAGCAGGAGTTCCTCGACCACGTCCGGCGAGCCGAGCACGCCGTCGACGTCCGGGTCGGCCAGCGCGATGAGCAACCGTTCCAGCAGCGTGCGCCGATCCGCCATGGCCGTGCGGTCCGCGCCGACGCCGAGCGCGCCGCGAGCCGGATGGTCGGCGGCGACGAGAAACAAGGTCTGCTTACCCGCCAGCAGGTCCGCGCGGCGCACCCGCTTCGCGTAGGCACGTTCGATCGCGGCCGGGTTCGTCGCACGCACGTGCAGCAACTCGCGCCAGCATTCGTCGGTCACCCGCATGACAGCTCCTCCTTTCCGCGCTTCCATGCGTGGGCCACACAGCAGCCCAGGGTCCGCAGCTCACCCACCGCAGCTCCATCCGGTCCCCGGGCCTCCGGTTCGCGCGCAGCTCACCGGACCGCGGCGCGTCAGATCCGCGTGGTTCACCCGGGATCCGGCTACTCCGGTCCGCGCCCGGGTCCCCCGCACGGGTAGCTCCACTGTCCCGCCTCGAGTCAGCCGCGCCACTGTGCCCTGACCTCGGCCGCGCCCCAGTAGCACGGCAACTCCGGCTCGACCCCCAGCCCTACGGCAACTTCGACTCGACCCCGCCCCAGCCCTACGGCAACTCCGGCCCGGCGCCGTCTCTGCGGCACGGCAACTCCTTCGGCCCCGCGTGGGCCCATCCCAACAGCAACCTGCCGAGCTCTGCCCCAGCTCGCAGACATCGCAGCTCCTCGACTCCAGCGCCGACTCGGCGGCGCAGCAGCTCGTCGACCCCCGCGCCGGTTCACCCGCACACCAGTTCCTCGATCTCCGCGCTGGTCGGCATCGCGTCCGCGCAGGCCAGACGCGCGGCGACCAGTGCGCCCGCCGCATTGGCGTAGGTGGCGATGCGCCGCGGATCCCAGTCGGAGAGCAGGCCGTGAATCAGCGCGCCGCCGAAACCGTCGCCCGCGCCGAGTCCGCACACCACGTCCACGCGGCACGGCGGCACCGTCCAGCGTTCCTCGGCGGTGGCCACCAGCACGCCGTCGCCGCCCTGTTTGATCACCGCGAGGCGCACCCCCCTGGCGAGCAGCCGATCGGCCGCGGCGTCCGGATCGGCGGTGCCCACCGCCACCTCGGCCTCGGCACGGTTGCCGACCACTACGTTCACGTGGTCGACCATCCACCCGATCTCGGCCCGCGCGGTGTCCACGTCGGGCCAGAACATCGGCCGGTAATCCAGGTCGAGCACCGTGTGCCCACGTCGTGCGCGCCGCAGCAAGATCTCCCGCTGGGTACCGCGGCCCGGTTCGGCGCTCACCCCGGTGCCCGTGACCCACAGCAGCGGCACGGCGTCCACGACTTCCCAGGGCACCTCGTCCGGGGTGATGGTCAGATCCGGCGCGATCGGCGCACGGTAGAACAGCAGCGGCGGATCGGACGGCGGCGTCAGCTCGCAGAAGACGACGGGCGTCTGCAGGTCCGGCGCGGTCGTCACGTAACGGGACGAGACGCCGAAGTCCTCCAGCGCGGTGCGCACGAAGTCGCCGAAGCCGTCGGGGCCCACTTTGGTCAGCACGGCCGAACGACGGCCGAGCCGCGCGGCGGCCACAGCGACGTTGGTGGCGGTACCGCCCAGGAACTTCGCGAAACTGCGTACCTGCGCCAGGGCGACGCCGCCCTGTTCGGGATATAGGTCCACCCCGACGCGGCCGATGGTCAGGGCCTCCAGCTCGCCCGCGTTCACGGCGTCACCACCTGCCGCAATTCGTGCTGCAGCGCCTCCAGTTCCGCCCCGCCCGCCATCTGGCGGGTCAGTTCGGGCAGCTCGATCTCGGACTTCTCGTAGGAACCGAGCACCGCGCCACGCTTCAGCAACAGGAACCGGTCGCCGACCGGATAGGCGTGGTGCGGGTTGTGCGTGATCAGCACGACCCCGAGCCCCCGGTCGCGCGCCCGCACGACGTACTTCAGCACCACCCCTGCCTGTTTCACGCCGAGCGCCGCGGTCGGCTCGTCGAGGATCAGCACCTTCGCGCCGTAGTGCACGGCACGCGCGATCGCGACGCACTGCCGCTGCCCGCCGGACAGCGTGCCGACCGGCTGTTCCATATCCCGGATCTCGATGCCCATGTCCGCCAGCGCGGTGCGTGCGATCTCGCAGCCTTTCTTGCGGTCCAGCAGCCGGAAGGGGCCGTAGCCGTAGGTGGGCTCGGACCCGAGTACGAAGTTGCGCCACACGCTCATCAGCGGCACCACCGCGAGATCTTGATAAACGGTGGCGATGCCGCGATCCAAAGCCGCACGGGGCGATGCGAACCGCACCGATTCGCCTCCCACGCGCAGGTCGCCGCGGTCGTGCCGGTGCACTCCGGCGAGGATCTTGATCAGTGTCGATTTGCCCGCGCCGTTGTCACCGAGCACGCAGGTCACCTCGCCCGCGTTCACCACCGTGGACACCTCGCGCAGGGCGACGACGCCACCGTAGCTCTTGCCGAGATCGACGGCCTCGATGAGGGAAGTCATCGGCGCACCCTTTCGGCTCGTTTCTGGAATCTGTTGTTGACCAGCACCGCCGCCAGCAGCAGCACACCGAGGAACAGCATGAACCAGTCGCTGTCCCAGCGGGCGAACACGATGCCCTGGCGCGCCATGCCGAAGATGAGCGCTCCGATCGCGGCGCCGACCGCCGAGCCGAAGCCACCGGTGAGCAGGCATCCGCCCACCACGGCGGCGATGATGTAGTGCAGTTCGAGCCCGACGCCCTGATTGGCCTGCACGCTGGCGAACCGCAGGATATTGCAGGAACCCACCACCCAGGCCGCGAACGCGGTGCCCATGAACAGCAGGATCTTGGTGCGGTCGGCGGGCACGCCGACCGCGCGGGCGCTCGGCAGCGCACCGCCGACGGCGAAGATCCAGTTGCCGAACCGGGTGCGCATCAGGATCGTCGCGGCGATCGCGGTCAGCACGATCCACCAGACCACCGAGGCCTGCAGGTGGGCGTCGCCGAGGTCCAGGGTCGAAGCGAACACCCAGCCCGCCGAATGGTAGCCGTCCGCGCTCCGCACGCCCGACACCTGCACCGTGCCGGTGACCAGGCGGGTGACGCCGAGGTTCAGGCCTTGCAGCGCGAGGAAGGTGCCCAGCGTGACGATGAAGCTCGGCAGGCCGGTGCGCATCACCACCCAGCCGTTGAACGCGCCGACGGCCAGCGCGAACACGAGCGAGGCGAGCAGCGCGAACCACACGTTCCAGCCGGCGTGCACCGCGAGCAAGGCGGTGACCAACGCTGTGGAGGCCGTCATCACGCCCGCCGACAGGTCGAACTCGCCGCCGATCATCAGCAGCGCCACGGCCACCGCCATGATGCCGAGCGTGGAGGCGTCGTCCAGCCAGGTGGCGACGCCGAGTGGGCTCAGGAACCGGTCGGTGACGAGCGAGAAGAACACGAACACCAGCAGTGCGCCCAGCGCCGCCCCGATCTCCGGCCGCACGGCCAGGCGTTGCAGCGGGGACAGCCCCTTCGACTCGGATGTCTCTGTGGCAATGGTCATCTCATCGGTCATCTCATCCGCTCCCGGCCTCAGCGCGTGCCCTGCGCCACCAGCGCGGCGACGGCGTCGACGTTGTTCTTGTCGACGAAGCCGGGCCCGGTCTGCACCGGCGCGCCTCCTCCGACGGTGTTCAGGTTCGTCCGGTACAGCCGCAACAGCACGATCGGCAGATAACCCTGCTCGTACTGTTGCTGATCGACCGCGAACAACAGCCGCCCGGCGCGGATCGCCTCCACCACTTCGGCATTCAGGTCGAAGGTGGCGACGGTCGCGGGCGATCCGGCCTCTCGGACGGCGTCGACAGCCCGCGCGGCGACCTGGGAGTTCAACGTCAGCACCGCGTCGATGGACCGGTCGGCTTCCAGCGCCCCCTTGATCCTCGATTGCGCGTCGGTCGGATTGTTGATGTCCACCTGCAGCGTGGTCCCGGCGCCGAACGCCTTCGTCGCGCCCGCGCAGCGTTCGTTCGCGCCGATATTGCCCGCCTCGTGGATGACGCACAGCATCTTCCGGCGCCCGGCCTCGGCGAGCCGTCTGCCCGCGGCCTGCCCGGCCAGCGATTCACTCTGACCCACATGGACGAACGCGCCGAACTTCGCGCTCTCCGACTCGCCCGAATTGATCGTCACCACCGGAATGCCAGCGGCCACAGCCTTTTCCACCGAAGGTCGCAGCGCCTCGGGATTCGCCATCGAGACGACGAGTCCGTCGACGCCCTGCGCCACCGCGTTGTCGATCAGCTTCGCCTGCTGGCCCGGATCGCCGGAAGCGTTGTACTCCACCCGGATCCCCAGATCCTTGCCCGCGGCCTCCGCGCCGTTCTTGACAACGTTCCAGAACGCGTCGCCGGGGCTGCCGTGGGTCACCACCGCCACCGAGTTCACCGTCCCCGCGGCAATCGGCGTCTGCGAAGGAGCGGGCGCGTCGGCGCCGGGGCCGCTGCACGCGGCCAAGAGAGTGGCCGTGGCGACGCACGTCAGCAGACGGGCCGAGCACCGTGCGGTCGCACCGCGTCGTAGCCGTAGCGACATCGTCACCTACTGGATTCCGGCCGGGGCGAGTGCGATGCCGGTGAGGAACCGCAGGCTGCGCCCGGTGTCGCCGCTCGGCTTCCCCGCCGAGTCGGACGCGCGCAGCGCGGCGTCCTGCTCCAAGACGTACCAGCCCCGATAGCCCGCGTGCCGCACGGTGCGCACGAGTGCCGCGATGTCGACGTCACCCTCGCCCAGCGGCACGTACAGCCCGCGCCGCACCGCTTCGCTGTAGTCGAGTTTTCCGCCGCGCACCTGGTCGGCCAGCGCGCCGCGGACGTCCTTGAGGTGGATGTGCCCGATCCGCTCCGGGTGCCGCCGCGCGAGCCGGACCGGGTCGGCGCCGCCGACCAGCAGATGTCCGGTGTCCAGGCAGAGGTCGAGATCGCAATCGGCGAGGAACCGCTCCACCTCCGCCTCACTCTCCACATGGGTGCCGACATGCGGATGCAGCACCGTCCGCAGCCCGTACGCGGCAGCGGCATCGCGGATCCCGATGGCGGTGTCGATCAGCGTGCGCCATTGCGCGTCGTCGAGTTGCGGGCGCTCGTCGTATCCCCCGAGCCCGGTCGCGGCGGCGAGCACGAGGACGTCCGCGCCCGTGGCGGCCAGCAGCGCGGCCGTGCGCTCCGCTCGCGCCATGGCGTCGGCCCGGTCGCGGTGCAGCACGACGGCGAGGAAGCCGCCGACAGCGGTGATCCCGAAGTCACCGAGCAGTCGGCGCAACTCGCCCGGGTCGCTCGCCAGATAGCCGGGTGGCCCGAGTTCGGTGGCGGACAGGCCGAGCGCGGCCATCTCCGACAGAACGGTGCGCGCGTCGAGGATGTGACCCCAGCCGGGGACCTCGCAGACTCCCCAGGAGATCGGCGCGGCCGCGAGACGCAGCGGGTGGAGGGATTCGGTCATCGGCACTTCTCCGACCTTCGATATCGAGTTGACGCCGCAGTAGTTGGAGCGCTCCAACTATGTAACGCAGGTCATAGCGTGTCAAGAGTGTGCGGCGTACCGGTCAAAACGTCTCTACCAGCTGTTATTACACATTTTCCGATGGACTCGCAGACAGCGGATTCCGATTGGAGCGCTCTATTGATCGGCTGGGACGCACCGCGTATCGTCCGTCCCGGCAGGGAGCGCGAACGGGGAACGGAGGCGCCATGGCACGGCCGACCATGGAAGACGTCGCCGCGCGAGCGGGCGTCTCCCGCGCCCTCGTCTCGCTCGTCATGCGCAACTCGCCGAAGGTCAGCGAGCACCGCCGCCGCGCCGTGCTGGCCGCCGCCAAAGACCTCGGCTACCAACCGCACATCCTGGCTCGTGCCCTGGCCAGCCGCACTTCCAGCATCGTCGGCGTGCTGGTCTCCGACCTGCGCAACGCCTTCTTCGCCGACGTCGTCGAAGGCATGGACACCGCCGCGCAGGAGTGCGGCCTCGAACTGATCCTCAACACCGGCCGGCGCAGCGCCGCCCGCGAACGCACCGCGCTGGAAAGCCTGCTCTCCTTCCGGCCCGGAGGCGTCATTTTGCTCTCGCCCATCCTGCCCGCCGCCGCCATTCGCGAAGCGGCGCAGCAGGCTCCGCTGGTGCTGGTGTCGCGCACCTCCACCGGCACCGGCATCGACACCGTCAACGACGACGGCGAGGCGGGCGCCACCCTCGCCGTCGACCACCTGGTCTCCCTCGGACACCGGCGCATCGTCCACCTCGACGGCGGCGGCGCTTTCACCGCCGCGCCACGCCGCAAGGGCTACCGCACCGCCATGCGGCGCCACGGCCTGGAACCGATGGTCGTGCCGAGCGAGCACACCGACGATGCGGGCATGGCCGCGGTGCGCAAACTGCTGAATCTCTTCTCCCGCGACGCCTTTCCCACCGCGCTGGTGTGCGGCAACGACTTCAACGCCGTCGGGGCGATGTCCGCGCTGGAGGAAGCGGGGCTTCGGGTGCCGGAGGACGTCTCGGTGGTCGGCTACGACAACACCTCGCTGGCTGCCCTGCGACACGTCGCGCTGACCACCATCGACCAGCCCCGCATCCGGATGGGCCGCCTCGCGATCGAGGCGCTCGCCGAACGACTCCGCGACGGCCGCACCGCCCCGGCCCGCCGCCGGGTGGAACCTTCGCTCGTCGTCCGCTCCACCACGACCGCTCCACGCTGAACCCCGGAGCCCTGCCCACGCACGTCGCGATTCCACACGAAGGAGAGCCGATGTCCTCCCACCGAGCCGTCACGCTGGGCCTCGCCGGAACCGGCCGCATCGGGACCTCGCACGCCGAGACCCTGCGGAAACTGCCGAACGTCGCCACCGTCCTGGTCGCCGACGCCGACGCCGCCCGCGCCCGCGCCACCGCCACCGACCTCGGCGTCGACTTCGCCCCCGACCTCGACACCCTCTTCGCCGCCGACCTCGACGGCCTGATCATCGCCACCGCCACCGACTCGCACCCCGAACTGATCATCCGCGCCGTCGACGCGGGCATCCCCGTCTTCTGCGAAAAACCCGTGGCCGCCGACATCACCGGCACCCTCGCAGTCCTCGAACACATCCGCGACTCCCCCGTCCCCGTCCAAATCGGCTTCCAACGCCGCTTCGACGCCGGCTACCGAGCGGCCCGCGAAGCCATCCGCTCCGGACGGCTCGGCTGGCTACACACGTTGCGCGCGACGACCCTCGACCCAGCTCCCCCGCCCGCCGAATACATCGCCCGCTCCGGCGGCATCTTCCGCGATTGCGGAATCCACGATTTCGACATCATCCGCTGGGTGACCGGGCGCGAGATCACCTCCGTCTACGCACTCGGATCCAACCGGGGCGCGTCATTCTTCGCCGAGACCGACGACGTCGACACAGCGGCGATACTGCTGCGCTTGGACGACGGAGCCCTCGCCACCGTGTCACTGACCCGCTACAACGGGGCGGGGTACGACGTGCGGCTGGAAGCGTTGGGCTCCAAAGGAAATGCGATAGTCGGTCTGGACGACCGAGCACCGCTGACTTCCGTCGAGCCCGACCACAACCCCTCCCCCTATCCTCCTTATGGGGGGTTCATGGAGCGGTTCCGCCCGGCGTATGCCGATGAACTGGCGGCGTTCATCGAGGTCGCGACCGGGCAACTCGACAATCCCTGCCCTCCGGTCGACGCGCTGGAGGCGTTCTATGTCGCTGAGGCGTGCGAGATTTCGCGGCGCGAGGGTCGAGCGGTGAACATCGCCGAAGTCCGCAGTTGACGCCGTCGGCAGTCTCGACTCGCGCACAAAGCCCTGGACGTTGCCTTAGGGGCCAGGATTCGGTTGCAATCGCTCAGTAGCCACCTTTAGGCGTTTGATCAGGTTTGTCCGTTCATCAGGACTCAGCCGCCGCGCACGGTCATAGAGAACATCAAGCTCCGACCGCAATCTCCTCCCGCTTGAGAGCCACAGCAACAGCCGCGCCTTGTCTGACCTTTTAAGGCCCTTGACCTGGGCATATACCTCGTCGAGCGTTTCCGGAAGTCCAGCTTCTTCGCGCACGGGCTCGTTGCAGCGCTTACATTCGGCTTGCAGATTGTCGATGTCATCGCTGCCACCGAGTTCTTGCGGGATACGGTGCCCGATGGACATCACCGCATTGCCTAGAGGCGGATCGGGATACGGTTCCCCGTTGGCCACACCGCAGATGACGCACCTGTGGCCGTCGCGCTCGAGCACACGCCGCCGAAGCGCAGGGCTGATTTTGCCAGATGTTTTTGGCCGGGGACCAGCACCCGGGTGCCATCCCTTCTTCCCGACTCTGTACTCATCAGTGCGCAACTGGCCATCCTCGTGAGAAGAGGGCAACCGCCAGCCGAGCTTGCGTAGTTCGCGCATCCGGCGATTGAAATGCTCTTGGTCATTCGGGATGTTGTCGGTGCCGACAGCTTCGCGAAGTTCACGAAGGGTGAAGCGGTCACCGATTTCCTTGTTGAAGTTTAGCCAGGCGGCGATCTTGCGCTCTGCGCCGAACTTCTGTTTCGAGTTGGGAGCGAACTCAAGAGTCCACCAAAGCTGGCCGTTGGGGGCATACGCGTCGGGCGGGTATTCCTGGCTGCTCATGCGACAACCGGCCCGACGCACTGCTTGCCCCGATGGCCGAGGTGCGGATCGGGATTCGCCGACGGGGAGGCGAGAAACATTCGAGAAAGGTACCTCTCAACTGTGGACTGAAGGGCAGGACTACACTATCCGGCGACTGTCACACGCGTTGGCGGGGTTGAACTTAGGGCGGTTCGCCAGTGGGTGGCCGCTCCAGTAGCAGCCGCGTACCAACCTCTCGCGGTGCGGGTTTCGCCTTCCAGTCTCCGCGAGTAAACCGAAGCAAAGACCACAGCAAGAGTGTAGTTCTAAGACCCGCGTAGTCGTAGCCTTTAGCGAAAGGCCAGTTGCGCACGTCCTTCACTGCGGCAACTGGCCCTATGCGGACCTCAACGGCGCATCGCGCGGCGTACCAGCGCGGCGCACTGGTTGATCTGCTCCGTCGGCGGCACGTGAACCTTCCCATACGTGCGCTGCAATCGCATCTCGAACCTTACAACCTCGAACTGGGGCTGATCCGAAAAGTACTCTTCAGTACTACTCTTGCGGCCCATGTCGCCAGACTTGAACATGCGATTGCCAATGTATAACTCGAGCAGTACGTTCTCACACCATGCGTCGGCTCGGAACAACGCATCGGCAAGGGGATGGAACCGCATCGGCAACCCTCGTTCACGCAACGCTGCGATCACGTACAGCTCACGCAGGAACGAGTAGTAGAAGTTGCCGATCCGCCAGCGCATCGCATCGCGAGCTTGTTTGTACCCGAACCCCTCCACCTTCGCCGATGCGACCATCTCTCGCGCCGGCTCCCACAACCAACGCCGCACCACGTCACCCTGGCACCATTCGTAGAACTCGTCCCAGCTGAAGAGTCGCTGCACCTCTTCCAGCATGAGATGGAAGAGGTGGGTGAACGCGAAATCTGGGAACCAGTCCCGGATTGAACCGACCTCTTCAGCCTCTGCCCTCTTCACATTGCCGAGCGCATGCGATGTCTGCAACTGCACGATGTCCTTCGACGCAATTGCGTACGGAGTTGACGTGACATGGGCGAGAACGGTCTCTGCCACATGCCTGCAACCCTCACGGTTCGTCCACCACTCCAGCTCGCTTTTCGCGATCCGCCCTCCCGACGTAAAGTGCTGTACGACCTCGCCGCTGCCGGTTGTTGTGCCCATATACTCACCACGCCTCAAGCCCTAGAGCCTGCTCGAACCTACTGCCGTCGAGAACGATACGATGAGCCTCCGACAAGCGGCGAGATCCTGCTGTGACCACGCAGATAAGCAGGCGACACGCTCGGCATCATCGCTTCTGCACCCGCCGAACACTGTGCAAGCCGACGCGCCATGCCAGCCCCCCGGGAGCCACGGGATCACGAGGCAGCGAGACCCGAACTCGGCCGCCGGACCAACGCACCGAGGAGCGCCGAGTCCAGCCGCAGCCGACCATTGAAAAAGGCGTGACCCCGAGTCGTTATAACCCAAGCGTTACGAAGCCCCCGTGGGTGCAGCGCTTCTCGCCACACCCACAGCCGCTTAACTTAGCTGATTCTGGAGCGGTTTTTCTCGAAACTCTCGTGCCGCGAATGATCACGCTGTCCCATGAAGGCGCGGAAGCCTCCGAGCCGATATAAGACCAGGCCGTCGCGCTCTTTCTCTTCTATCTCAAAGTCCCGGCTGAGCATCTCAATGCGGCGAGCTATTTCGAGCTCGTTCAAATATGCCTCTGACTTATTGGCTATATCAGCCATGGTCATATATTCGCCACTGTCACGCAGCACTCGGTAGATCGGATCCACTGCGGATTTAATTGCTGAAACATCGAAGGCGGCAGCGCGGTCCTCTTCGTCTTCAGCATTGAGAGCAGCAGCGATTGCCAGCCCAAGAGCTTTGGCCACCGGCGGCGGAAATGCGTTTCCGATTTGTCGATATTTCGCAGTCTTACGGCCTTCGAACTTCCAACGAAATTCACCGTCGTTCCACCCTTGGAGACGCGCGACCATCTCCGGAGTAAGTTTGGGCCCCAGAGCAGTTATAGACCGATCGTTTCGAGAGTATGGCTTGTCGTCGTCGTGCAGGCCATAGCCATCGACGCCCATTTCCTTCCAAGCGAGCTTTGCACGCGTGGGACCGAGGTCCGCCCCTCCATGCTTCTTCGATCCGCCAACAATCGTCGGGGCGGGTCCGTTAGCACGTTTCACCCATGCATCCAGAGCATCGGCATCATCGAATACCTTTTTGCATTCCATGAGATCGCGTAGCGCCTCGCCCACCGTCGGGGCTTTTCCAGGCTTTTCCGGCCAGCGGAAAGACCGGAAGTAGCGATGCCGCATTGCGATCAGCACGAAGCGTGGCCGCAGCTGAGGAACGCCAAATTGGCGAGCTTCGATTAGCTGCCATTCTGCCGAGTATCCAAATTCATGAAGCCTGTCGAGAACATGCTGCCGATAACCGGCGAATCGCGGCATGCTGAGCCCTCGAACATTCTCCAGCAAGAGCGCGCGAGGCTGGATTATCGCCACCTGCTCGACCGCCCAGGCAAACAAGTCACGCTCATCATTTGCCCCCAACTGCTTCCCAGCGACCGAGAACGGAGGGCACGGCACTCCACCAGCCAGCAAGTCGATGGGAGGCTTTTCTGACGTCGGGCTGTAGTCCGCCGGGTTCCAAATACTCTCGTCAGCAACATCGCCCTGCCGAATATCCCATTTCGGACGGTTCTTCTTGAGCGTCTTTACTGCAGTGTCATCGAGCTCTATCGCCAGCTCGTGCTCGAAGCCAGCGCGCTCGAGGCCGAGAGCCTGACCGCCTGCGCCAGCGCAGATCTCGATGACCCGAAGTCCTGTCACAACGATGCCTTTCGGTGTCGTGGCCGGCGGCGTCCGGGCCAATCGTGAGGAGTATCTTTCCGTAGGGCGTCTTTCCTCGTACAGCCGGAGTGGACATGACTGAGAGCAAGGCGGAGATGGCCCGGCGGACGGCGCATGAGCGAGGCCTGTATCCGGCTCCGCTTGATGCTGGCCGCTCTCGCAACATGCAGGCGAACCGGCGAGCCGACACCAAGCCCGAGGTGACGCTTCGCCGCGCCTTGCATCGACGTGGGTACCGCTACCGCAAGGACCTTCGCCTGGAAGTTGGCTCCGTGAAGATCCGCCCAGACATCGTTTTCACCGCCCGCAAAGTCGCCGTGTTCGTGGACGGGTGCTTCTGGCATGTCTGTCCTGTACACGGTCGGCAGCCGACTACCAACGAGTGGTACTGGGCGCCGAAGCTTCGCCGCAATGTCGAACGGGATCGCGCAGCAGACGCGGCCTTGACCGGTGCAGGGTGGAAAGTTGTTCGTCTCTGGGAGCACGAGGAGCTCGAGGCTGCTGTGCAGGCCGTGCTTTGCGCTCTGGGAGACGGGCTCGAACATGCGAGCGATCTTAGAGCGAGGGTCTGACAATCGAACCGACCACCCGCCGCGTCCGTAAATGTAGTTTGTGATGTCGGTCAGAATCAGTCTCGGAGTCCTCGTCGGACGAGGCCAGTCGCGCCGTAGGAGAGGACCACTTCGAAGCTGATCATCGAGTCTGTGCACGCTGCGACCTCGCAAGTCCCTGGGTCTGAGGCCCGGATCGCCCGCTACACCGAGCCCTAGGAAAGATCGTCGCGATCCAGGAGTGCTGGTATCAACACATCCAACAGCGATACCTCATCGGCGACCGCGAGACCTTCAATAATTGGGTCAAGGATCGACGCGGCATACAACCGCCCGGTGTCGGGGCCTGCGACATTGCGCGCACTGACGATTAACTCATACAGCACAACGGCGGACAGGCGAATACGCTCGGTATCACTCAGTCCGCCGCGAGCAGTCGCCGCTGTCGCAGCGTCAAGCGCGGCCAGCACGTCCATGAGTACGTCGATCTCAGCCTCCGCGCGAGCGTCGTAACTCACGACTGGGACCGGCTGTCGGCCCGAGTAGACGAATCGAGAGGATGGAACTCCGTGCTTTCGCCGTGAAATGTAGTGTGGTCGTCCACCACGCGAATGCCGGTCCATGGGCACCGACTGCGGGTCGAACCTGTCGTGACGACATGTGGCGCGATCCGCCCTGCGACAAGCGGCACAACGAGATCGACGCAGGCGTTCGACGGACAGCGCACCGCCAGGAGTTCACCTCTCGCGTGATCGAACTTCGTCACGCCGCAATGCGTCGCGGTAATCCATGGTTCGCATTCCGGGCCGCACCCGTGCGGGTCATCGGGCATGGTGCACCGGTCCCCTCCGCGTGCTCGCACGCTGGACAGCAACACTCTCCCGAATCGCATCCACCACGGCGCGTGCGGACGGCCGGAACGAGTCGCGCGGGGGCTGGACCCATGCACGGAACAGACCCGGTCGCTGGCCTGGACCAGGTAGAGCGATGATCCCTCCGCCACGGATGATGGAAACCTGCAAGCGCGACATCTCCGCGAACAGCGCTATCCCGTCCGGAAGGTCCGCACCCGCCAGGTATGTCCACCGTTGCGAACGCGGATGAGTCAGAATTGGGCCCGTCTCCGGACCGTGGCACTCCAACCGCGCCTTCACCTCAGAACCTATGAATGCCGGCATCATCAGTCCGCAGACGATCCCGGTGCGGATCACAATGCGGCCCGTGTGCGGCGGATATACCTCAGCGGGCAGGCCACACACATTTCGGTAGAAGTGGCACACCGACAACGGCGTGTCCTTGATGTCGTTGGGCGAACTCATTCGGGTGTCCCCTCCGCCAGGTTCAACGTGGTCAGCACCCGCCGCCGGGGAGTCGGTGGAGGTCCGATCTCAACCCGGCGGCGGGGCTGCTTTCAGCTTCACCAGCTCAGACCCGCGATCCCAGACACAGCACTCACACAGAAGTAATACGCTTGCGCCAGCATGCATTGCAGGGGAAACAGGGGTGAGCATGATCGTCAGCAAGTGGACAAAGGTGGAGGTCAAGGCGCTTCGTTTGGCGGCCCTACGGCTGACGCAGGAGCAGTTCGCCGAGAGGGTGGGCTTCACAACCGCGACGATTCGTAAGTGGGAGCGCGCAACCTACGCGAAGCCGGTTCGGAATGAGTCAGCTGAAGCGTTGGACACCGAGCTTGCTCGACTCACCGACGAACAGCGTGCTCGTTTCCGCGCCGAGATCAACTCCGTACACGAGGCTACGGTGCCGCTTGTTCACCCGCGCTTCGCCGGCATACCAAGCGCTAGCCTGGTCATAGATCGTCACGATAGTGCGCCGGAAGTCGAGGACATTGTGAAGCGACGTGAATTCGGAATGCTACTCAGTGCCGCGTTCTTCGCGGCAGGTGGTGATCGACCTCCGGCTCGGCTCGGGATCGCCGACGCGCAAAGGCTCGACGCGCTTGCGGCCGAGTTCGGACGCCGCGAGCAAGTCGTCGGTGGCGCTGCTCTTGTGAGCGACGCCGTTCAAGGACTCGAAGCAGCGAAACACCTCTTGGATACCTGCGCTTTCTCCGAACCGGCGGGCCGCGCATTCACCAGTGCCGCAGGAGAACTCGCGACTATTGCGGGTTGGCTGGCCTATGACGCTGATATGTACCCTCTCGCCCGTAGTTGCTACGCCGATGCGTTCGCGCTGGCCAGTCAAGCCGGTGATGACGAACTGACTGTGCATGTCTGCCTCAACGCCGCACAGATGGCGCTGTCACGGCAACGCACGGGCGAAGCGAATCCGCATCGCGCCCTAGCCCTCGCCGGCCGCGCTCGGGCGCTCACACGCGGCCACGCACCGGGTCGAGTTCATGCCCTTATCGCAACACGTGAGGCACAAGCGTACGGAATCCTCGGCGAGCGCATGGCCTTCGGAAAGTCCATGGCCACCGCCTGGCGGGAGCTCGATTTCGCGCTCGACCATGAGTCGCGCGAGGACTGCCCACCGTGGTTGCGGTTCGTTAATGCCACCGAAATCAGAAGCCATGAAGCCCGCGGTTTCAGCCACTTGGGCGATCGTGCGAGGTCGGCGGACCTGTGCTCCGGGTTGGCGGTGAGTAAGACCAGTGCCCGTAACTCTGCCAACTACCGCGCAGGATCTGCGGCGGCACTCGCCGACCTGGGTGACATCGGCACTGCAGTAGAGGAGGGCATGTCGGTTCTCGCCGACCTGGAGAACTCCGTGTCCTCCACTCGCACACTGCGCCTGCTCGAACCAGTGCGAGTAGTCGCGGAAGGCCGTTCCGAAGAGTTCTCGACACGATTTGATGAGCTGGCGGGAAGGACGAACACCGCATGACCTCCGAGCAGTCCGCGTTGTCCGACCTCAATTTCCAGCACTACACAGCCGCGCAGGCCCGTGAACTTCGCGGCGACGTCGAACGCATCTTCCTCGACTCCTACGTCGATGCGATCGAGTCCGGTGAGGAGTTCGAATCCTTCGAGGCGTTCATGCACCGATTCGACGCCTACACCGACCCCGCTCGTGCCGGTGCGTTCGAGTTGGTGATTGCCCGTTCCCATGGCGAGTCCTGCGGGCAGGCGTGGGGATGGCCGCTCACCGCCAAGACTGCGTGGTGGGATGGACTGCGGCTGGACGAAGGTGACCAGGCCGCGTTCACCGTCGAGGATGGTTCCCGCACATTCGCTTTCAGCGAGATCATGGTGCGCAAGCAGTTCACCGGTCGAGGTATCGCGCGTGCCCTGCACGACAATCTGCTCGCGGGTCGGCCGGAGCAGCGGGCGACACTGCTGGTTCGGCCGGAGAATCATCGGGCGTATGACAACTATCGCCGGTGGGGGTGGTACCGCGTCGGCACTCTGCGGCCGAGTTGGCCCGATGCCCCTCGGTTCGACGTCCTCATGCGTGACCTGCAGCAGGCCGGGTAATCGCATCGTCTACGGACACGCACAAGCGCAGGAGTGGATATCGAGGACGCACGCCGCTACGCCGCCGCGATATGGCGGCAGGAGAATATGACGAGGTCCGAACGCCTGGCGGCGGTGAAGGCGGACGCCCACGCTCGTGGCAAGGAACCCTTCGATCTCGGCCGGCTCGAATCGCTGTGCGACACCAGCGACGAGGGGCGGATGGATCCGACACAGTGGCGGAAACGCAAGTTCGAGCTGATGTATTACAGCCATCCCGAGATGATGACGATCGAAGATCTCGCCGAACACGTCATGACGATGCGGGGATGGATAGGGTGATCAGCGAATGACCCGGGGGCTGAGCAGGAAAAAACATTCCGGCAATTGGCATTTCACCAACTGCGGATTGATCGTGTGCGCGCCGGGGCGTTGCTAGCATCGGGCGGTTCGGTGGCAGGGGTTCGAAGATGCAGGGAGGGAATGGATGAGCGACGTCTCGGGCTGCGATCGTCGGCAGAAGCGGGTCATGGCGTCGCGCCGTGTCTCGTGCACCTTGCCCGCCCTGGTAGCCATGGCGCTGGTGTCGAGTGGGTGCGGGGCCGGCGGCACCGCCGCTCCCCGCCCGATCGTCACCACGGTCTACACCACCACCTCGAAGCCACCGGCTCGCACGACTCCGCCGGTGACCAGCACTCCGCCACCGACGACCACTTCTCGGATCACCTCGGCCACGCCGACCACCGACACCGCGCAACCGATCCACGTCGGGATCTGTGTCGACCAGACGACGAACACCCGGGTGATCGATGACCTGTGCGACACCACCGACAACCGCTACGCCACCTTCTGGTACCGGCACGCCGATGCCCTGGTGTACCCGGCGGTCGGGGCCGCGGTGATCCTGGCCGCCGGGACCTTCCTGCGCCCGAGCGGAACCGCGGTCCACGACCGAGGCGTTCCGGCCAGTGGTGGCACGATCCAGCGTGGCGTACTCGGCCAGGGCCGCCCCGACATCGGCGGCGTCGGCTCGTAGGCAACCTGATCCCCGGTCGCGACGGGGATCTCGGCCGGGCTCGCGACGGCGGGAAGCACAGTCGGCTCGCCTCGCCATGAGATGTGACCGGGCTGGGGGCTTACCCTGCCGGAACCGCGGCGATGCGGCGATGACGTAGCCATCCGCGGACGCCGATGGCCAGCGGCACCAGAACGGTGAGAAACCCGGACACGGGCTCGAACGCGAGGCCGAACGCGGTGAGCACGGCGATCGCGGTGAGGATCGGCGCTGGTACGTAGCCGCGCGTTCGCTCCGTCTCGATCACGGCGATGCCGAAGCCCACGGCGGCGACTCCGAACGCGGTGAACCAGAAGGCGAGTTCGGTCTGCTCTCGACCGGTCGCCCAGATGACGACGCCGAGCGCGGTATGGGCCGATCCGATGAATGCGAGCAAACCGCCCGTCAGCGGGAACACAGTTTTTGAATCCATATTCCTAAACCTTGCCTTAGGCTGTCTCCCATGGCAAGACCCCGGCGCTTCACCGACGACCAGATCCTCGACGCCGCGCGCGATTTGCTTGCCGATCCGGCGATCACCAGGCCCACCATCGCCGCGATCAGTGCTGCCTCCGGCGTCCATACCGGATCGATATACGTGCGCTTCGCCTCCCGCGAAGAGTTGCTCGCCCGGCTGTGGCTGCGCTCGATCCAGCGCTTCCAGACCGGACTGGTCGCGGCGCTGTCGGGAGCCGACCCGCTGCTCGCCGCCGCGATGCACCTGCCGCGGTACTGCCGTGAGCATCCCACCGAAGCTCGTGCGATGAAGATGTTCCGGCGTGCGGAACTGCTCGACGTGGGCTCCGCCGAGTTGCGCGCCGACATCGCCGCGGTCAACGACCGAATGAACGACGCGCTGCGTGCCGCCGTCGCGGCGGAGTTCGGCGACGCCGACGAACATCGCATGGCGATCGCGGTGGCCGCCGTCAAGGCGATTCCCTATGGGCTCGTCCGCGAGTACATCGCGAACGCGGCGCCCATTCCGGACTGGGTCGACGACGTGACGGCCACCGCGACGGCCGCGGTTGTGCACAAGTTACGTCCCACGCTGGGCGGTGGGTCGGGTGGGCGGCAGCGGCTCAGGTAGCGGCCGAGCCCGGCCCGGTGATGTCTTCGCCGGGTCGCCCGAACGCGGATGCGGTGAGCGGGAGGGAATCCTCCCGATCTGCCCTGCGGATTCACCGGCAGCCGCACCGTACCGGAGCGGAAATCGGGTCGCATTCGGGTATGACGCCTTGCGGCGGACCGAGTCACGCCGGCAGCAAACGGGCGATGACCTCGGTCAATTGCTTGACGTTCCGGCACTCGTGCATCGTCACGCAGTCCGCGTAGACATGGGCGGCGGAATCCCCCGTCGACCACGATCGCGAGGGCTCCGGATTCAGCCAGTAGGTGTGCTTCGCCCGGTCGGCGATCGTCCGCACCGCAGTGAGATTCGGATCCGTGCGGTTGGTCCGCGCGTCGCCGAGGATGAGAACCGAGGTGCGCGGGCCGAGGGCGTCGGCGTAGTTGTCGAGGAACCCTTGGAACGCTTCGCCGTAATTGGAGCTGCCGAAGCGAGCGACCTCGGTGGAGCGAATGATTCGGGCGGCGGTGCCGGGTGCCGGAGGTTCTCCCGGGGTGAAGAAGGAGGTGATCTCGTCGCAGGTGTCGACGAAGCCGAAGCTGCGGACCTTGCTGAATTGGTCTTGCAGCGCCTGGATCAGGTGGAGGGTGAATTCGGCGAAACCGGTGACCGAGCCGGAGATGTCGGCGAGGACGACGAGATCGGGACGGCCGTGTTTGCGGGCGCGCAGCACCGGGTCGATGGGGACGCCGCCGGTGGACATGGAGCGGCGCAGGGTGCGGCGCAGGTCGATCTGGCCGCGGACGGCTTTGCGGCGGCGGACGGCGAGACGGGTGGCGAGTTTGCGGGCCAAAGGGTGCACCAGGCGGCGCATTTCGGCGAGATCCTGTTCGCGGGCGCCCAGGAAATCGATCTGGTCGGTGCTGGATTCGACGCCGCGGCGGGCGATGTATTCGGTGCCGCGCAACTGCGCCGAGCGCAGGCGGGCCTCGGTTTGGACGGCGGTGCGGAACGCGGCGAGGCGGCGGTTGGCTTCGATGGTGTGGACAGTGGTGTCGAACGGGGAAGAGCCGTTCATGCCCGCCACGATGCGATCGATGAGTTCTTCCGCGCCTAGGGCTTTCATGGTCAGGTAAGAAGACCAGCCTGCGCCGGATGCGGTGGTGACCGGCGCGGTGGACTGCCCGGCGCCCGCGCCGCCGTAGCCGCCGAGTTCGGTCAGCGCTTGGCCGACCAGTTCGGCGACCGACTCCGAATCGTCCTGGGCCAGTGCGGCGACGAGCCGATCGCGCAGTGCTTCGATGGATTCGGGTGTCGACGGCTCGACGGGCTGCGGCTGCTGAGCGGTCAGGAAGTAGAGGTCGAAGAGTTGATCGAACACGGCGCGTTGACCATTGCGGCGCAGCAGGCAGGCGGCCATGCCGGAGCGCAGACGATCGCGATCCTCGATTCCGAGGGCGACCATCGCCTCAGCCGCATCGATGGTTTCACTCGGCCCCGCGTTGATGCCGTGATCGCGCAGCAGCCCGACGAACTCGACGAGGCGATCAGTGATCGAGTCCGAGCATCGGCGGCCCGTCCCACCGGCGTGGCCTTCAGCGATGCTCATGCCCGACTCCGGCAACCATGCATCGCACTGCCATCAGTGCGCCGGAGCGAAAACGCGAACGGGCGCGTCGACTGAGCTGCGAAGTGGATGCCTTGCAGCGCCGCAACGCTTCGTGGCTGCTGGCAGCCGCCTGGACGCCGGGAAGTGCGACCTTCCGGACCGACGTCACAGGGCCCACCTCCTCCCCCACCGGAGCGATGCGCAGGCTCGGATAAGTGCGTTCCTCGCAGGCGCGACCGAGTACGGGCCCAGTGCGTGCGTCCGGCCGGGATGGTGAACAAGCCTGCCGGGTCGCGGGAGCGGCCGGGCCGGGTCCTGGCGGCGGGTTGGGTTGCGAACGGCAGGAGTGGGGCGAGCCGAGCGGGCGCGTCATCTCACCGTCCTCCTTGCTCGGCATCCAGATCGAGCCCGAGCCGCTCGATCGCCAGGCGGTGGTCCGACTGGTACTTCAAGAGCACCCCGAGCGTCGAGCGGACGACGCTTCCACTCAAATTACGCACGCCGAGGGCGACCAATGTCTTGGCCCAGTCGACGGATTCGGCGATCGATGGAGCCTTGCGCAACGAGAGTTGGCGCAGGGCCCCGACCACTTGGACCAACGGCTCCCCCAGCGTCTCGTCCAATTCCGGGACCTTCATCCGCACGATCGCCCGCTCCAGTTCCGCCGTCGGGTAGTCGATGTGCAGATACAGACAGCGCCGCTTCAGCGCCTCGGACAGCTCACGGTTGGCGTTGGAGGTCACGATGACGAACGGCTTGCGGACCGCGGTGACGGTGCCGAGTTCGGGGATACTCACCTGGTAGTCGCCGAGCACCTCGAGCAGCAGTCCTTCCAGCTCCACGTCGGCCTTGTCGAGTTCATCGATGAGCAGCACCGTCGAGCGGGAGTTGCGGATGGCGGCCAGCAGCGGGCGCGCGAGAAGGAACTCCTCGGTGAAGACGTGGTCGCGGGTGCTGTCCCAGCCTTCGTCGTCGGTGGCGGTGATGCGCAGCAGCTGCTTGGCGTGGTTCCACTCGTACAGGGCGCGGGCCTCGTCGATGCCCTCGTAGCACTGCAGGCGCACCAGGTCGGAGGTGGTCGCGGCGGCTACGGCCTTGGCCAGCTCGGTCTTGCCGACGCCCGCGGGGCCCTCGATCAGCAGGGGCTTGCCGAGGTGGCCCGCGAGGAACACGGCTGTGGCGATATCGAGGGACGGGAGGTACCCGGCCTCGCTGAGGCGCCCGGTCACCTCGTCCACCGACGCGAAGAACTTACTCATCGGTAACTAGTCTAGACCGGGCGGCTCGGGCTCAGCTCGGCGCAGGCACGCGGAAATGACTCGGCTCGGCATCCGACGGCACCGCGCTCGCCAGGGTGAACGGCTCGACCACCGACCGCAGTTCGATCAGGTGCCGGGCGTGCGCGTCCAGCGCCAGATCCTCCTCGGACACCGGCTGCCATTGCCGCACGTCGCGCGCCTTTCCCTCGTCGTCCACCGCGACGACCACGGCCAGGCCGTGCGCCGCCAGCGCCGGTTCGTCGGAGTGCGCGTCGGTGGACGTCACGTGGACGCTCACATGCATGCTGCGCGGTCCGGTGTGGATCAGCCGCGCGGTGACCTCCACGACGTGGCCGATCACGATCGGGCGGTAGAAACGGATCCCGCCGAAGTAGGAGGTGATGACCCGCTGTCCGGCCCAGTCCGCGCCGCACACGTACGCCGCCTCGTCGATCCACCGCATCGTCCGGCCGCCGTGCACCTTGCCACCCCAGTTGATGTCCGAAGGCGCTGCCAGGAACCGCAGGGTGGCGCTCGGCGCGGTGCCCGCGGAGGTGTACCGCTGGGCGGCCATCGCCTCCTCGATGTGCTTGCGCACCGAGATCCGGGCGCGGGCCTGCCGGTGCCGCTGCAATTCCAGCAGCGTCGTCGGATTCCATTGCGGCACTTCGACGGTGCGCCGGGCGTCGTCCACCGCGACGAAGATCGTCAGGCACTGCGCCGACTGCACCGGCTTCACCCGGGTGGGGTCGGTGGAATAGACCGTCACCAGGATGTGCATGCTGGTGCGCCCGGTGTGCACCAGGTCGGCGTGCAATTCGACCAGCTCGCCGACCGCGATCGGCCGATCGAGATGGATGTTCCCGACGTAGGCGGTGACGCAGTAGCGGCCGCTCCACTGGGCAGCCGCCGCGTAGGCGACTTTGTCGATCCATTCGAGGAGTTTGCCGCCGTCGACCGAGCCCACGATGCCCGCGTCGGCGGGCTGGACGAGAAAGCGGTGGATCGCCTCGGAGCGCCGACCGGCCGTGGCGGGTTCGTACGCGGTCGGTTCGGTCTCGGTCGAGTTGGTCAAGGTCCACCATCCGTTTCAGCAGAGAATGTTCGGCTACTCGACCCCGTTGTCCGGGAGAACCTTAAATCGCAGGCGTCGGTACGAGCGAGTAACGACGCGCAACCACACCGGACGGCGCGATCGGCGAGTTTCCGCGATCGGTGAGCAACGCCGATGGGGGGTGCCCCTAATGCCGCGGTTCGATTTGGTCCGCAGGGGAGAAAACACCCGTGACGTTTCGCGGCAATTGCGCAAGAGTGAAGTCGTGCAGTCGCTGCCCCGTCGGTAAGCGCGACCGCGAAGCAGTGACCGTAGATCCAGATCTGTCTGCGGGGGTAGGCCGTGGGCGGACCCAACAGGGGATGGCGGGCGGAGACGCTCGCCGCAGAGTGAAAGGATTTACGTTGTTCTCCACAACCAGCGCACGCCGTACCGTGGCCCGCGTGGCCGTCGCCGGTGCCATCGCCGCAATCCCGTTGACGGCGCTGGCGATGCCCGCATCAGCCACCCCGAGCACGCCCGGGGTCACCCAGGCTCGGTACGACCCGTATTACAACGACCGGTGCGACTTCGGCCCATTCCAGAACTGGAGTTGCAACAACAACCCGTTGTTCGGTTGGGGTTACGGCGGACCACCCTATGGCCGCGGCCCTGGCGGTCCTGGCTACGGACAGCAGGGCTTCGGCCCGGGCATGTTCGGCAGTAGTTAGGAATCCGTGCAGACGCCGGTGGCCCGCTCCGGATTCCGGAGCGGGCCACCGCGCGAATCGACCTCTGTATCAGGCGGTCTCGGTGATCGGGCGATCGACCCAGCTCATCAGCCCGCGCAGCTTGGCGCCGGTGACCTCGATCGGGTGCTCGGCGTTCTGCTTGCGCAGCGCCTCGAGCTCCTTGTTGCCGCCCTCGACGTTGGCGACGAGCCGCTTGACGAAGCTGCCGTCCTGGATGTCCTTGAGGATCTCCTGCATGCGCTTCTTGGTGTCGGCGTCGATGACCCGCGGGCCCGACAGGTAGCCACCGAACTCGGCGGTGTCGGACACCGAGTAGTTCATCCGCGCGATGCCGCCCTCGTACATCAGGTCGACGATCAGCTTCAGCTCGTGCAGCACCTCGAAGTAGGCCATCTCCGGCGCGTAACCCGCCTCGACCATGACCTCGAAACCGGTCTTGACCAGCTCTTCGGTGCCACCGCACAGCACGGCCTGCTCACCGAACAGGTCGGTCTCGGTCTCTTCCTTGAAGGTGGTCTTGATGACGCCCGCGCGGGTGCCGCCGATGCCCTTGGCGTAGGACAGCGCCAGCGCCTGCCCCTCGCCCTTCGGGTCCTGGTCGATCGCGATCAGCGCCGGAACGCCCTTGCCGTCGACGAACTGACGACGCACCAGGTGGCCGGGGCCCTTCGGGGCGACCATGCCGATGGTGACGTTGGCCGGGGGCTTGATCAGGCCGAAGTGGATGTTGAGGCCGTGGCCGAAGAACAGCGCGTCGCCGTCCTTCAGGTTCGGCTCGATGTCGTTGGTGAAGATCGACGCCTGCGCGGTGTCGGGCGCGAGCACCATGATGACGTCGGCCCACTCCGAGACCTCCGCCGGCGTGCCGACGGTCAGGCCCGCCTCCTCGGCCTTCGGACGCGACTTCGACCCCTCGGCCAGACCGACGCGGACCTCGACGCCCGAGTCGCGCAGGCTCAGCGAGTGCGCGTGACCCTGGCTGCCGTAGCCGATGACAGCGACCTTGCGGCCCTGGATGATCGACAGGTCGGCATCGTCGTCGTAGAACATCTCGACTGCCACTGTGGTTCCTTCCGGGATCATCCCCGCGCGAGGCGGGGCACACCGTGCTTGCGCCGGTGTTGATTTTCGTTGTTCTGGATCGGATCACCCCCGCAGCAGCGGATGGAGATCATTCCCGCGTCAGCGGGGAGGGCGGCACGCCAACCGTCGATCGCAGAAAGACTAGCGTGTGGCCGCCGCTGGACGGTCGGCCCCATCGGTGTGCCGCCCGCTACCTCATCGAGTGGCGGTGATGGACTTCGGTCCACGCCCGACCGCGACGACGCCGGACTGCACGATCTCCCGGATGCCATACGGTTCGAGCATCCGCAGCAGCGCGTCGAGCTTGGACCGGGTCCCGGTCGCCTCGACGGTGAGCGCGTCCGGCGACACGTCGATCACCTTCGCGCGGAACAGTCCCACGGCCTCGATCACCTGGGTCCGCACACTGGCGTCGGCGCGCACCTTCACCAGGATGAGTTCGCGGGCCACCGAGCTGTCGGAGTCCTGCTCCACGATCTTGATGACGTTCACCAGCTTGTTGAGCTGCTTGGTGACCTGCTCCAGCGGCAGATCCTCGACGGTGACGACGATGGTCATGCGCGAGATCTCGGGGAGCTCGGTGCCACCGACCGCCAGCGACTCGATGTTGAAGCCGCGGCGGGAGAACAGCGCCGCGACCCTTGCCAGCACGCCCGGTTTGTCCTCGACGAGAACGCTGAGGGTATGCGTGGTACTCATCCGTTGTTCACCCTGTTCTGTTCCTGCGACATCGCCGCGTGGATGACCGCCGGCTCGGCCGCCTGCTCGTCCTCGTCGAACAGCGGGCGGATGCCGCGAGCGGCCATGATCTCGTCGTTGCTGGTGCCCGCGGCGACCATCGGCCACACCTGGGCGTCCTTGCCGACGATGAAGTCGATCACCACGGGACGGTCGTTGATGGATTGCGCCTCGCGGATCGCGGCCTCCACGTCCTCCTCGCGCTCCACCCGGATGCCGTGGCAGCCGAGGGCTTCGGCGAGCTTCACGAAGTCGGGGATGCGCAGGGAGTGCGTGCCCAGGTCGGTGTTGGAGTAACGCTCCTGGTAGAACAGCGTCTGCCACTGGCGCACCATGCCGAGGTTGCCGTTGTTGATCAGCGCGACCTTGATCGGGACGCCCTCGACGGCACAGGTGGCCAGTTCCTGGTTGGTCATCTGGAAGCAGCCGTCACCGTCGACCGCCCACACCTCTTTGTCCGGCGCGCCCATCTTGGCGCCCATGGCCGCCGGGACGGCGTAGCCCATGGTGCCCAGACCACCGGAGTTCAGCCAGGTGCGCGGCTTCTCGTATTTGATGAACTGGGCGGCCCACATCTGGTGCTGGCCGACGCCCGCGCAGTAGATCGCGTCGGGTCCGGCCAGGCGGCCGAGCGCCTCGATGACGAACTCCGGCGACAGCGAACCGTCGGCGGGCGGGGTCCAGCCCAGCGGGTAGGCGTCGCGCACGCCGTCGAGGTAGGTCCACCAGTCGGTCAGCGGCAGCGGCAACGAATTGCCCGCGGCCGGATCGGCCTTCAGCGTCTCGATGAGCTCGACGATCACCTCGCGGCAGTCGCCCACGATCGGGACGTCGGCGTGCCGGTTCTTGCCGATCTCGGCCGGGTCGATGTCGGCGTGGATGACCTTGGCGCCGGGCGCGAAGGAGTCCAGCTGACCGGTGACGCGGTCGTCGAACCGCGCGCCGAGGGTGATCAGCAGGTCCGAGCGCTGCAGCGCGGCCACGGCGCCCACGGTGCCGTGCATGCCGGGCATGCCCATGTTGAGGCGGTGGCTGTCGGGGAACGCCCCGCGCGCCATCAGCGTGGTGACCACGGGGATGCCGGTCAGCTCGGCCAGTTGCAGCAGCTCGGCCGAGGCGTCGGCCTTGATCACGCCGCCGCCGACGTAGAGCACGGGGGCCTTGGCCTCCATGATCATCCGCGCGGCCTCGCGCACCTGCTTGCCGTGCGGCTTGGTGACCGGGCGGTAGCCGGGCAGCCGCATCTCCGGCGGCCAGCTGAAGGTGGTCTGCGCCTGCAGCACGTCCTTGGGGATGTCGACGAGCACCGCGCCGGGGCGACCGGACGCGGCGAGATAGAACGCCTCCGCGATGATGCGCGGGATGTCGATGCCCTCGGTGATCAGGAAGTTGTGCTTGGTGATCGGCATGGTGATGCCGGAGATGTCGGCTTCCTGGAACGCGTCGGTGCCGATCAGGCTGCGGCCGACCTGGCCGGTGATGGCCACGATCGGGACCGAGTCCATCTGCGCGTCGGCGATCGGGGTGACCAGGTTGGTCGCGCCGGGGCCGGATGTGGCCATACACACACCGACCTTGCCGGTCGCCTGCGCGTACCCGGTGGCCGCGTGACCCGCGCCCTGCTCGTGCCGGACGAGGACGTGGCGCACCTTGGTGGAATCGAAGAGCGGGTCGTAGACGGGAAGGATCGCGCCGCCCGGAATGCCGAATACGGTGTCGACGCCGAGCTCCTCGAGCGACCGGATGACCGACTGCGCGCCGGTGACCCGCTCGGGCGGGACCGGACGGCGGTTGGCCGCGGAAGTCGCGTTGGCAGCGGGCGTTGCCTGCTGGTTCGCCGAAGGCGCTGGCCTTCGGGCCGAAGGCCCGGGCCGTGCGGTAGGTGCGCTCACCGTCTTCGTTCCTTACTGGTTGTGGTTCTGACCCCGGATGTTGTGCCAGCGGTGTCTTGCGCTTCGCCATGTCGGACAGTAGTCCGAACATAAAAAAGCCCCCGACAGCGCAGGGCTGATCGAGGGTGGCGCGTCGCAACGCGAGCTGACGTATTCGACTCAGTGTGTCAGGCTCAACGCTGGACGCGCCGGCCGATTACGAGCAACTCGTTTCGATTCACGCGCACGACGTTAAGCGGGTGTGAACCGAAGAGTCAAACAGATGACCCCGTGTGTCCCATTATGTGGGACAGTGCGGTTGCTTGTGTCCGTTCATCAGGATGCGAGGATGGTGGTGTGTCATCACCGCATCAGTCCGTGCCACCGTCTGAATCGTCCCACACGCCCGCGACGACAACGGATACGGGTAGCGCCTCCGAGGCCCGTGTGATCCGCGTCCCACGGCTGGCTTTCCTGGGTGTGTTCATCCTGCTGATGTGCGTGTTCTTCCCGTTCGTCGGCTGGCCCGCCGGACTGTGGTGGCTGCTGCTCGTCCCGGTCGTGGTGCTGGCCTGGGTGCTGCGGACGCAGACCGGCGTCACGGACACGGGACTGGACCTGCGGACGCTGTTCGGTTCGCGCCACCTCGACTGGACGCAGGTGAAGGGCGTGCGGATCCCCAAGCGCGGATACGTGCGCGCCGACCTGACCGACGGCACCGAGGTGAAGTTGCCCGCGGTGAGCTACGACCGCCTGCGCGACCTGGCGGCGTTCTCCGGCGGACGGATCCCGGACCCGTTCGCGGAACCCGGGGAGCCCGCGACCGAACAGTCCCCCGCGGAGACGGGCGGGGGCGACACGAGCCCGAGCGGCGACGGGGGTCCGCCGACCAACGGGGTCGCGAAGTCCGGCGAGGACGCCACCGGCGAGGACAGTCGCTAGTCGGCGGGCGCGTACGGACCCGAAGCTCGGCCGTCCTGGCCCCCGGTCCGGGCCGCCGCCGTGCGGGCCGCTACCGCGCCGACGAACCGGTCGCGGAAACCGCCGTTCGCTCGGCTCCGTCGACGCCTCGGTGCGAGATCGAGCGCGGCGGTCCGGCACGCGCCGAGGCGGAACATTCGCCACGGTTAGGTTGTTGCGGCCGAGTGGTGGGATGATTTCTCCGGAGCAGCGATCCTCCTTCTCGTCCCCACCCTCGACGGTCCGGCACCTCCGGCGACCCGTCGTCGCCCGCGACACCACGCATCGGCGACACATCGAACCCGGCTGACCGCCGAGGCCGCCGCGCCCGGCCACACCGCCGCCCGGTGGGCGCGCCCACCGGGAGTAACGTGGTGGACCGCCGAGCAGGCTCTGCGCCGTCGCACGTCAGCCCCCGCGACCCGAGGACCATCGAAATGCCACCGCTTCGTTCACGAACCACGACCATCGGCCGCAATGCCGCAGGCGCACGCGCACTCTGGCGCGCCACCGGTATGACCGACACCGACTTCGGCAAGCCGATCGTCGCCATCGCGAACTCCTACACCCAGTTCGTCCCCGGCCACGTGCATTTGAAGAACGTCGGCGACATCGTGGCCGACGCGGTGCGCGCCGCCGGTGGCGTGCCGCGCGAATTCCACACCATCGCCGTCGACGACGGCATCGCCATGGGACACGGCGGCATGCTCTACTCCCTGCCCTCGCGCGAGATCATCGCCGACTCGGTCGAGTACATGGTGAACGCGCACACCGCCGACGCGCTGGTCTGCATCTCCAACTGCGACAAGATCACCCCGGGCATGCTGAATGCCGCCATGCGGCTGAACATTCCGGCGGTCTTCGTCTCGGGCGGGCCGATGGAGGCGGGCAAGGCCGTCGTCGTCGGCGGCGTCGCGCAGGCGCCGACCGACCTCATCACCGCGATCTCCGCGAGCGCGAATCAGGCGGTGTCGGAGGAGGGGTTGTCCGAGGTCGAACGGTCGGCGTGCCCGACGTGTGGTTCCTGCTCGGGCATGTTCACCGCGAACTCGATGAACTGCCTCACCGAGGCGCTCGGACTCGCGTTGCCCGGCAACGGCTCCACCCTCGCCACGCACGCCGCGCGCCGGGCGCTGTTCGAGCGCGCGGGCACCGTCGTGGTGGACATCGCCAACCGCTGGTACCGCGAGGACGACGCGTCCGTGCTGCCGCGCAACGTCGCCGATGCCAAGGCCTTCCGCAACGCGATGGCGCTGGACGTCGCGATGGGCGGCTCGACCAACACCGTGCTGCACACACTGGCCGCCGCGCAGGAGGGCGAGATCGACTTCGATCTGCACACCATCGAGGAGATCAGCCGCCGGGTGCCCACCTTGTCGAAGGTGTCGCCGAACTCCGACTACCACATGGAGGACGTGCACCGCGCCGGCGGCATCCCCGCCATCCTGGGCGAGCTGCGCCGCGCCGGGCTGCTGGAGACCGACGTCACCACCGTGCACACCGCGTCCTTCGACGAGTGGCTCGACACCTGGGACATCCGTTCCGGCAAGGCTTCGCAGGAAGCGATCGAACTCTTCCACGCCGCCCCGGGCGGGGTGCGCACCACCGAGCCGTTCTCCACCGACAACCGCTGGTCGTCGCTGGACACCGACGCCGCGGGCGGCTGCATCCGCGACCTCGAGCACGCCTACACCAGGGAAGGCGGCCTGGTCGTGCTGCGCGGCAACATCGCGCCGGACGGCGCGGTGCTCAAGACCGCGGGCATCGACGAGGCGCTGTTCTCCTTCCAGGGCCCCGCGGTGGTGGTGGAGTCGCAAGAGGAGGCCGTGTCGGTCATCCTCGGCAAGAAGATCAAGCCCGGCGACGTGATCGTGGTCCGCTACGAAGGTCCCGCTGGCGGCCCTGGCATGCAGGAGATGCTGCACCCGACCGCCTTCCTGAAGGGCTCGGGTCTCGGCAAAGAGTGCGCGCTGATCACCGACGGCCGGTTCTCCGGCGGCACCTCCGGTCTGTCGATCGGGCACATCTCGCCCGAGGCGGCCAGCGGCGGTGTCATCGGGTTGGTCGAGAACGGCGACCAGATCCGCATCGACGTGGCCACCCGCACGCTAGAGGTCCTGGTCGACGACGCCGTCCTCGCCGAGCGCCGCGCGAAGATGGAGGCCTCGGAGCGACCCTGGCAGCCGGTCAACCGCGACCGTCCGGTGACGACCGCGCTGCGCGCCTACGCCGCCATGGCCACCTCGGCCGACAAGGGCGCCGTCCGCCACGTGCCGTAGCTCGGGGCTCCGGGTCTCGAGGCCGCGCGAGTGCGGTGCCGAGGGATCTGGTCTCAGTCCTGAATGACGCTCGAGTCCTGAACGGCCAAGGCCCCTTCATCCTGTTGCGGGATGAAGGGGCCTTCGGCTCGTCCGCATTCAGTCGAAGGGGCCGATGCCGGTGAGCGGGTTGCCGCCGTGCAGGTACCAGTAGGCGCCCACCGCGGCCGCCACCGCGAGGAGAAGGACCACGAACGAGCCCGCGGCCGGACGGGTGGCCCACCCGCGATTGCGGTCGAAGGACAAGCGACCCGGACCGGTCAGGATGATGGCGGCGGCCACGCCAACGAGGACGCTCTCGAATTCCACCGCTCCCGGCCCTGCCTTGTACTGGAACCCGGGGGCCATGCCCTGCTTCCACGCCCAAGCGTCCAGGATCACCGCGAGCACCGCGCCCGCCGCCAGCGGGGTGGCCAGGCCCAGGATCAGCAGCGCGCCGCCGCCGACCTCGCCCGCGGTGACCAGCATGGCCGACACGGACGGGTGATCCCAGCCGCCGCGCTCCATCATGTCGCGGGTGCCGTCGAGCCCGGGACCGTGGAACCAGCCGGTGAGCTTCTGCAGGCCGTGGTAGAGGAAGGTGGCGCCGACCACCAGGCGCAGCAGCAGCAACCCGAGATCGAGGGTGCCGCGGCGGTAGTCGCCGTTGCGGCGGCGCAGGCGCGCGGTGTCGCCCGGCGGGACCGGCGCGGGCGGGATGCTGGCGTAGTCGTAGGTGGGCGCGGCCTTGTCCCCGGCGGCTTTGCCGTGGGCGGCGGTCGGAACATCCGGATCGAGCCCGAGTTCGTCGTCGGTGCGCGGAACGTCCTTGGACAGCTGCGGCCCCTGGGCCGGATCCACCCGCTGGAATTGCTCGGTCGGCGAGTCGTACGGGCTGGTCACGCCCCGACCGGTGGTCGACACCGCCGACTGCTCGGCCGTGGACGGAGCGGGGTTCCCGGCCTTGGGTTCGGGCGTGTCTTTCGGCTTGTCGGTCACGGCCACCACCCTATGCCGCGCCCGGCCACGGCGGGCAAGTCCTGCGCGGCGTGTTCGGAGCGCGCAACACCCACCCGGAGGGGGCGCGGGCGACGTTATTTCCGTAACGTCTGGACTATGAGTTTGGTTGTCGTGGGCCGCGTCGCGGCGAGCTTGGCGCTCGGCTCCGTCCTGCTGGCCGGGTGCGCCCGGTTCGACGATTCGGCGTCCAGCCCGTTCACCCCGGAACCGACCCTGCGCGGAGCCAACATCGACCCCAAGAAACCGAGTCAGTCACCCACCTCGACCACCCGGCCGAGCGGCCCGTGCATCGATCCCGATCCGGCGGTCGTGGCCACCTGCCTGGACACCACTGGCGGCCTGGTCACGCTCGCCGACGGCGCGCTCGTCGCAGAGCGCAGGACCGGGCGCATCCTGAAGGTCGCCCCGGATCAGCCGCCCGCCGAGATCGCCCGGCTGGACGTAGACGGATCCGGCGACGGCGGACTCAGCGACATCGCGCTGTCGCCGACCTACCGCGAAGACGGACTGATGTACGCCTACATCACCACCGGCAGCGACAACCGGGTGGTCCGCATCGCCGAAGGCGGCTCCCCCAAGGACGTCCTCACCGGGATCCCCAAGGGCGCGACCGGGAATCACGGCGCGATCGACTTCGCCTCACCCGACCAGATGCTGGTGCTGACCGGTGACGCGGGCAACCCCGGCGCCGCGGCCTCGGCGGGCTCGCTCGCGGGCAAACTGCTGCGGGTGAATTCGCCGGTGCCCGGCCGCACGCCCACGCCGGAAATCGCGGTCTCCGGCATCGGCACCGCTGGGGACGTGTGCCGGGACGGCAAGGACAGCATCTGGATCACCGACCGCACCCCCGCCGAGGACCGGTTGCAGCGGCTCGGCGGCGACGGCGTGGTCACCACCACGTGGACATGGCCGGACCGGCCCGGCGTCGCCGGGTGCGCCGCCGCGGCCGACGGCGTCGCGATCTCGCTGACCCGCGCGAAGGCCGTCGCCATCGCCGCCGCCGACCCGACCACCCACGCGGTCACCGCGGCCCCGTCCCTGGTGGCGCAGGACAGGTACGGACAGCTCGGCGGCGCGGCGGTCGGCCCGGACGGCACCATCTGGGTGACCACGGTGAACAAGACCGACGGTCAGCCGGGGCCGTTCGACGACCGCGTCGTCCGCATCCCGCCCCCGCAGGCAGGCGGCGGCGGCCCGGACTGAGTTCTCGGCCCGAGTGTTCGGCCGCGCGGACGCAGCGTCTTGGCGGCCCTTCATGGTTCGCGTCCGCGCGGGCAGTGACAGCACGATCCAAGTCGCCAGGTAGCCGATGTCGCGTGGTGACGCCGCTGCGGAGCCGGTAGCCGCTGAGGCTGCGTATCGAGCTTTGCTCGGCCGAGATGTGCACGGGCTGGTCAGGAGTCGTCCCCATCTCGGACCGGGATGCCGAGAACGGCGAGGAAGGCGGTGGCCGCGGGTGGGCGGCTGCGGCTCCAGATCACGTATTCGACGCGCGCCGGGGCGTCGGCGACCTCGATGGTGACGACGCCCTCGAGTTGCGGCGTGTAGGCGGAGGGCAGCATGGCCACGGCGAGGCCGGGACGGACGAGCCGGGCGATGTAGTCCGCGCTGGTCACTTCGAAGGCGACATCGCGGTCGAGGCCGGCGGCCGCGAAGGCATGGTCGGATTGGAGGCGTCCGGCGGTTCCGGCCGGAAGATCCACGAAGATCTCCGAGGACAGCCTGCGCAGGTCGACCGTCGGCGCACCGGCGAGCGGGTGGTCGCGCGCGACCACGGCGACGAGCCGGTCGCGGGCGAGTTCGTGAGCGGCGACGCCGCGTGGTCGCGCGGTGACCGGCAGGCCGAGAAAGGCCACATCGATGGCTCCTTGCACGACTCGCTCGACGAGTTCCTCGCTCGCGCCGACCCGCAGACTGATGCGTACGTGCGGATGACGCCCGCGGAAATCCCGTAGCGCCTCCGGAATGTCCACCGCGGCGACGGTGGGGATCAGGCCGACGGCGAGCCGTCCGCGTACCTCTCCCACTGCCGCGGCGACCTCGGCGGCCGCTCGCTCGGCGGCGTCCAGGCATTGGCGGGCAGCCGGGAGGAACGCCGCGCCGGCCGGTGTCAGCCGCACCCGGCGGCTGGTGCGCTCGAACAGTCTCGCGCCCAGTTCCCGTTCCAGGCGCGCGATCTGGTGGCTGAGGGCTGATTGCACGACCAGGCATCGTTCGGCGGCCCGGGTGAAACTGTTCGTCTCGGCGACCGCGACGACGTAGCGCATCTGCTGGAGCTCCATGGATCAATCGTGTATCGAGATCGATGAAGTGACAAACATGTGTTGGACTCATAGATACTCGCCGGGTGAGACTGCGAAGGTGAAAAGTTCAGCAGCACAGACAATTTCCGGCAGCGATGCGCCGCTCGGAAATCTGTCTCGCACCGTCCTGACGGCGCTCGCTCCGGCGTCGTGGGGCACGACGTATGTCGTCACCACCGAGCTTCTCCCACCGGGACACCCGCTGTTCGCAGGACTTCTGCGCGCGTTACCCGCGGGGGTGATCGCGTTGGCCGTCACGCGAACGCTGCCGCGCGGAGCATGGTGGGGAAAAGCCGCGGTGCTGGGCGTGCTCAACATCGGGTTGCTCTTCCCGCTGTTGTTCCTGGCCGCCGAACGTCTGCCGGGCGGAGTGGCCGCGACCTTGGCGGCTGCCCAGCCGCTCCTCGTGGCCGTGCTGGCCGTGGCGATCCTGCAGGAGAGTCCTTCCGCTTGGCGTCTGGTGTGGGGCGCTATAGGTGTGCTGGGTGTCGGGTTGGTGGTGATCGGGCCGGAGGCATCCCTCGATATCGCCGGAGTGGTGGCGGGCATCGCCGCCGCTGCTTCCATGGCGCTGGGCCTGACGTTGACGAAGAAGTGGGGACGACCGGCCGAGGTCGGCCCCACCGCTTTCGCCGGGTGGCAACTCACCGCGGGCGGCCTGTTCCTGCTACCCCTCACGGCCCTCATCGAAGGCCCGCCTCCGGCGATCGACGCGCCCGCGGCCCTCGGCTACCTGTGGCTGGGGCTGGTCGGCGGTCTGCTCGCGTATGTCGTCTGGTTCCGCGGCATCGGCACCTTGCCCGTCGCCTCGGTCGCGGTGCTCGTGCTGCTCTCGCCACTGGTCGCCGCTGTTCTCGGCGCCGTCCTGCTGGGCCAGACGCTCGGCCCGATACAGCTCGTCGGCTTCGCGCTCGCCCTCGCCGCCATCGTCGCGGGACAGCTTCCGGCCCCCACCCGCTCCTCCACCGTCGTTTCCACACCCGAAGGGATACTGAAATGAAGATCGCCGTCGTCGGAGCCAACGGCATGGTCGGCTCATGCGTCGTCGACGAAGCCGCGACCCGAGGCCATGAGATCGTCGCCGTGTTCCGGAGACGGCCGCCGACCTTCGTGCCGCCCGGGATCCGCGCCGTCGAGGGTGACGCGAACGACGCCGACCGGATGAGCGGACTGTTCGACGGCGTCGACGCGGTCGTGGCGGCAACCCGTCCGGCCCCTGGGCGGGAAGACACGGTCACGGCGACAACGACAGCCCTGCTGGACGCGGCCCGCACCACTCGGACACGCATCCTCGTCGTCGGCGGCGCCGCCCCTCTCCGGGTGCCGGGCCACGCCGATCGGCTGGTCCTCGACAGTCCGGAATACGTACCGGAAGCGATTCGCCCCGTCGCCGCCGCCAGCGTCGCGCAGTGGGAGACCTGCCGAGCGCATCCGGCCGACTGGGTCTATCTCAGCCCGCCCGCCCTGCTCGAACCCGGGCAGCGCACCGGAAAGTATCGGCGCGGCACCACCACACTGATCACCGATGCCGACGGCTCGTCCCGGATCTCGGCCGAGGATCTCGCCGTAGCGGTCCTCGACGAGCTCGAAAGCCCGGGCGGGAACAAGCATTTCACCGTCGGTTACTGATCCCGGGCCGATCGGCACCGCCGCGCGTCATTCGACCGCGTCGACCGGGATCAGACGCTCCGCCACCAACCGGACCAAGGAAACGATGAAATGCGGCGAATCCTCGTGCTGCCGGTCGCGCTCGCCTTTCTCGGCGCCACAGCGCTGATATCCGCGGACCGGACGGCAGCCCACCGTCCGGCCCGCACCGCAACCATCGACCTGCCCGCCGGGTTCCAGCCGGAAGGCATCGCGATCGGAACTCGACCGGTGGCCTACTTCGGCTCGCGGGCCGACGGCTCCGTCTACCGTGCCGACCTGGTGACCGGACGAGGCGAAATCCTGAGCCCAGGGCCGGGTACGCCGGCGCTCGGCCTGCAAGTCGACCACCGCGGCCGGCTGTTCGTCGCCGGCGGCACCGGAGGCGACGCCCGGGTCGTGGACGCCGACACGGGCGCGGTACTGGCGAGCTACCGGCTCGGTACGCCCCCGGACACGTTCGTCAACGACGTGGTGCTCACCCCAGCGGGTGCGTGGTTCACCGATTCGCGGGCGCCGGTGCTGTACCAACTGCCCATCGGCGGCGACGACGCTCTGCCGCCCCCTGCGGCGGTGGTGCGACGCCCGCTGACCGGTGATATCCGGTACGAACCCGGAGCGATCAACGCCAATGGAATCGTGCGCACGCCCGATGGCACCGGGTTGCTCGTCATACAGTCGGTGACCGGCCAGCTGTTCCGCGTCGATCCGGCGACAGGCGCGACGCGACAGGTCGACCTGGGCGCGGAGACACTGCCCGGCGGCGACGGGCTGCTCTTGCGCGGGAGCACACTGTTCGTCGTCCAGAACCGGTCCAACGCGATCGCCGTGGTCGCGCTCGATCCCGGCGGCACGACGGGCACCGTCGAACGGCGCGTCACCGACCCGCGCTTCGACGTGCCGACAACCGTAGCGGCGTTCGGGGAGCGCCTGTACCTGCCGAACGCCCGCTACACCACGCCGCCGACCGCGGCCACGCCCTACAGCGCGGTCGCGGTCGACCGCCCCCGGCGACGACTCAGCCGCAAGCGGCGAGGACGAGTTCCCGGACGCGGGCCGCGTCGGCTTGGCCGCGGGTCGCCTTCATGACGTCACCGACGATCTTGCCCGCCGCCTGGACCTTGCCGGAGCGGATCTTGTCGGCGATGTCGGGGTTGGCGGCCAGCGCTTTCTCCACCTCCGCCTGCAACGCGCTGTCGTCGCTGACCATGCCGAGGCCCTTGGCCTCGACGATCTGCGCCGGGTCGCCCTCGCCGTCCAGCACGTGGTCGACGACCTGCTTGGCCACCTTGTTGTTGATCGTCTTCGCGTCGACCAGCTTGATCACCTCGGCGACCTGAGCCGGGGTGATCGGCAGCTCGTCCAGCGCGACTTCGCGCTCCTTGGCCTTCTCGGTGAGGTAGGCGACCCACCAGGAGCGCGCCTCGTTGGCCGGCGCGCCCGCGTCGACGGTGGCGATGATCAGGTCCAGCGCACCCGCGTTCACCAGGTCGCGCATCACCTCGTCGGACAGGCCCCAGTCGGACTGGATGCGCGCGCGGCGCAGCCAGGGGTACTCGGGGATGGTGTCGCGCAACTGCTCCACCCAGTCCGCGTCGGGCGCGACGGGCTCGAGGTCCGGCTCGGGGAAGTAGCGGTAGTCCTCGGCGGTCTCCTTGCGGCGGCCGGGCGAGGTGGTGCCATCGGTCTCGTGGAAGTGCCTGGTCTCCTGCACGATCGTGCCGCCGCCCGCGAGTACCGCGGCCTGCCTGCGCATCTCGAAGCGCACCGCGACCTCGACGCTGCGCAGCGAGTTGACGTTCTTCGTCTCCGTGCGGGTGCCGAATTCCGTTGCCCCGATGGGCATCAGCGAGACGTTCGCGTCGCAGCGCAGCGAACCCTGCTCCATCTTCACGTCCGAGACCCCGAGCGACTTCAGCAGATCCCGCAGCGCCGTCACGTAGGCCCGCGCCACCTCCGGCGCCCGCTCCCCCGCGCCGGTGATCGGCTTGGTGACGATCTCGATCAGCGGCACACCCGCCCGGTTGTAGTCCAGCAGCGAGTGGCTGGCGCCGTGGATGCGGCCGGTGGCGCCGCCGACGTGCACCGACTTGCCGGTGTCCTCCTCCATGTGCGCGCGCTCGATGTCGACGCGGAAGGTGCTGCCGTCGTCGAGCACCACGTCCAGGTGCCCGTTCGTGGCGATCGGCTCGTCGTACTGGCTGATCTGGTAGTTCTTCGGCTGATCGGGGTAGAAGTAGTTCTTGCGCGCGAACCGGCCCCACGGGGTGATCGAGCAGTTCAGCGCCAGACCGATCCGGATCGCGGACTCGACGGCCTTCTGGTTGACCACCGGCAGCGAACCGGGCAGACCGAGGCACACCGGGCAGACCTGGGTGTTCGGCTCGGCGCCGAACTCGGTCGGGCAACCGCAGAACATCTTGGTCGCGGTGTTCAGCTCGACGTGGACCTCCATGCCGAGCACCGGCTCGAACCGAGCGATGACATCCGAGTAATCCATCAGGTCGACCGTGGGTGCGCTCATGGCCATCAGTTTAGGTAAACGCTCCCGTCGCAGCGCAGCGGCTCTCGTGTCGCGCGGCGCGGGCTACTTCGCCGGGACCCGCTGCCGCAGCCACCCGGTGACGTAGCCGAGGACCTCGGGCGCGATGGTCGTCTCGATGGTGCTGTACTCGCTGGGACGGCCCGTCGCGGTGGGTTGCATCAGGTGGTTGAGGCCCGGGAAGACGTGGACGGTCGCGTCGGGGTCGGCGGCGAGGTGGTCGCGCATCGGCTGCTCGCTCTGCGCCGGGGGCACCTGGAGATCCTTGCCGCCGAAGAAGGCGAGCACCGGGACGCGCAGGGCCGAGAGCGCGGGCGCCGGATCGTAGGCGACCAGGGCCGCCAGATACGGCGTGATCTGCGCGGCCGCCTGATCGTCCGGCACACGCTGGTCGGCGGGCCGGGACTGGTTCTGCCGGACGGCCACCTCCTTCGCCCCTTGCAGGTCGCCTGCCTGCAACAGGGCGGCCAATTCGGTGGTGTCGCGTACCTGAGCCTCGATCTGGTCGGGGGGTGTGCCGTTGGCGGCGGCCAGCAGGCGGGTCTGCTCGATGAGCACGTCCGAGCCGGGCACGCCGGGTCCGGCCATCAGGACGGCGAACGCGACGCCGCTGTCCGGGCGCGCGGCGACCAGCGGGGCGAGGTAGCCGCCCTCGCTGTGACCGAAGAGCCCGACCCGGGCCGGGTCGATGCCGGCGCGGGCGCGCAGGAAGCGGACGCCTGCGGCGGCGTCCTCGGTCAGGTCGGTGTAGTTCGCGTCGTCCAATTTGCCGCCGGTGCCGCCCACGCCGCGATCATCGGTGCGCAGCACGGCGTACCCCGCGCGGGTGAAGGTGTCGGCGAGCAGCAGGAACGGCTTGTGGCCCATGAGTTCCTCGTTACGGTCCTGCGGGCCGCTTCCGGTGATCATGAGGATGGCGGGGAACGGGCCCGCGCCCTGTGGCTCGGACAGTGTGCCCGCGATGGTGACGTCGCCGTTGCGATAGGTGACGTCCTCGGTCTTGTACGGGAACGGCGGCTTCGGTTCCTGCGGACGCGCGGGCGGTTCGACCTTGCCTCGGCTCAGCGTCAACCGAAAGCTCTGGCCCGCCTGAGTGAAATCGCCGGTGATCCGGTCGTTTCCGGACTCGTATTCGCCGCGGAACACCGGGTCGCCCGGGATATCGGGGATCGCGAACGACACGCCGTTGCGGTCGGAGCGGACGTCCTTCAGCTGCGTGCCGGTCACCCCTTGGGACGGGATGTCGATGGTGGCCGTGCCGTCGTCCCGGAACGTCACGCCCACTTGCACGGGCTGATCGGGGACCTCGATGGCGCCGTGCCAATCACCGATGGTCGGATCCGGCGGATTCGACTCCGAACATCCGGCAACCAACGCCGCGATCACGAACAGAGCCAACGCGATCAGTCGCCCACTGCGCATGCGACTCAGGGTACCGACCGCGCGAACAGGCCCCCCGCAATTCGCCGCGCGCGTACCGCACCGCAGCGGCGATTTCCGCCGTCTACCCGAAGAACGCCTCGACCTCGCGGTAGCGTTCCGTGGGCACCCGCTTGAGCTGTTTGGTGGCCTCCGACAGCGGGACCAGATCGATGGCGGTGCCGTGCAGGGCGACCATCTGGCCGAACTTGCCCGCGTGCACCGCCTCGGCGGCGTGCAGGCCGAAACGGGTGGCCAGCACCCGGTCATAGGGGGTGGGGCTGCCGCCGCGCTGCACGTGACCGAGCACGGTGGTGCGGACCTCCTTGCCGATGCGCCGCTCGATCTCCACGCCGAGCTGTTGGGCGACGCCGGTGAAGCGCTCGTGGCCGAACTCGTCGATCCCGCCCTCGCGCAAGGTGAACCCCGAGTCCGGCGACGGGTGCGAGCCCTCGGCGACCACGCAGATGAAGTGCTTGTCACCGCGCTGGAATCGCCGCTTGATCATGGCGCAGACCTCGTCCACCTCGAACGGGACCTCCGGCACCAGGGTCAGGTGCGCGCCCGCCGCCATACCCGCGCTGATCGCGATCCAGCCCGCGTGGCGGCCCATCACCTCGATGAGCATGACGCGCTGGTGCGACTCGGCGGTGGTGTGCAGCCGGTCGATCGCCTCCGTGGCGATGCTCAGCGCCGTGTCGTGGCCGAAAGTGACGTCGGTGCAATCGATGTCGTTGTCGATGGTCTTCGGGACGCCGACCACCGGCACGCCCTCGTCGGACAGCCAGCTCGCGGCGGTGAGAGTGCCCTCGCCGCCGATCGGGATCAGCGCTTCGATGCCGTTGTCGTCCAGGGTCTGCTTGATCCGGCCCAAGCCCGCGCGCAGCACGTCGGGATTGGTGCGAGCGGTGCCGAGGATGGTGCCGCCCTTGGTGAGGATCCGGTCGGTGCGGTCGTCGTTGCGGATCTGGATCTTCCGGTCCTCCAATAGGCCGCGCCAGCCGTCCTCGAAGCCGACGATCGCGTCTCCGTAACGACCGTTCGCGGTACGAACGATGGCGCGGATGACCGCGTTCAGTCCTGGGCAGTCTCCGCCTCCGGTCAGAACTCCGATGCGCATGGCCGCTATCTTGCCCTTCATGTCCGATCTCGGCAGCCCCGCCCCCGTGAACGGCGTGTAACACTGACCTGGACAGATGACCTCATGCGGCGGGGCAGCGTCCCCCGGACAGTTCGTCGAGATGCTGGGAGACGACCGTGGCGAGTTTGTCGAGGACGCTCATGCCGTCGCTGAACGATCCCGACTCCGGCTGCACGGCGATCGCGATGGCGATCTGCCCCGTGGGAACGTTGATCACCCCGAACTGCCGCACCAGGTAGTTGCCCGAGACGTCCGGGCCCCAGCCGCCCTTGAATTCGGCGCCGCCGAACTCGCCGAGCCCCCAGCGCTGGCTGGCGATGACCTGTTCCATCAGCGAGGTCACCCGCTCGGTCTGCGGCAGGCAGGGCAACCGTGAGGCGAACCGCACCTGATCGGTCAGCGACCACTCCGCCTGCCCGAAGGCCGAGTGCTCGGAACGGGCGCGGGTGGCGGGCACGACGGTCCTGGTGTCCCCGCCTTCGCGCAGGACGGCCTGGACGGCCTGCGCCGCCTCCTGCGGCGTGCCCAGCGACTGCCAGAGCACGTCGGCGGCGGCGTTGTCGGACTGCGTGATCGCCGCGGACGCGGCGTAGTTCGAGCCGCCCGGACTGCGCCGCAGCGCGGCGATGGTGAGCGGCACCTTCATCGTCGACCAGGCCGGACCGCTGGTCCATTCACCGAAGGTGATCGCCTGCTCCCCGCCGACCGGCATGATGGCCATGCCGAGTTTGCCCCGCACGCCGGTCGCGAGCTCGGCATAGCTCGCGGCCAGGGTGCCCGGCACGATGATCGACAGGCCCTTCTGATCGGTGCGCGCCGCGGCCTCGGTGATGGTGGGTTCGCTCGATGCCGGGCCCTCGGTGCGGTCGGTCGCGCACCCGGCCACCAGCGATACGGCTAGCGCCGCACAGCCCAGGACGTTTCGAAATCTGCCGAATCGCCGACCGCCTGCCGCGGCGACTGGGGCGCGGCCTCGGGTCGGCTGACTCTTGTCTCCCCGCCAAGTGACGACGGCGCGGTCAACAAGCATGGACACCTCCACCTACCCGCCCGATGTCGCCGAGCGGCCGGGATCGGAACCGGCGCTGCTGGCCGGGCCTCACCCGAGATCTTCTCGTTATCCCGGAGAACGTACTAGATGTTTTGATTACGCCCCAGTTCGCCGAAAACACCTGACCGCCACAGCCGGTGCCGAACAGAGCGCCGGACACCGGTAACGCTCAATAGCATTGAAGTATCACCGCAGGATTTGTCGGGTTTGCCGAACGTGGTCGCCACCGTCCGGCTTCCGGTGAACACGTCTGGCGGGCTTCACGACGCAGTCCGCCTCGTGGACCGCGAGCGCTCCGGGACGACGCGAGCCGGGACCCGAGGACAGAGACGGCCGGCGCTACTGGTGATCGAGAGCTCCGGCCGATCGAGTCCGCCGCAGTGCCCCACCCACCGGGTCGGACACCAGTTCGAGACTCCACCAGCCCCGCGTACAGCGTTTTCGAACCGGGTTCGGTCGACGACGGGACGCCGCCCCCCTGCCCGATCGCCTGCGTTCGCAACTCCCCGGCAATCGCAGCGGACACTCAGGCGCACGCGAATCGGAAGCAGGTTTTTTTACTCATCGGTACGTTACCGGCTTGTCCCCTCGGGCGTCCGAAGCCTAGTTCACTACCAAGCGGTACAGAACGAGGAGTCTTCATGACCGCTCGCACCACCCCACTCGGCGCAGTTCGATTCGGCCCGAACTCGCCTGGAGCACCGATCCCGGCAAGGGCACCGGCCTGCTGACCATCATGGCCGGGCACGTGCTCGCGACGCCCGAGCACCTGGCAGGCGAGCTCACCGAAGTATCCGCCGTCTTCGCCACGCCGCACCACGAGTCGACCGTCCGCGGGACCGCCACCGCCATCGCCGAGGGCAGGACGGCCCACCCCGACTTCACCGTCGGCCTGCGCCGGCGACGCCTGCTCGACGCTGTCGCCGTGGCTCGACTTCGGCCGCGGTTGCTTGCCGCCTGGCACGTCCACCTGGAACTCTTCTTCGCCGCCACGCAGGGCGACATCCGTTGCCCCTGGCCCGCCGATCGCGTGGACGCGCTGGCCGGACGGTACACGGGGACCTCGGCGAATGAGTTCGGCGATCCGAGCTGTCCGGTAACAGGAGGTCGAGCTGCGGTCGGCGGGCTGTTCGGCCTTCGACGACAGGGAAATGGTCTTCCTCCGCAATGCCCGCTCGGCGGTCTCCGTCGGGACAGGACGACGGATCGCCCTATTCGGGTGAATCACTCTGCGCCCCTGGGGCTCAAACGACCCCACCGCCGGGTTCGAACTGTTTACGATCCCGTGGCACATCGCGAAACATGCACCTGACCGGCGCGTAGCCGACCCGCGCACCCGCACGCGCCGGCGCAAGCCTTCCTCTGGAGTCACGCCCTTTGTCCACGCAAGACATCTCGCAACCCAGCTCCGACAACACCAAAGGCTGCCCGGTGCAGCACGGTTCGCCGCTCGACACCGACGGACCCCGAGTCCCCCTGTACACCGAGGCCTTCGCCGCCGACCCGCATCGCGCCTACCGGGAGATGCGCCGCCGGTACGGTTCACTCGTCCCGATCGAACTGGCGCCGAATGTGCCCGCCACGTTGGTGATCGGCTATTACACGGCGTTGCGCATCCTCAACGATCCGGTGCACTTCCCCTCGGACCCACGGACCTGGCAGCAGGGCATCCCCGGTGACTGCCCGATCCTTCCGATGATGGAGTGGCGGCCGAACGCGCTGCGCAGCACCGGCTTCGAGCACGAGCGCTACCGCCAGGTGAATGTCGCGAGCATCGGCGAGGTCGACCTGCACGCGTTGCACGCGACGACCGAACAGGTCGCGGGCCCGTTGATCAACGCCTTCTGCCAGGACGGCGCCGCCGACCTGATCAGCCAGTACGCGTTCCCGCTCACGTTCGCGGTGCTCAACTCGATACTCGGCTGCCCGCCGGAGATCGGGCAGCAAGTCGCGATCGGCATGGCCGCCATCTTCGAGGGCGTCAACGCGGACAAGGGCAACGCGATGCTCGCCGACGCGCTGTTCGACCTGGTGCAGCGAAAGCGGCGGCATCCGGGCGACGACATCACCTCACGACTGTTGCGGCACCCGGCCGCCCTCGACGACCAGGAGATGATCCACCAGCTGGTCACCCTGTACGGAGCTGGTATCGAACCGCAGCAGAACTTGATCGCCAACACCTTGCGGTTGATGCTCACCGACCGCAGATTCGCGGGCGGCATCTTCGGCGGCAGCCTGTCCACCCGCGACGCGCTCGACGAAGTGCTGTTCGACGACCCGCCGGGAGCCAACTACTGCTTCAGCTATCCCAAACAGCCCATCCTGATCGACGACGTGTGGCTGCCCGCCCACCAGCCGGTCGTGATCAGCATGGCGGGGTGCAACCACGACCCGGCGATCCACACCGGCGAGCACACCGACAACCGCGCGCACCTCGCGTGGGGCGCCGGACCGCACGCCTGCCCCGCCAGATCGATGGCGTACCTGATCGCGCAGGATGCCATCGACCAGCTGCTGGACGCGCTACCCGAGATCCAGCTCGCGGTGCCCGCGGAGGAGCTGATGTGGCGACCGGGTCCGTTCCACCGCGCTCTGGTGTCGTTACCCGTCGTCTTCCCGGAGACCCCGCCGCTGCCCGCGTTCGCGTAGCGGAGTCCGCCTGCGCGCGAATTTTGTTCGCGCTGATCGTGATCCGTGCGGAACCGGTTGCGATGGAGGAAGATCCACGCGGCGCAGCCGCGAGCGCTCATCCGACCGACCCAGTCAGGAGCACATGTGACCACTTCCCTTCCGGTGAACCTCAAGCACGCGCGCGATATCCATCCCGACATCGACGTGCCGCTGGTTCGAGACGCCATCCACCCGGAGCGGGCACTGTGGTCGGCTTCGGAACTACACCGGCTGACCAGCCTGGTGGCCGCGGAGCTGGCGACGCCGCTGCTGGACATCGTGCGTTTCGACGCCGAGCAGCGCTGGTGGACGCGCTTGGCGCTGACCATGGGCGTCGAGTTGTGGCTGCTGTCCTGGGCTCCGGGACAGGGCACCGAGCCACACGACCACGGCGGCGCGTCCGGCGCGTTCACGATGACCGTCGGCGAACTCAGCGAGGAATATCTGCACGCCGGCGGGACGGTCCGGAAGGCGGAACGACGGGCAGGCGACACGGTCGGCTTCGGCCCCGATCGCGCGCACCAGCTGCGCAACGACAAGCCGTGGCCCGCCGCGTCGGTGCACGCGTACTCTCCCCCGCTGCGGCCGGTGCGCGAATACCGTACGCTGACGGACTTCGCAGGGACGTCGGCGAGCGGAGTGAGTGCACGATGAGTACAGGCGCCGAGGACATGGTCGCGCAGGCCAGGGCGCAGCTGGAGCGGGTGACGCCGGAACAGGCGGCCGCGGTGCAGTCCGCGGGAGGACTGATCGTGGACATCCGGCCCCACGCGAACCGGAGCGCCGAGGGCGAGATTCCGGGTGCGGTGGTGGTCGAACGGATCGTGCTGGAGTGGCGACTGGACCCGAACGGCGAACATCGGCTGCCGGGCATCACCTCCGATACTCCGGTGGTGATCGTGTGCAACGAGGGTTACGCCTCCAGTCTCGCCGCCGCCGACGGGCTGCGTCTCGGACTGCGCCGGGTGACCGATCTCGTCGGCGGGTTCCGGGCGTGGAAAGCGGCGGGCTTGCCGGTGGTGCCTGGCGGAACCCCGGCCGTGCCGTAGCCGGAGTCCCTGCGGCGGAGTCACGCCGCCGACCCCGTCAGTAGACGTACACCACCGCGTTCTCACCACCGCTGCAGGTGACGAGCGGGCCGTCGGCCTGGCAGTTCATGGTGTAGGTCCGGCCGGTGACCGGGCTGGTCGCGACGAGCGCGCGCGGTGCGTCGCGGGTGGCGTTCTGCGCCGAGCCGAGTGCGGCGTAGGCCTGGCGAACCTCTTCGGCGAACGCGCAGCTCGTCACGGCGGTGCCGGTGGCCGACTGGGTGAACGTCCCGGAGGATGCCTGCCCTTGGCCGCACGGCTTCGCGCCCGGGGGCAGCGCGACCGGAGTCTGCTTCGCGGAGGTCGACGTGGTCGGCGAAGCGGTGCGGCTCGGCGCTCGAGTGCTCGGCTGCGCGGTGGCAGCGGGCGCGTCGGAATGGTCGGCGGAGGCGGAGGTCGTCTCGACATCGCCGGAGCCGAACGACTGCCACGCGATCGCGCCACCGACGGTCAGCGCGACGATCGCGAAGACAGCCACCATGATGGGCAGCGCTATCGAACGACCCGGACGCGACGCGTCGTACGCGGCCTCGTCGTAATCGCCGTAATCGCCATAGCCGTGTTCCGGCTCGTCGCGGCCCAGTGGACGGCCGGTGCGCGCCGGGTAATCACCGTGCGGCGGATAGTCGCTGCGCGCGGCGTGACCGTCCTGCCCCGCTGGCGCCAGGAACTGCGTCGGAGCCGAGTCCGGCGCTGGAAGGTAATCGGACGTGCCCTGCGGGGGGACCGAGCCGGAGGGTCGTCCAGCCGGATAGTGCAACGCCCCCGAGTAGTTCTCGACTCCCGGATGCTGCGGCTCGGCATGGTCCGGCGCTTGCGAATAGGCCTGCGGCAGGTCGGCGTACGCCTGAACCGTGGTCGGTTCCGCGTACTTCCGCGTGACCGCGGGATCCGCCTGCCCGATGATGCCCGGCTGCCGGGCGTGCCACTGCGCGGAATCGAAGTGGTCGCCATCCGCGGAATCGGCGTGATCCCGCGGATACACCTGCGTCGGCGGGGCCGGATACTCCGGCGCCTGCGGGTAACCCGCGGTCTCCAGGTATGCCTGGGTTTCCGGGTACAAGTGCGCGTCCGGGAACGGGCGCATCGGAGGCAATTCCACCTCCGGCGTATGCGGCGTCCGTGGCCCCGCGGGCGGTGGCGCGTCCGCCGACGGGAGCGGCGTGAACTGGAACTCCGTCGGCCGGACCACCGTCGGCGCGCTCGGGTGGATCACCGCGGGCAGCGACAGCTCGCCCGTCGACTCCGGCGCGAGGGCCGCACCGGCGGGCTCTCCGGAGCGCGGGGACCGGTCCGGCGCGCGCACCACCAGCGTCGGCCCGGCCGCCTGCGCCGCGGCGAGGGCGGCGCGAGCGGCTCTGGCCAGCGCGGTCGCGGTCGGGAAGCGGTCGGCCGGATCCTTGGCCATACCGCGGTTCACCACCTCGTCCAACGCGGCCGGGATACCGGCTGCCTGCGTGCTCGGCCGCGGCGGCGGATCGGACATGTGCGACTTGATCAGCACGTTCATGCTGGCCGATGGGAACGGCGTGGCTCCCGTCAGGCATTCGTGCAGCACACAGGCCAGCGAGTAGACGTCGGCGCGGCCGGTCACCGGCCCGACGTCGAAACGCTCGGGAGCCATGTAGATGTAGGAACCGACGGCCATGCCGACCAAGGTCACCGCGCTGTCGCCTTCGGTGTGCGCGATGCCGAAATCGGCGAGACACGCGAAATCCGCGTCGGTGACCAGGATGTTCGCCGGCTTCACGTCGCGGTGCACCAGATTGCTCGCGTGCGCGGCGTCCAGGGCCGAGGCGATCTGCTCGATGATGCCGACCGCGCGGGCAGGACTCAGCGGCCCCTGGCCGCGCAACAGGGTGCGCAGATCGACGCCTCGCACCAGCCGCATGTCGATGAACAGCACCCCATCGATCACGCCCCAGTCGTGGATCGGGATGACGTGCGGTTCGGCCAGCCGCGCCGCGGCCTGCGATTCGCGCCGGAAACGCAGCTGGTACGTCGGGTCTTTGGCGAGTTCTTCGGAGAGCAGCTTGACCGCGACCACCCGGTCCTTGACCGTGTCGTAGGCCTCGTAGACCTCCCCCATTCCCCCTTTGCCCAGCAACGATCGCAGTTCGTACGGCCCGAACCGCGTGCCGGTTCTCGGCCCAGGTTCCTGCACCCGTCATCCTCCGCATCCCGGGCAGGGATCACACACCGAGATCACGCGGTGCGCGACCGGAGGCTGCCCGTCACAGACTGGATTCTCCGGGTGTCACCACCCCGTGGTCAAACGCGAACACGATCGCCGCGGCCCGATCCCGCAGCTCGAGCTTCCCGAAGATATGTCCCACATGACTTTTCACGGTCACCTCCGAGATGCCCAGTTCGCGAGCGATCTCCGCGTTCACCCGCCCGCGCCCGATCAGTTCGAGCACTTCGTATTCGCGCGCGGTCAGATCGGACAGGCGTGCGTCGGTGGTGGTGCGCACCGGGCGCACCGTGCGATAGGCCGAGAGCACGCGGCCGGTCACCGCGGGGTCGAGCCAGGCTCCACCGCCCGCGACCATCCGTACCGCGCGGATGAGGTCCTCGGCGGGCGAGTCCTTGAGGATGAATCCCGCCGCGCCCGCGCGCAGCGCACCGGACAGCAATTGGTCGTCGTCGAAGGTGGTGAGCACGAGGACCGGCGGAGCCCCCTCGCGCGCCCGCAGCGTCCTGGTCGCATCGATGCCGCCTATCCGTTTCATCCGCAGGTCCATCAGCACCACGTCGGGGCGCGCCTGTGCGACGGCGGCGGGAACTTCGTCGCCGTCGGCGCACTCGGCGACCACGAATCCGTCTCGTCGGCGCAGGATGCGCCGCAGACCGCCGCGCACGAGTTCTTGGTCGTCCACCACCAGCACGGACACGGCGTCTTCACCGCTCGCGGGCGAGGTCACGCTCACTCAGGAATCCTCCCGTCCGGTGGTGGCGCCGGGCAGCACCGAGCAAGAGAAACCGCCGCGACCGGGTGCCAGCGGAATGCCCGCCCGCACCGACCAGCCGCGGCCGGACGGTCCCGCGGTCATCCGTCCGCCGAGCAGTTCGGCGCGCTGGCGCATGCCGGACAGTCCCATGCCATTGCCGCGCTGGATCGGCAGCCCGGCGGGCACGGTGTTGTCCACCGTGAGGGTGACCACCGCCGCGTCCACCGCGAGCCGGATCGTGGCCGACGCACCGTGCGCGTGCTTGACGACGTTCGCCAGCGACTCCTGGCCGATCCGGTACAGCGCGAGCCCGACCGCCGGTGACACCGCGCCGAGATCGCCCTCGCGGTCGTAGCGCACGTCCAGACCGGCTCGCACGAAATCGCCGACCAGATCCTCGATGTCCTCCACGCCTGGTTCCGGAACCTGCTTCCAGGGTCGCGCGTCGAGCAGGCCCACCGTGCGGCGGATGTCGGCCATCGCCTGCCTGCCCAGCCGCTCGGCATCGGTCAGCGCTTCCACTGCCTCGTCCACGTCGCGGTCGGTCTCGAGCGCGTGGCGGGCGGCGGTCAGATGCAGCAGGGTGACGCTCAGCGAGTGCGCGATCACGTCGTGCACCTCCCTGGCGATCCGGTGGCGCTCCTCGTCGGCGGCCTGCGCCGCACGAATGTCCTGGTATCCGCGTTCCTGGTAGAGGAAGCGGCGCTGATACTGCAGCATCAGCCCGGCCATCCAGCCGAACGCGATGCCGACCAGGTAGGTGGGCAGGCCCTCCGGGACATGGCCGATCGCGTCGAAGGCGACCAGCTGCAGCATCATCGCGACCGTCACCGGAATGCTCACCCGTTTCGGTGCGATCGCCGCGATCTCACCCGCGGCGGCCACCAGCACGAACGGCGCGAAATCGGCGGCGACCGGCTGGGCGAGGAACAGCGCCTCGGCCGCCATGGCCAGCACGCCGAGCAGCAGCGGGCGCGGCAGCACGCCGAGCAACGCGTGCAGCGGCCCGAAGGCACAGGTCAGCAGGACCGCGATGACCGGAAGCAGGGTCGGGAAGTAGCTGTGCCGCTGCACCGCGGCCGCGACCGCCACGGCGAAGACCGCGACATCGACGCTGACGATGACCGACGGCGGATAGTCGTAGGGCAGTTCCTCGACGCTGCGCCGGAAGGCCGCGACCGGGTCGCGCGCGAACTCGGCGCACCGCTCGCCGATGCGCCGCACCGAGGCCCGCACGCGGCCGTCGCGCGGCGCTCCGGGCGGCGCTTCGGATACGCCGGTCGAACCCATTCTGTAAGGCTAGCCGCCGCATCCGGGCCGGTACATCGTCCCGCGAGCGGGACGCCGCTCCTACCGTGGGCGGAGACGCAATCGAGTCCCTGGCACGACGACAACAAGACGGTCGCGTCCGTAGCGTTGGCGGTAGCTCACAGAGGAAGGCGAGGGCCATGTCCTGGACGGATCAGCACGCTCGAACCGACATCGTGCGCGCCGTGCTCACCCGCGCGGCGCTCGACCCGGCCGATCCCGGCCTGTTCGAGGGATTCCCCGAGCTGGATCGGCTGTTCGGCGGCGCGGACGGGCTGCTGCTCACGCTGCGCTACCGGTGGAACCTGCACTTCGCCGCGAAACTCGACCTGGGGCTGACGGCGATGGAGGCCTACCTCGAGCTGGCGGCCGAGCAGCCGGTGCTGCGCGCGGTGCTCGACGCGCAGTATCGTCGCCGCAAACTCGCGTCGGAGGCCATGGCGCGGTAACGCGCGACGAGGAACGAAGAACTTTGACCGACCGTACGGAGCGGGGGACGACGATGCCGGAACCGGCGATGCTGGAACTATCGGGCGTGACGAAGGAGTACCGGGTCGGCGGACAGGCGGTCCGCGCCCTCGACGACGTCGGATTGCGCATCGAGACAGGGGAATTCACCTCGATCATCGGACCGTCCGGATCCGGCAAGAGCACCCTGCTGCACTTGCTCGGCGCGCTCGACAGTCCCGATGCGGGCTCGATCCGCTTCCGGGGCGAGGAGATCGGTGCGCTGGACGAGGAACAGCAGTCGGAGTTCCGGCGCCACCAGGTCGGTTTCGTATTCCAGTTCTTCAACCTGCTGCCCACACTCTCGGCGTGGGAGAACGTGGCGATACCGAAATTGCTGGACGGCACGGGTTTGCGTAAGGCAAGGCCGCGCGCCCTGGAATTGCTCGATCGGGTGGGCCTGGCCGAGCGGGCCGAACATCGTCCCGCCGAATTGTCCGGCGGGCAGATGCAGCGGGTGGCGGTGGCGCGGGCGTTGATCATGGACCCGCCGCTGATCCTGGCCGACGAGCCCACCGGCAATCTCGATTCCAAGACCGGCGCGGCGATCCTCGAGCTGCTCGGCGAGATCGCCGGAGCGGGCAGTTCGGTGGTGATGGTGACCCACGACATGGGCGCGGTGACCTACTGCGACCGCGTGATCACGCTGCGCGACGGGCGGATCGGGTCCAACGACAAAGTCGAGCGGACGGTCAACGTGTGAGCGGTCAGGCCTGGAGGCGGCAGCGAAGCGTAACCACGGAAGGCCCCGCTCACGCGACAGAAGGACACAGCGTGAGCGGTCAGGCCTGGAGGCGGCAGCGAAGCGTAACCACGGAAGGCCCCGCTCACGCGACAGAAGGACACAGCGTGAGCGGTCAGGCCTGGAGGCGGCAGCGAAGCGTGAGCGGTCAGGCCTGGAGGCGGATCGGCGCCGCGTGGGATCGCTTGCGGCTGTTCAACATCGGCGAGTTGCTCGCCCATCGCGGACGCACCGCGATGTCGCTGGTCGTCATGGGCGTCTCGGCGTCGCTGCTGGTCGCGGTGCTGAGCATCTCGGGCTCGGTCACCGGCTCGGTGGACAAGCTGACCCGCGGGCTGGGCGGCAAGGCGCAGCTGGAGGTCAGCGGGATCACCGACGCCGGTTTCGACCAGCAATTGCTGCGGCGGATCGCGGCCACGCCCGGTGTCGGGGTGGCGGTGCCGATGCTGCGGGTGCAGGTCGGCGCCGGTGCCGACCGTGCGCTGCTGATCGGGGCCGATTCGAACATCGGCGCGCTGGGCAGTGAATTGACCACGCCGATGAGCGCGTTCACCGGCAAGCTGCTCTCGGTGCCCAACGGTGTACTGGTCGGCACGGGGCTCGGCCGCGCCGAGGGCGAACAGTTCCGGGTGGGCGGCACGACGGTGACGGTCGCGGGGGTCCTCGATGAGGAGACTTCCCGCAAGCTCAACGGCGGTCACCTCATCGCCGCTCCGCTCGGGCTCGCGCAGAAGATCACCGATCGCGCGGGACGGCTGGACTCGGTGCAGATCATTCCCGCCGAGGGCGCCGACCTCGCGCAGGTCCGCGCCGCGCTCACCGACGCGGTCGACGGCCGCGCGGTGGTGGCCGAGCCGAGTCTGCGCACCGCGCAGGCGGGCGGGGCGATCCAGATCGTGCGCTACTCCACCACCATGGCGTCGGCCGCGGCGCTGATCGTCTCGGCGTTCCTCATCTACAACGCGATGAGCATGGCGATCGCCCAGCGCAGGCCGATGCTCTCGCTGTTGCGCGCGATCGGCGGCAGACGCGGCCCGATGGTGCGCGACCTGCTGGCCGAAGCCGCGCTGCTCGGCGTATTGGGCGGCGCGGTCGGCGCGGCCCTGGGCGTGTTCATGGGCAGTGTCGCGATCGGCACGCTGCCCACCGCGATCGTGCAGTCGGTGGAGGCGCGCACCGAATACTCGGTGCCCTGGTACGTGATTCCGTTCGCGGTCGTGGCGTGCGTGTGCACCAGTGTGCTCGCGGCGGCGCTGGCCGCGCGTCAGGTGTACAAGGTGCAGCCCATCGAGGCGCTCGCCCCGGTCGGGGCCGCCCGGACCGATACGGCGAGCCCGCTGCTGCGCCGCCTCGCCGTCGCGGCGGGCGCCGGGCTGGCCGTGACCGCGGTGTTCATCGCGAGCAGCGATCTCGGCCGCTATTCGCTCACCGCCATCTCGATGTCGTTCATCGCTGCGATCCTGCTCTGTTTCGCCGCCACCGGCCCGATCGTGCGGGCCGCGGCGGGTGTCGCGCGCTGGTTCGGCGCGCCCGGCGCGCTGGGCGCGACCACCTTGGAACGCTCGCCGCGGCGAGTGTGGGCGACGGCGATGACGGTGATGATCGGCGTCGGCGCCACCGTGGGCATGAGCGGCGCCTCGAGCAACATGATCGACTCGGCCACGGTCACTTTCACCGACCTGGCCCGCAACGACGTCTACGTCAGCCCCGCGTCGATGGCGCAGTTCCCCACCGGGCCGCTGCTGCCCGCGGATCTGGCCGGCAAGCTCGCGGCGGTGCCCGGCGTCACGGATCTCAGTCCGGCACAGATGGCTTTCGCGACGCTGGGCGGCAGCCGCGTGATGCTGCAAGGGTTTCCGCCGGATGCCAGGGAGACGCGGATGCGCATGCTCACCGACGAATCGGTCGCCCGGTTGTCGGCCGGGGAAGGCGTGGCCATCTCCCGCGACGTGGCGCGCTCACTGGGAGTCGGCGCGGGCGCGGAACTGACCCTGCCCACGCCGACCGGCCCGCGCACCGTGCGGGTGCTGCAGGTGATCCCGTATTTCTCCGCCATCGCCGGCGTGGTGATGATGGACCTGGACCTGATGCGCGCCTGGTACGAGCGGCCCGGAGAGACGGTCATCGCCGTCGACATCGCACCGGGCGCCGATCGCGCGGCGGTCTTCGCGGCCATCCGGCAGGTGGTGCCGCCGGAACTGAACGTGGACACCGGCGCGGACACGGTGACGGCCGCGTCGTCGAGCATCCGGCAGGGCATGGCGATGAGCAACGCCATTCTGTGGATCGTGGTGCTGGTCGCCACGGTCGCGTTGCTCAACACGTTGATGCTCTCGGTTCTGGAGCGCCGCAGGGAACTCGGCGTGCTGCGTGCCATGGGCACCGGACGCAAATTCTTGATGCGGTCGGTGCTGGCCGAGGCCGCCGGGATCGGTATCGTCGGCGCGCTGCTGGGTCTGGCGCTCGGCGCGGCGGTGCAGTTCCTGGGCACGGTCGCCATCGGGCACGCCCTGACCATCGACGTCGACTACCGGCCGAGCCCGATGCTGCTGGTCTATGGCGTGGTCGCGCTGGCGCTGGCGCTGCTCGGGTCGATTCCGCCCGCGTTGCGCGCGGCCCGGCTGCCGATCGTGGAGGCGCTCGCGGTCGACTGAGCGTTCACAGCGGCAGCTGGGCGAACCACGTCTTGAATTTCGCCGAGGTGATGCCGAATCCGGAACTCGGATTGCTGTCGGTGAGGGTCACCGTGGCGAACAGCAGGTAGCTCGACCGGGCCGGGTCGTCGGCGAAGTCAACCACGAGGAAGCCGTCCGGCAATCCGCTGTCCTTCTCCTGCCAGCGGTAGGTCGAATACGTCTTGGCACCGTTGCGTTCGATCGCCGCCGTATTCGAGGGGAGGTCCCGCACCGCGGCCTGGGCGTCCTGCGGCGACTTGAAGCCGATGAGGACGTAGTCGGGCTCGGCGATCGGCGTACCCCAGCAATTCCAGGCCTTCGACCAGTTCGGGAAGTCGGGTACACCGTTGGTGCTGGACACCTTGCCGCCCGGCTTGGCGGTGCCGAGGAAGCAGGTCTTCCCGCTGTAACCGGGGCCGGAACCGATGTCGTACTTGGTGTCGACACCTTGCGGCAGCAGTTCCGGAAACGCCTTCGCGAGCTTGTCCGCCTCGGACGGGCCTGCGGGCGTCTTGGTGCCGAGGTCCAACGGCGACGCGGAATCCGAGAATCCGATCTTCGCGACGACGATGCCGACCCCGACCAGCAGCGCCACGATCACCAGCACGATCGTCACGACGAGACCGGTGTTGGAGCGGGATTGCGCCGGATAACCGGGCGGCTGGTGGGGCGGATAACCGATCGGCTGCGGCGTCGGGGCGGAAAGCGGCGACGCTGCTGGATAACTCGGCTGGGACGGCACCGCGGCATAGCCGTGGGACGCCGGGAACTGCTGCGCGCCCGCGGGATTCGGATTGTACTGCGGCGTGGGGTAGCCAGGGGTGGACGACGTGGGAACGTAGGTCGGCGTATTCGCCTCCGGCCCGGGATACGCCGGTTGCGCGAGGACGGTGGGCGCGGGCTGCGGCTGGTACTGCGCGGCCACCACCGTTGGAGCGGGCTCGGTCAGGGCTCGCCGGGCGGCCGAGGCGAATTCCACGCAGGAGGCGAATCGGTCGTCGGGCCGCTTCGCCATGGCTTTCGCGATCACCGCGTCGAGCGCGGGCGACAGGCCCGCGCGCCGGGCCGCGACCGAAGGCGGCGGCAACTGGAGGTGCCCCCGGATGATGTCGGCGGGGGCGGGGGCGTCGAACGGCGCGATGCCGGTCAGCAGCCAGTACAGCGCGCAGGCCAAGGAGTACTGATCGGAGCGGTGGTCCAGGTGCGCACCGGTCATCTGCTCCGGCGAGGCGTAGGCGAGCGTCGCGGTGAACATGCCGGTCTGGGTCAGGTGCGTGGAATCCTCGCGCAGCCGGGCGATGCCGAAATCGGTGAGGAACACCCGCTCCCCGTGGCCGCCCACCGTACGCGCCAGCATGATGTTCGCGGGCTTGACGTCCCGGTGCAGCACGCCCATGCCGTGCGCGTAATCGAGAGCGGACGCGACGCCCTCGATGATCTGCACAGCTCGTTCCGGTGGCAGGGATTGCGGGTTCACCGTCGCCGCGTCGACGCCGTCGACGTACTGCATGGAGATCCACAGCTGCTCGTCCTCGGTGCCGCGGTCGTACACCGCGACGATGTTCGGATGGTCCAGCTGCGCCGCGAGGTCGGCCTCCCGCTCGAACCGGGCTCTGACCTCCGCGTCGGCGAACAACTCCCGGTTGAGCAGTTTGAGCGCGGTCTGCCGCGGCAATCTGGGGTGGCGGGCGAGATACACCGATCCCATGCCGCCCTGGCCGAGCAGCTTCTCGATGGTGAACCCGGCGAACACCGCACCGCTGTCGAGCAACACGCCCCCTTCAGGTGACCGCGGCGACCGGACGTGACCTCCGAGCGCCATACCGATCCTGGAGCCTACCGGGTGACGCCGTGGCCACGGGGTTTCGAATTCTCCGGGAAGATCGGCAAAACTATGTTCGAGACATCGTGCCGTCGACGCCGCCGCGCGCCGCGGCGATGTCTCTCGTCCGGTCACCGACCGGACGGGCCCGATGAGCTATTTTGCACCGCCGAAGAGTTGTGACCGCGTCACCGGTGGTGGGGAGGACTCGGTGGTGAGGTCGACGGGATCCGCTTCGACGTGCCGTTCGGCGCTACGCGCCGGGGCGATGGTGGTGCTGCTCACACTGACCTCGTGCACGCTGTTTCCCGCTGATCCGCGCGCCGCCGACACCCCGGCCGTTGTCGTCGACACCGCGGGCGCCTGGCGGCCCAACCTCGCGGTGTCCATGCCGGACTCGCTGGCCGCCGACTTCACCCAGTTGCAGCCACAGCTGGCCGGGCAGGTCGGCATGGCGATCATGCCTGTCGGCGGCGGCCGGATGACCGTCTTCGGCGACTGGGTCAGCGGCATCGCCTGGTCGACCATCAAGGTGCCGCTGGCGATCGCGGCGCTGCGGCACGACTCCCAGGAAGAGATCCTGCACGAGGTGGAGGCGGCCATCACGTGGTCGGACAACGACGCCGCCGAGGCGTTGTGGCAGTCGCTCGGCGACGGCCTGCAAGCGGCCAAGGCGGTCCAGGATGTGATCGACGAGGCGGGCGATGCCACGACCGGTGTGGCGGGCCCGCGCACCACCCTGGACTACACCTCCTTCGGCGGCACCGAGTGGACGCTGGCCAATCAGGCGCGCTTCGCCTCCCGGCTCCCCTGCCTGCCCGAGTCGTTCCACGTCACCGAGCTGATGACGGAGATCACGCCCGACCAGGCATGGGGTCTCGGCGTCCTGGAGGGTACGGCGTACAAGGGCGGGTGGGGACCCGACGACGAGACCGGCGTGTACACCGTCCGCCAGTTCGGTCTGGTGCCGGTGCGGTCCGGCATGATCGCCGTGGCCATGGCGGCGACGGCCGATTCCGGCAGCTTCGAGGACTCCACCACCATCCTGAGCCGGATCGCGCAAATGCTGGGCCGTCATCTCGGCGAATTGCGCGGCGGCTCCTGCCCGCCGCTGTGAGTCCGGCTCACCCCGGAGTGACCAAGCCGGTCTCGTAGGCCAGCACCACCGCCTGCGCTCGATCGCGCAGGTTCAGCTTCGAGAAGACCTTGGAGACATGGGTCTTCACGGTCTGCTCGGCCACGTACAGGGTTTCGGCGATCTCGGTGTTCGACATGCCTTTCGCGATCAGTTCGAGCACTTCCCGCTCGCGGGGAGTCAGCGCGGTCAGCTGCGGCGCGGGCTTGGCGCGGGCCGCGCTGCGCCGGCGGGTGACGTCGGCGATGAGCCTGCGGGTGACCGTCGGCGCGAGCAGCGCCTGGCCGTCGGCGACCACGCGCACCGCGCGCACCAGTTCCTCGGCGGGCGCGTCCTTGAGCAGGAACCCACTGGCGCCCAGGCTCAGCGCCTCGTAGACGTAGTCGTCGATGTCGAAGGTGGTGAGCATCAGCACGCGCACCGGCGGGTCGAACCCGGCCGCCAGAATGGCGCGGGCCGCGTCCAGCCCGTTCATCTCCGGCATGCGCACATCCATCAGCACGACATCCGGGCGCAGCCGCTTCGCTTCGGCGACCGCGGCCTTCCCGTCCGCCGCGTCGCCCACCACGCTGATATCCGGCTGCGCCGCGAGCAGCGCCCCGAATCCCTGACGGACCATCGCCTGGTCGTCGGCGATCAACACCGTAATTGCCACCCGCTCACCCTAATTGCCCCGTACCACTGCGCGCCCGGCCCGTTCACCCGCTGTGCCGCACGAGCGTGCCGTGCGTTGTGCCGGACCCCCGTTCGAACTCGCACGTTCCCGAGGTAGCACTCGGCAGGTTCGTGCTCCCGGACGCTCGGCGGCTCATGCCTCGTCCGCGGTACCCGGCATGCCTCACGCGACCGCGGCGTATGACTTCTGCCGATGTCTCAGGACTTTTGAGCGGGCCACCCGCAGCCACGGAGCAGCTCAGAGGAGACCCGATTCCAGCCCGAGGGCGCAATCCCTCCGCCAGGCGACGGGCCGGATACTCAGCGACCGGGCTCGGCGGGTACGGCTCCGACGACGACGGCGGCGGCGTCCTGCGCGACGAGCGGGAAGCGCGCGTGGAGCCGGAACCCGCCGTCCGCGCGCGGTCCCGCCGTCACTTCGCCGCCGACTGCCAGCGCTCGCGCCTGCATGCCCGCGATGCCGTGACCGCCGTTGCCGACCGGGCGGGCGGGCGTCGCGCCCGGCCCGTTCTCGACGTCGAGCAGCAGCTCCGCGCCGCACGCGATGCGCACCTCGACCGGGGCGCCCGGGGCGTGCCGGGAAGCGTTGGACAGCGATTCCTGGGCGACGCGGTAGAGGGCGAGGCCGGTGGTCTCCGGAATCGTGTCCAGGGCGCCGTCCACGGTCCACTCGATGTGGACACCCGCGCGCCGCGCGCCCTCGAACAGGGCGATCACGTCCGCGGCCTTCGGCTGGGGCGCGTGCTCGGGCAGCTGGCCGTCGCTGCGCAGCACACCGAGCATGCCGCGGATCTCGTTGAGCGCTTCGCGCGCCGTGGCGCCGATGGACTCGAACTCGGCGCGAGCGGCCGCGGTGACGCCCTCGACCCGGTAGGGCGCGGTCTGCGCCTGCACCACCACCAGTGACATGTGGTGGGCGACGACATCGTGCAGGTCGCGGGCGATGCGCGCCTTCTCCTCCAGGATCGCGCGGCGAGCCCGCTCGAGTTCGTTCTCCTCCTCCTGACGCACCAGCTGCCGCCGCGACAGCGCCAGCCAGCGGATCAGCAGGCCGAACAGCACCAGCGCGGCCAGCGCGATCGGCCAGCCCCACGCCGCGTTGGCGAACGCATCCCCTTCGCCGGGCATGGTGGTCGCCAACAGCAGCGCCGTCGCCGCCCAGGCCACCGCCACGATCTGCCCGGGGGCGCGCACCGCCACCGCGAACAGCAGCGCCAGCAGGCACAGCAGGTGGACGACTTGGAACGGCAGCTCGTTGTTCGGTTGATGCGGGATCGCCAGCGCGATCACCAGCGCGGAGCCCGCCGAGATGGCCCAGCCCAATGCCGGGTTCAGCCGCACCAGCAGCACCGGGAACGCGGCCAGCGCCGCGATGAACGGCTGCGCAGCGGCGGGCACCGCGTGGGTCAGGTGCAGGGTCGGCCAGGCCACCGTGTACCAGATCAGCGCGACCAGCACCGTGCCCAGGTCGAACCAGGTCCGCGCGTCCAGCCGTCGCGTCCAGGCGCGACTTTCTCGGTTCATGCCTATGACACTAGGAACTCCCGGTTCACCGCGGCCTCATACCCACGGGTGATTTCCGGCCCGATACCCCGGTGCGAGACGGGTGCGGCGGCTCCCCCGGCGGCACGGGACGGGAAACGTCCCCGGGCGTGAGGCGGCCGCCGGAAGCGAGTCCCTAACGTCGTCGCCATGAGCACACCGACCAGCGCCGGGCGCGAGACCCGGTCCGCCTCGGCCGCAGGAGCCCGAAACCATTCCGCCGCAACCTCTTCCGCCATCGCGCCGACGCGGCGCTACGCGGCGCTCACCGCGGCGGCGTTGACCACCATGGCGGCGACGGCGTTCCTCGCCCCCGCCCAGCAGGCCGCCGCGGCGGCGGCGCCGATCGAGAGCGTGCAGGCGAGTGCCGCGATCGCCGAACTGTCCGCGGGCGCGCCCGGCGCGCTCACCGCGATCCCGGCGGACTTCGTCGCCTCCTTCGGCTACCGGCCGAGCACGGTGGACGGGGTACTGGTCAATCCGCGCGGGGACTGCTCGTCCCCGGTGACGCTGCCCGCCGAGTTCGATACCGCGTGCAAAGCCCATGACCTCGGCTATGACCTGCTGCGCTACGCCGATCAGCGGGGCGAGCCGCTGGGCCCGTGGGCGCGGCAGGCCCTCGACGCGACGCTGGACCGGCAGATGCATCAAGCCTGCGCCGCCCGGGTGGACTCCTTCTCCCGCGCGCGCTGCGATGCGATGGCCTCGATCGCGAACACCGCCGTCGACCTGAACTCGCGGCGGCAGGACTACGGCGCGCCCGTGGTGGAGCCCTTGCTCGACGCGGCGGATACCGGACCGGCCGCGAGCGGACAGCTGGTGGGCGTGCTCGGCGCCGGAATCGCCGGGCTGATCGCGGTGCTCGTCGTGCGCAACCGTCGGCGTGACCCCGCACCGGCGGCGGGCCCGACCTGTTCCGACGCGGCGGCGGTACGGCGATGACGTCGTTCGTCCCGGAATTCCTGGACCGGCGCAGGTGGGTCGCCGTCGCGATACGCCGGGTCGCGCCGCCGCGGATCGGCACGACGCTCGGCATCGGGACCGGTGTGCTGGCCTCCCTGGCGCCCGGGCTGCTTCCTCGCACGCCGAGCGCGCAAGCCGTGCTGACGGGGCTGCTCGCCGCGCTCACCCTCGGCGCGGCCGGGGTGCTGCGAATCGTCCTGCGGCGCTGCGGTTTCGACGTCGACCAGCGGCAGGGGTGGTTGCGGCTGCCGTTGCTGATCGCGACGTCGGTCCTGGTGGTGGGCGCGGCGGCGAACGCGGGACACTGGCAGAACCGGCTGCGCGCGGCGATGGGTACCCCGCACATCGGCGCCGGCTACTGGTTGCGGTGCGCGCTCGGCGCCGCGTTGATCATCGGACTGCTCGTGGCCGCTACCCGCTCGATCCGGTGGGCATCGCGGAAACTGGGCTGGGCGCGCGGTGTCTCGCTGGCCGCGGTCGTGGCGGTCCTGCTGTATCTCGTGGGCGTGCCCGCGGTGGTCGGATGGCGGGAATCGGTGTACGCGAGGGCGAACGCCGAGCTGGATCCGGCGGTGGTGCAACCTGTTTCGCACGACGAAGCGAGCAGCGCCGAGTCGGCGGTGAGCTGGGCGTCGCTCGGCTCCGAGGGACGCAAGTTCGTCGGCGGCGCACCGGGACGAGCGGTGCGGGTCTACGTCGGAGTGGCCTCGGCGCCCGACCTGGACAGCCGCGTCGCGCTGGCGATCCGGGAGCTGGAACGGGAGGGCGGCTTCGCGCGCTCCCACCTGGTCGTCGCGGTGCCCACCGGTTCCGGCTGGATCGACGCGAATGCCGTGGCGGGTTTCGACCGGCGCTTCGACGGTGACGTGGCACTGGTCGGGTTGCAGTACTCCTATCTCCCGAGCTGGGCGACCTTCGTGTTCGGCCGGGACGCGGCGGTGACGGCCGCCCGCGAGCTGTTCGCCGCCGTGGAACGCCACGTCGAGGGGCTCGCGCACAAGCCGAAGCTCTACCTCTACGGGCAGAGCCTGGGCGCGCTGGGCGGCAACGCCGTCTTCGCGGACGACACCGAGCAGGACAGCCGGACCTGCGCGGCCCTCTGGGCCGGACCTCCGGCCAATCAGGTGCACCGCGGCGGTGCGACGGTGCTGGCCAACAGTTCCGACCCGGTGGTGCACTGGTCGCCGTCCCAGTTGTGGCGCGCACCAGACCTGACCGGCGCCCGCGTCGACGCTCCGGTTCCGCAGTGGCTTCCGGTGATCAGCTTCGCGCAGACCACCGCCGACCTGCTCGCCGCCTTGCACGCCCCGCCGGGCCACGGCCACCGCTACGGCGCCGATCAGGGCACGGCCATGGGTGCCTGCTGAGCCGTTCGGCGCGGCGCACACGCCCCACCGCCTAGAACATGTTCTAATTCCTGCATGGCTTTCGTCATCGACCTCGCCGCCGACATCGACGCACCCGCCGCTCTGGTGTGGCAGGTGATCACCGACTTCCCGCGCTATGGCGAGTGGAATCCCTTCGTCACGGAGTGCCACAGCTCGCTGGTGCCCGGCGAGCCGATCGACATGCTCGTCCGCGTCTCCGGGGCGAGCCCGCGCAAGCAGCGGGAATGGATTCGTTCGCACACCCCCGGCCGCGAGCTCGGCTACTCGATGAAACCGGTGCCTCCGGGCGCACTGCACAGCTTGCGCTCGCACACCGTGACACCGCTGGCCGACGACCGCACTCGCTACGATTCGCACTTCGAACTCGGCGGATGGTTGCATCCCGTGGTCGTCGCGCTGCTCGGCAAGAACTTACGGCGCGGCTTCGAGGGCATGACCGATGGCATCAAGGAGCAAGCCGAAAAGCTGCGCGCTTCCTGAGGCCGCCGAGTCGGAACCGGCCCCGCGAACGACGCGTCCTCACGCGCGCAAATAGGCCAGCACGGCATCGAGCGCGGCATCGGCGTACGCCTCCGTGAGCCCGCCGAGCCCCAGCGACCACCGCATCTGCGTCGGGCCGAGTAGCAGATCGGTGGCGAGTTCGAGGTCGAGTCCGGCACGCAGTTCCCCGGCGGCGACGGCGGTGGTCAGGCGGTCGGCGATGGCGGCACGCTGCGGCAGCAGCAGACGCTCGCGATACGCCGCGGCCAGCTCCGCGTCCTGCTGGATCTCGATGTACATCGCCCGCAGGAAGGACTCGAAGCCGGGATCGGTGAGCGCCCCGATCGAACCGCGCAGCAACTGGCGCAGGTCGGCCGCGACGTCGCCGGTGTCGGGCAAGGCCGGACCCGCCGGGCCCGAATCGGATTCGAGCATGGCGTCGAAGACGACCGCGCCCTTCGACGGCCACCAGCGGTAGATCGTCTGCTTGCCGACGCCGGCACGGGCCGCGATGGCCTCGACGCTCAGCTTCGCGTAGGACACTTCACGGATCAGCTCGCTCGTCGCGGCGAGGATCGCAGCACGGGCACGCTCGCTGCGGCGCGCGGCGGTCGGGGTATCGGCCATGCCCGCACCCTACATCAAATGAGACGAAACGTCTCGTCTTGACAAGTCGGGATCCACTTGGCATGGTTTTCGAACGAGACGGACCGTCTCGTTACGAAAGGATCTCTCTTGACCAGAACGTGGTTCATCACCGGCGCAGGCCGCGGACTCGGCCGGGCATTCACGACGGCCGCGCTCGCTCAGGGTGACCGTGTCGTCGCGACCGCCCGTGACCCCGAGTCCCTGACAGACCTCACCGACGACCGTCTCACCGTGCTGCCCTTGGACGTCCGCGACCGCGAGAGCGTGATCGCCACTGTGGAAAAGGCGTTCGCCACGGCGGGCGCCATCGATGTGATCGTGAACAACGCCGGCTACGGCCTGGTCGGCGCCATCGAGGAGCTGACCGAAGCGCAGATCCGCGACCAGATGGACACCAACTTCTACGGCGCGCTGTGGGTTTCGCAGGCGGCCGCGCCGCATCTGCGCGCCCAGGGCTCCGGGCACATCGTGCAGATCTCCACGGTCGGAGCCGTGGGGAGCCTTCCTCTGTTCGGCCTCTACAACGCGAGCAAATGGGCCCTGGAGGGATTCAGCGCCGCGCTGGCCGACGAGTTGCGCCCCTTCGGCATCCGGGTCACGCTCGCGCAACTGGGCGGCTTCGACACCGACTGGGCCAAATCGAGCATGCGGTTCGCCACCGGCATTCCCGCCTATGCCCAGTTGCGTGGCGGCATCCTCGGCATGCCGGACTACCCGGCAACGGAGGGTGACGCCGCGAACGCCTCCACCGGCTCGACCGACGCCCGGCCTGAAGGCGAAGCCACCACGCCCTCAGCCGAATCCGCGCCGGACGCTACGACCGGCACGGAGCCCGAATGGACCGAAGCGCCGCCGGAAGTCGGCGCCGCGGGCCTGATCGCCTTGGTGAACATGCCGAACCCCCCGCTGCGCAAGATCATCGGGCCCGGCGCGCACCAGATGGTGGCACTCGCCTTGGATCAGCGCCGTCGCGACTACACCGACGACCCGGAATTCACCTGGCCCGCATGACGATCGCGGAGCCGCCCGCTTCCGCGCAACCGGTGCGCGATCGAGCGGCTCCGCGTCGAAGGTCAGGCGATGGGGCCGCGCGCGGCTTCGTAGGCCGCGCCCACCCGGTAGAGGCGGTCGTCGGCGAGGGCGGGAGCCATGATCTGGAGGCCGACGGGCATGCCGTCGTCCTTGCTCAGACCCGAGGGCACCGACATGGCCGGGTGCCCCGCCAGGTTGGTCGGCAGGGTGCACAGGTCCGAGAGGTACATGGCCAGCGGATCGTCGACCTTCTCGCCCAGCTTCCACGGCGTGAACGGGCTGGTCGGCGAGACGAGCACGTCGACCTGCTCGTAGGCCTGGTCGAAGTCGCGGGCGATGAGCGTGCGCACCTTCAGCGCCTGGCCGTAGTAGGCGTCGTAGTAACCGGCCGACAGCGCGTATGTGCCGATCATGATGCGCCGCTTGACCTCTGGGCCGAAGCCGGCCGCACGCGTAGCCGCCATGACCTGCTCGGCGCTGTGCTGCCCGTCATCGGCGACGCGCAGGCCGTAACGCATGGCGTCGAACCGCGCGAGATTGGACGACACCTCCGACGGCATCACCAAGTAGTAGGACGACAGCCCGTATTCGAAGTGCGGACAGGACACTTCGACCACCTCGGCGCCGAGATCCTTCAGCACCGCCACGGCGGCGTCGAAGGAGGCGAGCACGCCGGGCTGGTAGCTGTCGGAGTGCAGTTCCTTCACCACGCCGATCTTGACGCCGCGCAGATCGCCCTGCGCCCCCGCGCGCGCGGCGGCCACCACCGGCGGCACCGGTACGTCGCGCGAGGTGGAGTCACGCGGGTCGTATCCCGCGATCACCTCGTGCAGCAGCGCGGTGTCCAGCACCGTCCGTCCGCACGGACCGCCCTGGTCCAGCGACGACGCGCAGGCGACCAGACCGAAGCGCGACACCGTGCCGTAGGTCGGCTTGGTGCCGACGGTCGCGGTCACGGCCGCGGGCTGGCGGATGGAACCGCCGGTGTCGGTGCCGATGGCCAGCGGCGCCTGGTTCGAAGCCAGCGCCGCCGCGGAGCCGCCGCCCGAGCCGCCCGGGATGCGGGTGGTGTCCCACGGGTTGCGGGTGGGGCCGTAGGCGGAGTTCTCGGTGGAGGAGCCCATCGCGAACTCGTCCATGTTGGTCTTGCCGAGGATCGGGATGCCCGCCTCGCGCAACCGCCTGGTGACCGTCGCGTCGTAGGGCGAGACCCAGCCCTCGAGGATCTTCGACGCACAGGTGGTCGGCATGTCCGTGGTGGTGAACACGTCCTTGAGCGCCAAGGGAACTCCGGCCAGCGGCGAGGCGGGCGCGGCGCCCGAGCCGAGCGCGGCGTCCACCGCGGCAGCGGCCGCCAGAGCCTGCTCACCCGCGACGTGCAGGAAGGCGTGATACTCGCCGTCGACCTCGGCGATCCGGTCCAGGTGCGCCTGGGTGACCTCCACCGACGACAGCTCGCGACCGTGGATCTTCTCGGCCAGCTCGGCCGCGGACAGCCCGGTCAGGTCGCGCCCACCCGTCGCCCGGCCACCGCCCCCGGTCGAATCGCGATGCGATGCTGCGTTCATTCGCCCTCTCCCAGGATCTGCGGCACCATGAACCGCTGTTCTTCCACCGCGGGCGCGCCGGACAGCGCCTCACGCGGGGTGAGGCCCGGCACCACTTCGTCGGGCCGGGTCACGTTGGTCGCCGGATTCGGCGATGCCGTGGCCGGGACGTCGGCGGCGGCGACCTCGGAGATGGTCCGCACGTGGCTCAGGATCGAATCCAGCTGTCCGGCGAACTGATCCAGTTCGGCATCGGACAGCGCGAGCCGGGACAGCCGGGCGAGGTGTGCGACCTCGTCGCGGGAGATGGCGGGCACCGCGGGACCCCTTTCGGCTTCGTTATGAACACTGCTCAACCCACACAGCCTAGCCACCGGTGACCTGGTCGCCGTGCGCCACCCGCGCTTCGTCGGCGCGGCGGCGCGAGCGTCGCCCAGCAGGCCTCCGGCAATCTTCGCGGGGCGGCGACACAGCCGCGCGCGCTAGCCCGACACGCCGCCCGCGCGCGAATTCGCCGAGTGGCGTGCGTCACTGGACGGTCTTCGACTCGATAACCGGCCGTAAGGGGTGTAAGTATTGCGTCACCCGGGTATTCGTTCTCCAGCCTCGGCCGCCCTAAGAAAGGAAACGCACGTGTCGTATCTGCTCCGCGTGCAACTTCCGGATCGACCGGGAAGCCTCGGCGCTCTCGCCCTCGCGCTCGGCTCCGTCGGCGCCGACATCCTCTCCCTGGATGTGGTCGAGCGCGGCGCGGGCTACGCCGTCGACGATCTGGTCGTCGAGGTGCCCTCCGGCGCACTCCCCGACACCCTCATCACCGCCGCCGAGTCGATCGGCGACGTGCACGTGGACTCGATCCGTCCGTACTCCGGCGTGCTGGACACCCATCGCGAGCTCGAACTCATCGACCATGTGGCCAGCGCGCGCGACGACCGGATGCAAGTCCTGGTGGACGGTGTGCCGCGGGTGCTGCGGGTCGGCTGGAGCACGATCATCGACATCGGTCCGCAAGGGGCCTACCGCGTGGTCGGCAGCCCCAGCGCGCCGCAGACGCAGGCGGGTTCGGCGCCGTGGATGCCGCTGGAGAAGCCCAGCGTGCTCGATCCCGAAGCGGACTGGGTGCCGGAGATCTGGCGGGACATGGACACCAAGCTGGCCGCCGCTCCGCTCGGCAACACCGGCAAGGTCCTGCTGCTCGGCAGGCCGGGCGGACCCGACTTCCGACCCTCCGAGGTGGCCCGGCTGGGTTACCTCGCGGGGATCGTCGCCACCGTCCTCGGCTGATTCGCTTCGCGGCGCTGAAACTTTCGCGCCGTCGGTGCCTTCGTCTGCGCGAATTTCGGTGCGTATCCCCCCACCAGGGTCCCGGCACGGTGAGGCCACCCCGATCGAGGCCGGGAGGAATTCCAGCCCGTAAGTCGCGCGCTCGACTCGCGCGCTCCGCGCTCGGCGCGCCCGAGCGGTTCCCGGTAGACGGCGCGTCTGCGAAGGAGATCTAGGGCGACGCGGCAGGGTCGAGTGGTAGGCGGAGCACGTGCAGCAACTCCCCGGCGCTGGTCCGCCAGTTGCGACTCGGCACAGGACGGAAGCCGAAGCGGTCGTAGATCCGGCGGGCGTCGACCATCGCGGGCATGGTGGTGAGCGCGACCGCGGCGCACCCCTCCGCACGGGCACGCTCTATCACGGTGCGCACCAACGCCGTTCCCGCGCCGAGTCCGCGCGCGGTCTTCGCGACGGCGAGCATGCGGAACTCGAGTTCACCCGGCAGCGCGATCTCCGCGTACGGATTCCCGGCCGGTGCGACCGTGAGCGAGCCGACGATCCGGTCCGCGTGCGTGGCGACCAGGACCCCGGCCGCGGCGGCACGGCGGGCGGTGTCGGCCAGCTCGCCCGCGTACCAGCTGCCCGCCTCCACGTAGCCCTCGCCGACGTAGACCTCCACGGTCAGCTCACCGACCGCGGCGTACTCCTCCGGCCGCGCCGCCCGAACGACGACGCCCGCGTCCCGCACATCCATACCCGGCATGATGCCATCGGCCATAACGTGGGCTACGGCACGTCCGCGCTCCTGCGGAGTCGCATACCGCAGGCCGTGTGCGCGGCCTGCTCACCCTCCGCGACGAGGAGCCCTCCCGCGAGCAGCGGGCGGTCGATCAACCTGGACGAGCGATCTGCCAGCGGTCGGGTTTGCCCGCCGGATAGACGACGGGGAGCAGATCGCCGGTGTGCGGCCAGGATCTGGTGTCCCAGACGAAGCGGCCGTATACGACCTTGCCGGAGACCGAGGGGCCGCTCAGATTTCCGGTGATGGTCACGTACTGCTCCCCGGGAGCGTCGGGGCGCGGGCTCACACCGGTGACGTACAGCGTCCCCTCCTCCGGCTGCGCCGGCGCATAGCCCCGCCTGCCGCGGATGGCGAACACGATCAGCGACACCAGCACCGCAGTCAGGGTCACCAGCGCGACGAACTCCAGCATGTCCCCATGCTAGGTGCGCGTCACACCGCCGCCAGCTCGCTGGTGCCGTGAACGGTGCGCCGGATGTGCCAGACCGACGTGCGGGTGCGCTGCGAACGCCCGTTGCCCCGATCGATCAGCAGCCGGTTGCCGGTCGTGAAGATCAATTGGGCGCCCCGGACATTGGTCTCCGGATTCTGGAACAGCTGAATCAGTCGATCGGTCTCCTCGGCGGGCAGGCAGGAGCCGATGTCGTCGACGGCGAGCACCCGGCCCGCGTCCAGCGCGTCGAGCATGGCGGGCAGCACGCGCAGCAACGACAGCGTGGCGGAGGACTCGTCTCCGATCTCGAACGGAGCGTCGATGCTGTCGTGCACCAGGCGCAGGCCGACCCCGCGCCGGGCCACCATCCGCGCGTACAGGGCGTCGCGCGCCGCCTTCAGGTTGGTCAGCTCGCGCTCGAGCAGCACGGGGGTCAGGCCGCTGTCGCGCAGCAACTGGTCGGCATGGCCGGGCGAGGTGGCGCACAGGTCGATCCGCTTGCCGAGGCCCGCGATGTCGGCGTCCAGTTCCCGCAGGTAGTCGGCGTACATCGGGTCGTGCTCGGCGACGAGCAGGTCGGTGATGCCCAACTCGGCCGTGCGCAGCAACATCAGCAGCCGCGCCGCGTTGTCCGCCGACCGGGAGACGTGGCTGCCCAGCCGGTGGGCGATGGCGTCGGGTTCGGCGGGGCCGCGCTGCACCTCGAGCATGGACTCGAACCAGCGGTAGGCGGGCACGAGCGCGTCGGAGTACATCTGCCCGGCGAGGCTGAGCAGCAGGGCGTTCGGGCGGACCAGCGGAGCCAGCGCGGTGATCCCGTAGCGGGCCGCCTCGAACATCGGGCCGATCTTGATCTGTTCCCCGCTGCGCTCGAACACGATTCGCTTACGCGAGCGCGGGTGGGTGTGCAACCACTCCGCCGTCACATCGGCGTTGTCCAACCGGAAGCCGTAGGTGTAGGGCACGCCCTCGGCGACGAACGCCGCCACGAATTCCGAAGGCCGGTCGGGGAATCCGAGATGCGGCGAACGCACCGGACCCGCGTACGGATCCCAGCCGGTCACCGAATGCAGCACCGCGTCGCGCATCTGCCCGAGCGCATCGATCAGGTTCGTCTTGCCCGCCGCCGCCCCGCCGTGCACGGCGGTCACCGGCACGGCCACCGGTCCGCTCCCCTTGGTGAGCCGCAACTCCTGCTCATCGGCCAGCGATCTGTGATTGGTCACCTGAAAACTGCGCAGCATGCCGCCATACTTCCGTCCGCGCCACGGCGAGGCGACATCAGCCCGGTGGCCTCCGCGATCCGCACCATCTCACACCTCCGTTCCCCTCGCAGTCGAACCGTCCCGGCGACAGCATCCCCGTCCGCTATGCGGATACCCACTTGGCCGTCGATGACCTGCTGTTCTCTCCGTAGCCCGGCAACCGTCACCGGGACAGCAGGTGCGATAGCGGGTTAGCATGCCTGCACGCTGCGGTTTCGCCGTGGCGTACTGCCGAAGTTGTTCGATGGGATGAGGGTAACGATGGGATCGACGGTTCGTCGTGTGGTGGTTCGAAGCTCCGTCGTCGCCGCGCTCGCGCTGGGCTCGCTGGTCGTGGCGCCGGAGGCGGTGGCGGACGCGCCGTGCCCGGAAGGCTCCGCACGTGTGTTCCTGGCCAACAGCACGAACACCTGCCAAGGCGGCGGGACGGTCAGCTACGACCCGCCCGGCGTGGTGTCGAAGGTGTGCTCGACGTCGTCCGCCGACGTGACCGCCGAGGCGACGTTCAAGAATCGCCGCGGCAAGATCATCACCCAGAAGCTCGACCTGAGCGACGGCCGCTGCGGACGCTTCGACATCGCGGGCCAGCTGGGCGCCACGGTCACGGTCAGCTGAGCCCGCTGCCGCCGAACAGCAGAGCGCTGTCGCCGAACTCGTGCCACAGATAGCCGGTGTCCACGGCCGCGGCATAGGCGGCGGCGACGGTGGACTCCCCCGCCACCGCGACCAGAAGATCCAGGTGTGACGCGCCGGGGGCGTGCCACCCTGTGATCAGACCGTCCACCACGCGGGCCGGCCGTTCCGGCCCGAGCACCAGGTCGGTCCACCCGTGCGTGGCGTGGACCAGCCCCGATGGTTCGGCGGCGGTCTCCAGCGCCCGCGTCACCGTCGTGCCGACCGCGACGACGCGTCCGCCCGCGGCTTTCGTGGCGTTCACCAGCCGCGCCGTCGAGGCCGGGACGGCGAATCGCTCCGGGCTCGGCGGCTCGCCCGCCTCGGGCGAGGAGACGCCGGTGTGCAGCGTGATCGGCGCGAGAGCGACACCCCCGGCGATCAGATCCAGCACCAGACGCTCGGTGAAGGGGCGTGCGGCGCTGGGCATTTCCGCGCTACCCGGCACCCGACCGAAGACAGTCGTGTAATACGAGGCCGACCATCGCTGCGGCACATAGGAATACGTGATCGGACGGCCGTGCGCGGCCAGTAATCGAGGCACGTCGGCAGAGACGTCGGCGCTCCACAGGCGCCGTCCGCCGGGGAGCCAGGGCGCACCCAGAGTCGCCGTGGCATCCGGCAGTCGCAGCACGGTCCCGGACGAGAGCCGCTCGGCCGGATAGGGAGTGCGCTGCGTCGTCCGGACCTCCACCACCCAGCGGCCGTCGTCCAGCCACGTCGAGAAGTGCAGTACGACCGGCTCGCCGTGCAGCGTGGCGTCGACCGCCGACGACATGGTCGCCGAGTTGTTCACCACCACGAGATCGCCGGGGCGCAGCCGGTCCGGTAGCTCACGGAACAGTGAATGGGTCAGTTCCGGATCGGCGACGAGCAGGCGCACGTCGTCGCGCGCCAGCCCCCGGGCCTCGGGCGGGGCGGCGGCATCGCGTTCCGGGGACAGGTCGAAGAACGGCAGGGTGGTGCGCACCGTCACGACGCCCGCCCGGCGACGAAATCCGCTGCGGCGTAACGCCCGCTCCTGGGTTTCTCCGCGAGCAGCCGCAGCAGCGCGGGCACCACCGTCTCCGGCTCGGGCCGATCGGAGATGTCGACGCCGGGAAATGCCGCCTGATGCATCTCGGTGCGCATGTCACCGGGATCGAAGGCGTAGACCGACAGGTCCGGATGCTCGGCCGCGAGAATCGCCGTGAGCTGGTCGAGCGCCGCTTTCGACGACCCGTATCCGCCCCATTCGGGATACGGCTCCGACGCCGCGTCGGAGCTGATGTTCACCACGGCGCCGCCTGGGCGCAGCAGTGGCAGCGTGAACTGCAGAACCGCCAGCGGCGCTATGACATTGGTGCGCAGCACGCGCTCCAATTCGTCGAGCGGGTAGTCCGCGAGGCGAGGCAGCGGACTCGGCCCGAGGCGGCTGGCGTTGTTCACCACGAGAGTGAGTTCGCCCGCCTCGCGTACCGCGTCGGCGAGGCGCGCACGATCCGCCGGGTCGGTGACGTCACCGGGAACCGGGACGAACGCGGAGCCCGATGCGGCGGCCACTCGCGTCAACCGGTCGGCACGACGCGCGGTCCCCAGGACCCGCCACCACTGTTCGATCAGCGCCCGCGCGAGCGCCGCGCCGAATCCGGCCGACGCGCCGGTGATCAATGCGGTAGGACGAGACATGATGACCTCCTGTAGTCGCCTACCGGTCGATCCTCATACCTCAACGTATCTTCAGGTCAAGGCCCTCCTCGGCGTCGGCGTCCTCTGCCGCCGTCTCCGGCGCGACCGCTTCGGGCCCACCCGTCAGCAGTCGCTGGAAACCCTCCTCGTCGAGAACCGGCACGCCGAGTTCCTCCGCCTTGGCGGCCTTGGAGCCGGGCGCGTCTCCGACCACCACGAACGCGGTCTTCTTCGATACCGAACTCGCGGCCTTCCCGCCGCGCATCAGGATGGCCTCCTTGGCGCCGTCGCGGGTGAAGCCTTGCAGCGAACCGGTCACCACGATGGACAGGCCCTCCAGGTTGCGCTCGATGGACTCGTCGCGTTCGTCCTCCATCCGCACGCCCGCGGCCCGCCACTTCGCCACCACAGCGCGATGCCAGTCCACGGTGAACCACTCCGCGACGGCGGCCGCGATGGTCGGGCCGACGCCGTCGGCGGCGGCCAATTCCTCCCCCGACGCCGCCTCGATACGCTCCAAGCTGCCGAATTCGGCGGCCAGCGCGCGCGCTGCGGTGGGGCCGACGTGCCGGATGGACAGGCCGACCAGCACTCGCCACAGCGGCCGGTCCTTGGCGACGGCCAGGTTCTCCAGCAGCCGCTTGCCGTTGGCGGAGAGGCTGCCGTTCTTGTTGGCGTAGAGCGAGGTGGTGAGCAGCGTCGCCTCGTCCAGATCGAACAGGTCGCCCTCATCGGTGATGGCGCCGGACTTCAGCAGATCGATCGCGCCTTCGTAACCGAGGGCCTCGATGTCGAAAGCGCCGCGACCGGCCACGTGGTAGACCCGCTCACGCAACTGCGCCGGGCAGAACTGCTGGTTGGGGCAGCGGATGTCGGCGTCGCCCTCCTTCTCCGGGCGCAGTTCGGTGCCGCACTCGGGGCAGTGCGTCGGCATGACGAATTCGCGCGCGTCTTCGGGACGCGCGTCCACCACCGGCCCCAGCACCTCGGGAATCACGTCGCCCGCCTTGCGGATGGTGACCGTGTCGCCGATCAGCACACCCTTGCGCTTGACCTCGGCGGCGTTGTGCAGGGTGGCCATCGCGACCGTCGACCCCGCGATGGATACCGGCTCCATCACCGCGAACGGCGTCACGCGGCCGGTGCGGCCCACGTTCACCTGGATGTTCAGCAGCTTGGTCGTCGCTTCCTCGGGCGGGTACTTGTAGGCGATCGCCCAGCGCGGTGCGCGCGAGGTCGAGCCGAGGCGGCGTTGCAGCGCGGTCTCGTCGATCTTGATGACCTGGCCGTCGATCTCGTGCTCGATGTCGTGCCGGTGCTCGCCCCAGTAGGCGACCCGCTCGATCACCGCGTCGATGCCCCGCACCCGTCTGGTGTGCTCGGACACCGGCAGGCCCCACGCGGCGAGCGCGCGGTAGGCCTCGTACTGCGAGGTCGGCGTGTAGCCCTGGATGCGGCCGAAACCGTGGCAGATCATGCGCAGCCTGCGCCGCGCGGTGACCGACGGGTCCTTCTGACGTAGTGAACCGGCCGCCGTATTGCGTGGGTTGGCGTAAGGCGGCTTGCCCTCGGCCACGATGGCGGCGTTGAGCGTCTCGAAGTCCTCCAGCCGGAAGTACACCTCGCCGCGTACTTCCAGCAGCTGCGGGATCGGGAACTCGTCGCTGGGGGTCAGCTCGCCGGGGATGTCGTCGATGGTGCGCGCGTTGAGCGTCACGTCCTCGCCGGTGCGTCCGTCGCCCCGGGTGGCGCCACGCACCAGCCGCCCGTTCTGGTAGACGAGATTCAGCGCGACGCCGTCGATCTTGACTTCGCACAGGTAGTGCAGGTCCGGCCCGGTCTCCGCCTCCACCCGGGCGGCCCAGGCGCGCAGCTCGTCGATGTCGAACACGTTGTCCAGCGACAACATACGCTCGAGGTGGTCGACGGCGGTGAAATCGGTGGCGAAGCCGCCGCCGACGAGCTGGGTCGGCGAATCCGGCGTGCGCAGATCCGGGTGCTCGTCCTCCATGGCCTGCAACCGCCGCAACAGCGCGTCGAACTCGCCGTCGGAGATGATCGGCGCGTCCCGGACGTAGTAGCGGAACTGGTGCTCGCGCACCTCGTCCGCGAGTTGCTGCCACTCCACCCGCTGCTCTGCCGTCGCCGGGGCCGCCGCGCTGTCGCTGTCACTCACCCATCGCACATTAGCGGAGGCCACCGACAGGGAGCCGCCGTGTTCGCGCACGTCGCCGCCCTGGCGGCCACGAATTCCGGCCGGTCCGTTTCTCGGCGCGAGCACCCGCGTTCCGGCGGCCTTGCCCCGGCTCGCCGTTGCGGCACCCACAACACGGCAGACCGAGTTCGCGAGGTGTCATCCCGGCGAACAGACCTGCCCCGCGGGTCCGGGCACCAGGATGACGATCCGAACCCGCACATGGTGGCGAGAATTCCGAAGCCGCTCGAGAAGAATCGAACCCGGCTCATCCGACGGCGACGAGCCGAGAGAGCGGCGAGCAGAACGAACCCGGCGACCAGCATGATGCCCGCGCCGGTGATGTGGAAGCCTTGTGCCGCTCTGAACGCCCCTTCGTATGCGGCGCTGTCGCAGTAATCCATCAGCCCGTCGGTGAAGAGGAGATATCCACCCAGGTAGATGGCCGGGCCGAGCAGGACCGAGCTGGTTCTGGCGCGAAGGCGGTCGGTCCGGGCGGAGACCCGCGTTCTCGCACGGCGACGTCAGGAGAACGAGAGCTCCTCCGGCTCTTCGGCGTACGCGCGCGCGACGTCCGCGGCCAGACGCAACGCCCGTCTGCTCCACTCCAGCGGCGCGCCCGCCAAGCCGCAGGCGGGGCTGACCGCGACCTGGTGCGCCAGCGTGCGGCGGCCGAAGCCGAGCCGGTCGATCAGCCGCACCCCCGGCTCGGCGCAGGTGCGCCAAGTGACCGCCGTGGCAGGCGCCTCGGTGGGGACGACGCCGAGCACCAGGTGTTTGCCCGCCTCCAGCGCCTCTCCGACCTCGTCGAGCTGCCCGGTGCCGATGGCGCCCAGATCGAATCCGATCCCCGCGGCGGCGCTGCGGCGCATCGGGCCGAGCGCGGGCGGCTCGGCGCAGCTGTGCAGCAGCACCGGCGCGGATTGGGCGGTGATCACCGTGTCCAGGACGGCCAGCGCTTCGGGCTCGGGGAGGGCGCGCACGGTGTTCAGCACGCTCACCCCGCGAAGCGAGCCGCCCAGCACCGCGGACAGCGACGGCTCGTCGAGCTGCACGACAACCTGCGCCCCGAGCCGCTTGCGCACCTCCGCCACGTGCTGGGCCAACCCTTCGGCCAGGGATTCCGCGAGGTCACGCACCGCGCCGGGATCGGTGAGCACGCGATGACCGCCGGGCAGCTCTACCTGCGCGGCCAACGTCAGCGGCCCCGCCGACTGCACCTTCACCGGACGGCCGCGGCCGGCCAGACCGGCGTTCTCCCACGCTTCCTCCAGTGCGTCCAGATCGGTCCGCAGCAGGTCGTGCGCCCGCCGCGAGACGGCCCCCGGGCGCGGCGCGAGCCGGTAGCCCCTGGGCGTGGTGTCGAAGCGCAGGTCGACCAGCAGCGCGGAAGCCCGGCCGATCAGGTCGGCGCCCGCACCGCGCGCGGGCAACTCCACCAGGTGCGGCAGGTCGCCGAGTTCACCGACGATGGTCGCCGCGGCCTCGCGCGGGTCGGCGCCCGGCCAGGAGCCGACGCCGGTGGCGATTCCGCCCTGCACGCGCACCGGCTCGGTCACCACGTCCGTCCCAGCGTCTTGCGCCGCGTCCTCCGCGCCGGTCTCGTCCACCGCTGACCTACCTCCGTCCGTTCGATTCCGCGATTACGGGATCCCGCCGTCCTCGACGGCTACCCATGGTCTTTCGATCTCCACGCCGCAACGGGCTGTGTGGGAGAAGGACGGCATCGCAGGCCCCGCCGCGCCGGATCACCGCGCCGACTCGGCACCCGCTTCACTCGCGACGGGCTCGCGCACGGTCCCGGAGATGGTCCCGCTGCCGATCACCTCGTCGCCTTCGGGATCGGGCCGGTAGAGCACCACGGCCTGGCCGCGCGCCACGCCGGTCAGCGGCTCACGCAGCCGCACGATCAGTCCGTCACCCGCCGCCTCGGCCACCGCGGGCGCGGTGCCGCCGTGCGCGCGCACCTGCGCCACGCATTCGATCGGCCCGCGCGGCGCGGAACCCGACGTCCAGATCGCACGCTCCGCCTCGACCGTCCAGACCCGCAGATCCTCGGCCGAACCGACGTGCACCGTACCGGAATCGGGGTCGATGCCGGTGACGTAGCGCGGCTTGCCGTCGGCGGCGGGACCCGGCAACCCGAGCCCCTTGCGCTGGCCGATCGTGAAGCCGTGCACACCCTCGTGCCGCGCGAGCACCTGACCATCGGCATCGACGACCGCACCGGGGCGGATGCCGATCTTCGCGCCGAGGAAGGCCCGGGTATCGCCCGAGGGGATGAAGCAGATGTCGTGGCTGTCCGGCTTGTTCGCCACCGCGAGGCCGCGCTCGGCGGCCTCGGCGCGGATCTGCGGCTTGGGTGTGTCGCCCACCGGGAACATCGCGCGTGCCAGCTGCTGCGCGGTCAGCACCGCCAGCACATAGGACTGGTCCTTGTCGGCGTCGACGGCGCGGCGCAACACGCCGTCCTCGAGCCGCGCGTAGTGCCCGGTGACCACGGCGTCGAAGCCGAGCGCCACCGCGCGGTCGGCCAGCGCGGAGAACTTGATCTTCTCGTTGCAGCGCAGGCACGGATTCGGCGTCTCGCCCGCCGCGTAGGCCGCGACGAAATCGTCGATCACGTCTTCCTTGAAGCGGTCGGCGAAGTCCCAGACGTAGAACGGGATGCCCAGCACGTCGGCGGCCCGTCGGGCGTCACCGGCGTCCTCCTTCGAGCAGCAGCCGCGCGATCCGGTGCGCAGCGTGCCCGGTGTCGCCGACAGCGCCAGATGCACGCCGATCACCTCGTGACCGGCGTCGACGGCACGCGCCGCCGCCACGGCCGAATCCACACCACCGCTCATCGCGGCGAGTACCCGCATCAGACACCTCCTTTCGCACCGGCCAGGCCCGCAGCCTTGGCCCGCTCCACCACCTGGGGCAATACTTCCAGCACCGCGTCCACGTCGGCCCGCGTCGAGGTGTGCCCCAACGAGAAGCGCAGTGATCCACGCGCCTGCCACGGCTCGACGCCCATGGCGATCAGCACGTGACTGGGCGTGGCGACGCCCGCGGTGCACGCCGAACCGGTCGAGCATTCGATTCCGGCCGCGTCCAGCAGCATCAGCAGCGAATCCCCTTCACACCCAGGGAAGGTGACGTGCACGTTGCCGGGCAGACGCCGCTCGCCGTCCGGGCCGTTGAGCACCGCGTCGGGCGTCGTCGCGCGGATCCCGTCGATCAACGCGTCGCGCAACGCGACCAGTTCGGCGGTCCGGACGGGCAGCTCGGTCGCGGTCTGGCGCAGCGCCGCGGCCAATCCGAGCGCGGCCGCCGTGTCGGAGGTACCGGACCGCAGGTCGCGCTCGTGGCCGCCGCCGTGCAGCAGTGGCACACACGGCACCTGCCTGCCCAGCAGCAGCACGCCGACACCGTGCGGCCCGCCGACCTTGTGCCCGGCGAAACTCGCCGCGGACAGGCCGCTCGCGCCGAAGTCGATGGGCAGCTGCGCCGCCGCCTGCACCGCGTCGCTGTGCATCGGAACGCCGAATTCGGCGGCCACGGCGGCCAATTCGGGAATCGGCTGAATGGCGCCGACCTCGTTGTTCGCCCACATCACGGTGACCAGCGCGACATCGTCGGGCTGCGCGGCCAGCGCGGCGCGCAGCACGCCGGCGGAGACCACGCCCTCGGCGTCCACCGGCAGCCAGGTGACCTCCGCGCCCTCGTGCCGCTCCAGCCACTCCACCGCGTCGATGACCGCGTGATGCTCGATCGAACTGGCGATGATCCGATTGCGGCGTGGATCGGCATCGCGGCGCGCCCAGAAGATGCCCTTGACCGCCAGGTTGTCGCTCTCGGTGCCGCCGGAGGTGAAGACGACCTCCGAGGGCCGGGCGCCCAGGTCGGCGGCGATCGACTCGCGCGCTTCCTCCAGCCGCCGCCGGGCGGCGCGCCCCGATCCGTGCAGGGATGACGCGTTGCCCGTGGTGCGCAGGGCAGCCGTCATCGCCTCGATGGCCGCGGGCAGCATCGGTGTGGTGGCCGCGTGATCGAGGTAGACCGTCTGGGGCGCAGCACCGTTGACCGGACCCGAAAAAGCCGACTTCATGACCAGTTAAGGATAGCCGTCACCGTCTGCCGCTTATTCCCCCCTGCTCACACGCCCGCGGGGGTGCGTTTCCACCCCGGCTTCCGGGCCGAATGGCCCAGTCGACCACCAAATCTCAGGGTAATCACCTATTGAATGTGCCGCTAAACAGCGGTACGTTGTTCAGTGTATTGATCGCTATCCGCTCGCTCCCGGAGCGGGTTGCGGGCCCCAGCGCCGAGCGATCGACTACCGGACGAATCGATGAGTGAGGAAGTTCCGATGGACCAACGCACCCAGGGACGTATGCGACGTGTGCTGGCACGCGCCGCCGCGGCGTCCGTACTCGCCCTGATGCCGGTCGCCGCCGTCGCGGTGCCCGCGCTCGCCGACCCGATCGTGCTCGAGCCCGCCGACCAGGTCGACGCGGCCCACGGCCGCCACGGGCACGGCCACGGCGGTCACCGTCACGACGGCTGGAACAACGGCCGGCACAACGATTGGGACCGGGGCCGGCACGACGACTGGTTCCGCGGCCGTGACCGCCACGACGACTGGGACCACGGCAGGCCCGGTTGGCACCACGGTTTCCGGCCGCCCACGGGCAGCGGTTTCTGAGTTTCCCATTCCCGGGGCGGGCCGCACCGGCCCGCCCCGGAGTCGTGCGCAGCCCACTCCGCTCGATGCGGGCGCTCACGATCATGGTCTGATACGGGCCGAGCCCTCGGAACATACCTCCGCTGGCGCCGCGATCAGCGACGACGCGTTGCTCTCGCTCACGGCCCACGCGAGCGGTGCGATCGTTCCTCTTCCCGTCGGAACTCCCTGTCGGGGGCAGATTTCAGGGTTTTCACCCATGAGATGAACCGCTGAATAGCGGTACGTTATCGACGAGTTGATCGCTGCTCGTCCGTTCCCGAGCGGGCCGAGGCCGGTACGCCGAGCGGTCGGCCACCGGACGAACCCAGGAGAGGAAGTGCCTGATGGACCCACGTCGGCCGGGACCTACGCGACGTGTGCTGGCACGCGCCGCGGCCGCGTCCGTACTCGCTGTGATGCCGTTCGCCGCCGTCGCGGCGCCCGCGCTCGCCGACCCGATCGTGCTCGAGCCCACCGATCTCCACGATCACGCTCGTTTCCACGATCACGCCTGTTTGCACGATCACGCCCGTTTCCACGATCACGCCCGTTTGCACGATCACACCCATCACCACACCTGGGATCCCGACTGCGACGACGACTGGTTTCGCGGTCGTGACCGCCACGACGACTGGGACCAGGGCAGGCCCGGTTCGCACAACGGGTTCCGCCCGCCCACCGGCAGCGGCTTCTGAGCCCCGGCCACCTCTTTCGGGAGCGAGCCGTCGACGTTCGCCCCGGATCCACGTGGATGAACTCCGCGCCTCGGCCGGCGATGCGCGGGTGACCGCGCGGCGGCGGAGAAAGGGTATCCCGGCCGAGGCGCTCGGCTCCGGGTCCAGCGGCCGAGCAACGGATCTCGTCGAGGCCCCCGGTGACCTGCGGCTCAACGGCGGCGATCTCGCCGCGCCCCCGCGAGCGTGACCCCATGGGTCACCGCCTCCGGCATGCCGATCCGCACATCACTCGCCGACGAGCTGCCGTCGTCGGCGTCCCCGACCGACGCGCCACCGAGCGACAGGCGTCGCACCCGGTTTCCTATCGAGCGGCCGCCGTACCCCGGCGGCCGCGCGAGGCCGGACGGCTCCGTGGCCTGCGTACCACTTCCACGGCATCCACCGATACCGACGGGTCCCGAACCCGGGTGTGCCCCGCTTCGATCCACTTCGTCGTCTCCGGCGCGTCCTGGCGCGGCGAAGCGACGCCGCGCACGGCGGCCTCGCAGCGTCGGGCCAGCTCGCGCCGATCCGTGCCCGGTCGCTGCACGGGTTCCAGCACCACTTCGGCCACCATCCCGCGCGACCGCAGCACCCGGCGCGCGGAGGAGACGAAGGTGTCGACGCCGACGAAACCGGGCACCGTGCACGGCACGCCGTGCCGGTCCAGGTACCGCAACCGCACCGGCTGCACCGGAGTGCCGGTGTCCACCGCGGCTTGGAACAAGGCGGGACGCATGATGCCGTAAGCGCGGCCACACCAGGTGGTGCCCTCGGGGAAGACGCCGATCCGCTCGCCCGCGGCCAGCCGCGCTGCGACCGCGGCCACGACGCCGGGCAACTGCCGCAGGCTTTCGCGCTCGATCGGGATCACCCGCATCAGCTCGGCGAGCTTGCCGAGCAGCGGCCAGTCCACCATGTCCGCACGCGCCACGAACCCGAGCGGCTGTACCGAGGCCAGCGCGACGATATCGGTCCAGCCGATGTGCCCGGTGACGACCAGCACGCCGCCGCCGGTCCCGAAACCCGCGGGTACGAGCGCGGCGTCGCCCTCATCGACGACACCGCCCTCATCGACGACACCGCCCTCATCGACGACACCGCGCTCGTCCACGGCCCCCCGGTTGTCGACGATGCGCAACCGCATGCCCAGACAGCCGAGCAGCAAGTGCGCGTAGCCGCGCTGCAACGAGGCCCGCCTGCCACGCGGAATCACCGCGTTCGCGACCGGGAAACTGAGCAGCAGTCCGGCGACCCCGGCCAAGCGGGCGATCACCCGCGCCGACCCGACCTCATCGATCGAATCCAGGCAGCCGGGGCCGCAAGGGCTCGACGGCATCCATGCGTGCGCGGTGGACGTGGCGGGTGGCGCGTCGAAGACCACGGTCCTCACCGTCCCCCGTCGAACGACGCGGCGGCGTCTCGTAGTCGGTCGAGGTAGCGGGTGTTGATCGTGTTCAGCCCGAGCAACACGACGAAGTCGGCGACCGCGAAAGCGGGATCGTGAGCGGGCTCGCCGCAGATCTCCGCGCCCAGCCGCAGGTAACCACGCACCAGCGGGGGCAGCTTCGGCCGCGACGGCGGCGTCAGTTCGTCCAGGGACTTGCCGTCGACGATCACCGGGTGGTAGGGGCGCACCCGGCGCTCCGGGTCGGAGGCGTGCCTGCCGAGCAGCATGTCGCGCACACCGCGCACGTTCACCCCGGGCGGTGCGGCCGGAGTGTCCTGCATCGGCACCGACACGCAGCCCATGACCCACTCGTAACCGGTGAGCTGGATGTAGTGCAGGATGCCCGCCCACATGAGGGTGAGCACCGAGCCGTTGCGGTGATCGGGGACCACGCAGGCGCGGCCCATCTCCACGATCCGCATGCCCTCCGGATCCAGCTGAGCCAGATCGAATTCCGTCGCCGTGTAGTACCCGCCCGCCGCGGCGACCTTGTCCGGCGGCAGCATTCGATAGCAGCCGACGAACTCGCCGGTGGCGTCGTCGCGCACCAGCATGTGGTCGCAGTGCTCGTCGAAACGGTCGGCGTCCAAACCCGTTCCGTCGTCCGGGATCCGGAAGCCCGGCTCGTTGGCGAACACAGTGTATCGCAGGCGCTGCGCGGCGACGCGGTGGTCGAGATCGGAGGAAACCACCAGCGAGTAGCGCGACCGTCCCTCCCCTTCCCGGGAGTCCGTCGGTCGAGCCGGGGCTGTCAGCACGGACGAAGTAGTCATATCCATGATGAAGCCAGCTCGACAATGCGCCGCAGCAACCCCGAAGTGTCGCGACGATGCCGGTTGGGTGAACGAGACGACTGTCACACCGAGCGTTCACCGAACGGTTCCGCCGTGTTCGCCCCTCGGCATCGCGACCGCTTCCGACATGCGGTTTGTGGCGCGAGCCGCCCTTTTCGGTCGCCCGAGCCGCAGGCGCTGACCCGCGCCGTACCCAGCAAATCGCGCCGCTCCAGTCTCGGAGCAGCGCGATTCCTCAGGCGCGGGAAGCGGTCACGCCGCTCGGCTTTCCGCGGCGCGTAGCTTCTTCGGGGTCGTGTCCTGTTCGGCGAAGCCGGGACGGCCCGTGCCGATGAACGCGACCAGCCAGGACGCGACCGCGGCGAAGCGGTTGCGGAAGCCGACCAGGTAGAACAGGTGCACCGCGAGCCACATGACCCAGGCGACGACGCCGCGGAAGGCGATGCGCTCGTTGAGCTTCGTCACGGCGCTGAACCGGCTGATCACCGCCATGCTGCCCTTGTCCCAGTAGGTGAACGGGGTGCCGGGCTGCTTCTTGCGGCGGATGATGTCGGCGGCGTGCCTGCCCTCCTGCATGGCCACCGGCGACTGGCCGGGGTAGCCGTTGAGCGAGGTCATGTCGCCGATGGCGTAGATGTCGGCGTAGCCGCCGACGGTGAGGTCCGGGTTGATCAGCAGGCGGCCGGCCCGGTCGGTCGCCACGCCCGTGGCCTCCGCCAGGATCTTCGCGAACCCGCCCGCCTGCACGCCGGCCGACCAGACCACCGTCTCCGCCGCGATGCCGTGCTCGACGCCGTCGGCGCCCTTGACGGTGACCTTGCCGTGCTCGATGTCCGTGACGAAAGTGCCGAGCAGCACATCCACGCCGCTGCGGGTCAGCGACTTCTTCGCGTATTCCGACAACCCGCCGCCGAACGGCGGGAGCACCTCGCCCGCGCCCTCCACGAGCGTGACCGAGACCTCTTGGTGGTAATACCGCTTCGCCAGTTCTTTCAACTGACCGGCCACCTCGACGCCGGTCGCGCCCGCGCCGACCACGACGAAGCTGAGGAGCCTGCGCCTGGTCTGCTCGTCGGCCTGCGCGGCTTCGGCGAAGACGCGCGCGATCTGCGCGCGCAGCCGCCGCGCGTCATCGATGGTCTTGAGCGAGAAGGTCTTCTCGGCGAAATCATCCCGCCCGAAATAGGACTGGCTGGCGCCGGTAGCCGCGATCAGCGAACCGTAACGGATGCGGTGGCGCACGCCTTCGTGCTCGTAGGTGACGACGGCCCGGTCGGGATCGATCTCGACCACGGTGCCGAGGCGCACGTCGGCCGAACGATGACGGCGCAGGATTCCCGCGATCGGCGGCGCGATCTCCTCCGATGTGAGCACACCCGTCGCTACCTGGTACAACAGCGGTTGGAACAGATGCTCGGGCGTGCTGGAGATCAGCACATAGTCCACCCCCGACTTGGCCAGCTGCTTGGCGGCGGCGAGCCCGCCGAACCCCGATCCGACAATGACGACACCAGCGGTTTCGATTCCCGCTTCCACGTACTGCATGACAGCCTCCTTCTCTCATTACGAACCGCGATCCGGAGGGCGGATATTTCAGGTGTGTGGGCGCATAATTCAGATGACTCTTATCTCGATTCGTAATTAATAGGAGGTCGCTGTGGAACTTCGGCAGCTCACCTACTTCGTCGCGGTGTGCGAGGAGCTCAGCTTCAGCGGCGCCGCGGCGCGCTGCTTCATCTCGCAGTCGGCGATCAGCCACCAGATCTCCCGGCTCGAGCGCGACCTCGGTGTGCAACTGTTCGAGCGCTCGACCCGCTCGGTCGTGCCCACCGACGCCACCGCACGGCTACTTCCCCTTGCGAAACAAATGCTGAGTCTGGAATCGGCGATCCGCGCCGCCGTGCGGACGGTGGGACCGCGCATCCGGCTGGCCGCGAACATGTCCTTCGCCACCCGCTCGCTGTCGGCGATCGCGGGAGCGCGCGCCGCGCATCCGGAGGCGGAGATCGAGTTCGTGATCAAACCCTTCCGCCAGCGCATCACCGCGGTGACCGACGGCGACTGTGATCTGGCCCTCATCCGCGGCCGCGTCGACCAACCCGGTCTCGTGGTGGAACAACTGTGGGTGGAGGACCTGGTGATCGCCACCTCCAGCGCGCATCCGCTGGCGACCAGGGACACGGTGACCCTGGCCGACCTGAGTCCGTACCCGCTGCTGCTGCCGCCGGAACAGGAACAGGTCCTTTTGCATACCGTCATTCGCAATGCCTTCGCCGAGCTGCCCACCGGCCCCACCTTCGGACCACCCATCCCCCCGGATCACACCGCGACGATGGAGCTGATCAATCGACCCGAGGCGTGGACCGTGCTCTACGCGGAAAGCACGACCGAGGGCCTGGTGGTGCTGCGGCCGGCCGAATCCAAGCTGCGCATCCCGGTTTCGGCGGTCCTGCGCGCGGACGCCCGGCGCTCACCGATCCTGGAGACCCTGCTCACGGCCCTGCATCGTTGCTGATTCGGGCGCCGAGGGCGTGGTGGATGTCGCGCATTGGGCCGCTACCGCGCATCGGCGACTTTCACCCGAGCCCGCCCGACGACAGAGCCCTGGTTCACCGCCACCGGTGGCAGTTTCCCTCAGCGATCCGGCGCTCTCGGCGGCCGAACCAGCGGGCCGTTCGACCGAAGAGGGTTGCGCGAATCAGAGGCGCAGCTCAGTCGCGGCCAGCGCCGTTCCCTCGATGCGCGCCCGCACCTTCGCGAACGCGGTCTCTCGCGAGGTCGAGGTGTCGTCTGCGAACGGCGCGAAACCGCAGTCGTCGCAGGTCCCCAATCGCTCCACGGGGAGATAGCGGGCGGCGAGCAGCACGCGGTCGCGCACCTGCTGCGGGGTTTCCACCACCGGATCTATCGGGTCGGTGACGCCGATGAACACCCGTGCTTCGGCAGGCAGGTGCTCGGCGACCACGGCCAGAACCTTCTCGGGGTCCGGCTCGCTGGCGAACTGGAGGTAGAACGCGCCCACCCGCAGTTGCAGCAGCTTCGGCAGCAATTGGACGTAGTCCACGTCCAGGCTGTGTGTGGAGTCCTGGTCGCCGCCCGGACAGGTGTGCACACCGATCCTGGCCCGCTCGGCGTCCGAGAACCGTTCGAGCACTGTGTTGTTCAGCTCGATGAACTGGTCGAGCACGCCGCCGCTGGGATCCAGCTTGAGCGACAGCCGCCCCTCGGTGAAGTCGAGCTGCACCAGGTGCGCACCTGCCTCCAGGCAGCCCCGGATGTCGGCCTCGGCCGCGTCCGCGAGATCGGCGAGGAACTGCTCTCGGGGGTAACCGTCGATCCCGTCGGCCGGATACAGCAGGCTCAGCGCCGACGGCGCGATGACGGCCTGCTTCACCGGAACGGTGGCGTGCTGCTGCGCGTCGCGCAGATAGTCCGCCGCGTGGGCGGCATAGCGGAACGGGCCCGAGGTCAGCCGGGGCAGCTGTCTCTGGTGCCCGTCGGCGAACGGGATGATCGCCCCGTCCGGAGCCAGATTGTCCAGCCCGGCGATCGGATAGGTGGCGAAGCTCGGCTTGGACTGCTCGCCGTCGGTGACCACGGGAGAGCCGAGTTCTTCCAGCTTGCGGATGGTTTCGGCGACCGCGCGCCGCTGGAGTTCGGCGAGCGCGGTGGCGTCGCCGGAACCGTCGGCCATGGCGGCCAACAGGTCGTGAGGTCGAGGGATGCTACCGATCGGTTCCGTTGGGATGCTCACCGGCCGAGTGTAAATCCGCTACCTGCATCTCCGACGCCAAATCACCTGCACCGTAATTTCTTTCGCATCGGTCACGATTCTCGCCTCGAGTTCCGGCGGCCGGACCAGGCCGAATGGCAATCGGAGGCAGATGTTTCGGCGGTGGGTCGAAACGGAACAGGACCACCGCGCAGCAATCGACGCGGTGGTCCTGAGGTGGTGCGGCAGATCGTGCGGCGAGGGCGGTGCGGACCGGGTCAGCCCGCGCTCACCACTTCGATCAGCGGAAGATGCCCATTCGCCAGCCGTTTCCTTCGGCCTTGCAGCTGTAATGGGGGACGTTGATGTCGCCCGCGGAAACGCGCCGCGCCTCCTCCTGCTTCGCGGCGGCCAAGCATTGCTTCTCGTTCGGATACACCGTTGCCTGCGCCGCAGGCGCCGAGGCGATCAAGGCGCCCGTGGCCAGCGTGCCCATCAGCAGTCCGGTAACCGTCTTCTTCACTTCTGATCCCCTAGTGTCGATGACTCCCCCCCTTCGGGGGACTTGACACCGATGAAACTAGCAAGCAAGGCACGAGATCGGCGGATGGGGTCGTCACCGTGCCGACCGCTCGCAGTCTCGGGCCATCTGGCGGGTATGTCACTGCACCCCAGCCGATCACACGGCACGTGGGTGCGCAGTGGAAGTGCTGCCGCCGCAGCGGCGGTGGTCTCATGGGGGGCGTGTTCGGGATCAAGCACCAGAACCGCAGACCGAACAACAGCGAAAGGCGGCCCCGGCCTGAAGGTCGGGGCCGCCTTTCGACCAGTCGAAGAGCGTCAGCCCTTGTGCGACTTGACCGCTTCGGTCAGCTGCGGCGCGACGTTGAACAGGTCGCCCACGATGCCGTAGTCGGCGATCTCGAAGATCGGCGCCTCTTCGTCCTTGTTGACCGCGAGGTTCCAGCGAAGTCGCTCGCACCTCGACGTCAGCTCTCCCGGTGCAGATAACTCGGATCCAGGCTGATCATCCCCGTCAAGCGCCAAGCACCGCGTTCGAACACCAGATCGCCGGACACGACAATCGGCTGCTTGCTCTGGTGTGCGCGTATCGCCCACTGATAACCGTCACCGCCGAGCGGTACGTGCACTTTTCGCAGACGTCCGTCCACGTGTGTCGACAGCACGATGCTCGTCGCTTCCTGATCTTCGTCACCACTGTCATCCCGGTTCAGGGTGCGCACCATTCCGATCAGGGTCAGACGACGCGGCGGCTCCTCACGGCGAACCAACCGCTCTCGGACACGAGGCAATCCCGCCATCGCGTTGCGGTCGATCACGATCCGGGACGTCGCGACGTCTGGTGGCCGCTCGCTGACTGCCCAGTCGAAGGACAGATCGAGTGCGCGTAGGGCTTCCGGTTGCGTGAGGTCCAGCACCGACTCGACCAAACTGCCGCTCAGACCCAACTCCCCAGCATGGTCGAGAGCGCGCTCGTCCCAGTCCAGCGCGAGTTGCCACGCCGACCGCAGACCTGTCGCCAGCGTTGTCATCACCTTGCGCGGGAATGGTACCGCTGGCGTCCCGGCGACCTGCGGTGACGGAATATTGCCGAGACGGGTGACCACCGTGAACACGAAACTGCCGCGCTTGGTGTGCCCGAGCCGGATGTCGTCTTCGAGAAAGTTTGTAACCACGGCCGATCTGCGACCTCGGTGCGAGTGAGTCGGGTCGTCGGCGGTGGTCGCGGCGGCCTTCATCATCGTGAACAGGGCTTCCAATGTTGTTTCGGCCTGCCGGAATGGGATAGTGCCGTCACTCATTTCCTGGTCGAGTCGCACGAAGAACAGGTCCGCCCGGGCAGCCGCTATTCGTTCGACCAGTTGCGCCGGGTCCCAATCATAGATGGTGGCAAGAGCTTGCAGCGTGTCGCGAAAACGCCGGGAGAAGTCGACGTAATCGGTCGCCAAGGGGAGCATGATCCGGCCAAGAAGGCCGTCCTCGCCCGGGAGTCGCCAAATCTCCCTGACGTCTTGCTCGCGAACCTCGAGCTGCCAGTCATGAGTCGCGAGGTACTGGGACACGGCTGGGGGCGACAGCGCGGACGCGACCTCCCGGAGGCTGTCGAGCGGAATACTTTTCACCACTGACCTCCTTCGCCGATCGACTGCATGATGCCCCGCAGCCCACCCACGCCGAAGAGGTTACTTCTCGGTAGGTAGACCGTCTTGCTGGCCTTATCGTCCTCGATCCCGCCGAGGTTCGCCGCATGTTCCCAATACATGCGGCTGAATGTTCTGAGCCCGTCTTCAGAAAGGTCGAGCAGTTCGTCCGGCTCGTCCGGTATAAGCAACACGCCGAGCAATGCCGGGACGAATCGCTTCGGATTCACCAGCTTGAGAAACCGGTCTCGCTTCAGCGACCACGCCATGTCCTGCGGCCTCAGCAAGTGCTGCTGCGTCGTGCACTTCCGCTGCATTTCGAATTCAGGACAGTAGTATCTCGCGTAATCCGCAGACGCCACGATCGTGATGTCGACCCCGTCGTAGTCGGTCTCGTGACTTTTGATCGAACAACCCGCAGGGGCGGCGACCATGCGCACGAAAGCGAGGCTGAACTGTTCCTGCCGCGCGGTGATCGGCAGACCGCCGTCCACGCCGGTCGCCGACTGAAGACTGCCGCTGTCCACGACATCGCTCATCGCCCCCCTTGCCCCCATCCTGCAGCAACGCACGCCAACAGTAGCTCAAAACCGTTGTGAGATCTTGTGTTAGGAGGTAAACGAAAAAAGTGGCCCCGACCGTCCGGTCGAGGCCACTTTTCGATCGCTCCGAGCGTGTCAGCCCTTGTGCGACTTGACCGCTTCGGTCAGCTGCGGCGCGACGTTGAACAGGTCGCCCACGATGCCGTAGTCGGCGATCTCGAAGATCGGCGCCTCTTCGTCCTTGTTGACCGCGACGATGGTCTTCGAGGTCTGCATGCCGGCGCGGTGCTGGATGGCGCCGGAGATGCCGAGGGCGATGTACAGCTGCGGGGAGACCGTCTTACCGGTCTGGCCGACCTGGAACTGGCCCGGGTAGTAGCCCGAGTCGACCGCGGCGCGCGACGCGCCGACGGCCGCGCCGAGCGAGTCGGCCAGCGCCTCGACCACCGAGAAGTTGTCGGCGGAACCGACACCACGGCCACCGGAGACCACGATGTTCGCTTCGGTGAGCTCCGGCCGGTCACCGGCCACGACGGGCTCGCGCGAGGTCACCTTGACCACGCCGTCTTCCTGCGCGGGCACCTCGACGGTCACCTTCTCGCCCGCGCCGGCCTGCGCGGAGGCCTCGACGGCGCCCGGGCGGACCGAGATCACCGGCACATCACCGGTGACCTTGGCGTCGACGGTGAACGCGCCACCGAAGATGGAGTGCACGGCGGTGCCGTCGGACTTCACCTCGATGACGTCGACCAGCAGGCCGGAACCGATGCGGGCGGCGAGGCGACCCGACACCTCCTTGCCTTCGGCGCTGGCGGCGACGATGACCGCGGCGGGCGAGACCGACTCGGTCAGCGCGGCGAGCACGTCGACCTTCGGGGTCACCAGGTAGTTCTCCACATCGTCGGACTCGGCGATGTAGATCTTCTCGGCACCCGCGGCGGCCAGCGCGTCGGCCAGCTTCTCGCCGGTGCCCGACGTGCCGAGCACGACGGCGGCGGGCTCGCCCAGGGCGCGGGCCGCGGTGAGCAGTTCGGTGCTGACCTTCTTGATCGCACCCTCGGCGTGCTCGACGAGCACGAGTACTTCAGCCATTTGTTCTCTCCTAGGAAGTCTGCGAGCGCTACCGAGATCAGATGATCTTCTGGCCGATCAGGTACTGGGCGATCTTGCTGCCGCCGTCGCCTTCGTCCGCGATCTTCTCGCCCGCGGTGCGCGGAGGCTTCGGCGTGGCCGCGGTGACGGTGGAGCCCGCGTTCGCGACGCCCACGGTCGAGGGGTCGACGCCCAGGTCGGCCAGCGTGAAGGTCTGCACTTCCTTCTTCTTCGCGGCCATGATGCCCTTGAAGGACGGGAAGCGCGGCTCGTTGATCTTCTCGGTGACGCTGACGATGGCGGGCAGGCTGGCCTCCAGCTTGAACACGCCTTCGTCGGTCTCGCGCTCACCGGTGACCTTGTCACCGTCGACGGTCAGCTTCCGCAGGTGCGTCAGCTGCGGCAGGCCCAGGTATTCGGCGATGATCGCGGGCACCGCGCCCGCGCGACCGTCGGTGGCCTCGTTGCCCGCGATGACCAGCTCGACACCCTCGACCTGGCCGAGCGCGCTCGCCAGCACCCACGCCGTCTGCACGGCGTCGGAGCCGTGGATGGCCGGGTCGTTGATGTGGATGGCCTTGTCGGCGCCCATGGACAGCGCCTTGCGGATGGCCTCGGTGGCGCGGTCCGGACCGGCGGCCAGCACGGTGACCTCGCCGCCCTGGGCCTCCTTGATCAACAGCGCCTCTTCGACGGCGCGCTCGTTGATCTCGTCGAGGACGGCGTCGGCGGCCTCGCGATCGAGGGTGAAGTCTCCGTCGGTGAGCTTGCGCTCCGACCAGGTGTCGGGAACCTGCTTGATGAGTACGACGATGTTCGGCATCGGTCTTCGTCGACCTCCTGTTCTGGTTACACGTATGTGGTGGTCGCACGAGCTGCGCCGTACGTCCGGGGGGTGGCTCGGCCGTGACATTACCCTACGTTAAGTTACTCGTGGGTAACTTAGTGGCTTCTCTCTCACAATTGGTTACCACGCGTTACAGTGCGCCCGTTCGGCGACCCCGTTTCCAGCCGGTCGAAGCCGCACTTCCGGGCCGACCGGGTGGGGTGTCTCGCGCGGATCCGGTGGCAGTAACGTCGGAGTGATGAGCGAGGCTGTGATCCCTGCCGCAGTGGACGACCTGTCCGGCGACTCCGCGGAAACCGAGACGAGCGTCGAACCGCTGCCGCTGACCGGCGAGCGGACCGTGCCCGGCATCGCCGAGGAGAACTACTGGTTCCGCAGGCACGAGATCGCCTACGCCCGCCTGCTGGACCGCTGCGCCGGAAAGACCGTGCTGGAGGCCGGTTCGGGCGAGGGTTACGGCGCGGACATGATCGCCGACGTGGCCACCAAGGTGATCGGCGTGGACTACGACACCGGCGCGGTCGAGCACGTGCGCGTGCGCTACCCGCGCGTCGAGATGATCCAGGGCAACCTGGCGGATCTGCCGCTGGAGGACGCCTCGGTCGACGTGGTGGTGAATTTCCAAGTGATCGAGCACCTGTGGGACCAGTCCCAGTTCCTGCGTGAATGCCTGCGCGTGCTGCGTCCCGGCGGTGAGCTGCTGATCAGCACGCCCAACCGGATCACCTTCTCGCCCGGGCGCGATACTCCGCTCAACCCGTTCCACACCAGGGAGCTGAACGCGGCCGAGCTCACCGAACTGCTCGTCGACGCCGGTTTCGAGGTCGCGCGGATGATCGGCGTGCATCACGGGCCAGCCCTGAAAGCGCTGGACGCCAAGCACGGCGGGTCGTTCATCGACGCGCAGATCGAACGCGCGCTGGCCGGCGAACCCTGGCCCGCGGAACTGACCGCGGACGTCGCGAGCGTCACGGCCGACGATTTCGTGCTGGAAGCGGCGGACATCGACGCGAGTCTGGATCTGGTCGCCATCGCGGTGAAGCCTTGACCGATCGCAGTACCGTGCCCGGCGGGCACGCCGCAAGCCCCGTGCCGGGCCAGTTCACCCTGGTCCTGCACTCCCATCTGCCCTGGCTGGCCCATCACGGCCGCTGGCCGGTCGGCGAGGAATGGCTCTACCAGTCCTGGGCCGCGTCCTACCTGCCGGTGGTCGAGGTCTTGCGCACCCTCGCCGCCGAGGGCCGTTCGCATCTACTCAGCCTCGGCATCACGCCGGTGCTCGCGGCTCAACTGGACGACCCGCACTGCCTGGCGGGAATGCACCATTGGCTGGGCAATTGGCAGCTGCGCGCCGACGAGGCCGCCATGGCGGGCAACGTCGCGCTCGGCAGGCACGAACACCGCCTGGCCGCCGCCGCCCTGGCCGAATTCGAGCGGCACTGGCGGCACGGCGCGGCCCCGGTCTGGCGTTCGCTCATCGACGCGGAGACCATCGAACTACTCGGCGGCCCGCTGGCCCATCCGTTCCAGCCGCTGCTCGATCCCCGATTGCGTCAGTTCCAGCTGGTCGAGGGCTTGGCCGATGCGCGGCACCGCTGGGGTCACACGCCAACGGGCATCTGGGCGCCCGAGTGCGGATACACCCCCGGCATGGAGGTCGGCTACGCCGCCGCAGGTGTGACGCATTTCATGGTCGATGGGCCCGCTCTGCGCGGCGACACGACACTCGGTCGCCCGGTGCGGGATTCCGATGTGGTGGCGTTCGGACGCGATCTGCAGGTGAGCTACCGAGTCTGGTCGCCCAAATCCGGCTACCCGGGACACGGCGCCTATCGTGACTTTCATCACTATGATCACGCGACGGGTCTCAAACCCGCGCGGGTCACCGGCAAAACCGTCGCGGGCCCGGACAAGGCTCCCTACGATCCGGAACTGGCCGCCGCGGCCGTTGCCCGGGACGTGGAGGATTTCGTGCGGACGGTGCGCGAGCGGTTGATCTCCGAGTCCGCGCGGATCGGACGGCCCGCCCTGGTCGTGGCGGCGTTCGACACCGAACTGTTCGGCCACTGGTGGCACGAGGGCCCGCAGTGGCTGGCGCAGGTGCTGCGCGCGCTGCCGGAGGCAGGCGTCACCGTGGGCACCCTCGCCGACGCGCGAACCCACGGCTACCTGGGCGAACCGGTGCCGCTGGCCGACTCGTCCTGGGGTTCGGGCAAGGACTGGCGAGTGTGGGCGGGCGAGCAGGTCCGCGACCTGGTGGAGCTCAACGACGACATCGTGCGGCTGACGCTGGACACCGTCGACAAGATGCGCGCCGCGCAGGGCGGCGCACCCGGGCTGCGCGACCACGTCGCCGATCAACTGCTGCGCGAAGCGATCCTGACCGTTTCCAGTGACTGGGCGTTCATGGTCAGCAAGGACTCCGCCGCGGGTTACGCCCGCGACCGCGCGCACCGCCACGCCCACGCGGTCCGCGAAATCGCCACGGCCGTCGGGGCGGGCCAACTCGCGAAAGCACGGCAGTTGGCGGCAGGATGGGGGGCAGCTGACGGACTCTTCCCCGGCGTGGATGCGCGACGACTCACCTCCGCGGGGTCCGTACCCAGCGCCACCGGGGCAGTATCCGCCGCCGCGCCGGGACCGGACTCCGCCACTGCGGACCACGGACCGGGCCCGGCGGACCCGGGCTCGGCCGCAGAAGGACTTGCATGAAGATTTTGATGGTGTCGTGGGAGTACCCGCCGGTAGTGGTCGGCGGGCTCGGCAGGCACGTGCATCACCTCGCCGTCGAACTGGCCACGGCAGGCCACGAGGTGGTCGTGCTGTCCCGGCGCCCCTCCGGCACCGACGCCTCGACCCATCCCACCCACTCCTACATCGCCGACGGCGTGCTGGTGGTGGCGGTCGCGGAGGACCCGCCGGTGTTCGACTTCGGCGAGGACATGCTCGCCTGGACGCTGGCCATGGGGCACGCCATGGTGCGCGCCGGCGTCGCGCTCGGCAAACCGGGCATCGGTGACGGCTGGACGCCCGACGTGGTGCACGCGCACGACTGGCTGGTCGCCCACCCCGGCATCGCGCTCGCCGAGTACTACGACGTGCCCCTGGTCTCGACCATCCACGCCACCGAGGCAGGCAGGCACAGCGGCTGGGTCGCGGGCAAGGTCAACAAGCAGGTCCACTCGGTGGAGTGGTGGCTGGCCAACGAATCCGACGCCCTGATCACCTGCTCGGCATCCATGCAGGACGAAGTCGAGCGGCTCTACGGGCCCGAGCGGATCCCGATGACGGTGATCCGCAACGGCATCGACGTGGGGGCGTGGACCTTTCGTCCGCGCGCGCCGCGCAACGGGCCGCCACGGCTGCTGTACGTCGGCAGGCTCGAGTACGAGAAGGGCGTGCAGGACGCGATCGCCGCGCTGCCCCGCATCCGCCGCGCCCATCCCGGCACCACCCTGACCATCGCGGGCGTCGGCACCCAGTTCGAATGGTTGCGCGAACGCGCCCGGGTGCACCGGGTCGCCCGCGCGGTGAATTTCGCCGGTCAGCTCGACCACGCGGAGCTGCTCGGCTGGCTGCACGGCGCCGACGCGATCGTGCTGCCGAGCCGGTACGAGCCCTTCGGCATCGTCGCGCTGGAGGCGGCCGCGGCGGGCACCCCGTTGATCACCTCGACGGCGGGCGGCCTGGGCGAGGCCGTGATCGACGGCGTCACCGGCGCCTCGTTCGCGCCCGCGGACGTCGACGGCTTGGTCGAAGCGGTCCGCGCCACCCTCGACGACCCCGCCGCCACGCAGCAACGCGCCTACGCCGCGCGCGAACGGCTCACGGCCGATTTCGCGTGGGACGTGGTGGCGGCGGAAACCGCCCAGGTGTATCAGTCGGCCAAGCGTCGGGTGCGCAACCCGCTGGGCCGCCCGTCCATCGTGGAACGTCCCCTGCCGGAACGCGATCCGAAGTAGCCACCCGCCTCGGCTAGCCGCCCAGCTTCTTGACGATGCGCTCGACGGTGAGCCAGGTGCGGGTGGTGATGTCCTTGCCGTATGTCTTCTCCAGCCAGGCCATGAAATCGGGCGTCTTGCCCGGCTCGCTGTTGTCGATGACCGCGAGGAACGCCCGCGCGTCCGCGTCGTAGCCGACGATCCGGGTGAGCGGATCAGGCTGCTCGGGCAGGTCGGCCGGCGGTTGGGCGGTGTCCTTGAGGAACGTCGCGATCAGGTATGTGCCGCGCCCGTGGGTCAAGCCGTGGAACGGGTCGGTGTCGAGCAGCGCACGCAGTTCGTCATGGCTGCGGATGATTGTGCCGCCGCCGATGCCCAGCTCCCGGATCAGCGCCTGCTGGATGCGATCCTCGAGCTCGGGCACGTCGGAGTCCGCGCTGTGGAATACGATATTGCCGCTGGCCAGTACCGAACCGACGCCTTCGAAACCGAGCGATTCGAACACCCCGCGTAACTTGGCGTTGCTCATGTTCGGATTGCTCGGCATGATCCCGCGCAACAGCGCGGCGTAGGCAGTCATAGCGCCGAACCTACTCGCCCGCACCGACGAATCCAGGCCCCACCGGGCAGCCTCAGGTCAGCAGGCGACGCTCGTCCGGCTACAGCCGCGCCACAGCTCGGTGCGACCACACTTCCCGGATGAACGCCCCGCCACACCCGGACGCGACTGCGCAGACCTTCGACGACCCGGAAGTGATCCGCAGTGCGACTCGTCCGGCTGTACGCGTCAGGCGGTCTGCGTCGCCCCGTTCTTCTTGCGCGCGATGTCCTCCAGCGCGGCCAGGTATTCGGCCCGCTTCTCGGCGCCTGCCTCCCAGGTGGCCTTGCGGTTCTTGACCACCTTGGCGGGAGCGCCCACGGCGATGCTGTAGTCCGGGATCTCACCCTTCACCACGGCGTGCGCGCCGAGCACGCAGCCACGGCCGACGCGGGTCTCGCGCAGCACGGTGACCTTGGCCGCGATCCAGGTGTCGGGTCCGATGCGCACCGGACTCTTCACGATGCCCTGGTCCTTGATCGGCACGGTGATGTCGTCCATCTTGTGGTCGAAGTCGCAGATGTAGCACCAGTCGGCGACCAGGGTCGATTCCCCGATCTCGATGTCGAGGTAGGTGTTGACGACGTTGTCCTTGCCGAACACCACCTTGTCGCCGATGCGCAGCGAACCCTCGTGGCAGCGGATCGCGTTTCCGTCGCCGATGTGGACCCAGCGGCCGATCTCCATGCGGCTCAGCTCCGGCGTGGCGTGGATCTCCACGCGGCGGCCGAGGAAGACCATCCCGCGCAGCACGATGTGCGGGTTGGCCAGGCGGAACTTGAACAGCCGGTAGTAACGCACCAGGTACCAGGGCGTGTACGCCCGGTTCGCGAGCACCCAGCGCAGCGACGCCAGCGTCAGAAAACGCGCCTGCTGCGGATCCCGGCGGCGCGATCCCCGCCAGCGCGAGCGCAACGGTGCGCCCCACATGCTCGTCACGAACGGTTCTCCTGTCGTGGTCCTACCGGCCGTCGCCCGCCTCGGCGGCGACGGATAGAGCCTATCGCTCGCGGCGGGCACCGCGACGACCACCCGCGACGACAACGCCGGGACTCGTTCACCCGCGCAAAGTCCTCCCGTACAGTGACTCCTGCGCCGGAGAGGGCGCGGGTGCGAGCCAACGACGACAGGAGTACGGCAGGTGCGAAGCGGCGGCGTACTGGCTACTTCCATGTGGCGACCGTCCCGGAAACGCGCCGCGGCCGTGCTGGCCGCGGTCGGCGCGCTGACGCTGGCCGGTTGCGGCACCGACTACGACGACATCACCGTCGGCACCGGCAAGGGCTGGACCGCCGCTTACCACGACGGCCGCAACAGCGGCACCGCCCCGGTCACCGGGTCGCGGAAGATCGGGTTGAGCTGGCAGCGGCCGGTCGGCGGGCCGATCGCCCAGCCGGTCACGCTGGGGCCCGACAGCCAGCTGTTCGTCACCACGCGCCTGCCGAACTGCTCGATCTTCACCTTCCAGATGGCCACCGGCCGCAAACGGTTCTGCAATGCCCTGGGTCCGAGCGCGATCTCCGCGCCGTCGGCGGTGGACGGGATGACCAACGTCTACGTCGGCGACGACAGCAGGGTGATCTCGTTCAACTATCTGGGGCAACCGCGGTGGGCCACGCCGGTCGCCGGAACACCGGTCTCGGTGCAGTTCACCGGCGACGGAAAACTGCTGACGATCAGCCAATCCGGTCAGGTCGACGTGTTGTCGCGGCAGACGGGCGAGCGGGCGGCGCCGACGCTGCAACTGCTCGGCGAACCCAACTTCCTGGTCAACGCCGGACTCGGCTGGCCCGACTCGGGCCAGGGACTCGACGACTGTGCCGTCGGAGGGCCGCAGTGCCCCGTCGCGAACATCTCCCCCATCGACGCGGCCAGCGGCAGCTTCTACGTGACGCTGTGGCAGCCGGGACGGCCCGCGGCGGCCGTGGTCGCGTTGCGCTACACCGGTGACAAGATCGTGCGGGAGTGGAGCGCCGAACTGCTGTTGGGCGGCAGCGCGACCAGCCCGGCCCTGTCCGCCGACGGCGGCACCCTCTACGTCGGCGACAACAACAACCGCCTCATCGCCCTGGACACCGCCGACGGGCGGACCAAGTGGGTGCACCGGCTGGAATGGACGCCCAGGGGCGGCATCTCGGTGTCCGACGACGGCCTGATCATCCCGTCCGGTGAGGACGGCTACCTGCTGGCGCTCCGCGACAAGGGCGACACGGCCGAAACGGCTTGGGAGCGTAAGGATCTGGCGCAGCGCGGCTCCGCGGCGCAGACGGCGGGAGACACCGGTTACGTCACCGCGGCCATCGGTGAGGGGCTCAACCTCGTCACCTTCGACACGCGAACCGGAACCACCATCGACTCCGACGTTCTTCCGGGCGCCAAGGGAACCACCACCGGCACGTCGATCGGCGCGAAGGGTGAGGTCGTGGTCGCGACCCGCATCGGCGAGATCTTCGCCTTCGAACCGGAGTAGCGCTCGCCCGCATTCCCGGCGTACGCCGGCCGTGAGGCACCCGCGTGCTCACGGTGTGGCACAGAGGAAGACGGTCGCGGCGCGGCCGATGCGAGTGATCACCAGCGTGTGCGGCCGGGTGCCCCGGGGTTTCAGGCGGGCACGGAGCGCATCCGGGTCGATGTCCACGCCACGCGCGAGGATCTCGAGGGGGCCGCAGTCGCGGCGATGCAGTTCGGCGCGGAGGGCTTTCTCGCGGAATTCCATGCGGTCGAGGATGCGGAAGCCACGTACCCCCTCGGGCACGGCGTCACCGGTGAGATAGGCGATGCGGGGATCCAATTGCCACAAGCCGTGTCTCGCGGCGTAGTGACGAACGAGACCCGCGCGGACGACCGCGCCGTCCGGGTCGATGATCCATTGCCCTGGCGCCCGCTCATCGATGATGTCCGGTTCGGCATCGGTGATGGTCCAAGCGGAGCCGTCGGACCCGAGCACCGTGGCGCGACGGGTGACACCGGGTTCGGCCAGTCCAGGGGACCACAGGCAGGCCTCGCGCACAGCGCCGTCAAGTGAGACGACCTCGATCTCACCCGACCAGTCCAGGCGGTCGAAATCCAGTCCGGGAGCGCATTTCACGGCCAGATCGCAGCCCTGATAGGCCGTGCGCAGGTCCGGCAGCGGCGGCTGCAACTTCGCCGGGTCGTGGATACGCCGACCGTCGGCACGCCGCGCCGGGTCGGCGATGATCACGGTGTCGCGGCTGCTCGGGCGCAGGGCGTCCGCTTTGGCCAGCACCACATTCCGCGCCGGCGACGCACCCGATGCCCCTACCGGAAACCAGCGCACCCCCAGATTGTGCGCGGCGATCGCGAGCCGCACGTCATCGAGATCGCTGCCAACCACAGCAGGGCACACCACGGCCAGCTCAACGAGTTCGGCACCGATCGAGCAGGTCACGTCATGCACCGCCCGCCCGGCCAAGCGCGCGGCCCGATGCCGGCCGACGGCGGTCGGGGTCGCCTGCTGCAAGGCGTCGTCGGTGAACAGCCACTCCCCCGCGCCGGCGAGTTTGGGCGTAGCGCGGCGGCGCAGCCGGACCGTCTCGACCAGAGCCGCGGCCCGGTCACCGTGGGCGCGGCGCACCTGCTCGAGGTCCTTCAGCAGGGACGTTGAAGTCAGCGCCAGACGATCCACCTCTGCCAGCGCGGCCCGGCCGGTCGCGCTACCCAGGTACCCGACGTCATCGCGGGTGAAGCGATAACCCACTACGGATGTCCCGAAGGCTCGTGCACCGAGTCGGCCCGGCCCATTCCGGCAATCGCGATCATGCCGGTGGCGATCCGGCAAGCCTTCGCCCGGTCACCGTTTCCGCCGCGTTCCATCTCCGGATTCCGGAACGGCGATATGGGCTCGTACCCACCCACGGCGGCGGCACCGACCGTGCCGCCGCGGTGGGCGATGCGGTCGCGAGAGGGATCGCGAACCACTACTTTCCGGCGGAGCTGGGCTTCACGCCGGTGATCATGGCGTTGTAGAAGAACTGGCGCGGTACCACGCGGCGCATGACGTTCTCGTCCACCCAGCTCAGCCCCAGCCAAGCGCGGTACATGGCCATCCGGTAACGCCAGGTGAGTTTCTCGGCGGGCACCGCGGCCTCGAACGTGCGCACGGGCCAGCCCCACAGCGCTGCGGCGAACTCCTCGGTCTTGGCCGCCACCTCGACGGCGCCCGCCGAGCGGGCCATCGCCTCCAGGGCGCGCGGATCGAAGGTGTGCAGGTCGACGACCGCTTCCAGGGCGGCCGCGCGCGAGGACTCGTCCAGCTCCTCCTGCGGGCGCCGCCAGTCGCTGAGCATCGGCAGCTTGGTCACCGTGGTGGTGGCCTTCCAGGTGATCCGGCCCAGCCAGCGCGCGTAGAAGTTGCCGACCGTGGTGGGCTCACCGGCGAACACGAAGCGGCCGCCCGGCTTGAGCACGCGCAGGCATTCCTTGAGCGCCAGCTCGACGTCGGGGATGTGGTGCAGCACCGCGTGGCCGACCACCAGATCGAACGTGTCGTCCTCGTAGGGGATGGTCTCCGCGTCGGCGACCCGGCCGTCCACGTCCAGACCAAGATTCTGCGCGTTGCGCAGCGCGACCTTCACCATGCCCGGCGACAGGTCGGTGACCGAACCCGACTTCGCCACGCCCGCCTGCATCAGGTTCAGCAAGAAGAAGCCGGTACCGCAGCCCAGTTCCAGCGCCTTGCCGTAGGGCAGGGGCGCGGGACCGACGGCCAGATCGAAACGGCCGCGCGCGTACTCGATACAGCGCTCGTCATAGGAGATGGACCATTTGTCGTCGTAGGTCTCGGCTTCCCAGTCGTGGTAGAGCACCTGGGCCAGCTTCGTATCCTTGAGCGCTGCTTCGACCTCTGCCTCGGTGGCGTGCGGGTTCGGCGCGGGGTCGTCGGGACGTACCGTCATGGTCGGCAAGCCTACCCAAATCCGCAGTTGACGCCTGCTATCGGCCCACGAATTCCGCCGACCCCGGACCGTCGGCCTGATAGGAACCTGTTCCTATCAGGCGATCTTCGGTTTCGAACAGGGCCGACCACTCGCCGCGCGCCCGATCGAGGCCGTGCGGACCTGCTTCGAAGACCGCTTTGGCGGCGGCCAGCGCGCGGGCGGGGCCGCCGGCGAACTGGGCCGCCCAGCGCATCGCGGCGGTGTACACGTCGTCCGGCGCGACGACCTCGTCGACGAGACCTAGCGCCTTCGCCTCGTCCGGCCCGACGAATCGGCCGGTGTAGACGAGGTCCTTGGCCGGGCCGGGCCCGATCAGCAGCGCGAGCCGCCGGATGCCCGCCAGCGGGATCAGGCCGGTCTTGATCTGCGGCAGGCCCAGCTTGACGTTGTCACCGATGACGCGGCGGTCCGCGCCCAGCGCCAGCTCCAGCCCGGCACCCAGGCAGTATCCGCTGATCGCCGCGACGGTGGGCTGCCGAATACGGGCCAGGCAGCCCAGGTCGCGCTGTAGATCGGCCGCCATGGCGGCGGCCTGCTCGCTGCCGAGACCGAACAGTTCGGCCACGTCGTCTCCCGCCGAGAACACCCGTTCGTCGCCGTACACGACCACCGCGGCGACCCTCGGATCCGCGGCGACGGCGTCGGCCGCCTCCGCCAGTTCGCGCACCAGCTGCACATTCAGCAGGTTCATCGGCGGGCGGGCGAACCGCAGGACGGCCACGCCCCGCGCGACATCACCCTCCGGCAGCTCCAGGGTCACGAATTCGGCCATGAGACGCCACGCTACCGGGTGCGAAGCGCCGCAAACCATGCCAGGTGCAGCCGCGAGCCCCGGCTTCGGCGCGGGACCGAAGACGACTCCCGACGTCGGCTCGCGAAACCGGGGGTGCCGCCTTGCGTCGCCCCTCGCCGCCGAAGCGGCCGTCGGTCAGTAGCGACAGCGAGTGCGCTTCCCACGCCGTCAGCCAGGCCGGGTGTAGCGGAGAGGCGTACACCCAGGCGCCCACGCGCAGGTCGGTCCAGGCCGCGGCGGTGGCCAGCATCGGGCCGGGCGCCGGTTGCGTCAGCGGGAAGTCGGGCACCAGCAGCGTCGAGTAGCCGCTGTCGGCGATGCGGCGCACGCGATCGCGCCACGTCGGCAGGTCGGTCCTGAGCGGGGCAACGATTCCGAATCGACGGTCTCGTCATGTCTGATTCCTCCTCAGCGGGCGACTGATGGATGGCCCGGTCCGCCAGGAAGGCCCGTGCCGGCTGCGGGTGCGGCTGCGGCGTGCTCAGACATGCAGGGTGGGCCGGTAGGTGAGTTCTTGGATGTTGCCGTCGAGCGTCCGGCTCTCGATCAGCTCGAGGTCGAAGTCGGCCGCACCACGGAAGATCGGGGCGTCACCGGTCCGGCCGGTGATCACCGGGAAGATCGTCACCTGGACGCGGTCGACCAGACCGGCAGCCATCAGCGCCCGGTTCATCGACAGGCTGCCGTGCGAGCGCAACGGCACCTCGGACTCCGCTTTGAGCCGGGCGACGACGTCGACGGCGTCACCGCTCACGACGGTCGCGTCCGGCCAGTCGAGCGGTCCGTTCAGGGTGGTCGACACCACCGTCGCCGGCAGGTTCCGCATCCGGGTGACCCAGGGATCACGCACCGACTCCTCGGCGCCCTCGGCCAGTATCTGCGCGAACGCCCGATAAGTGTTGGCACCGAAGACCATCCGCTGCCCGGTCTCGTACAAGGCGAAGCGGTGATCGAGCAGTTCGGGACCTTGCTTGCCCCAGTAGCCGCCCCAATCGCCGCCGCTCACCCCGCCGTAGCCGTCGAGGCTGGAAAAGACGTCGAAGGTGTAAGTGGCGGCCATGATGTTCTCCTCGGGGCAGTTGATCGGGTGTGTGGGTATAGACGATCAACCACCGCGAAACTCATCGCGGTTCGTCTGCCGGAGCTCTGTCGCTCAGTGCGCCGCCCGCGCTCACGGGCGCACGGACCCCCTGAGTCGCCCGGCGTCGGGCAGGTCGGCGAAGTAACGGCGGTTGTCGGGGAAGGACAGCATCTGTCGGCCATCCAGGTCGGCCAGGACCGGCAGGATGGGGTCGATCGCGCGCTGGGTGGCCAGGATGTCGGCGGTGGAGCGGAATTCGCCGAGCGCGACCAGCTGCGACCAGGTCGGCGGGAGCAGTACGTCGACGCCCGAGCGCCAGCGCGCCAGCGCCTCCGCCGGGGTGCTCCAGCGCACCTCCGCCGCCTCGGACGTCGCGCCGTCGGCGCGCTGCCCCTCCGGCAGCACCGCGACGAAGAACCGCGTGTCGTAACGGCGGGGCTCGATCACCGGGGTGATCCAGTTCGCCCACGGCCGCAGCAGGTCGGCGCGGAGCACCAGCTTCTCCCCGGAGAGGAACGACGCCAACGTCAGTTCCCGGTGTTCCAGCCTGCCGCGCGCGTCCCGGTAGCCGGTGGTGTCGGAGACGACGCTGTCGGCGGTCGGACCGGCCAGCAGCACACCGCATTCCTCGAACGTCTCGCGCACGGCCGCGCAGACCAGCGCCTTGGCCCTGGTCTCGGTGGTCGCGAACCGCTGCGCCCACCAGGCGGGCTCGGGACCGGCCCAGGCGATGTCGGCGGTGCCGTCGGACGGATCGACGCCGCCGCCGGGGAACACCGTCATGCCCGCGGCGAACGCCATGGCCCCCACCCGGCGTTGCAGGAAGATCTCCGGCCCGTCGGCGCCGTCGCGCACCAGCATCACCGTCGACGCGTCCTTCAGGGGCGGCGCCGGTTGCCGAGAGTCTGCCTGCACATCTGTCTCACTCACTCCTGCACCCTAACGCGCGCTTGGTGAGCGAGGGCACGCCGCGTGGATCAGCGGGTGCGGTGCCTGCCCGCGCGCCGCGATCGCCGCGCGAAGTAGCGGCCGTCGACTCGATCCAGCGCGATGGATTGGCGGAAGGCGTCGCTGAGGTTCTCCGACGTGAGCACGTCGGAGAGCAGTCCCTGCGCCACCACTTCCCCCTCGTTGAGCAGCAGACCGTGGGTGAATCCGGGCGGAATCTCCTCGACGTGATGGGTGACCAGCACGATCGCGGGCGCGTCCGGGTCGGCGGCGAGATCGCCGAGCCGCTCGACCAGTTCCTCGCGGCCGCCCAGGTCCAAGCCCGCGGCCGGCTCGTCGAGCAGCAGCAGCTCGGGGTCGGTCATCAGCGCGCGGGCGATGAGCACCCGCTTGCGCTCGCCCTCCGACAGGGTGCCGTAGGTGCGGTCCGAGAGATGCTCGGCACCCAGGCTTTCCAGCATGTCGATGGCGCGGTCGGTGTCGACGTCGTCGTAGCGCTCCCGCCAGCGGCCGAGCACCGCGTAACCCGCGGAGATCACCAGATCGCTGACCTTCTCGTCGATCGGCACCCGGCTGGCCACCGCGGCCGACGACAGGCCGATGCGCGGACGCAACTCGCTGATGTCCACCTTGCCGACCCGCTCCCCCAGCAGATGGGCGATGCCCGCGGTCGGGTGCAACTCGGCGGCGGCCATCCGCAGCAGCGAGGTCTTGCCCGCGCCGTTGGGCCCGAGGACCACCCAGCGTTCGTCGAGCTCGACCTGCCAGGTGACCGGGCCGACCAGGGTATGGCCGGAGCGGCGGACGGTGACGTCGGTGAAATCGATGAGCAGATCGGGATCCGGTTGCGGCACGCGCTCCATCTTGGCCCACCTGTGGGGGCACTTGCCAACGCGGGGAGGGAAAACCGAGCCGGTCGGTCGGATCTATGCCGGAACACCGCCCTCACGGCCGTCCCGGGCGCCCCTCCGACACGCCCGCGCGACGGTTCACCAGGCTCGCGCGGGCACCGCTATCACCGTCATCGAGCCCGGGGCCACCTCGGTGAATCCCGCGTCGCGCACGGCGACGGCTCCGCCCCCGGCCACCTGCTCGGCCAGCGCCGCCCACCGCAGCGGATCGGCCTCGCGCACCGCGCAGTGGAAGCCGAGTTCCGCCCAGCGCAGCGCGTGCTCCCACGGCAGCGCACCGGCCAGCAGCATGCTCGCGTGGCCTACCTGCGCGGCGGTCTTGCCCAGCGTCATGCCGAGCGTGGCGTTCACCCAGAGCACCGGCAGGTGCGGATCGGGCGGACCGGGATCGTCGTGCTCGAGATCGGTGCCGCCGATCTGCAGCCGCCTGATCCGCGGATCGACCTCGCCCACCGGCCCTGGGACCAGCGCCCGCGCCTGCGCGCCGTCGATCTCGACGGTGACGCCCGGCACACCGCACGTCGCACGCCATTGAGCGCCGCGAGCCCGGCGGGCCACCTTGCGGATTCGTGAACGCTTCCACCCGAGATAGCGTTCCTCCCACTCGCCGCCCGGCCCGACTCGCTCGTCCAGGCACAGCGCCACCGCGGCCGACGCGGCGGCGGCCAGCAGCGCACTGCGCGGCGGCGGATCGGTCTTGGGCAGATGCAGGACCATCTGCATCGCCTGCACCATGGCCGGATCGTCCGGATCGCCCGCACCGTAGCCACCGGACAGCTCCGCGTGCCGGGACCGGAATCCTTCGACGTCCGAAATCGTTGCCGCCGGAAGATTCTCGCCGTCATCCCGGACTTCGGCGCCGCATTCCGGAATGCTCGTCATCGCTCCACCTCGATCGTCAACGAAAACGTCCTGGCCGGTTCGAGGCCCTGTTCCCACGGACGCCGGTACTCCATCGTCAGCGGCGTCCGGCCCGCGGCCGCGCCGACGAAACTCCACACCGCCGTACCTCCCGCGCCCGGCGCGACAGGGACGGCCGGATCGGGTTCGAAATCCGCCTCGCGGTCCTGCTTCGCCACAGTCGCGTCCACCATCGCGATGCTCCAGGAGTAGCCCGTGGACGGATTCGACGGCAGCGCGACCACCAGCCGCTGCCCGACCCGCAGTCGCCGCTGCTGCCCGTCGCCCGTTTCGCTCACGCGCACAACGGGATCCGCGGACTCGGTCGTCGTGCCGTCCGGCGAGCTGCCGCACCCCGCCACCACCGATCCGGCCAGCAGCACAAGCAGGGCCTTCCGCACCCGTCCTCCGATCGCCGAAAGATCAACAGCAGCGAGCCTACCGAGGCCGAACGAAACCGGGCCGGACGATCAGCCCAGCGGGACGCGGCGCAGCAGGCCGTCCCGGGCGTCGGCGGCCTCCACCTCGTGCCGGGTGACCCCGAGGATGAACAGGACGGCGTCCAGATAGGGGTGCGAGAGCGCCGCATCGGCGACCTCGCGCAGCGCAGGCTTGGCGTTGAAGGCGACGCCGAGCCCGGCGGCGTTGAGCATGTCGATGTCGTTGGCGCCGTCACCCACCGCGACGGTCTGTTCCATCGGCACCCCGGCTTCGGCCGCGAACTTGCGCAGCGCGGTCGCCTTGGCCGCCCGGTCGACGATCTCGCCGACGACCCGGCCGGTCAGCTTGCCGTCCACCACCTCGAGCGTGTTCGCCTGCACGAAGTCCAGTTCCAGCTCGTGCGCCAGCGGTTCGATCACCTGCCGGAAGCCGCCCGACACCACCCCGCAGCGGAAACCGATGCGGCGCAGCGTGCGGATGGTGGTGCGCGCGCCCGGGGTCAGCTCGATCCGGTCGGCCACTTCCTCGATCACCGACTCGTCCAGTCCGGCCAGCGTCGCGACCCGCTGCCGCAGCGACTCCGCGAAGTCGATCTCCCCGCGCATCGCGGCCTCGGTCACCTTGCGGACCTCGTCCTCCACGCCCGCGTGCGCCGCGAGCATCTCGATGACCTCGCCCTGGATCAGCGTCGAGTCGACGTCGAAGACGATCAGCCGCTTGCCGCGCCGGGCCAGCCCCGCGCGCTCCACCGCCACATCGACCTGCTCGGCCACCGCGACCTCGGCCAGCGCCGTGCGCAGCCGCGAATCGGTGTCCGGGCCGGAGTCGGTCGCGGTGACCAGCAACTCCATGCCGGTCACCGGATAGTCGGCGATACCGCGGATGGTGTCGATGTTCGCGCCGAGGGCGGCCAGTTGCCGTGACACCGCGCTGAACGCGCGCGCGGTGACCGGGCTGCCGAGGATGACCACCGCGTGCGTGGACATCGGCTGCCTGCCGATCGCCGCGTCCACCTCGACGTCGACGTGCATGCCGACGGTGTTCATGGCCTCTTCCAGCTCGTCCTGCAACGCCTCGGCGTCGGTCGGGCAGGCGACCAGGACGCCCAGGGTCAGCCTGCCCCTGATCACGACCTGCTCCACGTCCAGCAGGCTCACCTGGTGCCGGGACATGGCCGCGAGCAGCACGGACGTCACACCGGGACGGTCGGGCCCGGTGACGGTGACGAGGACGGTGGTGTCGGCCAACTGATGCGCTCCATGTTCGATGTTCGCCGTCGCTGTGCTGGACGTCGTTGTCGCAACGCACGGTGCGTACTGATCTCTGCAAACGATCTCCACAAACGAGTGTGCACCCGCTGGTGACCAGCGGGTGCACACTCGTCGCGATGAATCCTACGGCGCGGCCGGACGTCATACGCCCGGCCCCGGTGCGAAGGCGCCCTACTTCGCCAGGGCGTTCGGCTCGTGCAGCTCCGTGGCGTGCTTACCCGAGCCCCAGCCCACATGCGCCTCGGCGCGCATGCGCTCGACCATGTGCGGGTAGTGCAGCTCGAACGCGGGACGCTCGGAGCGGATGCGCGGCAGCTCGTAGAAGTTGTGCCGCGGCGGCGGGCAGGTGGTGGCCCACTCCAGCGAGTTGCCGTAGCCCCACGGGTCGTCCACGGTGACCACCTCGCCGTAGCGGTAGCTCTTGAAGACGTTCCACAGGAACGGCAGCATCGACGCGCCGAGCACGAAGGCGCCGATCGTGGAGATGGTGTTCAGCGTGGTGAAGCCGTCGCTGGGCAGGTAGTCGGCGTAGCGGCGCGGCATGCCCTCGGCGCCCAGCCAGTGCTGCACCAGGAAGGTGGTGTGGAAGCCGATGAAGGTCGTCCAGAAGTGCCACTTCGCCAGGCGCTCGTCCAGCATCCGTCCGGTCATCTTCGGGAACCAGAAGTAGATGCCCGCGTAGGTGGCGAACACGATGGTGCCGAAGAGCACGTAGTGGAAGTGCGCCACGACGAAGTACGAGTCGGTGACGTGGAAGTCCAGCGGCGGGCTGGCCAGGATGACGCCGGACAGACCACCGAAGAGGAAGGTGACGATGAAGCCGATGGAGAACAGCATCGGCGACTCGAAGGTCAGCTGACCACGCCACATGGTGCCGATCCAGTTGAAGAACTTCACACCGGTCGGGACCGCGATGAGGAAGGTCATGAACGAGAAGTACGGCAGCAGCACCGCGCCGGTGGCGTACATGTGGTGCGCCCACACCGCGATGGACAGCGCGGCGATACCCAGGGTGGCGTAGACCAGCGTGGTGTAACCGAAGATCGGCTTACGCGAGAAGACCGGGAAGATCTCCGAGACGATGCCGAAGAACGGCAGCGCGATGATGTACACCTCGGGGTGGCCGAAGAACCAGAACAGGTGCTGGTAGAGCAGGATGCCGCCGGTCGCCGGGTCGTAGATGTGGCCACCCAGGTGGCGGTCGTAGGCCAGGCCGAACAGCGCGGCGGTCAGCAGCGGGAAGGCGAGCAGCACCAGGACGCTGGTGACGGCGATGTTCCAGGTGAAGATCGGCATCCGGAACATGGTCATACCCGGAGCGCGCAGGCAGACCACGGTGGTCAGCATGTTCACGCCACCGAGGATGGTGCCCAGACCGGACACCGCCAGGCCCAGGATCCACAGGTCGGTGCCGACACCGGGCGAGTGCAGGATGTCGGTGAGCGGCACGTACGCCGTCCAGCCGAAGTCCGCGGCGCCGCCCGGGGTGATGAAGCCCGCGGTCGCCATGCTGGCGCCGAACGCGTACAGCCAGTAGCTGAAGGCGTTCAGGCGCGGGAAGGCGACGTCGGGAGCGCCGATCTGCAGCGGAAGGATGATGTTGGCGAAGCCGAACACGATCGCGGTCGCGTAGAACAGCAGCATGATCGTGCCGTGCATGGTGAACAGCTGGTTGAACTGCTCGGTCGAGAGGAACTGCAGGCCGGGTCGCGCCAGCTCGCCGCGCATCAGCAGGGCCATCAGGCCACCGATGAGGAAGAAGCCCATCGACGTGGTCAGGTACATGACACCCAGGACCTTGGGGTCCGTGGTGGTGACCATCTTGTAGATGAACGAGCCCTTCGGCCCGGTCCGAGCCGGATAAGGCCGAGTCGCTTCCAACTGAGGGACTGGCTGGGGCTCTACGGCAGTCACTGATCCTCCTGAAAGGTGCCTTTAGGTCGCTCCGCAGGCTCCGCTGATCGCATCCGTCCCGATGTCGGGATAGACGACAGTTCGCTTGCGCTCTTCGAATCGTAAACCCGTGGCGATGCGGCGAGCCGAACGGGTCCTACTCTCTGTCGTATTTGTTCGGCCGCGCCTGCGGCGCGGCGTGTTCGCGGCCCCTGTATGGCTCGCGGGCCGCGAACGGCACATGCTCGGTCTCGCTTCGCTCGAAAGACGTGGTCGGGGTGAGGTGGCGCGTAGTCGCCAACCGGTGGCTCGGATGATTGCGATGCTGGTAGGCCTGAGGTCATCCGTCGCTCGAACTTGTCGCGCCGGGGCCGATGAGTTCCGCGGGCGGCTGACGTCTGTAGAGGTGACACGAGTTCACCCCAGGCCAGGAGACCAGCGAGATGACCGAAACGAACCGCATGAAGCCCGGCGATCCCTGCTGGGTCGATCTGTACAGCTCCGATCTCGATCGGAGTATCGCGTTCTACCGCGAGCTGTTCGACTGGAGCGCCGAGAGCGCGGGCGAGGAGTTCGGCGGATACGTCACCTTCCGCAAGGGCGGGCGCGCGGTGGCGGGCGCCATGGCCAGGATGCCCGGCGACACCGACAGCCCGGAACAGTGGACGGTGTATCTGTCCAGTCCCGACGCGCAGGCCACCGCCGACGCGGCGACCGCGGCGGGGGCGTCGCTGGTCGTGCCCCCGATGGCGGTCGGCGAACTGGGCACGATGGCCGTGCTGGGCGACGTGGGCGGTGCGGGCGTCGGCCTCTGGCAAGCCGGAACGTTTCCCGGATTCGAGACCATGGGCCTGGTCTCCGGCGGCCAGTGGGGCGAGCACGCGGGCGCGCCGTCCTGGTTCGAGCTGCACACCCGCGCCTACGACGCCTCGCTGACGTTCTACCGGGAGGTGTTCGGCTGGTCGGACGTCTTCACCATCTCCGATGCCCCCGGATTCCGCTACTCCACGATCCACGCCGAGAGCCCGATGCTGGGCGGCGTCATGGACGCCTCGGCCTTCCTGCCCGAAGGCGCACCCGGGGGCTGGATCGTCTATTTCGGCGCCGACGACGTGGACAAGACGGTCGGGCGGCTCGTCGAACTCGGCGGGAAGGTGCTCTCCCCACCCGAGAACACCCCCTACGGCCGCATGTCCGCGGTCACCGACTCCACCGGCGCCCGTTTCAGCATCGGCGGCAACCGCGCGTGAGGCGGACGGGCCCGTGCGAAGACTCCCCGCCACTCCGACTCTTCGTGCGGGGCCACGTGTCACGCGTGCACGGCTTTCTCACACCGGATTCGTGCGCACGAACTCCGCCATAACGTCCTCGATGCTCGCGACGATCGACGAATTCTCACCGGTGGATTCTTCGAATCGAGTCGTCAGTTCGTCACACAAGGCGACGAACGGTTCGTCCTCGAGGTCGCTGAACAATCTCATTTCCGCGATGTTCCGTGCCCCGAGATACGGCTCCCGATACCCGCCGCTGACAGCATATGCCTCGTTCAGGCAGATCAGGAAAATTCCCTCCAGCGGACGCGCCGACACTTTTCTCTGCCGGAAGAACTGCGTCACCCCATCGGCTATTCGATCCGCGTTCACCAAGTCGATGGAGTCGGCGTGCAAACCGTTCATGTCTCCGGCGATGCTGTCGAGCGCCGCCAAGCGCAAGCGATCGAATACGGTGAATCCATCCATCCAGCCGACAATCGCGATGGCACTTCGTGCGCGGAGGGCATGCACCGCCAGAGCATGACTGGAAGATTCGCCGCAGAAGACCCGACCGCAGAAACGGACCATCTCCGTCAGATCGAGCCGCAGCCGTGACAGCGGTTCCTCGATGGCGTCCTCACCCCGCCTGGCAGCAGCGACCAGCTCGCGTCGACGTGTCCCCATCTGCTTTCAGCGCCCCCGTTCGAATGAATTACGTGGTCGCGCAGGCGAACCACTCGTTGTCCCGCGGCTCAGTATAGACAGTGAGGATGTCGTTGCCGCGGTTCGTGTCGTAGGCGAGTTTCGCCCGGCTGCTCGTGCCGTTGTACTGGAGTATGTGCTGTTTGTGCCCCGGCTTGTTGCCATCCCTGGGAAAGCCGAAGCTCACCAACCGGTCCATACAGTCCAAAAATGCCTTCGGATTGACGAACGGATCATGCCCGCCATCAATCATATGGCGCAATGCGTAGCACCGAAACTGCATCTTCGAGCCGTTCGGATGAACGGCTCCGTACAGAATCTGATTCTCGTTCATCGAGCTGCCGTCCGCATCGCACGCCGCCATATCGGCCGCGAACTTCTCGTAGTCGAATTTCGATCCGGGCGGAGGCGTCGCAGACGCCCCGCCGCCTCCGGCAACAGTACAGACAACCATGAACAAGAACAAAGCAAGCCGAATAGAACGCAATCTCATGATTCCCCCTTGCCGTTGTCGCACAACTCCCCGTTCGCGACCGCATCGAAACGGTAACATGGGCAGACCTCGTTCGAAAGGCGCGGCGGACCCGCGCCAGATGGAACGCGTCGAAAACCACGCCCGACACCAACCGCTCCCACCTCACCCACGGAACGACCGGCGCCGACATGTACCCTCACACGCATGCCGGTGAGCGATGTGATGCATGGAGGCACCCGAATTCGCGCGATCCGCCATCGCAACAGCGCGGCCGGTCATCGGTTCCGGGCGGTCGTGGCCGCGTGTGCCGCGCTCCTCGTCGCGGGATGCGGCGGCACCACCGACGACTCGGCCTCCATCGTGCGCACCACCACCAATATCGCGGGCGCGGGTGTGGTGGGGCTCGAGCGCGACACCACCCGGGCGTGCGCGCTGCCGAGCGCGCCGGATCCGGGTGAGGCCACCCGCAGCGTCACCCACGCGTCCGGCGTCTCCGAGGTCCCCGCCGATCCGCAGCGCATCGTCGTGCTCACCACCTCCGCGCTGGACGCCGTCTGCGCGCTCGGCCTGTGGGAGCGGGTCGTGGGCACGGTGACCATGGACGGGCCGAGTCCGCAGCCGGCCTATCTGGGCACCGGCGTGCTGAAGATCCCGGGCGTCGGCACCGCCGAGCAGCCCGACCCGGCCCGGATCGCGAGCCTGCATCCCGACCTGATCCTGGGTGAGATTCCCACCGGCGCAGCGAGTTTCACCGCGCTGCAGGCCATCGCCCCCACCGTGCTGGTCGGCTCGGGCAACAGCTGGCAGGCCGAGTTCGCGGCATTCGCGGCGGGTCTGGGGCGGCGCGGTGCGGCCGAGACCGCGCTGCAGAACTACCGCACCGAGGCACGTGACACCGGCGCCACGCTGGCGGCGGGCCAGACCCAGGCGTCGGTCGTCCGGTTCACCGCCGACACCGAGCGGGTGCAGGGCGGCGACAGCTTCTCCGGCCAGGTGCTGGGCGACGCGGGCGTGCAGCGTCCCGCGGCCCAGCGCGGCGCCTCGTTCGACGTGCGCGAGGACGAGTTCGCCACGAAGGTGGAAGGCGACGTCGTCTACGTGATCCTCGCGGGCCCGGAGGGCAAGAAGCACGGGGAGACGGTGCTGCGCACCGACGAGTGGAAGGAACTCGGCGCCGCCACCGACCGCCGGGTGTTCGCCGTGGAGGACAGCGTCTGGCACGGCGAAGGCCTCACCGCCGCCCGCGCCCTGCTCACCGACCTGCGCAACACGCTCAACGGCTACGTGACCGACTGACCGGCCCACCCCCTTGGGTGAGGTTTCCCCCACCCTGGGAGTGCGCGGACCAGCGCTGGGGTTGCTGTCGAAAAGCCCTTTCGAGGACGAGATTCAGAGGTACGCCGAGAACCTCTCCATCGACACTCGAGGACACGACATGCACACGCTGACCGATTCGCTCGCCGACAACCTGTACGTCCTGCCGCAAGCGCAGTCCGTCGCCGATGTCGATCCGCAAGCGGTCGTGGTGTCCACCGCCGATTGCGACCTCACCTACGCCGAACTCGATCGCTGGTCCAACCGCCTCGCCCGGCTGCTGCTCGCCATCGGCGCCGGACCGGGCACGCGGGTCGCGGTGGCGATCGACCAGACCATCGAGTCCGTGGTGGCCGAGCGGGCCGTCACCAAGATCGGCGCCATCGCCGTCCCGGTCACCGAGGACCGCTCCTACGCGCTCGGCACCCCGGTCGGCGTCACCACCAAGGAGCAGCGACCCGAGCCCACGGACGAGATCACCTGGCTGGTGCTGGACGAGCGCTCCACCCTGCAGCGCTACCTGGCCAGTTCCGCCGCGCCGCTGCGCACGGCCGACCTGGATCTTCTCCCGAAAACCGCCTGACCGGGCACTGCCCGTCCCCCGCGACCCGAACAGCGATGTTCGGGTCGCGCAGTGTGCGCAATACCCCCGCAGCGCCGGCCGCGCCGGTTCAGAATTGAGTTGCCGCGTGCTGTGCGGCGGCAGGTACTACCGCTACTGCGGTGGCTACGGGCGGTCATTGCCGGATAGCCCGACCGCGGTCAGAACGTAGGACACGTCATGCAACAGCCTTCCCTTTCGGCGAAAAATCCGGACACAGTTCTCCCCGACGGAGCCTTCGCCCTGTCGGCGGCGCAACGCGGCATCTGGTTCGCCCAGCATGTCGCGGGCGCCACGCCGATCTCCATCGCCCAGTACGTCGAACTGGCCGGGCCGATCGACCTCGAGCTGCTCGCGCGTTCGGCGCGGCAGGCCGGGCGCGAGTTCGGCACCGGCTATCTCCGCCTGATCGAGGTGGAGGGTCATCCGTTCCAGTTCGTCGACCCCACCCTCGACGACAGTCTGGAGACGCTCGACTTCCGCGCCGAACCCGATCCGGAGGCGGCCGCGCACGCGTGGATGCGCGCGGAGTACGAGGCGCCGCTGGAATTGACCCGCGACCGGCTGGTGCGCATCGCCATGCTGCGCGTCGGCGCGGACCGCTGGTTCTGGTACTCGCGCATCCACCACATCGTGCTCGACGGCATGGGCGCGCTGACCATGGTGCAGCGCACCGGCGAGCTGTACAACGCCGCCGTCGAGGGCCGCGAGGCGCCGCCGGCGAAGGCGGAGGACCTGCGCAAGATCGTCGAGGCGGATCTGGCCTACCGCAGTTCGGAGCGGTTCAGCGCGGACCGGGAGCACTGGCTCGCGCACCTGGACGGCATGGCCGATCCGGTGAGCCTGGCCGGGCGCACCGCGGGCGTGGACGGGCATCCGAGCCGAGTCACGGGCGCGCTGCCCGCCGAGACCGCGAGACTGCTGGACGCCGTGGCCGAGCAGGTGTCCTCCGGTGTCGCGCCGACCGTGGTCGCCGCGTTCGGCGCGTACCTGTCGGCGATGACCGGCGCCCCGGAGGTCGTGCTGAGCCTCCCGGTGTCCGCGCGCACCACCGCGACGCTGCGGCGTTCCGGCGGCATGATCGCCAACGTGGTACCGCTGCGGCTGCGGCTGACGCCGGCCACGACGGTCGGCGACGTGATCGGGGCGGCCCAGGGCGAGCTGACCGGGGCGCTGCGGCGCCAGCGCTACCGGCAGGAGGACATCTTCCGCGATCTGGGCTGGCCGATGGACGAGGCCGGGTCGTTCGGACCCTCGGTGAACCTGATGATGGTCGACACCAGGATCCAGCTCGGTCCGGTCACGGGGCGTTTGCACGTGCTGACCTCAGGGCTGATCGATGACCTGTTCGTCAACCTGTATCCCGGTGTCGGCGGTGAGAGCACGCATATCGATTTCCAGGCCAACGGCAACCTCTACTCCGACGCCGAACTGGCCGGTCAGCACCGCCGCTTCCTGTCGTTCCTGCACCGCTTCCTGGCCGCAGGCCCGGACGCGCCGCTGGCGAGCGTGCCGGTGCTGTCGGAGGCCGAGCGCGCCGATTTCGCACCCGCCCGGGGGCCCGCGGGCGTGGCGACGGACACGCTGCCCGGCATCCTCGCCGCGGGCGCGGCCCGTGACCCGCTGGCGACGGCCCTCGTGGCGGGCGAGACCGCGCTGACCTACCGCGAGGTGGACGACTACACCAACCGGCTGGCCCGGGTGCTGATCGCCGCGGGCGCCGGACCCGAACGCACTGTGGCCATCTCCATCCCGCGGTCGGTCCGCTCCGTGCTGGCGACGATCGCGGTGGCCAAGACCGGCGCGGCGTTCGTGCCGATCGATCCGACCTATCCGGCCGACCGGATCGAGCACATGGTCGGCGACAGCGGGGTGGTCGCGGGCATCACGATCGCCTCCGCGCGGAAGTCGTTGCCCGACCGAGTGTCCTGGCTGATCCTCGACGACGAGGGCGCCGAGCGGGCGATCGCCGAGCGGGACGCCGCGCCGCTGACCGACGCCGAGCGGACCGCCGCGGTGCGACCCGACCAAGTCGCGTACATCATCTACACCTCCGGCTCCACCGGCCTCCCCAAAGGCGTGCTCGTCTCGCACCGCGGGCTGGCCAACCTGGTGGCGAGTTCCGGCGCCGGGTTCGGCATCGACGCGAAGTCCGTTGTGGCTCACGCGGTATCACCGAGTTTCGACATCTCGGTCGAGGAGATCCTGGTGACGCTCGCGGCGGGCGCGACGCTGGCCGTGGTGCCGCCGTCGGCGTACGCGGGTGAGGAACTGGCCCAGGTGCTGCGAGCCCACCGTGTCACGCACCTCAACGTCACTCCGGCCGTCGTGGGCTCGCTGGACCCGGCGACCCTGCCCGAACTGCGCACCGTGATCGTCGGCGGCGACGCCTGCCCGCCCGAACTCGTCGCGAAGTGGTCGGGCCGGCGGCTGTTGAACGGCTACGGCCCCACCGAGACCACCGTCACCGTGACCCTCAGCGACCCGCTGACGCCGGGCGGTCCGGTCACCATCGGTCGTCTGGCCCGTGACGTGTCGGCCGTGGTGCTCGACCCGTGGCTGCGGCCGCTGCCGCCGGGGACCACGGGTGAGCTCTACCTCGCCGGCCCCGGTGTGGCGCGCGGCTATCACCGGCGCAACGGGTTGACCGCCGACCGATTCGTCGCGAATCCGTACGCGTTCGGCGAACGCATGTACCGCACCGGCGACCTCGTGCGCTGGGTGATCCGCGACGGGCGCGTCGAACTGGAATACCAGGGACGCAGCGACTTCCAGGTCAAGGTGCGCGGCTTCCGCATCGAGCTCGGCGAGATCGACGCCGCCCTGCAACTCCACCACGACGTCGACTTCGCGCTCACCATCGGTGTCGAAACCGGTTCGGGCGCTACGGCTCTCGTATCGTACGTGCTGCCGAAGCCGGGAGCGCAGCCGCATCCAGAAGCACTGAAAGCCGCTGCGGGCGAGTCGCTTCCGTCATACATGGTGCCCAGCGTGATCATGGTGCTGGACAGTCTTCCGCTGACGCCGCTGGGCAAGGTGGACCGCAAGGCGCTGCCCGCACCGGAGTTCGGCGCGCGCGCCGGCACGAGCAGGGCGCCGTCCACACCGCGCGAGGAGACGCTCGCCGCGCTGTTCGCGGAGGTGCTCGGCCTGGAATCGGTGGGCGTCGACGAGAGCTTCTTCGCGCTCGGCGGCGACAGCATCGTCTCGATCCAGCTGGTGTCCCGGGCGAAGGCGGCCGGACTCGGATTCGGCGCGCGGGATGTCTTCGAGCGCAAGACCGTCGCGGCGCTGGCGGCGGTGGCCACCGACGTGCCGACCGGCGTGGTGCACGAGCTGCCCGGCGGCGGCGTCGGCGAGGTGGAGCTCACGCCGATCGTGCACGCGATGCTCGAGACCGGTGACTCCTGGCGGCGGTTCGCCCAGGCGGTGCTGGTCGAGCTGCCCGCCGACAGCGAGCGCGAGAGTCTGGTCGCCGCGCTCCAGGCCCTGTTCGACCGGCACGATCTGCTGCGTTCGACGTTGCGCCACACCGGCGACGGCTGGAGCTGGACGGTGGCCGAACCCGGCGCGGTGAACGCGGGCGCCCTGCTGGAGGCCGTGACCACGGACGAGGATCTCGAGACGACCTGTGAGCGTGCGCTGCAGCGCGCCGCCGACCGGCTCGACCCGGAGGCGGGCGTGATGGCGCGGTTCGTGTGGATCGAGCGCTCCGGCGCCGCGCCGCTGCTGTGGCTGGTGCTGCACCATCTGGTCACCGACGGCGTTTCCTGGCGCATCCTGCTGCCGGACCTGGCCACCGCCGCGCTGGGCGCCGAGCTCGCGCCGGTCGGTACGTCCTTCCGGCGCTGGGCGCATGGACAGCGTGAGCACGCGGCCAGCCGCACCGGCGAGCTGCCGCTGTGGCAGCGCGTTCTGGCCACGCCCGATCCCGCACTCGGCGCCGCGCCGATGGACCCGGCCCTGGACGTGGTCGGCTCCATGGCGCAACTGACGACCGTCGTGCCCGCGGACATCGCGCACACCGTGCTCACCACCGCGCCGGACCGTTTCCACTGCGGCGCCGACGACGTGCTGCTGGCCGGGCTCGCGCTGGCGGTGGCCCGGTGGCGGGAACGCACATCGACGTTGTTCACGCTGGAGGGCCACGGCCGCGCGGAGAGCGTCCTGCCCGGCGCGGATGTCGCGCGCACGGTGGGCTGGTTCACCAGCGTCTACCCCGTCGCGGTCGACCTGACCGGCATCGATGTGGCGGACGCGTTCGCGGGCGGGGCCGCGGCGGGCGCCGCGATCAAGGCGACCAAGGAACAGCTGCGCACTCTGCCGGACAAGGGCATCGGGTTCGGGATGCTGCGCTACCTGGTCCCGGAGACCGCGGCGGCGCTCGCGGACGCGCCGACACCGCAGATCAGCTTCAACTACCTCGGCCGCGCGTCCACCGGCGGGGACGCCGAGCCGTGGCTGCCGCGCCGGTTCGCCGCCACCCAGGACGACCACGCGCCCCTGGCCGCCGCGGTGGACATCAACGCCGTGCTCACCGACGCCGGTCTCGAGGTGACCTGGGCCTACGCCGGACGGCTGTTCGACGAGGCGGATCTCGCCGAACTGGCCGCGCTGTGGGAGCAGGCGCTCGGCGCGCTGGCCGGGCACGCCGCGTCCGCCCGCGCGGGCGGACGCAGCCCGTCGGACTTCGACCTGGTCGCCGTCACGCAGGCGCAGATCGACGCCTGGGAGCGCGACTATCCGAACATCGCGGACGTGTGGCCGCTCTCGCCGCTGCAATACGGCTTGCTCTTCCACGCGCTGTACGACTCCGACACCGCCGACGGCTACACGGTGCAGTCGCTGCTCACCCTGGCGGGCACCGTCGACGCGGCCCGGTTGCGTCGCGCCGCACAGGCTCTGGTGACCCGGCACGAGAACTTGCGCGTCGCCTTCGCCGAGACCGAGGACGGTCCTCGTCAGCTCGTCCTGGCCGACGCCGAGATCGAATGGCGGGAAGCGGATCTCACCGCGATCGCCGACGCGCAGGAGCGTGACCGGGAGGCCGACCGGGTGATCGCGCTGGACGCGCGCACCCGGTTCGAACTCACCCGTCCCCCGCTGCTGCGCTGCACGCTCATCCGGATCGCCCCCGACACCTACCGTTTCGTGTTGACCAACCATCACCTGGTGCTGGACGGCTGGTCGACGCCGCTGCTGGTGCGCGAACTGCTCACCCTCTACGTCACCGACGGTGACACCGCGGCCCTGCCGCCCGCGCATTCCTACCGTGAGTTCCTCACCTGGTTGAAGACCAGAAACGACGCCGAATCCCTCGCGGCGTGGACCGAGTCGCTGGCCGGCATCGACACACCGACCCGCGCGGTGCCCACCCTCGCCGGCATCGAATCGACCGAGACCGGCATGCTCTCCGCCGACCTGTCCCGCGACACCGTGGCCCGGCTGGAGACCGCGGGCCGGGAAGCGGGCGCGACGGTGAACACCTTGGTGCAGGCCGCCTGGGCGATGCTGCTGGCCATGCTCACCGGCCGCACCGACGTGGTGTTCGGCGGCACCGTGTCGGGACGGCCGCCGGAATTGGGCGGGGTCGAGGAGATGGTCGGCCTGTTCATCAACACGCTGCCGGTCCGGGTGCGCCTGGATCCGGCGGAGAAGGTGGCCGACCTGCTCGCGCGGGTGCAGTCCGAACAGGCGCGGCTGATGGATCATCAGCATGTCGGGCTGGCCGCGATCCACCAGGCGGTCGGGCTGGCCGAATTGTTCGACACGCTCACCGTGTTCGAGTCCTATCCGATCGATCGCGAAGCGCTGTCGCAGGCGCTGGACATCGCGGGCATGCGGGTGCTCGACGTGGAAGGCACCGACGCGACGCCGTATCCGCTGAATCTCATGGTGATCCCGCTGCGCGGCGACGACGGCCGGGACACGCTGCGGATCACGTTGAAGTACATGGCCGACCAGCTTCCCGCGGAGGCGGCACGCCCCCTGCTGGATCGCTTCGTCCGGCTGCTGACCCAGCTCGCGGACAACCCGCACGCACTGGTGTCGCAGTTGCAGTACTGCGACGACGCCGAGCGCACCGCATTGGTGCCGGTGCGGGGCCCGGAGTCGGTGCCGCAGACGACGCTGCCCGAACTGCTCACCGCGGGCGCGCGGATCGATCCGGACGCGATCGCGATCACCGCGGGCGCGCTCACCATGTCCTACCGAGAACTCGACGCCTGGTCCAACCGCTACGCCCGGGTGCTGCTGCGCCGCGGCGTGGGCCGCGAGGTGTTCGTCGTGCTGGCGCTCACCCGTTCGCTCGAATCGGTGGTCGCGGTGTGGGCGCTGGCCAAGACCGGTGCGGCGTTCGCTCCGCTGGACCCGAACTACCCGGTGGAACGTATAGAGCACATGCTCAGCGATTCGAAGGCCCCGATCGGCGTGACGGTCACCGCGACCGGCGAGACGCTGCCCGGCACGATCGACTGGCTGCTGCTCGACGACCTCAACACCATCCGGCGGGTGATGACGGTCTCCGAGGCGCCGATCACCGATGAGGAGCGCGGCGGGCCGATCGATCTGGACCAGACGGCGTACCTGATCTACACCTCCGGCTCCACCGGCAAGCCGAAGGCCGTGCTGCTCAGCCACCGGGGCATCGCGAATCTCGTGGCGGCGCAACGGGAGACGCTCGCGCTCGACCACACCGCCAGCGCGCTCCAGGTCGCCTCGCCGAGCTTCGACGCCTCGGTGTTCGAGCTGCTCACCGCGCACGGCGCGGGCGGCAGGCTGGTGGTTTCGCCGCCGGACGTCTACGGCGGGACGGAACTGGAAACGCTGCTGCGCACCCAGCGCGTCACCCACGCGGTGATCACGCCGTCGGCGCTGGCCACCATGGAACCCGCCGGGCTGGAGCAGCTGCGGGTGCTCGCGGTCGCGGGCGAGGCGGCGACGCCGGAACTGATCGAGCGGTGGGCGCCCGGCAGGCGCATGGTGAACCTGTACGGCCCCACCGAGTTCAGCATCTGGGCCACGGGGCCCGGCGAACTCGTCGCGGGCGAGCCGATCACGGTCGGCGGACCGATCCGCGGCGCGGCCACCGTGGTGCTGGACGCCTGGCTGCGTCCGGTGCCGGTGGGGGTGCCCGGTGAGCTGTACCTGGCGGGTCCCGCGCTCGCGCGTGGCTACTTCAACCGGTACGAGATGACCGCGAGCCGGTTCGTCGCCGACCCCTTCGGCGAACCCGGTGAGCGGATGTACCGCACCGGCGACATGGTGCGCTGGGTCGACAACGGCGGCGGCTACGAGCTGGAGTATCTGGGCCGCAGCGACTTCCAGGTCAAGATCCGCGGCCTGCGCATCGAGCTGGGCGAGATCGACGCGGTGCTCTCCCGCGACGACGAGGTCGAGTACGCGGTGACCATCGGGCGCACCGGCCCGGCCGGGACCACCGTGCTGGTCTCCTACGTGCTGCCCGCCGACGGCGTGCGGCTGGACGTCGAGCGGCTGCGCGCACAGGTGGCCGCCGAGCTGCCCGGGTACATGGTGCCCGGCTATCTCGTCGTGCTGGACACCATTCCGCTCACGCCGGTCGGCAAGCTGGATCGCAAAGCCCTTCCGGTGCCGGACTTCACGGAAGACCACCGGCCTTACCTCGCGCCGAGCACGCCGGTCGAGGAGGCGGTGGCCGCCGTGTTCGGCGAGGTCCTCGAGCGCGAGCGCGTCGGCGTGGACCAGTCGTTCTTCGAGCTCGGCGGCAATTCGCTGAGCGCGACGAAGGTGGTGGCGCGGGTGAACGCGGCGCTGGGGTCGCGGATCGCGCTGCGCGATCTGTTCGACGCGCCGACCGTGGCCCAGCTGTCCGCGCGGGTGGTGCCCGCCACCGGCGCGGAGCCGGGCCGGTTCGCTCTCGCGCCACGGATCCGGCCAGATCGCGTTCCGCTCTCGCCCGCGCAGCAGCGCATGTGGGTGCTCAACCGGATGGATCCGGCCTCGCCCGCCTACAACATCGCGGTGGCGCTGCGGCTCACCGGCGATCTGGACGTGGAGGCGCTGCGCGCGGCGCTCGTCGACGTGGTCGACCGGCACGAGAGCCTGCGCACCCTCTATCCCGTGGACGCGGAGGGCCCGCGTCAGGTGGTGGTGGGCGCGGACGTGGCGGTGCCCGCGATGCCGGTGGTCGACACCGAGGACGGCGGCCCCCTGCGCGAGCGGATCACCGAGCTGGCGGGAACCGGATTCGACCTCGCCGCGCAGCCGCCGCTGCGGGTGGGCCTGTTCCGCCTGCACGGCGGCGCCGAGGCGGCACCGAGTGCGGCGCCGGTGTCGTCGGCTCCGTCCATCGGCGCCGCGCCGGTCTCGTCCGGGCCCGTCGCCGGGACCGCGCCGGTCGCGTCGAGCTACGCCGCGGGCCCCGAGACGATCGTGGCCGCCACGCCGCCCGTGCACGTCGTCGTACTGGTGGTGCACCACATCAGCGCGGACGGCGCGTCGATGGCGCCGCTGGCCGCCGACCTGGTCACCGCCTACTCGGAGCGGGCTCTCGGCGGGCATGCCACCCGCGTCCCGCTGCCGGTGCAGTACGCCGACTTCGCGCTCTGGCATCGCGAAGTGCTGGGCGACGAGACGGACCCGGAATCGCTGGCGGCGCGCCAGATCCGGTTCTGGCGCGAGACCCTGGCGGGCGCGCCGGATGTGCTGGAATTGCCCGCCGACCGGCCGCGCCCGGCAGTGCAGACCATGCACAGTGCCGACTTCGGCTTCACGGTCGACGCCGAGACCCACCGAGCGCTGGTGGACTTCGCCGCCGCGCACGGCGTCAGCCCGTTCATGGTCGTGCACGCCGCGCTCGCGGTGCTGCTCGCACGCCTGGCCACCACCGACGACGTGCTGATCGGCACCCCGGTCGCCGGACGCGGCGAGGAAGCGCTCGACCAGCTGGTCGGCATGTTCGTGAACACGATGGCGCTGCGCACGCCGGTCGATCCGGGCGCGGGCTTCGCGGCGTTCCTGGACACCGTCCGGTCCGCGGACCTGGACGCGTTCGCCCACGCGGACGTGCCGTTCGAGCGACTGGTGCAGGTGCTGGATCCGGCTCGCTCGACCGCGCACCACCCGCTGTTCCAGGTGTCGCTGTCGCTGCAGAACTTCGTCGAACCGGTGCTGGAACTGCCCGGCCTGCGGTTCGAGGTGGAGGACTTCGAGCGCGACGCCTCCCAGTTCGACCTGACCTTGGATCTGCGCGAGCGCTTCGCCGACGGAGATCCGGCGGGCATCGAGGCCGTGCTGACCTACGCCACGGACCTGTTCGACGAGGCGACGATGGCCGCCTTCGCCACCCGCTGGCGGCGCGTGCTCACGACGGCGCTGGCTAGGCCCGAGATCCGCATCGCCGACATCGATCTCCTCGACGACGCCGAACGGGCGACGCTGGTGCCGGTACGCGGTCCCGCGCCCGCCGCGGCCACGACGCTGCCACAACTGCTGGCCGAGACCGTGCGGCGGTATCCGGATCGCGTCGCCCTCGTGGTCGGCGGGCACATCACCACCTACGCCGAGATCGACGCGCACGCCAATCGCCTGGCCCGAGTCCTGCTCGAGTCGGGCGGTGGACCGGAAACCGTTGTCGCGCTGGGCCTGCCGCGCTCGGCGGAACTGCTCACCGGGATGTGGGCCGCGGCGAAGGCGGGCGCGGCGTTCCTGCCGGTGGATCCGAAGCACCCGATCGAGCGCATCGACCACATGCTCACCGACTCCGGCGCGACGCTCGGCCTGACCCTCGCCGCGTTCCGGCCCTTGCTGCCCGACAGCACGAACTGGCTGGTGCTCGACGACCTCGCCCTCGTCGAGCGGTGGAGCGCCGCCGGTAGCCACCCCGTGCAGGAGCGCGAACTGCCCGGCCCCATCCGGGCGGACAACGCGGCCTGGATGATCTACACCTCCGGCTCCACCGGCACACCGAAGGGTGTCTCGGTATCCCATCGCGGCATCGCTGATCTCGTCGCGGCGCAACAGGATTCGCTCGGCCTGGACGAGCACTCCCGGGTGCTGCAGGTGGCGTCGCCGAGTTTCGACGCGTCGGTGTTCGAGGCGATCATGGCGTTCGGTTCCGGCGGCGCGTCGGTGGTCGCACCGCCGGAGGTGTTCGGCGGCAGCGTGCTGGCCGAGTTGATCGACAGCGAGCGGGTCACCCACATGGTGATCACGCCGTCCGCGCTGGCGACCCTCGATCCCGCCGAAGTGACCAGCGTGCGGGTGCTCGCCGTGGCGGGCGAGGCGGTCGGCGCCGAGTTGGTCGAGCGCTGGGCCACCGGGCGCACCATGGTCAACCTGTACGGCCCCACCGAATCGACCATCTGGGCGACGGGTTCCGCGCCGCTGGAGGTGGGCGCCCCGGTGTCCATCGGCGCACCGGTGCAGGGCGCGCAAGTGCTCGTCCTCGACGACCGGCTGCGCCCGGTCCCGTTCGGCGTGGCCGGCGAGCTGTATCTCGCCGGACCGGCGCTGGCGCGTGGTTACCACGCGCGGTCGGGCCTCACCGCCGCCCGCTTCGTCGCCGGGCCCTTCGGCGCGCCGGGCGAGCGGATGTACCGCACCGGAGATCTGGTGCGCTGGATCCGCGGCCAGGCGGGGCCGGAACTGGAGTACCTCGGCCGCACCGACTTCCAGGTCAAGGTGCGCGGACAGCGCATCGAGCTGGGCGAGATCGACGCGGTGCTCGGCCGCGCCGACGGCGTGGACTTCGCGGTGACGCTCGGCGTGCCCGGCCCCACCGGTGCGACCGCGCTGGCCGCCTACCTGGTGCGCACCCCCGGGTTCGAGCTCGACGTGGCGAAGGTACGCGCCTTCGCCGCCGACATCCTGCCCGGCTACATGGTGCCCTCGGCGTTCGTCGTGCTGGACGAGATCCCGCTCAACGCGGTCGGCAAGCTGGACCGCAAGGCACTGCCCGCACCGGAGTTCGTCGCCGACCGCACCGAGTACCGCGCCCCGGAAACGCCGACCGAACAGCAGCTCGCGACCATCTTCGGCGAGTTGCTGGGCGTGGCGCGGGTGGGCGCCGACGATTCCTTCTTCGCGCTCGGCGGCGACAGCATCCTGGCGATCCAGCTGGTGTCGCGGGCCAAACAGCAAGGGATCACCTGCACCCCGCTGCAAGTGTTCGAGCATCGCACGGTGGCGGCGCTGGCCGCGGCCGCCGACGCGGCCGGGACGGTGGCGACGCTGGACGAGTTGCCCGGCGGCGGTGTCGGTGAGCTGCCGCTCACGCCGATCGTGCACTACATGCTGGAACGCGGCGGGAACTACGACCGCTTCGCCCAGACCGCGGTACTGGAGCTGCCGGTCGGCATCGAGCGAGCGCAGATCGTCGCGGTGCTCTCCGCCGTGGTGGACCAGCACGACATGCTGCGCGCCCGGCTGGTGACCGACGGCGACGGCCCGCGCCTGCTGGTCGGCCCGCCCGGCTCGGTCGACGTGGACGCGCTGGTGCACCGCATCGAGTTCACCGCGGTCGACCCGATCGAGCTGCACGAGTTCGCCATGACCGAGCTGGACGCCGCCGCCGACCGGCTCGATCCGGCCGAAGGCACGGTGCTGCAATTCATCTGGCTGGAGCCGGTGGGCGACGCGGGCGCACGCACCCGATCGGGCCGGCTGATCGTGCTGGCGCACCATCTGGTGATCGACGGGGTGTCCTGGCGCATCCTGGTGCCGGACCTGGTGGCCGCATGGGCGCAGGTGTCGGCGGGCGCCACGCCGGTGCTCGCGGAGACCGGGACCTCGATGCGGCGGTGGGCCCACGCCTTGGCCGAGGAGGCGCGCTCGGAACGGCGGGCCGCCGAACTGGCGTACTGGCAGGACGTGCTCGCCGCCCCCGATCCGGTGATCGGCGGCCGGGAACTCGATCCCGCCCTCGATCGGTCCGGCGCGCTGCGGATGGTCGAGCGGGAAGTGTCCGCGGAGGTCACCGCCGCGCTGCTGACCACGCTGCCCGGCTTGTTCCAAGGCAGCGTCAACGACGCGCTGCTGGCCACCTTGGCGCTGGCGCTGGTGTGCTGGCGCGGCAGCGACCCGTCGGCGCTGGTGCGGCTGGAAGGTCACGGCCGCCAGGAGGAAGTGGTGCCCGGCGCCGATCTCTCGCGCACCATCGGCTGGTTCACCAGCCTCTACCCGGTGCGCCTGGACCTGGCCGGAATCGACGTCGACGACGCGCTCGCCGGCGGGCCCGCGCTCGGCAAGGCGATCCGCGCCGTCAAGCATCAACTGCTCGCGGTGCCGGACAAGGGCATCGGCTTCGGCCTGCTGCGCTATCTCGACGCCGAGACCGCGCGGCAGTTGCCGAAACGCCTGCCGGGTCGAATCGGCTTCAACTACCTCGGCCGCTACTCCACCGGCGACATCCCGGCCGGGCTCGAGGGCCTGGGCTGGCTGCCGACCGACGACCTGGGCGACGTGCACGTCGCCGAAGACCCCGGCGTGCCGCTCCAATCGGCGATCGACGTGAACGCCGTCGTGATCGGCGACCGGCTGCGGGCGAGCTTCGGCTTCCCGTCCACCCTGCTCGACGAACACGAGGTCACCGAGCTGGCCGAGCTGTGGATCGAGGCCCTGAACGCGGCGGCCCGGTTCGCGGAGACCCCGGCGGCGCGCACCGCCGCCGAGGAGGAAGCGGCGGCCACGGCGGCGCCTGCCGTGCCGGCCGCGGGCGGGCTCGGACTGGACGTGGTGCTGCCGATCCGGCTCGGCGGCGAGGAACCGGCGCTGTTCTGCATCCACCCGTCGTCCGGAATGTCGTGGACCTACCTGGGATTGGCCGACGCGCTCGCGCCCGGCCGCCCGATCTACGGACTGCAAGCGCCCGACCTCGGCGGTCACGAACCGCCCGCGCGCTCGATCGAGGAGTTCGCCGAGCGCTATGTGCGGGAGATCCGCGGCCTGCAACCCGAGGGTCCCTACCACCTGCTCGGCTGGTCGTTCGGCGGCCTGATCGCCCACGCGGCGGCCGCGCGGCTGAAAGCCGATGGCGCGGAGGTGGGCGTGGTGGCGTTGCTGGACGCCGACACCGCCGACATCGACGGCGACAGCATCGAGCGGCTCACCGCGGGCTCGTTCGTGAACTCCTTCGGCGCGGTGTTCGGCATCCACGACGTCCCCGCCGACGCGACCGCGCAGCAGGCGGCGGATCTGATCCGCGAACGGCTCGGCGGGGTCTCGCTGATCGACGCGGCCACGCTGGAGCGGATGGCCGGGTCCTACAACGCCGCCGCGCGTACCAGAACCGGTTACCGCCGTCCGGTGTTCGACGGCGACATCGTGTACTTCAGCGCGATCATCGACACCTCCGACATCTTCGGTCCCGATGGCTGGGGGCCGTACGTGACCGGCGAGATCATCAACCACGACATCGAGGCAACCCACGACGAACTGACAGCGCCGCACGTGCTGCCGGTCATCGCGCGCGTGCTCGATGCACATCTGGGAGGCCGAGGATGAATTCCGACCAGGGAGTCGTCGTCGAAGGGATCGAGAAATCCTTCGGCGCGGTGAAAGCATTGCGCGGAGTCGATTTCGCGGCGGAGCCGGGCGAGGTGCTCGGCATCCTCGGACCGAACGGCGCGGGCAAGACCACGACGGTGAACGTCCTGTCGACGCTGATCCGGCCGGACCGCGGCCGTGCCGTCGTCGCCGGGCACGACGTGGTGGCCGAGCCCGCGGCGGTGCGCCGCAGCATCATGCTGACCGGCCAGTACGCGGCACTGGACGACATGCTCAGCGGGTACGAGAACCTCGTGATGTTCGGCAGGCTGATGGGCCTGCGCAAGCGGGCCGCACGCGCCCGAGCCGACGAACTGCTCGCCGAGTTCGATCTCGAGCGCGCGGCGGCCCGCAAGGTGGGCACCTATTCCGGCGGTATGCGCAGGCGGATCGACATCGCCTGCGGTCTGGTGGTCCGGCCCGACGTGGTGTTCCTGGACGAGCCGACCACCGGGCTGGATCCGCGCAGCAGGCAGGGAGTGTGGGATCTGGTCTCCGGCTTCAAGAAGGCGGGCATCACCACTCTGCTCACCACCCAGTACCTGGAGGAGGCCGACGCGCTCAGCGACCGGATCATCGTCATCGATCACGGCAAGGTGATCGCCGAGGGCACCGCCGACGAACTGAAGGCGCGCACCGGCGGCAGCTACTGCGAGGTGGTGCCGCTGAACCTGAAGGACCTGCCCGCCATCGCCGCCGCCCTGGGCGCGCTACTGCCGCAGGAGAACCGGGACGCGCTCGGCCCGGACTCCGACCGGATTGCCATACCCGCCCCGGACGGCTCGAAGACACTGCTGGAGGCGCTGCGCCGGTTGGACAGCGCGGGCGTCGACCTGGTGGACGTCGCGCTGCGCCGCCCCTCGCTCGATGACGTGTTCCTCCAGCTCACCGGGCATCTGGCCACCACGGAGGACTTCTCGCGGCCGGAGGCCGTGTCGTGACGGCGGCGACCTGGCTGAGCCAGACCCGCGCGGCGCCGCTGCGGCCACAGCAGTGGTGGGTGCTGACCACCCGGTTGATCGTTCCGTCGGTGCAGAGCGGCGAGGTGCTCACCTCGGTGCTGGCGCCCGCGACGTTCACCGCCAGTTTCTACATCCCGCTGAAGACGATCATGACCGTCATCGGCACCGGATTCAGCAGTTACGCGCAGTACATGATGCCGCTGGTGGTGCTGCAAGCCGCCGCGTTCACCGCCGTCTCGGCGGCCTTCCGCGCCGCCACCGACTCCGTCGCCGGGCTCAACCGGCGCTTCGGCTCCATGCCGATCGGCCCGCTGGTGCCGGTGACGGCGCGCCTGTCCGGCAGCGTCTTCCGACTCGTGATCGGGTTGATCACCGCGTTGATCTGCGGCCACGTCATCGGATTCCGCTTCTACCTCGGCACCGCGCAGACCATCGGCTTCGTGTTGTTCTCGCTGCTCATCGGTCTCGCACTGATCTGGGGCGGGGATGTGATCGGCACCGTGTCGCGCAATCCCGAGGCCACCGCGCAAGCGCTGGTGCTGCCGCCGTTGATCTTCGGCATGCTCTCCACCGGGATCGCGCCGGCCGACCAGTTCCCGGCTTGGGTGCAGCCGTTCGTGCGCAATCAGCCGGTGTCCCAGTGGGCCATCGCCTTGCGCGCGTTCGCCGGGGACAGCGGGCCGAACGCGGGGCAGTTGAGTTTGTCCCTGCTGGGGCCGCCGGTGGCGTGGGCACTCGGCATCCTGGTCGTCTGCGTCCCGCTGTCGATCCGGCTGAGTTCGAGGAGGGCATGATGGCACTGCTGGCGGATCGCGGGCACGAATCCTGGACCGGCTCGGAAGTGTCGGTGTCGGCGCTGGTGGCGCACACGCTGATCCAGACCCAGCGCCTGCTGCTGCGCTGGGCGCGCAACCCGGTCACCCTGCTGGAGACGCTGATCATCCCGTGCCTGCTGCTGATCATGCTGAACACCGTGATCGGCGGGCAGATCCGGAAGTTCACCGGTGAGAGCGCGCTGTACGGCTCGGTGCCCATGGTCGCCCTGGTGGGCGCGCTGTCCGGCGCGGTGGCGGGAGGCGTGCTGCTGGGCCGCGAACGCGACGCGGGTCTGCTCGCCCGCTTCTGGGTGCTGCCCGTGCACCGCGCCTCCGGTCTGGCCTCGCGGGTGCTCGCCGAGGGCTGCCGCATTTTCGTCTGCACCCTCGCTGTCGTCTCGGTGGGCTTCGTGCTCGGTTTCCGCTTCCACCAAGGCGTCGCGGCGGCGATCACCTTCCTGTTCCTTCCGGTCCTGTTCGGCCTCGCCTTCGCCACCATCGTCACCTCCGTCGCCGTGTTCACCGCGAAAGCGACGCTGGTGGAGGGGATCACGATCCTCACCTCGCTGATGATGTTCTTCAGCACCGGATTCGTCCCGCTGGTGGCCTTCCCCAAGTGGATCCAACCGGTGGTCCGCAACCAGCCCATGTCGGTAGGGGTCGACGCCATGCGCGCGCTCGCCTTCGACGGACCGCTCGCGCGACCGCTCACCCTCACCGTCGTCTGGTCGCTCGGCGCGATCGTGCTCTTCGCGGTGCCTGCGACCATCGGCTATCGCCGGGCCAGCAGACGCTGAGCCGGAGAACCGGTCACAGCGAACTCCCAGGGCGGACCCAGCCGGTCCCTAGCGCTCGTCCCTACCGTCGCTGAGGACGATCTCGACGAACGAAAGGGCGGACAGTGGGCGCACGACATGAGGAGGGGCACGAGCACGATCTCGGCCTCGCACACGATATGAAGGTGCTGATGTCCCGTCGTCGCGCCCTGTTCTTCCTCGGGGCGACCGCGGGCGCGGCGGCGGTCACGGCAGGCTGCGCCTCGGGATCGAGCGACACCACGGCCACGACCACGAGCGCCGCCACGCCGACCGCGCAATCCGGCGGCCCCACCGCCGCCCCGCAGGAGACCGCGGGACCGTATCCGGGCGACGGGTCCAACGGACCCAACGTCCTCGTCGAATCCGGGGTGGTGCGCAGCGACATCACCAGTTCGTTCGGCTCGTACTCCGGGGTCGCGCAGGGCGTTCCGATGACGCTCGAACTCACTCTGCGCGACCTTGCCGCGAGTGGAGCCGCGGGGAAGGGCATGGCGGTGTACGTGTGGCACTGCGATCGGGACGGCGACTACTCGCTCTACAGCGACGGTGTCACCGAGCAGAACTATCTGCGCGGCGTGCAGGTGGCCGACGCCGACGGCAAGGTGACCTTCACGTCCATCTTCCCGGCCTGCTACTCGGGCCGCTGGCCGCACATCCATTTCGAGGTCTACGACTCGCTGGAGACCGCGGTCGCGGGCCAGAACGCCCGGCTGACCTCACAGATCGCGCTTCCGCATGACACCTGCGAGTCGGTGTTCGCCTACGACTCCGGTTACGCGCGCAGCGTCACCAATCTCGGGCAGGTCACCCTCGCCTCGGACAACGTCTTCGGCGACGGCTGGGACGCGGAACTGGCCACCGTGGCGGGCGCGCCGTCCTCCGGGCTGCGGGTGGCACTCACCGTGGGCGTCGCCGAGAAATCCCAGAACACCGGGGCCGGCAATGGTTCCGGACCGCAGCCCGGTGGCCGGCCGCCCGGCGGCGCGCCCGGTGGCCGCCCTCCACGGTGACGCCGGTACCCCGGTCGGGCTCGCGCGGCGGCGTCATCCCACCACGCCCGGCCTGCGCCCGGGCCACCAGGACGTCCACCGCTCGAGACGAACAGGAAGTGGTCCACGATGCCGAGCGCCGCCGGTGACTTGCGGCACTGCCCGCGATCCGGCGCGCCGGGGAAATGACGGATCGGCGCACCCGGCAACGCTTTCGCGGCCGAGCGGCAGGGAGCGTCCGCGCCTGTGTGCCGCATTGCCGGTAGCTCGGTCCGGTCCCGCCGGACACCATATGGCAAACATTCAGCGAGCAATACGGACCGCCGGTGCCGATGCGGTCTCCCAAGGGAGCGTGCCGCACAATAGGGGGCCGCGCGCGGCGCGTCCCGGCGTACTCTCACCCGGCGGACGCGCGTCGCGGCGACACAAGGTGTTGTGCTAACCGGACATGTCAGCCACTAGGAGTAGTGTCCCCAGGGTAGACATTCCGTGACGGCAGCGTGCTCGGGAAAGGCGTGGAGGCAGGATGAAACTGATCGATCGGGTGTCGGCCATCAACTGGAATCGGGTGCCCGACGAAAAGGACGCCGAGGTTTGGGACCGGCTGACCGGCAACTTCTGGCTGCCGGAGAAGGTACCGGTCTCCAACGACATCCCGTCGTGGAACACCCTGACCGCCGACGAGAAGCAGCTGACCATGCGGGTCTTCACCGGCCTGACCCTGCTGGACACCATCCAGGGCACGGTCGGCGCGGTGAGCCTGATCCCGGACGCGCTCACCCCGCACGAAGAGGCGGTGCTGACCAACATCGCGTTCATGGAGTCGGTGCACGCCAAGAGCTACAGCTCGATCTTCTCCACGCTGTGCTCCACCCGCGAGATCGACGAGGCGTTCCGCTGGTCGGAGGAGAACCGCAACCTCCAGCGCAAGGCCGAGATCGTGCTGGAGTACTACCGGGGCGACGATCCGCTCAAGCGCAAGGTCGCCTCCACGCTGCTGGAGAGCTTCCTGTTCTACTCCGGCTTCTACCTGCCGATGCACTGGTCCTCGCGGGCCAAGCTCACCAACACCGCCGACATGATCCGGTTGATCATCCGCGACGAGGCGGTCCACGGCTACTACATCGGCTACAAGTACCAGAGGGGCTTGGAGCTGGTCACGCAGGCCGAGCGCGACGAACTGAAGAACTACACCTTCGAGCTGCTGTTCGAGCTCTACGACAACGAGGTCGACTACACCCAGGACCTCTACGACGAGGTCGGCCTCACCGAGGACGTGAAGAAGTTCCTGCGGTACAACGCCAACAAGGCGTTGATGAACCTCGGCTACGAGGGCCTGTTCCCCAAGGACGAAACCGAGGTGAACCCCGCGATCCTCTCGGCGCTGTCCCCCAACGCCGACGAGAACCACGACTTCTTCTCCGGTTCGGGCTCGAGTTACGTCATCGGCAAGGCCGTGAACACCGAGGACGAAGACTGGGAGTTCTGAACCATCGGATATGGTGAAGCGCACTGGGGCCCGGCAGTCATGCCGGGCCCCGGCCTTGTCTCCGATCGCCGACCCGGCGCCGAAGGCCTTGCGCTGTAATACCATTCCGATCCGACGTGGGGGTTTCTCGATGTACCGACGGCTGGCTCTGATCGCAGCGGTGCTGTTGACCGCTGCCGCATGCCAGGACGACAGTCCGGCGGCGGTTCCGCAGACCGGTGACGGATCGTTCTGGTCGACCGTGCCGCAGACCGACGACCAGCGTCTGGAAGTGCTGCGCCGGATGCGTGCGATGGACACCTGCGCGCTGCTGCCGCGAGCCGAATTGACCGAGGTCGGCCAAGTGCTCACCGTCGGCACCGACGGGCTGAATTCGTGCAAGGCCGAACTCGACAGCTCGGAACGCTACAAGGGCAAGACCGTCCGCTGGACCATGGCCGGACCTGCGCCGGAAGTGCAGAACCAGCGGGGTACGACCGAACGACTCGGCGACGTGAGCGTCCACCTGCTGGCGGACAAGGACACGCTGAGCGCCGAGCAGGCCGGGCAACTCGTCCAGCGCTCCTGTTCGGCCATGGCACGGTTTCCTTCGTCCGCCGCGATCGGCCTGTCGGTGGACACCCCGCTGGGGGTCGAGCCATGTCCGATCGCCGAGTCACTGATCAGCACGGCGGTATCCGAATGGAAGAAGGAACCGCGGCAGGGCAGCGCGGCGGAAACGATCACCACGGCGCTGACCGGCGCCGACCCCTGCGCCATCCTGCCGAAGCTCGGCGTCGGTGCCGACCCCGCGCAGCAACGGGTCTCCAGTTGCACCTTCGTCCATCGTGGGGACGAGATCCGTCTCGCGTACGAATACAGCGCGCAGTCGCTGGTCACCGCAGGCGCTCCGGCGTTCACCGTGGGAAATCGCACGGTCTACCGAGATGCCCAGGACGACCTGCGGTTCTACAACGTCGCGGTGGGTCAGCCGCTCGAGACCGGCGACCGTAATCTGCTCGGGCCGCGCCTACCGGCCATCTCCCTCACCGGAAAAGATGACGCGGCCCTTGAAGAGGTTGTGCGTCAGGTACTGACGCTGTTCCCGTAAGCGGCCTGCGCACGCACTCCGCTCGATCGACCGGCCGCGAGCACCGAGACGCCCTCAGATGCCGAGCACCAGTTTCGCCGTCGTGAAGTAGATGATCAGCCCGGTGGCGTCGACCAGGGTGGTGACCATCGGGGCGGAGACGACGGCGGGGTCGATGCGCAGCTTCTTGGCCAGCAAGGGCATGGTGCCGCCGATGGTGGCGGCCCAGCCGCAGATCAGCACCAAGGTGATGCCGACGACCAGAGCGATGCGCGGGCCGACGAACAGGGCGCCGATGGCCAAACCTACGGACGCCAGCAGCGAGCCCAGCACGAGGCCCACCCGGCATTCCCGCCAGATCACCCGCAACAGGTCCGACGCCCGCACCTCGCCGACCGCCACCGCGCGCACGCAGGCGGTGGCGGCCTGCGCGCCCGCGTTGCCGCCCGCGCCGATCAGCAGCGGGATGAACAACGCCAGGTGCGCGGCCTGCTGCAGGGTGCCCTCGAAGAAGTCGGTGACGCTCACCGTCAGCGTCGCCGCGAACAGCAACAGCAGCAGCCACAGCGCGCGGTAGCGAGCCAGCTGGAATACCCCGGCGGCCATGTAGTGGCCCTCCCAGGGCGCCGATCCCGCCTGGAGCGCGACGTCCTCGCTGTCGGCGGCCTCGATCACCTCGACCGCGTCGTCGATGGTGAGCAGCCCGACCAGCCGGTCCTCGCTGTCCACCACCGGCAGGTTGATGTCGTTGGTCTCGCGCATCAGGCGGGCGGCCTTCTCCGCGGAATCGGTCGCGCGCGCGAAAGCGGGCTCGGTGACGACCAGCTCCGACACCATCGTCTCGGGCTTGCTGAGCACCAGCTCACGCAGTTCGACGATGCCGGTCAACCGCCTGCCCGCGTCGACCACCGGCAGCGTGTACACCGTCTCGGCGTTGCCGCCTTTGGCCCGCACCATGCCGAGCGCTTCGGCCACAGTCAGCTCACGCGGCAGCGCCACGACCTCCGGCGTCATGAACTGACCCGCGGAACCCTCCGGGTAACCGAGCAGGCTCGCAGTCATCCGCCGCTCCCGCGGACTCAGGCCCGCCAGCGCCTTCTTGGCGACCTTGGCGGGCGCCTCACGCAACATGCGGGCGCGGTCGTCGGGCGCCATGCCCTCGACCAGATCGCGGAAGCTCTGGTCGCGCAGTCCTTGCAGGATCTGCTGCTGGTCCACCGGCTCGAGTTCCTCGAAGACGGCCAGGGCCAGATCTTTGTCGAGCAGGCGGAACGCCATCCCGGCCCGCACCGCGTCCATGCGGGCGAGCTGGTCGGCGATGACGTGCGGCGGGTGGTTGCCGAGCCAGTCCAGCGCGGCGTCCACGCGACGGGTTTCGACGATGTCCTGAAGGGATTCGGACAGCGTCGGACGTACTTCGATGATGTCGGTCTGCGACATGAGAGGACCTCAGCACATGCGTGAGTGAACAGAGAGCTCGAAATTCACACCGCGGGCGCCGGCCCCTGCCGTCGCGACCTGACTAGGAATGCGAAGGGGCGGCGCCGCGCGGCCTTCGACTGGGAGGTTCGCTGCGCATCGCTACCCCACCTCCCTCTCGTCGTCACCACGGATCTCGGATACCCGCACCGTTCGGATCAATGTCTCACCAGACACGAAAACGTCCTCGCGCAGCTTACACCGCTTCGGCGAGAATGATCACCTCACGGCGGCCGGCTGTGACGGAAGCCGCTGAATATCGACGGGAGCGCCGCCACACGGCACGGTGTCGTCGCGGGATGCGCGAACCATCGTGCGGCGTCCCCGGCGGAGCCGATCGTCCCGCGCTACCAGGCCCGGGAACCCTCGGCCACCGGAAGACAGGGTTACACGCAGTCGGCGTAGAACTGTTGCTCCCATGCTTGGGAACCGGGACAGTGTTTGCCAGGCAGGTGCCGGAAATCGGAAGTCACCAGCGCTCGCCCACGCACCAGCACAGCTCACGGAAGATTCGAAGTGTCGACAGCAACAGCATTGATCCGCCGCCGCGCGGTCGACTTCATGCGCGTTCCGCACGGAATCTGTTGCGGCTGAAGCAGCGCGGCCGTGGTCTGACGACCGCATCCCGCGCGGTCGTCCATCGCCGCATCGCTCCGCTGTGGTGTCGCCGATGCCGAGCATCGAAATGCACGGCGTCTTTCTCGTCTTCGAAAGAACAACAATGCCTTTCCCCCATCCCTCCCGGCGTGTCACTCGCGCTCTCACTGCCGCCGTAGCCGTGCTCACCGGCCTGTCCGTGCTCACCGGATGCGGCGAGTCCGCTCCCGCCAAGACCGCCGACGGCAGGACCGTGCTGCGCTATCAAGGCGCCACCGGGCAGGTGAGCGCTGTCGAATTGGCCGATGATCTGGGCTATTTCACGAAGATCAGCCTGCACTGGGAAGGCGACACCACCAGCGGCCCCGCCAACATCCAAGCGGCGGCGACCAACCAGGTCGAGTTCGGCAGCGCGTTCAACGGCGCGGTGGTCAAGCTGATCGCGGGCGGGGCGAAGGTCACCTCGGTGCTCAGTTCCTATGGCGCCGACGAGGAGTCGTTCACCGGCTACTACGTCCGGGACGACTCCGGCATCACCTCGGCGCGCGATCTGATCGGCAAGAAGGTCGCGGTCAACACCCTCGGCGCGCACCACGAATTCATCACCAGGGAGTGGCTGCATCAGCAGGGCCTGACCGACGACGAGATCAAGCAGGTGCAACTGATCGTCGTGCCGCCCGCCAACACCGAGGACGCACTGCGCAAGGGACAGGTGGACGTCGGCGCCCTGGGCAGCGTCTTCCGGGACACCGCCCTCCAGCGCGGCGGCATCCACCCGCTCTACACCGACAAGGCCATCTTCGGCACGTTCGACTACGGCACCTACGTCTTCCGCAACGACTACATCGCCAAGAATCCCGAAGCCGTGGAGGACTTCGTGCAGGGCACCGCGCGGGCGATCCGCTGGCTTCAGCTGACGCCTCGCGACCAGGTGCGCGAGCGGTTCACGCAAATCATCGGCAAGCGTGGCCGCAACGAGAACACCGGCTTGGTGCCGTACTGGCTCAGCTCCGGGATCCCGGTGCCGGGCGGCGTTGTCGCCGAAAAGGAACTGCGGATCTGGATCGACTGGCTGGTGCGCAACGGCGAACTGCCGAACGGCAAGTTGCAGGCCGCCGATCTGTTCACCAACAAGTTCAACCCCTACGCCAACGGCAAATACAAGCCGGAGGCGGGACCGACCGGAGAGGTGGTGGCCGCGAAATGACCACGGCGACGAAACTATCGCTGACCGGGGTGCGCAAGCAGTTCTCGGTGCGCGGCTCGCAGGAGCGATTCACCGCGCTCGAGGACATCTCGCTGGACCTGCGTGAGGGCGAGTTCCTGGTGCTGGTCGGCCCAAGCGGTTCGGGCAAGTCCACGCTGCTGGACCTGCTGGGCGGACTGAGCAAGCCCACCGCCGGCGAGATCCTGCTGGACGGCAAGCCGATCACCGGACCCGGTCTGGATCGCGGCATCGTCTTCCAGCAGTACGCGCTGCTGCCCTGGCGAACGGCTCGGGCCAACATCGAGTTCGGTCTGGAGGCCAAGGGCTTGCGCCGAAGGACACGCCGGGAACTCGCCGAGCACTACCTGGAACTGGTCGGGCTCTCCGGTTTCGGCGACCGCTACCCCCACGAGCTTTCCGGCGGCATGAAGCAACGCGTCGCCATCGCGCGCAGCCTCGCGTTCGATCCCGAGGTACTGCTGATGGACGAGCCGTTCGCCGCGCTCGACGCCCAGACCAGGGAGTCGCTGCAGGACGAACTGCTGCGCATCTGGCGGGCCACCGGCAAGACCGTGCTGTTCATCACCCACGGCATCGATGAGGCGGTGTATCTCGGCCAGCGGGTGGCCGTGCTCACCTCCCGGCCGGGCCGGATCAAGGCCATCGTCGACGTCCAGATCGACCGCGACACCGACGACGACATCCGCTCCTCCCAGCGCTTCCGCGACTACCGCCACGAGATCTGGACGCTGCTGCACAGCGAGGTCCAGCGGGCAGCGAGCCTGGAATTGGAGTCGTTGTCCGACCACGCGGCCGATGTCGAATCCACCACCGAGAGGACCGCCCATGTCTAGCGCGATACAGCTCAGCGAGCGGCCGGTACGGGAAACCGCGGCCGCGCCCGCACGACCGGCTCCGCTGCGGCGGGCCGAGGCGGCGCCCTCCGCCGTGCCGCACGCCCTGCGGGCGGTGAGCCGGTTCGCCTGGCGGGTGTTCAAACCGACGGTCGTGATCGCCCTCGTCCTGCTGCTGTGGCAGCTCGCGCCGACGTTCGGGCTGGTGGACGAGGTGTTCCTGCCGCGGTTCTCGGTGGTCGCCCAGGCGTTCGCCGACCTGGTGGCGAGCGGGGAGATGTGGACCCACATCTCGGCGAGCCTGAACCGTTCGCTGGCCGGGTACTCGCTGGCGCTGGTCGCCGGTATCCCGGTGGGCATCGCGATCGCCTGGTACAAGCCGGTGGCGGACTTCCTGAACCCGATCCTCGAGCTGTTCCGCAACACCGCGGCGCTGGCGCTGCTCCCGGTCTTCTTGCTGATCCTGGGCATCGGCGAGACCTCGAAGGTCGCCATCGTCGTCTACGCGAGCTTCTTCCCGATTCTGCTGAACACCATCACCGGCGTGCGCACTGTCGATCCGCTGTTGGTCAAATCGGCCGCGTCCTTGGGTTTCTCCCCGTTGCGCCTGTTCCAGAAGGTCATCCTGCCCGCGGCGCTGCCGTCCGTCTTCACCGGTCTGCGGATGGCCGCCGCCAGTTCGATCCTCGTGCTGCTCGCCGCCGAGATGTTCGGGGCCAGGGCCGGGCTCGGCTATCTGATCACCGCGGCGCAGCAGAACTTCGCGATCCCGAACATGTACGCGGGCATCCTCGCCATCTCGCTGCTCGGTCTCGCTTTCAACGGCTTGCTGGTCACCCTCGAACGCCGCCTGTCGCGGTGGCGCGCCCCGGCGAACGCCTGAGCCATGACCGCCCGGCTCGCGTCCGGAAGCAAGGCGTTGACCAAACGGCGCGTCGTCGACTTCATGCGGGTGTGCGGCAGCGCTTGTCGTCTTGCCGCTCACCTCGCACCACCCGGTTTGGCGCCGGCCCGATCCTCTAGTCCGAAATGAGTTCTTCCGATGACCGCAGTACACGAAACCCCCGTCTCGACCGCTACCGATGACGCGCTGCACGTCGCTCCCGTCGCCGGTCACATCGGCGCCGAGATCTCCGGCGTCGATCTCCGCGAACCGCTGACCGACCAGCAGGTCACGGCCATCACCGACGCGCTGCACGCCTACAAGGTGCTGTTCTTCCGCGATCAGCACATCGATCACGCCCAGCAGATCGCCTTCTCCCGCCGCTTCGGCGCGGTGACGCCGTCGCACCCGTACGACGACGACGCGCCGACGGAGCACCCGGAGATCCTCGCGGTCGACAGCCGGCTCTACGAGAAGCGGTTCGGGGTGCGCAAGCACAGCTACACCAACCAATGGCACACCGATGTCTCCGCGCTGATCAACCCGCCCGCGGCCTCGATCCTGCGCGCCGAGATCGCCCCGGAGCGCGGCGGCGACACCGGCTGGACGAACCTCGTCGCGGCCTACGAGAACCTGCCGGAGTCGCTCAAGCGATTCGTCGAAGGGCTGCGCGCCGAGCACCGTTTCGGCGGGAGCAGGCCGGCCTGGGACTCCGGCAGCGACTACGCGAAGAAGGTCGCGACCGCGCCGCTGATCACCGAGCATCCGGTCGTCCGGGTGCACCCGGTGACCGGCGAGCGGGCGCTGTTCGTGAACCCCGGCTTCACCACCCGGATTGTCGGGCTCGCCCCGAACCAGAGCGATGCGGTGCTGAAGCTGCTATTCGACGAGGTGACCAACCCGGCCTACACGGTCCGGTTCCGCTGGGCGAAGGGCAGTCTCGCGTTCTGGGACAACCGCGCCACCGCGCACCTCGCGCCGAGCGACCTCGACCACCTCGACGTCACCCGCGTGCTGTACCGCACCACCCTCGAGGGTGACATCCCGGTCGGCGTCGACGGTGAGCCGTCGAAGTCCATTGCCGGAGAGAAGTTCACGGGCGCGTAGCGAAGTGGAAACCCAGACCGGCCGAGTGCCTCGAGCGCCCGGCCGGTCTGGCGCCGCCGCCGGTACGTCCGCATCCGATCGGTGGTCGCCTCCATCACCAGGACCGTTCGCGACGGGACATGGCGAACCCATCGGAAAACCGTATCGGACTGCAACACCGAGTGAGGTCTGCGCTGCAGCAGATGGCGTAGCGCTCGTGTGGTCCGCGGTTCCGAGCGGCGCACCGGCTGTTGCTCGTGCGAGACAACGGCTCGCGGACTCCCGACGGGCGGTGCGGCCACATAACGCCCCTACGGGTGCGCCGGGGGCGTCGGATCCAAGGTCTCCAGTACGGCGCGTTCGGCATCGGCCCAGCTCGGGACGTGGCGCACCCAGTCGGGAACCGGCTGCGGCTGCGCGCCGAACAGGAACCGGTGCCCCACCAGATCACGCAGGACGCGGTGCACGTCGAGGCGGTCGTCGATCATGTGGGTGATGCCGAGCTCGGCGCAGTGCACCGCCTTGTCCGCTCGCGCGCGGCAGAAGCGCACATTGTCGCGTGCGATGCCGGTCCGCTCGTAGAAGTCGTGGTGGTCGAGCCACTGGCGGGTGCGCTCCTCGATCCGGGGACCGCACTTCGAGATGATCCACGCGCGGCCCTCGAAGCGCCGGACCAGGCGCGGCAATACGTCGAACGCGCCCTCGGCGGCCGGCGTGCGCAGCGCCTCCTCGAGCCCGCCGGAGAGGAACACCGTGTCCTCGTCGCCGGGCTCCATGGCCGCCCCTTGAACGACTCGGCCGAAATCGACGCCGAGCCGAGGCTGCCTTCGCCGATACGGGTGTCTTCTTACTTCGTTCATACCATTTACAGCGTGCGGCATTCACCTGCTCTGTCGCCAGGGGATTTTCTCGTGCGCGTGCTCAGCGTGGCCGCTTGTCGTGCGCCTCCCGATGGGCGTCGATCTCGGGATTGTGCTCGATCGCCCGTTCGGCCAGGGCTATCGCGTGGGGAATCAAGGTGGTGGCGAGCTCACTGAGTTCGTATTCCACGCGCGGCGGAACCTCGGCATGGACGGTGCGGATGACGAGGCCGTCCCGTTCGAGTTTGCGCAGGGTAAGCGAGAGCATGCGCTGCGAGATGCCCTGGATGCGCTGCTGCAACTCGCTGAATCGCAATCGCTGGGTATACAGCATCGCCATGATCGTCAAAGCCCATTTGTCGGCGATGCGTGCGAGTAGCGTGCGAATAGCTCGGCCTTGGTCGCCTTTTTCTGGCGCAGATCGCCGCAAGGGGGGCGTAATTCGGTGCGCCGAGCGCCGAACGGTTGCCAGCGCGCGCAGGAGTGATAACAGTGAGGTACGGAAGCCGTGGCGCTCGCCGCGGTGGTTCGGGTACACGCGAAGGAGATATTCGTGCGCTTCGGCATCTTCATTCCGCAGGGTTGGCGGCTCGATCTGGTGGGCGTCGACCCGGTGGACCAGTGGGGGGTGATGCGAGACCTCGCCCAGCGCGCCGACGCGAACCCGGCATGGGAATCGCTGTGGGTGTACGACCACTTCCACACCGTCCCGGTGCCCACCGAGGAGGCGACGCACGAAGCGTGGACGCTGATGTCGGCGTTCGCCGCGACCACCTCGCGCATCCGCCTCGGTCAGATGTGTACCGCGATCAGTTACCGCAACCCGGCCTACCTCGCCAAGGTGGCCGCGACGGTCGACCTCATCTCCGGCGGGCGCGTCGAGATGGGCATCGGCGGTGGCTGGTACGAGCACGAGTGGCGCGCCTACGGCTACGGCTTCCCGTCCGCGGGCGAACGGCTGGGCCGCCTCGACGAGGGTGTGCAGATCTTCCGGCAGGCCTGGACCACGGGTTCGGCCACCCTCGACGGCAAGTACTACCAGGTGGACGGCGCCATCGTTCGTCCACTTCCGTTGCAGGAGGACGGCATTCCGCTGTGGATCGCGGGCGGCGGCGAGAAGAAGACGCTGCGCATCGCCGCGAAGTACGCCCAGTACACCAACTTCAGCGGCAATCCCGACGAGTTCACCCACAAGTCCGAGGTGCTGCGCGCGCACTGCGCCGACGTCGGCACCGACTTCGACGCGATCGTCCGCAGCTCGAACTTCAACGTCGTCATCGGCTCGACCCAGGCCGAAGTCGACGAGCGTCTCGCGGCGCTGAAGGATCGCCTGACACCCGTGATCGGCGCCGACGCGGCGAAGGCCTACTTCGAGCAGTTGTACAACAGCGGCGCCGCCACCGGCACTCCCGAGCAAATCATCGAGAACCTACGCCGAGTCGCCGACCTCGGCCTCGGCTACGCCATCTGCAACTTCCCCGAATCCGCCTATGACACCTCCGGCCTCGAACTCTTCGAACGCGAAGTGCTCCCGGCCCTGAGCTGATCACGCCGGGCAGGATTCACAAGCAGCCGAACCTTCGTGACTCCTGCCCCGAGCGGGTCCTCCAACGCCCGAGCCGTCGCGCGGCCTGCCCGGAGAAGGCCCACCATCGGCCGAGCCCCGCAACCGGCCCACCCTCGAACAGCTTGATTCACACTTACGCCCCCACAACGGAGCGAGTCCTACGAGCGACCGTCGCGGCCGTCTCGCGCCCGAACAACCGAAGCGCATGCGCCGCAGGCGCGGCCGAACAACCCATCTCACCCCTTCCGGCCGACCGCGCTCCAGCAGTTCACTTGCGAGTCGAGCCAGGACGGGGACTCGCCCTGCGGGCGCCACTGGTTGCTGACGACAATTCCCGGGTCCAGTAGTTCCAGCCCGGTGAAGAACCGGGCGAATTCGTCCCGCGTGCGTGTCCGGGCATAGACCCCGCTCTGCCGATACACGGTGAGCGCGGCGGTCATCATCTCGGGTTCGAGGTCGGCGGTGATGTGCGTGACCATAAGGAACGAACCCGGCGCGAGGGCGCCCATCAACGTCTCGACGATTCCGTAAGGGTCTTGTTCGTCGTCCAGAAAATGCAGCACGGCGACCAGACTCAGCGCCACCGGACGCTTCAGGTCCAGGGTGTCGAGGAGTTCGGGCGCGGACAGGATCGCCTCGGGATCCTTCAAGTCGGCGTCGACGTAGGCGGTGCGCCCCTCCGGCGTACCGGTGAGCAAGGCGCGCGCGTGGGACAACACGATCGGATCGTTGTCCACGTAGACCACCCGCGCTTCGGGCGTCGGCGCCTGCGCCACCTGGTGCAGGTTCGGCTCGGTGGGGATGCCGGTGCCGATGTCGAGGAATTGTGTCACGCCCATCGCGGTGAGCGCGTTCACCGCACGATGCATGAAGAGCCGGTTCTGGCGAGCCGCGACACGGGTGGTCGGAAACGCCGCGATGACTTTCTCGGCCGCGTCCCGATCCACCTGATAGTGGTCTTTCCCGCCCAGGACGTAGTCGTATATCCGCGCACTGCTCGGCACGCTGGCGTCATGGATGGGCCGGAGCGGCTGCCCGTCGCCGCCGAGATCGGTCATCGTCGTTCCTATCACTACCGGATCGATTCTGCGCCAGCATATTCCAGAGACGAACCGCTCATCGCCCGTTGTGGGGAGCTGCGAGCCGAGCGCTGTCGAGGCGGCCGGTAATGCGAACAGGGCCCCCACTGCGGAGGCCCTGTTCGCTACGGAACTACAGCATGCAGGAGACGCAACCTTCGACTTCGGTTCCCTCCAGCGCCATCTGGCGCAGCCGGATGTAGTAGAGGGTCTTGATGCCCTTGCGCCAGGCGTAGATCTGGGCCCGGTTGAGATCGCGAGTGGTGGCGGAGTCCTTGAAGAACAACGTCAGCGACAGGCCCTGGTCCACGTGCTGAGTAGCCGCGGCGTAGGTGTCGACGATCTTCTCGTACCCGATCTCGTAGGCGTCCTCGTAGTACTCGAGATTGTCGTTGGTCATGTAGGGCGCCGGATAGTAGACGCGCCCGATCTTGCCTTCCTTGCGGATCTCGATCTTCGACGCCACCGGGTGGATGGAGCTGGTGGAGTGGTTGATGTAGGAGATCGACCCGGTCGGCGGGACCGCCTGCAGGTTCTGGTTGTAGATGCCGTGCTCCATGACCGAGGCCTTCAGCTCACGCCAGTCGTCCTGGGTCGGGATGTGCACGTTCGCGTCGGCGAACAGCTGCCGGACGCGATCGGTCTTCGGCTCCCACACCTGATCGGTGTACTTGTCGAAGTACTCGCCGCTGGCGTACTTCGATTCCGGGAAGCCGCCGAAGTAGGTGCCGCGCTCGATCGCGATCCGGTTCGACGCCCGGATCGCGTGGTAGACCACGGTGTAGAAGTAGATGTTCGTGAAGTCGATGCCCTCTTCGGACCCGTAGTGGATCCGTTCGCGCGCCAGATACCCGTGCAGGTTCATCTGCCCTAGGCCGATGGCGTGCGAGGAGTTGTTGCCCTGCTCGATGGACGGCACCGAGTAGATGTGGGTCTGGTCCGACACCGCGGTCAGCGCCCGGATGGCCACTTCGATGGTCTGCGCGAAATCGGGCGAGTCCATCGTCTTGGCGATGTTCAGCGATCCGAGGTTGCAGGAGATGTCCTTGCCCACCTTGGCGTAGGACAGGTCGTCGTTGAACTCCGACGGCGTGGAGACCTGCAGGATCTCCGAGCACAGGTTGGAGTGGGTGATCTTGCCCGCGATCGGGTTGGCCCGGTTCACCGTGTCCTCGAACATGATGTACGGATAACCGGACTCGAACTGCAGCTCGGCGATGGTCTGGAAGAACTCGCGCGCCTTGATCTTCGACTTGCGGATGCGCTTGTCGTCGACCATCTCGTAGTACTTCTCGGTGACGTCGATGTCGGCGAACGGCTTGCCGTAGATGCGCTCCACGTCGTAGGGCGAGAACAGATACATGTCCTCGTTCTTCTTGGCCAGCTCGAAGGTGATGTCCGGGATGACCACGCCCAGCGAGAGCGTCTTGATGCGGATCTTCTCGTCCGCGTTCTCCCGCTTGGTGTCCAGGAACCGGTAGATGTCCGGATGGTGCGCGTGCAGATAGACCGCACCCGCGCCCTGCCGCGCGCCGAGCTGGTTGGCGTAGGAGAACGAGTCCTCGAGCAGCTTCATGATCGGGATGACGCCCGAACTCTGGTTCTCGATCTTCTTGATCGGCGCGCCGTGCTCGCGAATGTTGCTCAGCAGCAACGCGACCCCGCCGCCGCGCTTGGACAGCTGCAGCGCGGAGTTGATCGAGCGGCCGATGGACTCCATATTGTCCTCGATGCGCAGCAGGAAGCACGACACCGGCTCGCCACGCTGCTTCTTGCCCGAGTTCAGGAAGGTGGGAGTGGCCGGCTGGAAGCGGCCGTCGATGATCTCCTCGACCAGCTCGCCCGCGAGCGCCTCGTCGCCCGCGGCGAGCGTGAGCGCGACCATGCACACCCGGTCCTCGAAGCGCTCGAGGTAACGCTTGCCGTCGAAGGTCTTCAGGGTGTACGAGGTGTAGTACTTGAAGGCGCCGAGGAAGGTGGGGAACCGGAACTTCTTGGCGTAGGCCTGCTGGAACAGCTTCTTGATGAACTCGCGGCTGTACTGCTCCAGAACTTCCGCCTCGTAGTAGTTCTCGTCGATCAGGTAGTCCAGCTTCTCGTCCAGGTTGTGGAAGAAGACGGTGTTCTGATTGACGTGCTGCAGGAAGTACTGGTGGGCGGCCTCACGGTCCTTGTCGAACTGGATCTCCCCGTTCGGACCGTACAGGTTCAGCATCGCGTTGAGGGCGTGGTAGTCGAGGACCTCGCCCGCTTCGGCGCCGCGAACCGGGGGCTGCTCTAAGCGAGCTGTCTTTCCGGCCGGTGCTGTCGTTGCTGTTGCCAAAACAATCCCAATCCCTCTCGGACGCGTTCGACGTCCTCAGCGGTTCCCATGAGTTCGAAGCGATACAGGTACGGCACCCCGCACTTGCGTGCGATGAGTTCCCCCGCGTAGCAGAAGGTGTCGCCGAAGTTCGTATTGCCCGCCGCGATGACGCCGCGCAGCAGCGCGCGGTTGTGCGGATCGTTGAGGAACTTGGCGACCTGCCGCGGCACGAAATCCTTGTCGGAACGAGCGCCCCCCAGCACGTGCCGACCGCCCCCATAGGTGGGGACGATCAGCACGTACGGTTCGTCGACGCGCAGCGAGTCGGCGGTGTGCAGTGGTATGCGAGTCGCCGGGAGGCCCAGCTTCTCGACGAAGCGATGCGTGTTCTCCGAAGCGCTGGAGAAGTAGACCAGCGCCGCCGTCTCCGACATGGTCGCCTTCCTCTTCTCGGGAGCGCCGCGGCGAATCGCGCGGCGCTCGCACCTCGGATGAACCGGAAGCGGTGGAGCGTCAGGCCGCCACGGTCGCGAGCGACTTGATGCGGTCGGGCCGGAAGCCCGACCAGTGATCGTCCCCGGCCACCACGACCGGCGCCTGCAGGTATCCGAGTGCCATGACGAAGTCACGCGCCTCGTCGTTCTCCGAGATGTCGATGACCTCGTAGTCCACCCCGGCCTTGTCGAGAGCCTTGTAGGTGGCGTTGCACTGGACGCAAGCGGGCTTGGTGTACACGGTGACGGTCATTGACATCCCTCTCTCCTTGTGCCTGATCCACAGCCGGTGATCCCTATGCCGATCGTTCGAGCGACCTGCGAGCGGCCGCGTGCGACGCACGTTCCGACGCATGCTGCGCAAACTCCTGGAGCCGGACTCGAATCCCCTGATCAGCCACGCGTGGCCGACTCCTGTCGAGTGAGGTCTCTCGCCGTCTTCCAGTAGCGAAGACACTACACCTAGTGGCCGACAGATTCCTACAACACGACATGTAGCGAGTCACATTGATGAAATTCCATCGAGAGAAGTACCAGTACGCTCGATTCACCCCAGGAAGAAACAGTGGCGCAGATCACCATCCGGCGCTTCAGCACACTTTCAGCAAACTCCCAGGCGAACGAAGAGGGCCACCGCTACAGCCGTAGCGATGGCCCTCGTCCGAGACCGGGGATGGAGCTTACACCGACACCAATTCGCCACGCGTCGCCTCGACCAGATCGCGCACGGTGGCGGCCAGCTGGGTCAGCGCCTCGGCGTCGTCGCGCGGATGCGTGGCGCCGAACCGCTCGCCGATGACGCCGAAGTGCAGGTGCGCGGACTCCACCACCTGCGCGCCCGCGACACCGAGCGCCTTGACCGCGTCGCCGTGCGCCCACCGGGCCGCGTTCGGGCTGATCGACGCGCTCACCACGGCCGTGGGCTTGGCCTTGATGGCCCCGGCGCCGTACGGACGGGAAGCCCAGTCGATCGCGTTCTTCAGCACCGCCGACAGCGTGCCGTTGTACTCCGGCGTCACCATCAGCAGGCCCTCCGCCTCGGCGACCGCGTCGCGCAGCGCTTGGGCGGCCGCGGGTACGGACCCGGGCACGTCGATGTCCTGGTTGTAGAACGGAATGTCGGCAAGCCCCTCATAGAGGGTGACCTCGACACCCTCCGGCGCGGTGTCCGCCGCGGCCTCGGCCAGCCGCCGGTTGACAGAGGCGGCGCGCAGGCTACCGACGAGTGCGAGAATGCGGGTCTGGCTCATGACGACTCCTGGTGTACTGATGAGGTGGTGTCCGTACGTCTACCACACACTAACCGGACCATGGTCCGATTACTTCCCGCGGAGTCGGCGTGAGCGCTGTGAACTACCCCACACCCGATGCGTCCGCCGATGGCTCACGCCGGCTGCTCGACGTCGGCGCCCCGCCCCCCGGCACGTCCGAGCCCACGGAGCGCGCCGACGCGGCGCGCAACCGGCGGCTGCTGCTGGACGCGGCGCAGCAGCTGGTGCGCGAGCAGGGCGTGGACAGTCTCACCATGGACGCGCTGGCCAAACGCGCCGGGGTCGGCAAGGGCACGGTGTTCCGCCGGTTCGGCAGCAGGTCCGGCCTCATGCTCGCGCTGCTGGACCATTCGGAGCGGAAGTACCAGGAGTCCTTCATCTTCGGGCCGCCGCCGCTGGGACCGGGCGCGCCGCCGGTGGAACGACTGGTCGCCTTCGGGCGCACCAGGCTGCTGGACATCGAGGTGGAAGGCGAGCTGCACCGCGCCGCCGAACTCGGCGAGGCGGGTGACCGCTACTCCGGACGGCCGTACGGATTACTGCGCGCGCACGTGGTGATGCTGCTGCGGCAGGCGAACGCACCCGGGGATCCCCGGCTCATCGCCGACTCGCTCCTGGCGATGCTGGGCGCGGCGCTGGTCATGCACCAGATGCAGGTGCTGGGCTATACCCGCGAGCAGATCGGCGACAACTGGGAGCGCGTCGTTCGGCGCGTTGTCGCGTCCTGATTCGCCAGTAGACTCGGGCGCCATGGGGAACCTGCGCGAACAGATCATCAGTGAATTGGGTGTCCAGCCCACGATCGAACCGAAGAAGGAAATCCGCCGACGGGTCGATTTCCTGAAGGACTATCTGAACGCCACTCCCGCAAGAGGTTACGTCCTCGGCATCAGCGGTGGACAGGACAGCGCGCTGGCCGGACGGCTGTGCCAGCTCGCGGTCGAGGAACTGCGCGCCGAGGGCGCGGACGCTACCTTCCTCGCCGTCCGGCTGCCCTACGGCGTGCAGGCCGACGAGGCCGACGCGCGCACCGCGCTGGCGTTCGTCCAGCCCGATCGGCAGGTCGTGGTGAACGTCCGGCCCAGCGCGAACGCCGCGGCCGCGGAAGCGGCCTCGGCGTTGCAGGTGAATCAGCTGCGAGATTTCGTGCGCGGCAACATCAAAGCGCGCGAACGCATGGTGCTCCAATACGCGCTGGCCGGGCAGGAGAACCTGCTCGTGGTCGGCACCGACCACGCGGCCGAGGCGGTCACCGGATTCTTCACGAAATACGGCGACGGCGGCGTCGACCTCACTCCGCTCACCGGTCTCACCAAGCGTCAAGGGGCCGCCCTGCTCCAGGAACTCGGCGCGCCGGCCAGCATCTGGTCGAAGGTGCCCACCGCCGATCTGGAGGACGACCGCCCCGCCCTGCCCGACGAAGAGGCGCTCGGTCTGCGCTACAGCGAGATCGACGACTACCTGGAGGGCAAGGAGGTCACCCTGGAGGTCGCCGAGCGACTGGAGGGCATCTTCCGCAACACCCGGCACAAGCGAACCGTTCCGGCGACCCCGCTCGACACCTGGTGGCGCTGAGCACCGCGGCCCGGCGCTCGGCGGGTCGCGGTCACCCGCCCGCGAAGGGTGGCAGCACGTCGACGCGCGGGCTCAACGCGGCCGCGGGGTCGCGGGTGAGTTCGTCACCGATCAGGTAGGCGCACACCGACAGCATCTTGTCCAGGTCCGGGCCGTAGGCCGCCGACAGGGCCGCGCGCAGGTCGGCCACCGTCGCCCCGGACGGGAAGTCGAGGGTTTCGCTGTCCTTGCCCACGGCGTCGGCGATCGCGGCGAAATAGCGGATCTCAACCACCGATGGCTCCCATCGTCCGCTCCGGGGGGACGAAGCCCTCGGCGTCGATGCCGTGACCTGCCCATTTGTTCCACATCGCGCCCCGCCAGAGGGTCGCGACCTCCTCGTCGCCCGCGCCGGAGCGCAGCGCTTGGCGCAGATCGAACTCCTGGTCGCTGAACAGGCAGGAGCGCAGCATCCCGTCCGCGGTGAGCCGGGTGCGGTCGCAGGTGTCGCAGAACTTGCGGGTCACCGTGGCGATGATGCCCACGCTGCCGGGCCCGCCGTCGACCAGCCACTTCTCCGCGGGGGCCGACGGATCGGCGCGCCCGGCCTCGCTGAGCTCGAATCGGGTACCGAGCACGTCGAGCAGCTCGGCGGCGGTGACCATGTTGGCGCGGGCCCATTCGTGGTCGGCGTCGAGCGGCATCTCCTCGATGAAACGCAGCTCACAGCCCTCGTCCAGGCACCAGCGCAGCAGATCCGGTGCGCCGGAGAGGGTTCCGCGCATCAAGACGGCGTTGACCTTGATCGGGGCCAGCCCGGCGGCGCGGGCGGCGCGGATCCCGGCGAACACCGATTCGAGGCGGTCGCGGCGCGTCAGCCGCGCGAAACCGGCCCGGTCCACGGTGTCCAGCGAGACGTTCACCCGATGCAGACCGGCGGCGGCCAGGCCGAAGGCGCGGTGCTCTAGCCCGATGCCGTTGGTCGTCATGGCCAGCGGGATGTGCGGCACGGCGGCGTGACACCCGGCGATGATCTGTTCCAGGTCCCGGCGCATCAGCGGCTCGCCCCCGGTGAAGCGGACCTCCCGCACGCCCAGATCCCGCACCGCGAGGCGCACCAGACGCACGATCTCGTCCACCGTGAGCAGTTCGTGCCGGGGAATCTCCGGCAGCCCCTCCTCCGGCATGCAGTAGGTGCAGCGCAGCGAACACTTCTCGGTGATGGATACGCGCAGGTCGCGGGCGACGCGTCCGAAACGATCCAGCAGGTAGGGGGTGTCGGGACGCCCGGCGAGCGAGGGACGCCCGGAACGCACCGCGGGAATCCCGATCTCGACCAGAGTCACACGTCCATTATGACCGCCTGTCCCGATTCGTCTGCGGGCGGAATGCTCACCGAGGTGGCGGATCGACGGTGAGGCCGCCACTCCGGTACCAGCGCGGCCCCGATGACCTGCGCACCGACCGGCACACCGCGACGGAGACGGAAAACCGCCCGGATCGGGCGTTAGGCTGACTCGCATGAACCCTCGGCCCGCCGACGTCTCGGCCAGGCCCGTCGACGACTACCGCGACAGCATCGAACAGCTGCTGCGGCCCTTGGCCGCGCGCACCGTCGAGACCGTCGCGGTGCCGTCGGCGCTGGGCAGGCAATCGGCCGAGGACGTCCGTTCGCCGATCGAACTGCCGGTATTCCGCAACTCCGCGATGGACGGTTACGCGGTGCGCGCCGAATCGGTGCTGGTCGCGCCGGTCACCCTGCCCCTGGCCGGCGTGGTCGCGGCAGGCGCGGCGGGCCGTGCGCCGCTGCCGCGGGGCGCGGCGATGAAGGTGATGACCGGAGCGCCGATCCCGCCCGGCGCCGATTGCGTCATACCGGTGGAGGACACCCGTGCGGGCGCCGACGGCACCGTGACCGTCGAACGCGGCCGCAGCGCAGGAGAATTCGTGCGGGAACCGGGCACCGATGTCCGGACCGGCGACCTGCTCGTGCGTGCGGGCACCAGGCTCGCCCCCCGGCATGTGGCCGCCCTCGCCGCGGTCGGCCTCTCGGCGGTGGCGGTGTTCCGCGCGGTGCGCGGCGCGGTGATCACCACCGGTGACGAGCTGGTTGCGGCCGGAAAGACTTTGCGCCCGGGGCAGATCTACAACTCCAACGGCGTCGCCCTCGCCGCGGCGCTGGCGGCCAACGGCGTCGAGGTCGTCTCGGTGGCGCACAGCACCGACGATCCGGCGCGCTTCCGCGCGCTGCTGTCGGCCGCGACCGAGAACGCCGACGTGGTGTTCACCTCGGGTGGTGTGTCCAAGGGTGACTTCGAGGTGGTCAAGGACGTGCTCGAGCCGATGGGCGGGCGGTTCGGCTCGGTCGCGATGCAACCGGGAGGACCGCAGGGGTTGACTGTCGTCGACGGGGTGCCGGTGCTCAGCTTCCCCGGCAACCCGGTGAGCACAATGGTGTCGTTCGAGGTGTTCGCCCGGCCGATCCTGCGGCACCTCGCCGGTCTCCCCACGGTGGACACCTATGAGCTTCCCCTCGTCAACGCGGTGCCGCGCTCGCCGGAGGGCAAGCGTCAGTTCCTGCGGGGCCGACTGGTCCGAGGGCAGCCGGGTGCGTCGACCGGGCAGCCGCGGGCGGTCGAGGTGGTGTCCGGTCCCGGTTCGCATCTCGTGGCTGCCATGGCGAAGGCCGACGTGCTGATCGAGGTGCCCGCCGAGGTCACCGCGCTGCCCGCCGGAGAACTTGTGCGAGTGTGGTTGTTATGAGCGAGTTGTCCCATGTCGACCACGAAGGCCGCGCCCGCATGGTGGACGTGAGCGAGAAGAGCGAGACCACCCGGATCGCCGTCGCGGAGGGCGAGTTGCGCACCACGGCCGAGGTGGTCGCGCTGGTGCGGGCCGAGGACATGCCGAAGGCGGATGTGCTGTCCACCGCCCGCATCGCGGGCATCGCGGGGGCGAAGAAGACGTCCGAACTGATCCCGCTGTGCCATCAACTGGCGCTGTCGTCGGTGCGGGTGGAGTTCGGTTTCACCGACACCGCCATCACGATCGAGGCCACCGCCAAGACCAAGGGCCCGACGGGCGTCGAGATGGAAGCGCTCACCGCGGTGGCGGTCGCCGGGCTCACCCTGCACGACATGGTGAAGGCGGTCGACCCGGCCGCGACGCTCACCGGCGTGCGGCTGCTCACCAAAGAAGGCGGCAAGCGCGGGCATTGGGAGCGCCCTTCCGAGGAAGCGCCCGCCGAAATCGGAGCAGCCCCCGGCGAGGAGCTCTCCGCCGACGAGGCGGATGCCGGGCCGGACAGTTCCGAGTACACGGAGGCGGAATTCGACGAGGAAGAGCGCTCGGCAGTGGTGCTGGTCGCCTCGACCGGCGTCGCGGCGGGCACCCGCGACGACACCACCGGTCCGGTGCTGGTCGACTGGCTGACCGATCTCGGTTTCTCGGTACGGGGCCCGCTGGTCTACGCCGACGCCGAGATCGAGTTCGGCTTGGCCGACGCGCTGCGCTTCGAGCCGGCCCTCGTCATCAGCACCGGTGGGACCGGCGCCTCCCCCACCGACGCGACCCCCGAGGCCACCCTCGCCTTGCTCGACCGCGAACTGCCCGGTGTGGCGGAGGCGATCCGGCAGCGCGGCACCGCGAAGTTCCCCTTGGCGGCGCTCAGCCGCGGCGTGGCGGGGCTGGCGGGGCGCTCGGTGATCGTGAATCTGCCCGGATCGCCGGGCGGCGTCCGAGACGGCATCGCGGTGCTGGAACCGCTGCTGGATCATCTGCTCGCACAAGTCGCCGGAGGTGGAAGTCATGACAACGGCTGAGGCCACGGTCCGGCTCGCCCGGATCAGCGACCAGCCGCTCGACCCTGCGCAGGTCGAGGAGGCGGTCACCGGACCGCACTACGGCGCGGTCGTGGTATTCACCGGGAAGGTTCGCGATCACGATGGCGGACAGGCCGTTTCGGCCCTGGAGTACTCCGCGCACCCGCAGGCGGAGCGTTTCCTGCACACCGTCTGCGCGGAACTCGCCGCGGCGCACGGTTTGCCGGTCGCGGCCGTGCACCGCGTCGGCTCGCTCGGCATCGGCGACCGCGCGATCGTCGTCGCAGTGGCGGCGGCGCATCGCGGTGCGGCGTTCGCGGCGTGCGCGGAACTGGTGGATCGGATCAAGCACGAAGTCCCGATCTGGAAGCGGCAATTGTTCGCCGACGGGCTGTCCGAATGGGTGAACGCCTGCGGGTGATCTGTCCGTGACATGAATCTCATGACGAATCAACACCGCCGGTATAGCGTGTGCGCGTCGCGATGTCGTCCACGCAACGGCCGCGACGCCGGAGACGGAACACGCTCGGTCTCGCTTCGCGGGTGAGCCGATCGGTCGCGGTGGGAGAAGGGAGCACGCGATGGGCACCGACCAGGTCTTGCTCCACCGATTCGTCATCTCGCAGCTCACCGCGGCCGGCCTCGACCGCGACCTGCTGCTGCGGGAATCCGGGTTGCCGGAGTGGACCATGGCGGGCGACGACCTGCACCTGCCCAGCCAGACGTTCTCGCGGCTGTGGGAGATCGGTGAACACGAACTCGGCGACCCGGACATCGCCCTGAATGTGGCCAGCCGCTACGAACTCACCTGCCTGGGTCTGTACGACTACCTGTTCTCCTCGGCGCCGACCCTGGGCGCCGGATTGGCGACCTGCGGGCCGTACGTCACCGCGGTGACCACCAACCATCGCTTCGATCTGGTCGCGGAGAACGATGACGAGGTCACCCTGTACCTCGACATGATCGAGGGCGAAGGCCGCGGCCGCGAGCTCACCCAGCTGTGGGGCCTGAGCGCGGTGCTCAGCCGGGCGCGGCGGGTGGTGCGCGAACCGCTGGCCCCCTTGCGGGTCTCGTTGCGCCAGCAGGCTCCCGCGAAGACCGCTACGTTCATCGAGATGTTCGGCACCGCCGCGATCGAGTTCGACGCGCCGGTGGACGCCATGACCTTCCGCGCCGCGGACATGGACCGTCCGTTGACGACCAGTGATCCGGTTCTGGCCGGCATTCTGCAACCTCTGGCCGCCGCTCTCCCACCACCGCCGCCGCTGGTCACCGCCTGGCCGGAGCGCGTCGCGGCCGCACTGGCGGACTGTCTGGACGAGGGCGACGCGTCTTTGGAGCGGGTGGCGCGCAGGCTGGCCACCAGCCCGCGCACGCTGCAGCGGCGGTTGCGCGAAGCGGGTACCACGTGGCGCGCGGAACTGGACCGGGCACGCGGCGCGCGGTGGGCCGCCGCGACCGCTACCGGACCGCTGAGCCCGGCGCGCCAGGCCGAGATCCTCGGCTATTCCGACCCGGGATCGATGCGGCGAGCGGCTCGCCGGTGGTCGCCCGCCACGTCTGTGCCGCGGGCCGAGCGGACGTTCACTGCCTGATGAACCGCGCGGCGATCGACCAGAACGTCGCGTCCTCGATCGCCCGGAAATCCCAGCTGTTGGCGATGGCGTGGGTCTCGGCGACGATCGCGGGAACGTCGAAGTCGTCGCGGGTGGCGGTGCCCTTCGCCTCCAGCGCCTCGATGACGTATGCGGTGGCGCTCTCCATGGAATCTGACACGGGAAACTCCCATCGGTCGCAAACGATTCGGTCGGTACGGATCGGCTGCCGAGCGGCGCCGCGCGCGGCAGTACGCTCCCCGCGCCCGCGACCCGGCGGACACGCATTCAGTCTCATGAAAAGACCGCTCTGTTACCAGCACCGAACGCGACAGGTCGCGACCGAACGCGCCAAAATCCGATCCGCTCAGTGCGGCGTGTAGCGCCACACGCCGAGCATGCTCTGCGCGTCGAGCGGTTCAGCGGCGTCGTGCACGGTGTCACGCAGCCGGGCCAGGGCCGTATCGGTGTGCAGGCCCGCCCCGATGAGCACCAGCTGCGCGCCTCGTGACTCGCCACGCGACCAGGTGCCCGGCTCGAAGACGATGTGCCTGCCCACCATATGCAGCACGAACTTCCTGCGTTCGTCAGCCACGCCGAAGGCAGCGAACCCTTTGGCCCGGAACAGTCCAGGGGGCGGCTCCTCGAGGAACCCGATCAGCTTGCGCGGGTCGAGCGCTCGTTCGCTGGCGAACGAGACGCTGGTGTACTCGTCGTGCAGATGACGGTGCCCGGCGTGGTCCTCGTGATCGTGCTCGACGAGCAGTTCGTCGAAACTCAGTTGCTCGGCCACCGTCGGGCGTGCGCGCAGTGGTTCGTCGAACAGCAGCCCCGGATCGATCCGGCCGTAGGTCGTCGCGTACACCGGCACCGAAGCGACCAGCGCCGCGATGTCCGCGCGCAGCCGGGCCAGGCGCTCGGGCGCGACCCGATCGGCTTTGTTCACCACCACCAGATCCGCCAGCCGCAGATGGGTGCGCAGCTCCGGGTGACGGGCACTGCTGCGCGGGAACTGTTCGGCGTCGACCACTTCGACCAGGCCGCCGTAGCGCAAGCGCGGATTGTCGCTGCCGAGCACCATCCGGATGAGGTTGCGCGGCTCGGCCAGGCCGCTGGCTTCCACCACGATCACGTCTATTCCGGCACGCGGCTGCGTGAGCCGGGTGAACAGCTCGTCCAGCTCGGTGACGTCGACCGCGCAGCACACGCAGCCGTTGCCGAGCGAGACCATGGCGTCGACCTGCCCTGCGACCAGCATCGAATCGATGTTGATCGCTCCGAAATCGTTGACCACCACCCCGATCCGGGTCCCCCGGTTGTCCCGGAGCAAGTGGTTGAGCAGCGTGGTCTTCCCGGAACCGAGAAACCCCGCGACGAGCACAACAGGAATCCGGTCAGCCATTCCGCTCACCCTACTGCGCCGCGCGACCCGGGTGAAAAGCCGGACGCCACCCTCCCAACGGCGAGGATGGCGTCCGGCGTTCGGTGTGCGGACTATTTCGAGGGGCCCAGCAGCATGCCCGCCAGGCTGTAGCCGAGGTTGATCAGCTCCGTGGTGATGGCGTTGTTGTCCAGGCCGAGCATCTTCGCCAGCGGCATCAGCAGCTCCATGATCGAGGCGTTGCCCCCGGCGGTCCCGGGCGACTGCTGTGCGTTCGGCGTGCCCGGCGACTGGGTTCCGGACGTACCCGGCGAGTTCGGCGAAGCCGAGGTGCCCGGTGACTGCGGCGCCGCCGTACCGGGCGCAGGCTTCGGCGTCGACGTACCCGGAACGGACTGTGCCTGCGGGACCGCGGGGGCCGCCGGGCTCTGCGGCGCGCCGGGCGTCGTCGAACTGTGCGGCGCCGCCGGTGCCGAACCCTGTGGCATGCCCGGCGTCGTCGAGTTCTGCGGCACCGCGGGAATCGTCTGGGCTTGCGGCACCACCGGGTTCGTCTGCGCCTGCGGAGCACTCGGCTCCGCCTGTCCCGGCGAGGCTTCCGGGACCGCCGCAGGCCGGTCGAGCGACGAGCCCTGCGGAGCGGTCCGACCGGCCTGCTGATCCGGAGCGGCAGCGGGCCGTGGCGCGCCGAGCAGGTGCCCGACCAAGCCGGTGGTCAGCGCGATGGCGTGCTTGAGCTGGCCCTCCGGGGTTTCCAGCAGCGCCGCGTCCTCGGGGTTGGCGCCGTTGCCCATCTCCAGGAAGACGACCGGGACCGTGGTCAGCGCGGGCCCGGCGATGTCCTTGCGGGTCTGCAGGCCGTCCACCACGCCGCCGTAGTTCGCGGGCGGGAACCCCGCCTCGCGGTAGGCGTCGCGCACCGACTTGGACGCGGCGAGACCCGCTCCCGACTGGGCCTGATCGACGATCAGATTCGGGATGGGCAATTCCGGGATGATCAAGTGGAACCCGCGATACTGCGCGGGCGCGCTGTCGGCATGGATGCTCACGGCGACGTCCGCGCCGGACTGACTGGCCGCGCGGGCCCGGTCGTCGACGCAGCCGCCCCAGTTCAGGTCGTCCTGGCGGCTCAGCACGACATGCGCGCCGAGCGTCTCCAGCGACGTTTTGACGACCTGGGCGACGTTCCAGGTGATGGTGTGCTCGGGAACGCCGTTCATCGTGGTCATTCCGGTGGTCTGGCAGTCCTTCGTGCCGCCGCGACCATCGCTGACCTGTCGTGCCAAGTCTTGGGAGTGGTTCGCCCCCTGGTGACCGGGATCGAGGAATACGGTCTTGCCTGCGAGCTTCTTGGACATATCCAGTGGCGACGGCTCCGCCTGGGCGGTGGCCGGGAGCAACCCGGACAGCGTCACCGTAACCGCCGCGGTGACGGCGGTACAGATACCGGCTTTGACGATGCTTGGCTTCATAGTGCGGTCGGCGCTCCGGACGGAGCGCCCCTCCCTTCCCACTTGTAACACCAAACCCAGTGGTTCACTCTGGCAACGCGTGTATCAGGAAAGCAAGCTGCGTGATCGAAGTGTTACAGCATGCGCGACACCCGGCGGACAGGCTCGGCCGGACAGTTTGCGCGGAGATAGCAGAGCGTACTGCATCTACGCTTTCGGCACGCCGAGCGGCGCGCCGAAATCGTCAGCGACTCCTGATGGTCGGCGATGGCCCCCGCGATCGCGGGGTCCGCCGCGTACCGTGCATCGAGTACCCCCGGCGGTAGCTGGATCAAGAACCCTGCGACCACACCGTCGGCGAAGTCATCCGCGTAACGGGACTCGACGAGGTCGCCGTCCCAGCCTGGTGGCACGGCCGATCCCGGCGACGGATTCCCGGAATCAACGCACACCACCCGGTCGGTTCTGGTATCTCTTGCCGCGGAGACGGGGGATCTCCCGGGTCGGCCGCGACGGCGGGAAGCGACGACCGTGGACGCGGCAGTTGTACAAGGCAAGGAGAATCGGTATGCGTGCGCGCGCACTCCTGTTCGCGGGAGCCATGACCTCGGCGGTGACGCTGCTCGCCACGGGAACGGCGGCGGCCGAACCCGCGAACACTATTTCGCACGACGGCGTCTACCTGGTCGGCGTCGACATCGCGCCCGGGATCTGGGAGGCTCCCGGCACCCCGGATCCCGCCTACGCCTGCGATTGGCGCAGGCTGTGGAAGGTCGAGGGCGACAACACGAACATGCAGTACATCATCGCGAACAACTACACCCGCCTCGGCCCCGTCCGGGTGGAGATCAAGCCGACCGACGTCGGGTTCAAGACAGAGAACTGCGGACCGTGGCGGTTGCTGCCCGCGGCGCCATCGACCGGCTCGTTCGGCGGCTGAACAGCGGGCGCCGCCGATCGGCGGCATATCGACTCGCGTTCCACAGAGCTAGGGTCAGCCGCATGACGCGGAAAAGGATTCTGATCACCGGGGCGAGCGCGGGCCTCGGAGCCGCCATGGCGCGTGACTTCGCGGCCGAGGGCCGTGATCTCGCGCTGTGCGCACGCAGGCTGGACGCGCTCACGGCGCTGCGCGAAGAACTGGAAGCGGCCCACCCCGGAATCACCGTTGCGGTTCGCGCCCTCGACGTGGACGACCACGCGGCGGTGCCGGTCGTGTTCGAGGAACTGCGCGACGAACTCGGTGGCCTGGACCGGGTCATCGTCAACGCCGGTATCGGCAAGGGTGCACGGATCGGCAGCGGACGGGCGGACGCGAACCTCGCGACGGCCACGACGAACTTCGTCAGTGCGCTGGCGCAGGCGGAAGCGGCGCTGGAGATCTTCCGCGCCCAGTGGGCCGGACACCTGGTGCTCGTCGCCTCGATGAGCGCGGTTCGCGGCCTTCCCGGCAAGAAGGCCGCCTATTCGGCGAGCAAGGCGGGGCTCGCGGCGCTCGGCGAGGCTCTGGCCACCGAGCTGGCCCGGTCGCCGATCACGGTGACCACCCTGTTGCCGGGTTTCATCGCCACGGACATGGCGGCCCAAGCGGGCGACGCGCGGATGGTGGCGCCCCTGGACAAAGGCGTCGCGGCGATGGTGGCCGCCATCGAGAAGGAGCGGCGGCGGGCCTGCGTGCCCGGCTGGCCCTGGCGGCTGATCGATCTCGCGCTCCCCCACCTGCCCGACGCCCTGGTGGCGCGGCTGAGCTGAACCGGTCGCCGGTCACTTGACCAGCGTGAACTGGACGACGTCGATGCGGCCTGCGCGGAATTGCGCCGCGCACCCGGTCAGGTACTTGATGTACCTCTGATAGACCTCTTCGGACGCCAGGGCGATCGCCTCCTCGCGGTGCGCCCGCAGCGCCTCCGCCCAGCAGTCCAGCGTGCGCGCGTAGTGCGGCCGCAACTCCTGCATCTTCTCCGTGCCCAGTCCTGCCCGTCCGGCCAGCCGCGTGACCTCGGCGGGGTGCGGCAGTTGCCCGCCGGGGAAGATCTCGCGCTTGATGAAGATGTGGAACAGTGCGTCTTCACGAGTGACGGGGATGTCCATCCGCCGCAGGTCTTTCAGCGTGTAGCCGACGATGGTGTGCAGCAGCATCCGGCCGTCCGGTGGCAGCATCCGATGACATCGCTCGAAGAAGGCCTCGTAGCGAGCACGCCGGAAATGCTCGAACGCGCCGATGCTGACGATCCGATCGGCCGCACCGTCGTATTCCTCCCAGCCCTGCAACCGGACCTCTACACCCGCGATGCGCTCGCGCTCGATCTTGTCCGTGACGTAGTCGTACTGATTGCGGCTGAGCGTAAGCCCCACCACCTCGACGCCGTAGGCCGTCGCGGCGCGCAGCATCGTCGAGCCCCACCCGCATCCGACATCGAGCAGGGTCATCCCCGGCTGCAGGCCGAGCTTGCCCAGGGCCAGATCGATCTTCGCGCGCTGCGCCTGCTCGAGCGTCAGGTCCGGTCGCTGGAAATAGGCACAGCTGTAGGTCATCGTCGGATCGAGGAAGAGCGCGTAGAACTCGTCGGAGAGGTCGTAGTGCGCCTGCACCTGCCGGTAGAACGGCTGGAGGTCGGTCATCGCGGTCTCCTGTTCTTCGGGTTCATCAGCTGATACCCGCGCACTCCCGCCGCGTTTCACCGCCCGTCGACCGATACCGAACCGATGCTCAGGTCTCCGTCGGGCAACGGGCGATTACGTTCGAGGGAATCGACTTCGCGACCGGCAGCGGGCAGGATCGCGGCCATGATCGACGAGACGGGCACCGAGCTGTTCCACCAGACCATGCCGTTCACCGAGCGCCTCGGCGTCGAAGTGCTCGCCCACGGACCCGAGCTGGTCCGCAGCCGCCTGGCCTGGGACGAATCACTGTGCACGCTCGGCGGCGTGCTGCACGGCGGGGTGCTGATGTCGCTGGCCGACGCCACCGGCGCGGTCTGCGCGTTCCTGAACCTGCCCGAAGGCGGTCAGGGCACCACCACGGTCGAGTCGAAGACGAATTTCCTGCGCGCGGTCCGGGCCGGGCATGCCGTCGCGTCGGCCACCCCGCTGCATGCCGGGCGCTCGTTCATCGTGGTCGAGACGATCATCAGAGACGACGCGGACAAGCTGGTCGCGAAGGTCACCCAGACTCAAGCGGTGCTCTAGCCGCAGGCCGGTCGCGCGCCGCTCATCCGGCTGCCGCCCGGGCTGTCGGCCACACGCGGGCCAGGTCGAGCAGTTGCCGCAGTCCGGCGTCGAAATCCGCCGCGGGGACCGGCAGCCGGACCGCGGTCTGGCCGCCCGGCGCCGACCCCGACCGGCGCGCGACCGCCGCATACGCCACTCGATGCGCGTAATCGGTCAGCGGGCATCCCGATTCGACCGGGTCCGCGCTCACCGGGGCATAGCGTCCGAGCTGCAGCAGCGCGTCCTGGATCTCCACCGTCATCCGCAGCAGCCGGACCTTCGCGTCGTCCCGCTCGTCGGCGGAGGGCCGCAGCACGATCTCGGGAACGGCGGCGGTGAGGTCCCGCCACAGCGGACGCAGCCTGCGACAGGATCGCCCCGACCGGTCGAGTTCCACCGTGGCCAGCAGCGCCTGGACCAGCGGAATCGCAACCAGCGCCGCGTCGAGCGTCAGACAGATGGTGACCGTCGCCTCGATTCTGAGCACCTGTGTGCCCAAGCCCTGCCAGCCGGAGAGCACTTGCAGGGTCGACAGCACCAGATTGGCCCCGAAAAGCGTCGCCGCCCAGATGATCCCGCCGGATACCAGCTTCGCCGCCAGGCCGACGCCGCGGGACCGAAGCTCACGCAGGCACATCCGGGCCAGCAACGACACATTCACCAGTAGCGGAAGACAGAACGCGGTCCACACCACGAGACCCTCGACGTCCGGGGTCAGGTCGACCAGCCTTCCTTCCTGCCGAGCCGACGTGCCCGCCAGCAGTATCGCGGCGGTGCAGCCGGCGGCGAGCGCGCAACAGACCTGGTGCCTACGCTGGACCTCCACCGGGTCCGCGTCGAAAGCCCACACGCGGACGATCCCCTGCAGGCACATCGAGGACATGACAGTGCAGCCCAGCGCCAGCTGGTGCGTCAGGCTCGCGATGCCGGGCGTCATGGTGCACCGATACAGCAGCAGGCTCAGCACGCCCCACACGAAAAGGCGATTCACCAGTTGGTCGACCACCGTGTCGCGCAGGAGCGCCAGGCGCCCGGCGGCGACGACCGCGACGAAGCCCAGCGCAGGCCAGGCGATCATGCCCGGAACGGACGACATCGGCCGACCTCCCACCCATGAAACTGCCGCCGGTGAACGATACCGTCGCCGGATGTTCGTGACCGCGCAGTTCGATACCCGATTCACACTTTCAGGCACCGAGCATATGTCTTATTTGTCTCGTTTTCGACATCACGTGCCGATCACTCGGGAATGCGGCGCAACGATTGTCACCTGACCCAGAATCCCCTGCGTATCGGTTATGCGCAGGCACAACGCCGCGCTCCGGGACGAGTCGGGAAAGGGCGCAAAAGATTTGGCGGAATGCCTGTGGATGTTACGGTGTATCACATAGAGTTTCAGTGACGACACTCACCTCCGACACGCACCTCCCGGCGGGTGCGCCCGCTCTTCGTAGCCCGCGAACGCGGCTCCACCTCATGCTCTGCCCGCTCGTTCGTGCGGCAAGAACGGAGATATCTGTGCGCGATGAACCACGATCAGCTTCCCGGTCCGAGCGAGTCGCTGGTGCATCGATCGGAACACAAGTCGTTCCCCCGGCGTGGGCGGGCCGCGTCCCCACACTCCGGCCGCGCCCGCCAGCCCCAAGACCGGCGGCGCGCGCGATGACCACGACCGGGGCGCACTCGGTCGGGCAGCGGTACCGCCTTCCCGAAGACAGCGCACCAGCGGATCTATGCCGCACGGCGTGACCGTACTCGGGGAAACGGAAGCGATGAGCAAGCAGACTGCCGGAACAACTGAACTAGCCGTGCGCGCGGCCGCCGGGACGGATTCGATGAACAGCGCGCTGCGTGATCGCCTGATCGACGCGACCGTCGAGGTGGTGTCGACCGAGGGTTTGCACGCACTCACCGTCCGCCGCGTGTCGCGGATGTGCGGAGTCTCCACGATGGCGGTGTATTCCAATTTCGGCGGAATGCCCGGCCTGATCCGAGCCGCGGGATCCGCAGGCTTCGCACAACTGGCCGAGCGTATGACCGCGGCCGGCGTCACCGACGAGCCGATCACCGATCTGCTCGTGCTCGGTCTCGTGTTCCGCGACGAGGCCCAGCGCAGGCCGGAACTCTTCCAGCTGATGTTCGGCACCGGGACCCGCATCGAGATGAAGATCAACCGCGGCAATGTGCTGGTGGCCGGGCACGATTCGGAGTTCGAGCACTACTCGGAGACCTTCGACCATGTGGTCGGCGCGGTGCAGCGCGCGCAGGACGCCGGGCTGATCGACACCCCGGACGTCCGTTCCGCCGCGGCACAGCTGTGGATGGGGCTGTTCGGCTTCGTCCAATTGGAGATGGCCGGCCATCTGGGTGACGACGGGCTGCTGGAAGTGCTGGTGCCCGCGATCGTGAATCTTCTCGTCGGCATGGGCGCGGAACTGGAGAGCGTCGGTGCGTCGGTCCTGCTCGCGGTGGAGCGCTTCGCGACGCTGTTCGGCGACTGACCGCGAGTCCCGGTCAGAACGGCAGGCGGGACCTGAACCGCTGGGCGCGTGCCATCGCGCGCTCGGCGGCGCTTCCGCGCGGCGGCATCAACCCCAATTGCAGCAGCATCTCCGTGAGGTCCCAGGTGGCCTGGCTGCGCCAGATCAGCCCGGAGCGGAACTGCCACGCGTCGATGACCAGCAGGTCGATGCGCTTTCCGGTCGGGCCGAAACCGGGCGGGTCGATCGGGCCGAGGTGGGTGCCGGTCATGCGCCACGGCACCAAGGCGAGCCGATCGTCCGCGGCGAGCACCGGCGTGAACGGGTTGGCGTAGGCGACATCCGGGAACGAGCGCACCGTGTCGGTGACGAACTTCTCCACGCCCGCCCGCCCGTGCGCGGGCGCGTCCAGCGAGGGGTCGTGCCAGATCGTGTCCTCGGTGACGCATTTCGCGACCGCCGCGCCGTCTCCGCTGTTCCACCCGGCGATGTATTGCTCGGTGAACTCCACCAGCCACGCGGTGCTTTCGATGGGTTCGGCCTCCGGCTCGATACGGAACTGCCCGGTGTTGTACGGATCCACGCCCATCGCCTTTCACCCCAGTGCGTATTCGACGAGCCATGGTAGCCACGAATGGAGCGCGGACTCAACAGGTCTCGGCGAACGATTGCCGAATGACGCGGAATAACATCGGAATAACGGTGTAATTCCGCCGAGCCGAGGCGGCCATAACCGTGTAATAACACCAGAATAATATCGTCATACCCACTCCGAACTGCGGTGATGACGAAGTTGTCATTACTTACCACGCAATATATTTCGGTCGCCGCCGGTACGATTCCGTATTGACCTTCGCGAATCGGGCCTCCTACCATGGGTGGACACTGACCTCCTACCGCGGAACCACTTCACCTCCGGACGACGCTTCCGGCCCGAACAGGTTTATCGGCGTCGCGATTCCGGTTGTCTCCACGCTGTTTCGACGACGTCGGCGAGGAAAAGGCCGACGTCATCGAATACCTGAGCATCAGGGGATTTTGCATGCCCAATGTAGCAATTGTCGGTATCGGCTGCCGTTTTCCAGGCGGCATCGACGGGCCGGACTCGTTCTGGGACCTCGTCGTGCACAAGGGCGACGGGATCGTGGAAGTACCGGCGGACCGATGGAACCTGGCGAAGTTCTACGACCCGGACCCCGACGCGCCGGGCCGGATGTACACCAGGCACGGCGGATTCCTCACCCAGCCGCTGTGGGATTTCGACGCCGAGTTCTTCGGCATCTCCCAGCGCGAGGCGTCGATCATGGATCCGCAGCAGCGGCTGCTGCTGGAGGTCGCCTGGGAGGCGCTCGACGACGCGGGCATGGCGGGGCGGGTCAGCGGCCGTGAGGTCGGCGTGTTCGTCGGCGGCTTCATGAACGACAACGCGTTGGTGCGCAGCGGCTCGGTGTCGCGGGCCTCGATCAACAGCCACAGCCCGACCAGCTCGTCGCACACGCTGCTGTCGGCCCGCATCGCGTTCCTGCTGGATCTGCTCGGGCCCACCATGACCATCGACACCGCCTGCTCGTCCTCCCTGGTCGCGCTGCACCAAGCGGTGCTCGCGCTGGAGTCGGGCGAGTGTGAGACGGCGATCGTCGGCGGCGCCAACGCGATGCTGCGGCCCGAGGCGTTCATCTCCATGTGCAAAGGCCGGTTCCTCGCGGTCGACGGCCGGTGCAAGTCCTTCGACGCGGCCGCGGACGGTTACGGCCGCGGCGAGGGCGCGGGCGCCGTGGTGCTCAAGCAGCTGGACGCGGCGGTGCGCGATCGCGACCGGATCTACGCGGTGGTTCGGGGCAGCGGCGTCAACCAGGACGGCCGCACACTGGCCATCCCGGTGCCCAACCCCGTCGCGCAGGAGGCCCTGGCCCGGCGGGTGCGCCGGCTCGCGGGCATCGACGCGCACGACATCCGCTATGTCGAGGCGCACGGCACCGGCACGCCGGTGGGCGATCCGCTCGAATTGGCCGCGCTCGGCGCGGTGTACGGCGCGGTCGAGGGCCGCGACGAGCCGTTGCCGGTCGGGTCGGTGAAGAACAACATCGGGCACACCGAGGCCGCCGCGGGCGTCGCGGGCGTCATCAAGGCCGCGCTGACACTGCACCACGGCGTCATCGCGCCACAGCTGCGACTGGACAATCCGAACCCCGAGATACGGTTCGACGAACTGCGGGTTCGCATTCCGCTGGAGACCGAACCGCTGCCGAACGACGACGGCCGCGCCGCGGTGGCGGTCAACAGTTTCGGCTACGGCGGCACCAACGCCCATGCGATCCTCACCCGCGCGCCGGAAGCGCCCGCGCCCGCCGAGGCCGCGCGCGGCCCGATCACCGTGCTGCCGCTGTCGGCCCGCAACGAGACCGCGTTGCGCACGATGGCCGCCCAGCTGCACGACCTCACCGAGACCACCCCGGTAGCGGCGGTGACCGAGGCGGCGTGGGTGCAGCGCGCACACCATCCGCTGCGCGCCGCGTTCGCCTACCGCGACGCCGGTGATCTGCGCGCCCAGCTCGCCGATTTCGCGGCGGGCGCGGGGAAGTCGCCCGCCAGGGCGCTCACCGACGGTTCCACCCAGCCGGTGTTCGTGTTCAGCGGCATGGGCCCGCAATGGTGGGGCATGGCCCGTGGCCTGCTCGAGGCGGGCGGGCATTTCGCCGCCGCCGCGCGGGAGATCGACGAGGTCTTCCGCGAGATCGCGGGCTGGTCGATCATCGAGGAACTCCTGCGCCCCGAAGCGGAATCGCGGATCACCAGCACCGCGTACGCGCAGCCGGCGAACTTCCTGGTGCAGGCCGCGCTGGTGGCCGAACTCGCCGAACTCGGCATCCGCCCCGCCGCGGTCGTCGGCCACAGCGTCGGCGAAGTCGCCTCGGCGTATGTCTCGGGCGCGCTGTCGCTGCGCGACGCGCTGCTGGTGAGCCTTCACCGCGCCCGGTTACAGGCCACCACCGCGGGCACCGGCGGCATGCTCGCTGTCGGGCTGCCGGAGGAGCAGTTGCGCGAGCGCCTGGCCGGCGTGCCCGGCGTCTGCGTCGCGGCGATCAACAGCCACTCCGCGGCGACGCTGTCCGGCGACCTGGCCGAGTTGGACCGCATCAGGGAAGAACTCACCGAGGAAGGCGTGTTCGCCAAGGCGCTGCGCGTCGAGGTGCCCTACCACAGCCACCTCATGGACCCCATTCTCGGCGATCTCACCGCGGCGCTGGCCGAACTCGCTCCGCGACCCGCGCGGGTGCCGATCTGGTCCACCGTCACCGGCGCCGAACTGTCCGGACCCGGCTGGGACGCCGAGTACTGGTGCCGCAACGTGCGCGAGCCGGTGGCGTTCGGCGCGGCCGTGGACAGCCTGCTCGACGCCGGGCACCGGGTCTTCCTGGAGGTCGGTCCGCATCCGGTGCTCAGCGGAAACATCAAAGAGGCGTTCGTGCGCCGCGGCCTCGACGGCGCGGCGATCAGCACCCTGGCCCGCAACGCCGACGACCGGGAGAACCTCCTGCGCGCGGTGGGCGAGCTGTACCAGGTGGGCGGGCTGAACACTACGCAGGCGCCCGGCGCGCCGGAAACACCCGCCGCGCATCTGGATCTGCCCCGCTACCCGTGGCAGCGCCGCAGGCTCTGGATCGAGGACCCCGCGATCGAGGCGGATCGCGTCGGAGCCGTCGACGGCTACGTCATGCTCGGGCAGCGCACCGCGGCGTCCGCGCCGGAGTGGGAGGTCGAGCTGTCCGTGGCCGCGTTGCCGTGGCTGCCCGATCACGTTGTGGACGGATCGGTCGTGCTGCCCGGCGCGGCTTATCTGGACGCCGCGCTCAGCGCCGTCGCGGTGCGGACCGGCCGCGCCACTTTCGGGCTGGAGTCGGTCCAGTTCGTCGCGCCACTGGTGATCGCACGCCATGACGTGCCGGTCCTGCGCCTCACGGTCGAGGAGACCACCCACCGGTTCACCCTGCGCTCGCGCGCCGCCACCGCGACCACCTGGACGGTCAACGCCTACGGCAGGCTGATCGAGGCGGACGTCGACGCGCGCACCATCGACCTGACCCCGACGGCGGACGCGGTGGACGTGACCGCGGCGACCCTCTACGACGGCCTGGCCGCGCACGGCCTGGCCTACGGTCCGAGCTTCCGGCTGATCACCGGCGCCCGCGTCGGCGCCGACTCCGTGCTGGCCCGGCTCGATCTCACGCCGCTGGCAGGCAGCGCGCCGAGCCTGCCGCATCTGGCCCATCCCGCGGCGGTCGACGCCGCGCTGCAGTGCTTCGCCGCCTTGTACGCCCAGACCGCGCGCGGCGCGAGCGTCGTGGTGCCGTCCTCGGTCACCGGGGTGCGCTGGACCGGGCCGCTGCCCGAGCGGGCGGTCGTGCTGGTCCGCCGGGTGGGCGGCGACCCGCTGTGCGCCGACATCACCGTCGCTTCACCGGAAGGCGCTGTCGCGCTCACCCTTTCGGGCGTCCGATTTGCCAGGCTGGCCGCCGAGCCGGATCTGCACGATCAGCTCGACGGCCTGTTCTACGAACCGGTGTGGTCCATCGTCGACGACACCGCGACCGCCGACGAACCTGTGGCGGGCGAGGAGTTCTTGCTCGTGGTCAGCCTCGGCAGCACCGTCTCCCAGCGCGCGAAGGAGATCGCCAGCGCCCGTGCCTCGTCGGAGATCCTCACCCTGGACCCGGACGAGACCGGCGCCTCGGATCATGTCCTCGCCGCTCTGCGCGCCGCCCAGCAGCGGCCCGGGGTGACGCGCGGCCGGCTCGTGGTGGTGTCCGGCGCCGAGTTGGATGCGGTGCCCAATGCCTACGGCCTCGCCCTGGTGGCCAAGGCGGTCGGCGAGCTGGTGGTCGGCGAGGAGGACGACGACGCCCCGGCGGCCGAGGTGCGCGCGGTGGTGGTCACCGAGCAGGCGTTCTGCCTGCCGGTCGACGCCTTCGCGCATCCCGCGCAGGCCGCGCTCACCGGCGCCCGGCGCACACTGCGCAACGAGCAGCCCGCCGTGCAGTGGCGGCTGGTCGACACCGAACCGGCCACGCGCGCCGCCGACATCGTCGAGCAGGTGTTCGGCGACGGACGAGCCGACGAGGTCGCGTTGCGGGCGGGCGCGTGCTGGGCGCTGCACCTGCGCAAGTCCCTGCGGGAGCATCTGGCGGTCTGGGACGAGGCCGCGCCGCTGACCGACCCGGAAAGTTCCTTCCGCTTGGAGATCCCGCGGTCCCGGCTGCTGTCGGATCTGGCGTGGCGCGCGGTCGATCGCGTGCCGCCGGGCCCCGGCGAGGTCGAGATCCGGATGGACGCGGTCGGCCTCAACTACAAGGACGCGCTCAAGGTACTCGGGGTGCTCACCGAAAAAGAGCTGGCCGGAACGTATTTCGGCACGGAACTGGGCATGGACGGTTTCGGCGTGGTGGAGCGCGTCGGTCCCGGCGTGACCGAGGTCGCCGTCGGCGACGAGATGTCGGTGTGCGCCAGAGATCTGGTTCGCCGGTACGTCACCCTCCGGCCGGACGAGGGCGCCACGATGCCCCTCGACTACCCGGACGTCGTGCTCGACCCGTGCCACTCCACCTCGGTGCTGCCCTTCCTCACCGCCGAATTCGCCTTCGGTGAGCTCGCCCACCTGCAATCGGGTGAGACGGTGCTGGTGCACGGCGCGGCGGGCGGCATGGGCATGGCCGCGGTTCAGGTGGCGGTGCGCCTCGGCGCGCGGGTGATCGCGACCGCGGGCTCGGACGAGCGCCGCGCGGTCGCCGCGGCGGCGGGCGCGCACGAGGTGGTCAACTCGCGCTCGATCAGTTTCGTCGACGAAGTGCTCGCGCTGACCGGCGGACGCGGCGTCGATGTGGTCTACAACTCTTCCCCCGGCGAGATCCTCCAGCAGAACCTGCGAGCGGCCGCCGAATTCGGCCGGATCATCGAGATCGGCAAGGCCGATATCTACGGCGGCGGCGCGATCGATCTGCGCCCGTTCGACCGGAACCTGTCGTTCTTCGCCGTGGACATGGACCGCGCCTTGGCCGTGCGCCCCGAACTGGTCCGCCGCGCGGCGCGCCGGGCGATGGACGCGCTGAACGACGGCACCTACGACTACCTGCCCTACACCGCCTTCCCGATGTCCTCGGCCGCCGAGGCGTTCGAGACCGTGGTGCGGTCCAAGCAGATCGGCCGGGTCGTGCTCGACTTGCGCGAACCGAGACCGACCGTGCTGGCCGAGCGGCCGGGCCTGCCGATCGATCCCGAGGCCAGTTACCTGGTCACCGGCGGCTTCGGCGCGTTCGGCCTGGCCATCGCGCGCTGGCTGGCGCGGATCGGCGCGCGGCGCCTGGTGCTGGCCGGGCGCAGCGGCGCCACTGGGGACGCGGCCCGCGCGGCGGTCGCCGAAATCGCCGCCTCCGGTGTGGAAGTGGTCGAAGAACGCCTGGACATGGCCGATTACGACGCCGTCGCCGCGCTGGTCGAGCGCGTCCGAGCGAGCGGGCACCCGCTGCGCGGGGTGTTCCACGCGGCCGGTGTGGTGAACAACCTCGAGGTACCGCAGATCACCGCCGAATCGCTGGCGGAGATCTTCGGGCCCAAGGTCGCCGGAGCGGTCAACCTGGACACCGCCGTCACCGCCGCCGACATCGAACTCGACATGTTCGTACTGTTCTCCTCGGCGAGCAGCATCGTCGGTATATCCCCCCAATTCGGCTACGCGGCAGCCAATTCCGTGCTGGACATGATCGCCGCCGCCCGCCGGGCCCGCGGCGCCGCCGCACTGGCGGTGAACTGGGGTTTCATGAGCGGTGGCGGCGGCATGGCCGACTACGAGGCGGTCAGCCGGTATGCGGAGATGACCGGCTACCGCTCGGTGGACATGGACCTGGCCACCGACCTGCTCGGCGAGTGCCTGCGGCTGGACCTGCCGCAGATCGTGCTGTTCGACGTGGACTGGAGCCAGTGGGCGCTGGCGCATCGCCCGTCCACCCGCACCCCGCGTTTCGCCGAGCAGGTGTCGGCCGCGGGCGGCGGCGCGTCGGGCGCGGGCGCGCTGCGGGCGGAGATCCTCCAGCTCGGTGTCGAACAGCGCGGCGAGGTGGTGGCCTACCTGCTCGCCGAGCAACTCGCGGCGGTGCTGGGGGTGGACGCCGAGACGATCGACCTGAACACCCCGCTGCCCGAACTCGGCATGGACTCGCTGATGGGCATGGAGTTCGGCGCCCGCGTGGTGCAGGTGCTCGGCACCCAGCTGTCGGTGCTCGCGGTGATCGGACTGACGTTGCGCGGGCTCGGCGCGCGAATTGCCGAGCAGATTGCCCAGGAAGAAGAACGCGCGGCGAGGAGCGAGGACGAATGACCGGCAACAACAGGGAACTGGCCCGCGCACTGCTGGCCAGGCACGCGAGCGGCGAGCACGGCGCCGCTCCGGCGGCGGCCGACGGGGCGCGGGACACGAACGGTTCCGCCACCGCGGCCACCGTGCACGGCGCCGGCGCGCCACGCGGGGTCGCCCACACGTCCTTCCGTGATCATCCCGGCGTACTCGAAGCAGGGCAGCGGTTCGGGCGGTTCGACAAGTGGGTCAACCAGGTCGGTCTGGTCAACCCCTACTACCTGCCGCACGAGGGCGTCAGCGGCGCGGTGACCCGGATGGCCGACCGGGATGTGGTGAATTTCAGCAGCTTCGGCTATCTGGACCTGGCCGCCGACCCGCGGGTGCGACAGGCGGCCAAGGACGCGATCGACCGGTACGGCACCTCCGCCGCCGCGGTCCGCATCGTGGCGGGTGAACTGCCGCTCTATCGCGAGCTGGAAGCCGAGATCGCCCGGCTCTACGACACCGAGGCGGCACTGGTGACCGCGAGCGGCTACCTCACCAACGCCGCCGCGGTCGGATTCCTGCTCGGCAAGCGCGATCTCGCGGTCTGCGACGCGCTCATCCATCACAGCGTGGTCTCCGGCACGGAGTGGTCGCGCTGCAAACGGGTTTCCTTCCGGCACAACGATCCCGAGTCGCTCGAAGCGATCCTCAAGATGTCGCGGCGCAGCTTCGACCGCGCCATGGTGATCATCGAGGGCCTCTACAGCATGGACGGCGACGTGGTCCGGTTGCCCGAGATCATCGAGGTGGCCCGGCGCTACGACTGCTCGATCATGATCGACGAAGCGCATTCGTTCGGCACGCTCGGCGCCACCGGGCACGGGGTGCGCGAGCTGTTCGACCTGCCCGGCGACGCCGTGGACGTATGGATGGGCACGCTGTCCAAAGCGCTCGGCAGCGTCGGCGGCTATCTCGCGGGCAACCGGGAGCTGGTCGACGGATTCAAGTACGTCGCAGGTGGTCTCAGCATGTACACCGCCGCGCCGGCCCCGTCGGCCATCGGCGCCGCGCTGGCCGCGCTCGAGGTCCTGCGCGACGAGCCGGATCGCGTGACCAGGCTGCGGCACAACAGCGAGTACTTCCACCGCCGCGCCGAGGAATACGGCTTCGACATCGGCGCCTCGGAGGATTCGCCGATCATCCCGGTGATGACCGGCGCCGACGAACCGGCCGTCCTGGCGGCGCTGGCCATGCTGCAGCGCGGGTTCAGCGTGAACGCCATCACGCACCCGGTTGTCCCGGCCGGGGAGGCCAGGTTGCGGTTCTTCATCAACTGCAGGCACACCGAGCAGCACATGGACCAGGCGCTGGCCACGCTGCGCGAGGTGCTCGACGGACTCGCGGACACCGCGGGACAGCAATTCACACTCGCCCATGAGGAGCAGCACTCGTGAAAATTCCCATCAACCGATCCCTCCTCCGAAAAGCGGTGGTGCCCGGGGTGGCCCTGCTGCTGATGGGCTCGCTCTTCATTCCCGCGCGGTCGGCGCTGCTGCCCACCTACGACGAAGCAGGTGGGCCGATCGCGAGCAAGTTCGACTTCACCGCGATGCCGATCGCGCTGCCCAAGGGACTGCCGACCGATCGCAAGATCCGCGAGCTGCGCGAGCCCTACAAGCACCTGTCGGCCTGGATCTCGTCGGTCGGCGCGGCCATCGCGATGAACGATTTCGACGGCAACCGGCTGGCCGACGACCTGTGCGTGGTCGACCCCCGCTCGGACACGGCGTTCATCACGCCGACGCCGGACAGCAACACCGGCCGGTACGAGCCGTTCGTGCTCGACCCGAAGCCGCTGCCCGCCGACTCGTCCACCGTGCCGTCGGGCTGCATTCCCGGCGACTTCAACGGTGACGGCAGGCTGGACGCCCTGGTGTCGTACTACGGCCGCACGCCGATCCTGTACTTGCAGCGCGCCAACGCGACCCGCCTGGACGCCAAGGCGTTCCGCCCGATCGACGTGGTCCCCTCCCCGAACACCCCGGACGGGCACTACGAGGGCGAGCGCTGGATCACCGCGGCGGTCTCGGTCTCCGATTTCGACGGCGACGGCAAGCCGGACATCTACCTGGGTCAGTACTTCAACGACATGGACGTGCTCTCCAAGGAGGGCCAGCTCGCGCTGTGGATGACCGACTCGCTGTCCAACGCGCGCAACGGCGGCAAGGACCGGATCTTCACGCTGGCCTCCGCCAAGTCGGGCGACGAGCCGACCGCCGACTACCGGGAGGTGGCCAACCCGTTCCCGATCGGCATGGACACCGGATGGGCGCTGGCCGCCGCCGCGTCCGACCTGAACGGCGATCAGCTGCCCGAGCTGTACGTGGCCAACGACTTCGGGCGCGACAGGCTGTTCGTCAACAAGTCCACACCTGGTCAGATCCGCTTCGGCTTCGCCGAGGGCGAGCGCGGCATCACCGAGCCGAAGTCGTATGTGCTCGGCCATGATTCGGACAAGGGCATGGCGGCGGATTTCGGCGACCTGAACGGCGACGGCATGCCGGACCTGTTCGTCAGCAACATCGCCGTGCGCTTCGCCCTGATGGAAGGCCACTTCGCGTTCTACAACACCGCCAAGGACACCGCCGACGCGGCACGTCAGCTCGCCGAGGGCGTCGCGCCGTTCAAGAACCGCGCGACCGACGTCGGCCTGGCCTGGGAGACCTGGGGCTGGGACGCCAAGATCGACGACTTCGACAACGACGGTCGCAACGAGGTGGTCCAGGCCACCGGGATGATCAAGGGCGACACCAACCGGTGGCCGCAGATCCAGGAACTCGGCACCATGAACGACAACCTCACCAAGTACCCGTGGTCGTGGCCGATCATCGGCGCGGACGCGGATCTGGCGGGTAGCGATCCGGTCGGCTTCTTCAGCCGCGGTGACGACGGCAAGTTCGCCAACCTCACCCACGCCCTCGGTATGGACACCCCGGTGCCCTCGCGCGGCATCGCGGTCGGCGACACCTCGGGCAACGGCGCGCTCAGCTTCGCCGTCGCCCGCCAATGGGGCGACCCGACCTTCTACCACAACAACAAGGCGAAGGGCGGTCAGTTCCTCGGCCTGAAGCTGTTCCGGCAGGCGTGGGAGGGGACCGCGACCACGAACACCATCGCCGGTCTTCCCACGCAGGGCGTTCCGGCGGTGGACGCGCAGGTCGAGGTCCGCACGCCGGACGGCCGTTTGCTCAGCAGCCACCTCGACGGCGGCAGTGGCCACACCGGGAAGCGCGCCACCGAGGTGCACATCGGTCTCGGCGACGTCGACCCGGCCGCCCCGTTGAATGTCACGATTCGCTGGCGGGAGACCAACGGCACCCCGCACGAACAGTCCCTCCAGCTCGCGCCGGGCTGGCACACCATGAACCTCGCCTCGGATGCGCAGGAGGTCAAGCAGCGATGAGCGACAACGACAAGGCTCCGGCCGAGGCGACAGGCGCCTCGAACGGGCATCACGAAACGTCGGCGATCGAAGGCAACGGCAACGCCGCCCACGGCAGTTCCGAGGGCAACGGCGCGGCCCCGGAGGGCAGAGCCGCCGTGTCATCGGAAAACGGTCACGGGACGAGTAGCACTGCGGCCGAACGCATCTCGGCGGTACAGCGCTCGGGCACCGAGTTCGCCAAGGAATGGGTGGAGAAGCCCGCCGCCACGAAGGACCCGCGCTACCTGGCGCTGCGCAACTTCGCCATCTCTATCACCATCTTCAATCTGATCGGTTTCCCGTTGCTCGGCTTCGAGCAGCCGTTCCTCTGGCCGTTCATCGCATTGGCCACCGCCTATTCCACCGAGATCGGGCTGGAAGTCCTGGCGGCCTGGGCGTACAAACGGCCGCCCGCCTTCCGGGGCCGGGGGCCGCGCGGGCTGTTCGAGTTCCTGCTGCCCGCGCACATCACCGGTCTGGCGTTCAACTTCCTGACCTTTGCGCACGACAAGCTGTGGCCGGTGATCTTCGGCATCGTGGTCGCGGTCGGCACGAAGTGGGTGCTGCGCGCCAAGATCAACGGCAAGATGCGCCACTTCATGAACCCGTCGAACTTCGGCGTGGTGGTGTGCTTCCTGGTGTTTCCGATGATCGCGGTGGCCCCGCCGTACCACTTCACCGAATACATCACGGGACCGGCGGACGCGCTGATCGTGCTCGGCCTGCTGATGACCGGCACGATGCTCAACGCCAAGCTGACGCTGAAGATGCCACTGATCATGGCGTGGGTGGGCGCGTTCGCGCTGCAGGCCATCGTGCGCGGGCTCATCGAGCCGAACATCTCGATCCTCGGCGGTCTGAGCGTGATGACCGGCCTGGCGTTCGTGCTGTTCACCAACTACATGGTCACCGACCCGGGCACCACGCCGTCGGGCAAGAAGCAGCAGATCATGTTCGGCGCCTCGGTGGGCATCATGTACGGCGTGGTCACCGCGCTGCACATCTCCTACGGGTTGTTCATCGCGCTGGTCGTCGTCTGCGGCGCTCGCGGCGTCTACTGGTGGGTCCGCGGCATCGCCGAATGGTGGCAGCAGCGCGGCGCGGCGCCCGCGGCAGCGGAGCAGCCGGTGGTGGCCGACGACCTGGAGGCCGACATAGCGCGCGAACCCGAGCCCGCGAAGGAGGCTGCCCGCTCATGACCGACCGCGCCGAGCTGCGCCGCGTGCTCGGCGCTTTCACCACCGGTGTCACCGTGGTCACCACCGGGTGGCCACGGCCGCACGGCATGACCGCCAACGCGTTCACGTCCGTCTCGCTGGATCCCCCGCTGATCCTGGTGTGCGTCGCCCACACGGCGCGCCTGCACCGGACGATCCACGAGGCGGGCGCGTTCGCCGTTTCGGTGCTGTCGGCCGACCAGGAGCCGGTGGCCCGGTACTTCGCCGACTCCGCGCGCCCCGACGGCAGCGCGCAATTCGACCAGGTCGAGTGGTCACCGGGACCGCATACCGCGGCGCCGATGCTGGCGCACGCGGCCGCGGGCCTGGAGTGCAAGCTCGACAACGTCTTCGACAGCGGTGACCACAGCATCGTCATCGGCGAAGTACTGCACGCCGAACGCGATACCCGACTGGCCGCCACGGGAGCGCTGACGTTCTTCGACGGCGGCTTTCGCCGTTTCATCCTTTGACCACGCCCCCGAAAGACTCCTCCGACGATTGGAGAACCCCATGCCCTCGCCGTTGGGTCCGCTGCGCGCGGCCCTCTTCGTCCCCAGTCCGGCCAGTGTCCGCCAGGTGCTCAGCGGATTCGAGCAACCCGACCAGCACACCGCGCTCGAACTCGAGCAAGTGACCATGCACCTGGTCGGCGGCATCGACTCCGCGGTCCGCAGCTCGGACAACGACGAGCTGATCGCCACGCTGCTGCAAGTCCCGCCGAAATACCGCGGGTTCGCCTATGAAGGCGCGGCGGTCGGCCTCACCGCGGTCGACTCCCTCTCGCCCGGTCGGCGCGCCGCCGATCTGATCGACGGACCTGCCAGTGAGTACGCGTTGACCATGTACGTCGGGGTCGGCCTCGCCATGGCGAAGATCCCGAAGATCCGGTGGAAGAAGCTGTTTCCGCAGCACCCGCTGTTCCGCTGGCTGGCCATCGACGGCTACGGCTTCTACAAGGCGTTCTTCCAGATGCAGCGCTACGTGCGGGACAAGCACGTGGAGAGCCGCTACCCCGGCTGGCTCGGCGACCGCGACAACCTGAAGCGCATCGCGGACCAGGGTATGGGCCGCGCGCTGTGGTTCATCGGCGGCGGCAGCCCGGCCGGCGTCGTGCGGCTGATCGGCGAGTTCGAGCCGCGGCGGCACGCGGATCTGTGGAGCGGCGTCGGCATCGCCGTCACCTTCGCGGGCGGTGTGGAACCGGCTGCGATGGAGGAACTCTGGGACGAGGCCGGTGAGTTCCGGCCGCAGCTGTCGCTGGGGTCGGCCATGGTCGCACGCATCCGCCGGCAGACCAACAGCGTCAACGAGCACAGCGAGGCGGCGGCGCAGGTCTTCTGCGGCACCAGCGTGGCGAAGACCGACGCGCTGATCGAGAGCTCGCTCGACGGCCTGCCCGACGACGGCAGCTCCGGCACCTACCTGCTGTGGCGGGACCGGATCGCCGACATCGTCACCACCAGCCGGGCCTGAGCCGCCGCGATGGCACGGGTCAAGGACTGGGTCGGCAAGCATGTCGTCGTCACCGGCGGGTCGGAAGGGATCGGCGCCGCGGTGGCGGAAGTCTTCGCGCGGCGCGGCGCGCAGGTCTCGATCATCGCGCGCCGGAAACTCCCATTGCGCGACACCGCGAAACGACTGGGCGCGGATTGGGCCACCGCGGACGTGGCGCGTCCGGACCAACTCGCCTCGGCCATCACGCAATTGGAGCAGCGCAACGGTCCGTGCGAGGTCATCGCCTGCTGCGCGGGACTGGCGCTGCCCGGGCGGTTCCTCGAAGTGGACGCCGGTGAGTTCGAGGTGCAGATGTCGGCGAACTATCTCGGCGCGGTGCATGCCGTGCGGCAGGTGCTGCCCGGCATGGTGCAGCGGGGCGGCGGGAAAATCCTGCTGGTCAGTTCGACGTCGGCGTTTCTCGGGATCACCGGTTACACCGCCTACGGCCCGACCAAGGCCGGCATCCGGCAGCTGGCGTTGTGCCTGCGCTATGAAGTCGAGCCGAAGGGCGTGGACGTCACGGTGATCTATCCGGCCGACACCGACACGCCCGGGCTGGCCATGGAGAACCAGCGAAAACCGGTGGAGACCAAGGCGATCACCGGATCGATCGAGCCGATGCCCGCTCTGCGGGTGGCCGAAGCCGCAGTACGGGGCCTGGAACGCGGACGCCACCACATCGCCATCGACCCGCTGACACGGTTCTTCCTGGCCTGGGCGAACCTGCCCGAGGATATGGCGCGGCCGTTCATGCGGCGCACCATCGCGAAGGCGCTGCGCGGCGACTGAACGCCGAACGCGAAGGCCCGCTCGCACATCGGAATTCGATGCGCGAGCGGGCCTTCGCCATGTCAGCCGACGATGATGATCACGCAGGCGGCGATGAAGAGCAGCTGAACCAGCGCCCGCAGCGGCAACGGCATGGTCTTGATGCCCAGTTCGGCGCGGGCGGCGCGAACGTTGGCCGGGAACAGCGTCACCAGCAGCGCGATCAGGCAGGCAGCGGCCAAGTCGGCGGTGGCCGGGATCAGTACGCCCGCCGCACCGGCCAACTCCAGCACGCCGGTCAGCGTCACCAGCGCGGGCGCGTTCGGCAGCCGCGGCGGCACCATGGCGATCAGGGCGTCGCGGCGCGGCTGGAGGAAGTGCGCGCTCGACGTGAGGGCGAGCATCGCGGCCAGCCCGAGCGCTGTCGCGTGCGCCCACGAATCGAGCCAGCCGTTTTCGGTCAGCCAACCGGCGAGCCGGGCGAGGGCGGTGACGGCGACGAGGACAACCAGCGGTGCCATCGGGATCTCCTGTGCATCGAAGTAATCTTGACAGTGGAAAGATTAGGTCCGCGTGCCAAACTTGTCAATGTCTAGATCTTCGGTCACCATCGAGGTATGGCGAAGGACGGCTATCACCACGGAGATCTCCGCGCGGCACTGCTGAACGCGGCCGCCGAGCGGATCGCCGCCGACGGCGTCGACGCGCTGTCGCTGCGCAACCTGGCGCGGCACGCGGGCGTCTCGCATGCCGCGCCCGCTCACCACTTCGGCGACCGCGCGGGGTTGCTCACCGCGCTGGCCACCGAGGGTTTCGAACTGCTGGCCGCGCAGCTCGCCCGAGCCGGCGAGGATTTCCGCGAAGTCGCGGCGGCATACATTCGCTTCGCCCGCGAGCATCCCGGGCACTTCGACGTCATGTTCCGCGACAGCCTCTTGCACGCGGAGGACGCGGCGCTGCGCGCCGCGCGAGAACGTTCCGCGACGGCGCTGCGCTCCGGCGTCTCGGACATCCAACCGGGCCGCAGCCACGACCGGCAGCAGGCGACCCAACTCGCCGCATGGTCGCTGGTGCACGGTTTCGCTTCGCTGTGGCGCGAAGGGGCACTGCATAATTCATCACTGGCCGCCGATTCCGATCCGGAGGTCCTGGCCCGCAAGATGTTGTCCGCCATCCGGTTCGACTGACCGGAAACCGGCTTGCGCCGAGCCGCCACCGTGCTATCCAGAGACCCGGAAGGAGCGGGCGGCCACTCCCCGGCTGCCATCGACACATGGACATCCACGCCTACCCGACCGAGGCGACCACACCGGTGGACCTGACCGAGGCGCACCGGATCGCCGACCACCACCTCGCCAACGGCGACTACACCGATCGCGGAATCACCTACCGCCTCACCGAATTCGACACCTGCTTCGTCGCCGTCGCCACCTTCCCCCACCCCCCGCACGCCGAACCGGACAGCCCGCTGGTGATTGTCGGCGGTTCCGTCTGCGTCATCGACAAACCCACCGGCGCGATCTCCTACTGGCCGACCTACCCCGCCGACATGGTGGCCGACCAGTACACGACCGCCTTGCAAGACGGCCACCTGATCATCGAAGACGGCTGGCCGGAAGACGACGACCCCGCCGCCGGGTAGGTACTCGCCCCCTGCGCTGGCGCGAATCGAAAGCTCTGCGGCCATTGACAACTGAAAGTCGGCACACGAGCATGATCAACGGCATCGTCCATCGGCCAGATCAGGCGGGCGTCGAGCTTTCGAAACCGATGCGGCTACAGGAGGCAGCTCCATGGGGGACAACGAGCCCGGCGCGGATACACGTGAGACAGAGCAACCTCGGCAGCAGGAACACGCCGAGCGGAGGAGCTGGGTTCGGCGGCACTCCGGGACGATCCTCACCACACTGCTGTTCCCGATCGTTTCCGGGTTGATCGTCTTGGGGGTGGAGAAGTTCACCGATGACGACGACTCCGCCGCGCGGACTTCGACGTCGGCTCAGCAGACCACCGGCAGTGACAGTCCGGACGACCGCGCGCCGTCGCGCGCTACCTCTGCCGCACCGACGACATCTCCGGCCGCTTCACCGAACGACGTCCGATGGACCGGCACGATGAACCTGACCTACCTGGATTTGGACTCCGTCCCGCCGCGCGTGCTGTCCAGCAACAGTGGCGCCAGCGCATGGGTCAGCTACGATCGCGAGGCCCACGGGGGGTTCACCGGGGCCACCCTCTACGGCCTCGGCGGCGGGTTCTTCACGACAAAGCCCACTCTCGCCCTGTGGACCACCCAGGCCGCTCCCACCCGGCAACAGTGCGCGGACCTCGTAGCCACCCAGGGCGCCGAAACCCTCCCGGTCACCAAAGACAGCGCCTATTGCGTCAAAACCGCCGCAGGCCGCACCGCTTTCCTCACCGGCATCTCGGTCAATAACGCAATTCACGCCTACACGGCCTCGGTGACCGTCTGGTCGGCGACGCAGTAGCCGACATCTCCAGCCGCACCGGCCCAGAACGGCGGGTGGCGCGGTCGGGGGGCGGCGGCTCAGAACGCCGGTTGGGCGGGTAGATCCGGGTTCGGGGCAGGGTCGTCCGGGGTGGGGTCGCCCGCGTCGGGGACTTCGGTGCCGCGTAGGGAGGTGCCTGCGGTTTCGCGCAAGTAGTTCCAGGCGAACAGGCCGATCAGGGACGCGCCGACCATGTAGACGGCGGGGAACAGCGACCAGCCGGTGGCCTCGATGACGGCCTCGTTGATCAGCGGGGCGGTGCCGCCGAAGATCGCGGTGGAGACGTTGTAGGCCAGCGCGAAGCCCGCGTACCGGACGTGGGTCGGGAAGATCGCGGGGAAGGTGGAGCTGATGGTGGACAGCTGCGGCACGTACAGCAGCCCGAGCACGATGAAGCCGAGGATCGCCCAGGCGGTGCCCTGCCCCATCAGCCAGTACATGGGCACCGCGAGCACGGCCAGACCAATCAGGGAGAACAACCACATCGGGCGGCGGCCGACGCTGTCGGACAGCCCGCCGAAGAAGGGCAGCACCAGCATCATCACCAACTGACCGAGCAGCATCATAGCGGTGGTGGCCGATTCGCCCATGCCGATGGTCTTCTGCAGATAGGTGGGCTGGTAGGTCAGCAGGGTGTAGTTCACCACGTTGAGCGCGACCACCAGTCCGGCCAGCGTGAGAGTCTCACGCCGGTAGGTGGTCAGCACTTCGCGCAGGCCGCCGGGCGGACGCTTGTGCTCGGCCACTTCGGTGAACACGGGGCTCTCGTCCAGCCTGGCCCGCAGGTACCAGCCGGTCAGACCGAGCGGGACGGCGATCAGGAACGGGATGCGCCAGCCCCAGTCGTGCATGGCGTCCGAACCGAGCGCGAGCTGGCAGACCAGCACGGTCGCGGAGCCGCCGACGAAGCCGGCGAGGGTGCCGAATTCCAAAAAGCTGCCGAGGAATCCGCGTTTGCGGTCGCTCGCGCATTCGGCGAGATACGTCGCGGCGCCGCCGTATTCGCCACCGGTCGAGAAGCCCTGCACTACGCGCAGCAGGATGAGCAGGATCGGCGCGAGCACACCGACTGACGCGTGGGTGGGCAGCACTCCGATGGCGCCGGTGGCAGCGGCCATCAGCAGGATCGTGGTGGCGAGCACGGCTTTGCGGCCGATCCGGTCACCGAGCGGACCCCACACCATGCCGCCGAGCGGCCGGAGGACGAACGAGATGGCGAAGCCGAGCATGGTGCCGAGCGTGCCCAGTTCCCCGGGGAAGAAGGCATCGGTCAGGTACGTCGCCGTGGCGGCGTAGACACCGTAGTCGAACCATTCGGTCGCGTTGCCCATGGCGGAGGCTGCCACGGAACGACGCAGCGGGAAACTCTCCGATGTTCGGTCGGTCACGTGCACGTCCTCTCCAGTCCGTACACGGACCTCGGTTCGTTCCACCTCTGGTCCGGACAACCGAAGGTGTGGCACGAAACAGACCGATACCCAGGATTCGCCCCCGGCAAACAGTCACGGGCTCACGAACGCGCCGAAGCGCCCACGCTGACCTGCCGCTACACAGCCAATTGTGATGCCGGTCACACCATCTGCCGACGGCGCCGGAACCCGTTCCCGGCTGCGGGCTTCATCCCCGCCCGAGCATGGCGGCGATGCCGGCCGCGACCTCGCGCGCCAGTCCACCGTCGACCGGCGCGTGCCGACTCAACAGCCGATACCACATCGCCCCGAACGCGAAATCCACCACGAGATCCAGGGGCACCGTCTCGGCGAACTCACCGTTGTCCACGCCGCGCCGCAACAGTGCGCGCAACACGGTACGACGCGGGCCGATCACGGTGTCCTGCAATCGCTTCGAGAGCGCGGGATCGCGCTGCGCATCGGCCATCAGGCCGACCAGCGCTGGAGGGTGTTGTGCGCAACCGAGTCGTCATCGTCGGCGGGACATCGGGCATCGGCCTGGCCACCGCGCGCAGGCTCGCGGCCCACGGGCACGACGTGGTCATCGGCGGTCGCGACGCGCGCCGGCTGGAGGCCGCGCTCGCCGAACTCGGCGAGAACGTCACCGGCCGGACCGTCGACGCGCGGGATGAAGCCGAACTGGCCCGGTTCTTCGCCGCGACGGGACCGATCGATCACGTGGTGGTGACCGTCACCGGGCCGTCGGGCACGACGCCGTTGCGCGAGCTGGCACTCGACCACATGCGCGGGCACGTCGAGGGCAAGCTGCTCGCGCACACGGCCGCGACGCAGGCGGCGCTGCCGCATCTGGCCGTGGGAGGCTCGATCACGTTGGTGTCGGCGGCCTCGGCGGGCGGTTCGATGCCCGCCACCGCCGCGCTGGCCGCGGTGAATTCCGCGGTGGAGGCGATGGTTCCGGTGCTGGCCGTCGAACTGGCGCCCCTGCGGGTGAACGCGGTGTCCCCCGGCGTGATCGACACCGACTGGTGGAGCTTCCTGCCCGACGACGCGCGCGCCGAGGTCTTCGACTCGATCGCCGCGGCCACGCCGGTGGGCCGCGTCGGCACCGCCGACGACGTGGCCCACGCGATCGAATTCCTGGTGGCGAATTCGTTCACGACAGGGATCGTGGTGCGCGTCGACGGCGGCGCCCGGTTGGGAGCGCCGAAATAGCGCGCTGTCCTACAGCGGCGTCACATACGCGCCCGCGATGCCACCGTCCACGAGGAACTGCGACGCGGTGATGAACGAGGAATCGTCGCTGGCGAGGAAGGCGACGGCGGCGGCGATCTCCTCCGGCTCGGCGAACCGGCCGAGCGGAACGTGCACCAGCCGCCGCGCGGCGCGTTCGGGATCCTTGGCGAACAGTTCCCGGAGCAGGGGCGTGTTGACCGGTCCTGGACACAGCGCGTTCACCCGAATGCCGTTGCGGGCGAATTGCACTCCGAGTTCCCGGCTCATCGCCAGCACACCGCCCTTCGATGCGGTGTAGGAGATCTGCGAGGTCGCGGCGCCCATCACCGCGACGAACGAGGCGGTGTTGATCACCGACCCCTTGCCGCGCTCGAGCATGTGCCCGATGGCGTACTTGCTGCACAGGTACACCGACGTCAGATTGACCTCTTGGACGCGCCGCCACGCGTCGATGCCGGTGGTCAGGATGGAATCGTCCTCCGGAGGGGAGATGCCCGCGTTGTTGAACGCGATGTCCAGCCCGCCGTAGGTGTCGACCGCGGTCTGGAAGAGGGCCTCGACCTGGGTTTCGTCGGTCACGTCCACCTGGACGTACCGCCCGCCGACCTCCTCGGCCGCCGCCTGGCCGGTTCCGGCGTCGATGTCCGCGACCACCACCTTCGCCCCCTCCGCCGCGAAGCGACGGACCGTGGCCAGACCGATACCGCTCCCGCCGCCGGTGACGACGGCGACTCGGTCCTGTAAGCGCTGCAACGTATCTCCTGTCGGATGTGCGGGTGTCACGTGGCGAGGAAGACGTTCTTGGTCTCGGTGAAGGCCGACGCGGCGTCCGGCCCGAGCTCGCGGCCCAGCCCGGACTGTTTGAACCCGCCGAACGGCGTCCAATACCGCACGGACGAATGCGAGTTCACCGACAGGTTGCCCGCCTCCACTCCGCGGGCCACGCGCAGCGCCCGGCCGACATCCCGGGTCCAGATCGAACCGGACAGGCCATACTCCGTGTCATTGGCGATGCGCAGGGCGTCGGCCTCGTCGTCGAACGGCAGCACGGCGACCACCGGGCCGAACACCTCCTCGGTGAGCACCCGGTCGGTGGGCGCGCCGGGCAGCACCACGGTCGGGGGATACCAGAACCCGGGCCCCTCGGGCATGCTTCCGGTGAACGCCACCTTGGTCGACGGCTGCACGAACGCGGCCACCCGCTCCCGGTGCGCCGCCGAGATGAGCGGACCCATCTCGGTGGATTCGTCGGACGGGTCACCCACCCGCACCCCGCGCACCGCGGGTTCGAGCAGCTCGAGGAATCGATCGAACACGCTGCGCTGCACCAGGATTCGCGAGCGGGCGCAGCAGTCCTGCCCGGCATTGTCGAAGACGCCGTAGGGCGCGGTGGCCGCCGCCTGCTCCAGGTCGGCGTCGGCGAACACGATGTTCGCGCTCTTGCCGCCCAGCTCCAGCGTCACCCGCTTCACCTGCCGCGCGCAGCCCGCCATGATCTGTGTGCCCACCTCGGTGGAACCGGTGAACACCACCTTGCGGACGGCGGGGTGGGTGACGAAGCGCTGCCCCACCACCGACCCTTTGCCGGGCAGCACCTGGAACACGCCCTCGGGCAGGCCCGCCTCGAGCGCGAGTTCACCGAGCCGCAGAGCGGTCATCGGGGTGAGCTCGGCGGGCTTCAGCACCACCGTGTTGCCCGCGGCGAGCGCGGGCGCGAATCCCCACGCGGCGATCGGCATCGGGAAGTTCCACGGCACGATCACCCCCACGACGCCGAGCGGCTCGTGGAAGGTGATGTCGACCCCGCCCGCGACCGGAATCTGGCTTCCGAGCAGCCGTTCCGGCATCCCGGCCGCGTAGTGCAGGACGTCGCGGACGTTGCCCGCCTCCCAGCGCGCGTTGCCGATGGTGTGCCCGGCGTTGGCGACCTCGAGCAGGGCGAGGTGCTCCAGGTCCGACTCGACGGCCTCGGCGAACCGGCGCAGCAATCGCGCCCGGTCCCCCGGCGCCACCTCGCGCCAAGCGGCCGAGGCATGCTGCGCGCGGGCGATGGCCGCGTCGGTCTCCGCTTCCCCGACTAGTTCGACGGTGGTGACCACCTGTTCGGTCGCCGGGTTGACCACCTGCGCTGTCGTCACCGGTCACGCTCCCTTCGATAGGTGTCCGCCGCCGCGACCAGTGCCCGCATCAACCGGCGATCGGTCACGTCGGCCTCCGGATGCCACTGCACACCGACCAGGAACGACCCGTCGGTGGTCTCCGCGGCCTCGATCGTCCCGTCGGCGGCGTACGCGGTGGCGGCCAAGCCCTCGGCGAGCCGGTCGACGGCCTGGTGATGGTGGCAGTGCACTTTCAGCTCCGGCCCCGCCAGCCGCGCGACGCGGCTGCCCGCGATCGTCAGCACCCGGGTGGCGGTGAATCCGCCCTCGACGCCGGAGTGCTCCTCGTGACCGACGACGTCGGGCAGATGCGGGATCAGGGTGCCGCCCAGCGCCACATTCGCCAGTTGCAGCCCCCGGCACACCGCGAGAATCGGCATCTCCGCCGCCCTGGCCAGCTCGAACAGTCCGAACTCCGATTCGTCCCGGTCCGGCCGGGTGTAGCCGGGTATCCCGGACGACGGGCCACCGTAGCGAGCGGGATCGACGTCCGCGCCGCCGGTCAGCACCAATCCGTCGAGCCGCCGCACCAGCTCGGCACGCGCGACGCCCGCGGGTGGCAGCAACACCGGGATGGCGCCCGCGGTCGCCACCATCTCGACATAGGCGTGCGGGAGGACCGCGCCCGGTAGATCCCAGGCATTGAAGCGGACCTGTTCCACATAGGTGGGCAGGCCGATCACGGGACGAGCTCCCGCGACCTCAGAGTCGTTCGAAACCACGGATACGCTCCCAGTCGGTGACCGCGGCGTCGTAAGCGTCCAGCTCGACCCGCGCCGCGTTGCGGTAATGCTCCACTACATCATCACCGAAGGCCGCGCGGGCCACCGCGCTGTCGCCGAACAGCTGGGCCGCCTCCCGCAGCGTCCCCGGCACCCGGGGGCGCTCGGAGCGGTAGGCGTTGCCGTGGAATTCCGGCTCCAGCGGCAGTCCGCGATCCATGCCGTGCAGTCCCGCCGCGATCAGGGCGGCCACCGCCAGGTACGGGTTCACGTCCCCGCCGGGCACCCGGTTCTCGAACCGGAGCGAATGCTCCTCGCCGACCACGCGGACGGCGCAGGTCCGGTTGTCCCGGCCCCACGCGATGGCGGTCGGCGCGAAGCTTCCGGCGACGAATCGCTTATAGGAGTTGATATTCGGCGCCAGCAGGTAGGTGAACTCGCGCAGGCAGTCCAGCTGGCCCGCGATGAAGTGCCGCATCAGCGTCGACATGCCGTCCGCGCCGTCGCCCGCGAAGACCGGCTCCCCCGAGGCACCGCGCAAGCTCAGGTGGATGTGGCAGGAATTGCCCTCGCGCTCATTGTATTTCGCCATGAACGTGAGGCTGCGGCCGTCCTGGGCCGCGATCTCCTTCGCGCCGGTCTTGTAGATGCTGTGGTTGTCGCAGGTGACCAGCGCTTCGTCGTACCGGAACGCGATCTCGTGCTGGCCGGGGTTGCACTCGCCCTTGGCCGACTCGACGTACATTCCCGCGCCGTCCATCTCCTTGCGGATGCGGCGCAGCAAGGGTTCGATCCGCCCGGTGCCGAGCATCGAGTAGTCGACGTTGTACTGGTTGGCCGGTGTCAGCGCGCGGTACCCGGCGTTCCAGGCCGCCTCGTAGCTGTCGTCGAACACCAGGAATTCCAGTTCGGTCCCGACGAACGCGCGCAGCCCGCGCTCGGCCAACCGGTCCAGCTGCCTGCGCAGCACCTGGCGCGGCGAAGCCGCGACGGGCCGTCCCTCCGGCACCACGTGCTCGACGTCGCACAACACGAGCGCCGTGCCCGGCCACCACGGCGTCGTCCGCAGGGTGCGCAGGTCCGGGCGCAGCACGACGTCCCCGTACCCGGTCTCCCAGGAGGACAGCGCGTACCCGTCGACGGTCGTCATGTCGACGTCCACCGCGAGCAGGTAGCCGCACGCCTCGGTGGCGTGCTCCACCACTTCGTCCAGGAAATATCGTGCCGCGCAGCGTTTCCCTTGCAGCCGTCCCTGCATATCGGTCATGGCGACCAGCACCGTGTCGATCTCACCCGTGTCGACCCGGTCCCGCAATTGCGCCACACTCAACATCCCGCTACGCATCCACGACCCCTCTCGGCACCAACCGTGCTCACGCTAGAGCAAAACGGACACCTTTGTGAGGCGACACCCGAATCTCGTCCGCACCGCGGGACGGGGTGCGATCAGGCCAGCTCAGGCGGCACCTCGGCGGCCCGAGAGCAAGGGTCGGGACAAGGGGTTGCGGAGGGCGGCCGAAAGGATGGACAGGCGGCGCGGGCGGGGCCGCGACATCGCGGGCGGACGCTGCGCGCGGATCGGCCTCCCGAGCCACATGCGGACGAGCAAGGCCGCGAAACCCAGGTGTCCGCGCAACGCCGGACCGGCCAGGGCGAGCGACCACCGCGTCTGCGTACCGGCCGCGGGCAATTCGCGTCCGCTGAAGCGACCGGCGAGCCAGTCGACCATGACCGGCAGCGCCAGGAACTGCAACAGCAAATGGGTGCTGAGCCGATCGCGCAGGTAGCGCACGTGCGCACCCGCTTCCACATAGCGCGCGACGTGGCCGTCCACGTCGGCCACCGCGATCACCTCGTCGTACACGCCTTGCAGCACGAGCATGGGCATGGCGGGCGCGCGGCGGCCGGGGTGGATGTCGTCCAGGATCCGCTGCAATCCGTCCTGGGCGATCATGGCGGCGAGCCCCGCGTCGCTGTGCTTGTCGATGTCACGCCGGGCGAAGCGATACAGCAGCGGGAACGTCGCGGTGGTCTCGGTCTCGGCCAGCCAGCCCAGATACCGCGCGTCCAGATGGGCGCGCAGCATGCGGTCCAGGTCCGGATACCCGCGGCGCAGTCCGGCGGTGAAGACGGCCGCGAACCCCGCGAACAACGTGCCGTTGAGCCGGACGAACGCGGCGGCCGGATCACCCACCGGCGAACCGGCGACCGCGCCGACGACGTTCAGTTCGGGCGCGTACTCGGCGGCCGCCTCCGCTGCCCATGCGGTGGCCAATCCCCCGCCCGAATATCCCCACAGCCCCACCGGCGTGGCCGGTTCCAGTCCCAGCGGGCCGAACGAGAGAGCGGCGCGGATCGCGTCCAGCGCGCGATAACCCGGCTCCCTGGCCACCCCGAACCGGCCCGCGGTCCCGCCGTGATCCGGCACGGACACCGCCCAGCCCCGCGTCAGGGCGCTGGCGATCAACGGCAGCTCGAGCTGTGGGATCGAGCCGGCGGCCCGCGCCCCGCGCCGCAGCGAGTAGGAGGGAGAGCATTTCGACGCGACCGCGTCGATCGCGCATTGGAACGAGACCAGCGGGCGCGGCTCGGCCGGATCCGCACCCCACGGCAGCAGCACCGTGGTCACCGCGACCTCCGGCACACCGTCCAGATCACAGGTGCGATAGAGCAACTGCCACGCCGAGATCCGCTGGGGCACCAGCCCGAAGAATCCGATCTCCACTGTGCGCGTGCGGACGATCGCACCGGGGCGCAATCGCCCGACCGCGGGCGGCGGCACGTAGAACGGATCGTCGTCCGGCAGCACCGGCCGATGCGCGAACGCGTCCGGATCAAGCGGCATCGGACCGCCGTCCCACTCGAGCTCCACACTCATCCGGTTCTTCCTTCCGACGGCACGGCCGTGATCACGGGCAACGCGCCGTGCGGCGGGAGCTGCCCGTATTCCACCCAACCAATGTCGTGGCCGGAAAAGAATTGTCCCCGGCACCAATTAGACGCTCGCGGATTCTCTCGCCGATGCAGTGACAACGCGGATCAGAAGCCGCCGTTGCCGCCGATCATCCACGGATTGAAGCTGCATTCCAGCGCCGGATGCGCGACCGGGTCCAGTGCGTGCAGCACGATAGATGCCGCGCGCGGCGAATACATCATCGTGAGGTGATCGGACATATCCTGTTCGCACCCGTCCTGCAGCGTGACGTTGTCCACCGTCGCGCCCGGACCCGCCTGCAGGAACGTCCATTGATAGGGATTGGTGATCTCGTCGTGCCGGGATCCGATGGACGTATAGGCGACGCCGGGCACCGTGTCGCCCTGCGCGTTCAGGCCGGCGTAGAACGGCGAGCCCGCCGCCTGCTGGATATTGGCGATGCCGACCAGCGGCTCGTAGAAGCCGAGGATATTCACGCCGAGGTTGTTGATGATCCGGCCGAGTGTCGCGATGCCGAGCAGCGACGTGCCGTGATGGGTGGCGCCCAAGCTCACCAGTTCACCCACTTTTCCCTGGCCGCCTTCGAATTTCAGGTAATGGTTGGCGATGGTGCCGCCTTGGGAGTGGCCGACGATGTCCACGGCCTGCGCTCCCGTCGCGGCCAGTACCCGATCCACGAAGTCCCGCAGCTGCGCCGCCGAGTCCTCCATCGGCCCGACGCCGAAGCGCCCCGGCAGGATCGGTCCGAGCCCGCCGCCCTCCAGCAGACCGGATCGCCCGTAGTTGAAGGCGAACACGCAGAATCCGGCGCGCGCCAGGCGCGGCGACAGGGAGGCGAAGGTGTCGTAGGCGTTGAGCCAGGTGCCGTGCAGCAACACCACCGGGCGCGGGTGCTCGGCGCTCGGCGCGCAGTTCCAGCGGTTGGCGCCGGGCGGAGCCGCGTCCGGGTGGGTCAGCCCGTAGGCGAAGGCGGCCAGATACGCCGACATCTCCGGGCCTTCGCCGGAGGCGTCGGAGGCGACGCTGGTCGCCCACCCCGACGAACTGCCGGTATCCACGATCGCGCGCGGCTGCCTGCCGTCCGGCGCGGGCGTCAGGCCCGCGCTGATGTATTCAGCGAGGGCCTGCGGTGTGGGTTCGATCTCCGCCCGCGCCGCCCCGCCGCCGAGTGCGGTCGCCATCGCCATACCCGCGATCACCGCGGCTCCCAGAATCGCCCGCCGGGCGTTGTGCGTCATTGCCAACATCCAGTTCACTTCCATTCGCACCGAACGAACGCGGCAGGCGGTGAATCGTGCACCGCCACGAAATGTCTTCCGCGCCACATTCGGAGACAGATGTGATCAGGGCCATATTCGCGAGCCGCTTTCCGAATGTAGGGCGCTCGCCGCACCGGTGTCACTGCACCTCGAGGAGAATATTTCAGCCGGAATTTTGGCTTCCGAGCCAAAATTCGCGTGACGGCGTCCGCGACCTTGCCGCGGTTTCTGTCGTCGGAAACAATCGGCCCATGTCCGTCGTGTTGTCCCCGGTGGCCGGAGACGCCCCACTCGTCGCCCGGTTGCTCACCCGCTGGCCGCAGATCGCCGAGCGCATGCTGGCCGCGGGTCTCGGCACCACCCTGCCTGCCGCCCACCTGCCGGAAGGGCATTTCACGGCCGAGGTGCTCCCGGCGATCTACGCGTGCGGCCGCGCGGTGCTCCAAGCGATCGCCGAACAGCGCAGCTTCACCAAGGCCGAGGTCGCGACGTTCGTCGCCCCGGTGGCCGAGCGGCATGCCGAGGACCGTTTTCCGCTGCCCGTGTTGATCGAGGCGATGCACGGTTCCGCGCAGTCGGTGCTCCAGGAGGCCGCCGCGCTGGCCTCGCGCGAGGAACTCGACGATCTCGTGCTGGTCGGCAGCCGCCTGCTCGACCTGCTCATGCAGATCAACATCACGGTCGTGGAGACCTACACGGAGGTCGAGCAGTCCATCTACAACGCCGAACGGGAAGCGCGCCGCGCGCTGTGCTCGGCGCTGCTGCACGGGCTGCCCGCCGCGGAGCTCGCCGCACGGGCGGACACCACCCTGGCCGAGCACTACACGGTGCTCGCGATCCACGTCCGGCACGACGACCAGCCGAGTACCGTCGCGACGCTGGTCGGGCGGCGCCGCATCCGCCTCCTGCACCGCGCCCTGGACGCTCTCGCGGGCACCACGGCGCTGGCCACCTTCGACGGCTGGACCGGAATCGCCCTGCTGCCCAGCGGTTGCGACGCCGAGCCGGACGACACGCGCTATACGGGGCTGGCGACGGAACTGACCGAACGCTTCGGCGTTCCGGTGTTCCTCGCCGAGTATCCGTCCGTGCCGAAGGACGCCATCGCGCACACCGCGAAGGAAGCCACCGACCTCGCCGAACTCGCGCGGCTGCTCGGCAGGCCCGCGGGCGTCTACCAGCTCGACGACCTGCTGCTGGAGTACCAGCTCACCAGGCCGGGCACCGCTCGCGCGCGGCTGGCCGAGCGCATCGCCCCGATTCTGGACAGCCCGCACCTGCTCGACGCGCTCGACGCGCACCTGCGCCACGGCTCCGACCGCAAAGCCGCGGCCGCCGGGATCCACGTGCACCCCAACACGTTCAGCTATCGCCTGCGCCGGATCGCCGAACTCACCGGCGCCGATCCCACCGATCCACACGACTCGCGCCTGCTGGCGGCCGCCCTGACGATTCAGCGCCTGTACCCGGGCCGGCCGGCGGGCGACGGAAAGCCCTAAGAAGCGAACCCGCTGGCCCCGCTCGCCGGTCGCGGCTACCGTCCGACGCATGGGAGACGAGCACGACTCGATCGACGCGGGCGGCTACTTGCTGACCGGTCGATCGCTGGACGAGTACCGAGCCATGTTCGCGCTCACCGACGACGATTTGCGCGGCGACATCCTCGATTGCCCCGGCGGCGCGGCCAGTTTCGCGGCGGAGGCGGCCGCGCTCGGCGCACGGGTTGTCGCGGTCGATCCGGTCTATCGCCTGCCCGCCGTGGAACTGACCGCCTTGGCGGCAGCGGAACTCGACCACAGCACGTCCCATACGACCGCCTCCGCCGACGGCTACGTCTGGGATTTCTACGGCGATCTCGACGGCCATCGCCTCATGCGGAGGACCGCCGCGGGCCGGTTCGCCGATGATCTGCTCGTCAACCCGGCGCGCTACCGTTTCGGCGTCCTGCCCGCGCTCGACTTCCCCGATCGCGCCTTCGATCTGGTGCTGAGCTCGCACCTGCTGTTCACTTACGCCGACCGGTTGGACTTCGACTTCCATGTGGCCGCGCTGCGGGAGCTGGTGAGGTTGAGCCGCGGGGAGGTGCGGGTGTTCCCTCTCGTCGACCATGCCGGTGGACGGCTGGACGACCTACTGGTTCGCTCCCGACAAGTATTGCGGGCCAACGGGATACGGTCCGAAGTCACCGAGGTGGGCTTCGAGTTCCAGCGCGGGGCGCGCTCGATGCTGCGCTTGTTCGCGGTCTGACGCCCGCCGAGCATGTTCGGCGGGTGTGTCCGGATCGCGCGATTCGCTCCGCCGAAGCCGCGATCGACCAGGCGCGCACGCCGGGCGCGGTCCGACCCGCGACGGCAGTCGGGGTGTGCTGGACGAGTTCGCCGAGACCTCACCACCGCCGCGTTCTCCGGCTGCGGTAGCCGCCCGCGTTGCCGGCCCGGATCGGCGTGACACCCGCCAGGCATGGCTTACTACGGCGAATCTGTGTTAACTTAATCGAGAATCACAGTTAACTTAACTGATCGGAGAGGGCTATGAGGTCCGCCGTCATCGTCGATGTCGTCCGCACACCGTCCGGTAAGGGCAAGGCAGGCGGCGGCCTGTCGGAGGTGCATCCGGCCACTCTGCTCGCGGGCGTACTCGCCGAACTCGTCGCCCGCAACGACCTCGATCCCGCCGTCGTGGACGACGTGGTCGGCGGATGCGTCACGCAGAGCGGGGAACAGGCGTTCAACATCAGCAGGACCGCCGCGCTGGCCGCCGGGTTCCCCGAGTCGATCCCCGCCACCACGGTGGACCGGCAGTGCGGGTCCAGCCAGCAGGCCGCGCACTTCGCGGCGCAGGGTGTCATCGCGGGCGCCTACGACATCGCCATCGCGTGCGGTGTCGAATCGATGAGCCGGGCGCCGATGTTCTCCAACGGCCAGGGCAAGGACGCCAACCGCGGCCCGCTCGCCCACCGTTACCCGGACGGTCTCATCCAGCAGGGCATCGCGGCCGAGGTGATCGCCGCCCGATGGAAGTTCGACCGCACCGCTCTCGACGAATTCGCGGCCCGCTCGCATCGGCTCGCCGCCGAGACCGCGGCGCAGGGCGGTTTCGACAACGAACTGGTCGCGGCGGGCACACTGACGGCCGACGAGACCATCCGGCCCGCCACCACCGGCGAGAGCCTCGCGAAGCTGCGGCCCGCCTTCGTCGACGATCAGTACACCGCGCGCTTCCCCGAGATCGAGTGGTCGATCACTCCGGGCAACTCCTCCCCACTGACCGACGGAGCCTCGGCCGCGCTGATCATGAGCGAGGAGGCGGCCTCGAAGCTGGGTCTGCGCCCGCGCGCTCGGTTCCACTCCTTCTCCGTCGTGGGCGACGATCCCCTGCTCATGCTCACGGCCGTGATCCCCGCCACTCGCAAGGTGCTCGACCGCGCCGGGCTGAGCATCGAAGACATCGACGCCTACGAGGTGAACGAGGCGTTCGCGCCCGTACCGCTGGTCTGGCAGCAGGAAGTGAACGCCGATCCGGAGAAGCTGAACCCGCGCGGCGGCGCTATCGCCCTCGGCCACCCGCTGGGCGCATCCGGCACCCGCATCCTGGCGACGCTGGTCAACCATCTGGAGCAGACCGGCGGCCGCTACGGCCTGCAGACGATGTGCGAGGCGGGCGGCCTGGCCAACGCGACGATCATCGAACGCCTCGGATGAGCGTCCTCGACCGGTCCACCATGTTGACCACCGGGCGACATCGCCGAGATGTTCCTGGCGATCACGCGGTTGTCCCGTAACGCCGTGGTACCGAACATCGTGTGGCCTCGCGCCGGTGATCAACTGTGTCGGACCTGAGCACCGTTACCTGACAGCGACCGGGCTCGGGTCCGTCCTCCGAAACGGAGGGACGAATCCGGGTTCGGTGAATCGAAATTCGGGACAGGTAATCGAACTCCGGATTGCCGCTGCTAGTGGGCGGATAAATGAATATTCGGAGATATGTATATTCGCCGAAAAATAGCACCGGCGCCTACCGCGATTCGCGATAGGCGCCGGTAGCGCTTAGGATGTGACGCGTCAGAGGTACGCGCCGCACACGGGCCAGGCGCCCGGACCCTGGGTCGCGAGCACGTTCTCGGCGACGCGGATCTGCTCTTCACGGCTGGCGTTGGAGGGGCTGCCGGAGCCACCGTTGGCCTCCCAGGTGCTCTGGGTGAACTGCAGACCGCCGGAGAAGCCGTTACCGGTGTCGGTGCCCCAGTTGCCGCTGCTCTCGCACTGCGCGACGGCGTCCCAGTTGTGGGCCGACGCGGTGGCGGTGGACAGGCCGAACGGCACGGCGACGAAAGCGCCGATGGCCGCGGTGAAGCCGAGAACACGAGTGGTGAATTTACGGTTATGCGACATGAGATTTCCCGCCTGCGCCCACCGGCTCGGCGAATATCGCCGCGCCCCTGTCCCCAGGAAGGTTGTGGACACTCGAACCGCGGGACAGGGTTTCCGGCGTTCTGCGATTCGAGCTCGATCTCGGTGTTGCCCCGAGCCGTCACCGACGTTAGCGGAGATTTCGCGGCAGATCACGTTCGAATAACGTGGTACCAGGTTTAACCCCTGGTCGAGACTCTTCGCCATCCACCCTGGTCGCGTGCGGAAAATTAGTCGATACAGATCCGCTGTTATGGCTCCGTGATGTGGCCGAGATCACTGCGAAATGGTGAAGCGGATCGCATTTCCGCAGGTCCACGACTTGCGGTAGTAGGCATCCGAGCGCCCTCACCCGCCCCCGAGCACGTCGCAGCTACCGGGTCGTTACCTTGACTACGCACCGTAGATATACCGGTTGGCCCCGCCCCGAGACCGCCGCGCTCCCGATCCGCGATCTCGGCACGGTAACGGGGCGATGCGGCCCGGACCGCTTGCCGCGCTCGCCCGGGCCGCTTCGCTCGGTACCGCCGCCCCGGCGTCCGGAGGCGCGCTGCCGACCGTCCACCTCCAGCGCCGAAGCGGGCTACTTCCCGTGCGCCCGCAGCTGGTAGAGACCCTCGGTCTCCGCCACGACCACTCCGTCGGCATCGGTGACCACCGCCCGCAGCGTGAAATCGGCTTTGCCGTTCGCCCCGGCCTCCGCGGCGATGCGCGCGATCTCCTCGTCGGGCAGCGACGCCTCCGCCCGCACGTCGGTCTTGGCCGGCTTGCGGAAGAAGATCCGCAGATCCTTCACCAGCGGATAGAACGCCGAGTTGTCGAAGGTCGCGACCGCGATCGCGCCGCCGAGGATCTCGGCGACGGTGAACAGCACACCGGCGTACATCACGCCGAAGTGGTTGCCGTTGCCCTCGACGGGCACGGAGGTCGCCGCGAAACCGCGCCGCACCTCCACCGCCTGCACACCCATCTGGTGCGCGATCGGGATGGTGAATTCCAGTGCTCCGTTGACGATGTCCTTGAACGGAGGAGTCTCGACGTCGCTCATCGCAACCGTCCCTTCACGCCGGAGGTGGCCGGGCACCTCGTTGTCTCTGCCACGACCACCTCGGTGGACGTCACCGAAGCGTAGAGCCTCGAGTCCGCGCGCCGACAGAGTGTTGGCGCTTTGCCAACACCGTCGGCTCCGCGGGTCAGAGGCTGCGGGCGATGATTTCCTTCATGATCTCGTTGGTGCCGCCGTAGATCTTCTGCACCCGGCTGTCGGTCCACATCCGCGAGATCGGATATTCGGTCATGTAGCCGTAGCCACCGTGCAGCTGGAGACATTCGTCGGCCACCGACATCGCACGGTCGGTGGTCCACCACTTGGCCATGGCGACGGTCGGGATGTCCAGTTCTCCGCGCAGATGCCGCAGGATGCAGTCGTCCAGGAAGACGCGGGCCACCCGGGTCTCGGTGGCCGCCTCCGCCAGGGTGAACTTGGTGTTCTGGAACGCGAACAGGGGCTTGCCGAAGGCGTGGCGCTCCTTCGTGTAACGCAGCGTCACCTCCAGCGCGGCTTCCATTCCGGCCACCGACCCGACGGCGATGATCAGCCGCTCCTGCGGGAGCTGCTGCATCAGCTGGACGAATCCCTGCCCTTCCTGGGTTCCGAGCAGGTTCGAGACCGGGACCCGGACGTCTTCGAAGAACAGTTCGGAAGTGTCCTGCCCTTTCTGGCCCACCTTGTCCAGCACCCGGCCACGCCGGAAGCCCGCCCGATCCGCCTCCACCAGGATCAGCGAGATGCCGCTCGCGCCCTCGCTGGTGTCGGTCTTGGCGACGACGATGACGAGGTCGGCCTGGCTGCCGTTGGTGATGAAGGTCTTCGAGCCGTTCACCACGTACTCGTCGCCCTCGCGGATCGCCCTGGTCTTCACGTTCTGCAGGTCGGATCCCGTGCCGGGCTCGGTCATGGCGATCGCGCCGACGACCTCGCCACTGGCCATCTTGGGCAGCCATTGCCGCTTCTGCTCTTCGGTGCCGTAGTGCAGCAGGTAGTGCGCGACGATCCCGCTGTGCAGCGTGGCGCCCCAGGAGGTGTCGAACGCCTTGGCCTGCTCCTCGATGAGCACGGCCTCGTGCGCGAAGGTACCGCCGCCACCGCCGTACTCCTCCGGGATCGACGCGCACAGCAGGCCGAGCGCGCCCGCCTTGTTCCAGAACTCGCGGTCGACGTGGTGCTGCTCGATGAACTTGTCGATGTTCGGCGTCAACTCCTTCGCGAAGAACGAGCGGGCGAGCTCGCGCAGGGCGTCCAGGTCATCGTCGAGCCAGGCGGACCGGTAGGTCGTCATCGGGGGTGTCCTTGCGAAAGTCTGATACCGACAGTTACGGGTACAGTGTGTACCAGGAGACTGCCGGGTACAAGGTGTACCACCAGATCGGCCCGGCCGATACGCTGAGCGCCGTGGCACGACGACCTTGGGTGGACACCGCCGACGCACGCCGCGCCACCAGCACCAAGCCCGGCCGGGACGAGCGCAGGCGCGCCATAGTGCAAGCCGCGATCGCGGCGATCGAGGAGGACGGCCCGCATGCGCTGACCGGCCGGATCGCCGACCGGGCCGGATTGGCCCGCACGCACGTCTACCGGCACTTCGCCAGCAAGGAAGAACTGGACCTCGCGGTCGCCAGGCACGCGCACCACGATCTGACCGAACGGATCCGCGCGCGACTGGCGGTGGACGGCACGCCACTGGACATCATCCGCGCGCCCTTGGCCCAGCACGTGCGATGGGCCGCCGAACATCCCAATCTCTATCGGTTCCTGGTCGGACGCGACTACCGGCGTGGCCGCAACGAGCCGCGCGTCGGCGGGAGCGCTTTCGCCGCCGAGATCTCCGCGGCGGCGGCGCGCTATCTGCCGGACTTCGGGGCCGATCCGCTGGCCGCCGACCGCGTGGTGGTCGCGCTGCTCGGCTTGGTCGACGCCTCGGTGCGCTGGTGGCTCGAGCACCAGGACACCACCGAGACCGCCCTCGTCGATCGTTTGACCACCGAATGCTGGTTGCTCATCGACAACCGGCTCCGCGATCTGGGCATCGCGATCGACCCGCGAGAACCGCTGCCGGGCAACTGAATCAGCAGGCCCGGCGAAGTCGCCGGGTCACCGCGAGGCAGGCACGACCTCGCGCGTGATGGCGTGGACGAAATCGGGAAGGTCACCGGGGTTCCGCGAGGTGAGCAGCGTCCACCCGTCCTCGGTGGAGCGGACCGCCGCTTCGTCCACCCAGTCGCCGCCGGCGTTGACGATGTCGGTCCGCAGCGAGAAGTACGACGTCAGGGTCTTGCCGGACACCAGCTCGGCGTTCACGAGCAGCCAGGGGCCGTGGCAGATCGCGGCGATCGGCTTGCCCGCGCCCGCGAACTCCTTGGCGAGCTCGATCGCGCGGTCGGTCACCCGCAGCTTGTCCGCGTTCACCGTGCCGCCGGGTACGACGAGGACGTCGAAATCGTCCGCGGAGACCTCGTGCAGCGACGTATCCGGTTGCACGGTGGCGTCCTTCTCGGTGTCGTGCTGGTAGGTCTGCACCTCTTCGCGCTTCGGCGCGGCATGGGTCACTCGCGCGCCGCGATTACGCAGTTCGTCGCGCGGCACCAGCAATTCGTCCCGCTCCACGCCCGTATTCGAGGTGATGATCAGCACCCGCGTCCCGTCCAGCTGATCGGTCATGAGCTGCTCTCCTTTCGGTCGGGATGGTCCTTTTCCCGGCATGCCGCGCGAGAGCCGGGCTAAACCTCGCCGGAGGCGCGAGCGCCCTCGTCATCCGGGGGCAACAGGGTGCTGGAGAGATGCTCCTGGGCCAGTCTGCGCAAGGCGGCGAGCAGAGTGTCGCCCAGAATCGTTCCCACGATGGCGGTTTCGGTCATCCGCTCGACGCCGGGCTCGTTGCGCACGAGGGCGATGTCGGTGGCGGCGATGGTTTCGCTGGCGCCCGCGTAGTCGTCCATCGCGGCGACCACGCCGTCGTAGCCCAGCAGGCGCAGGGTGGCGCAGACGTCGACGAGGGTGGCGCGGGCCGGGCTGTCGTCGTGGATGCGCCAGCCGCGCCGGTCCAGCAGAGCCGCGACGTCCTCGGCGGCGGTCTCCCGCTGCTCGCCGCCGAGCTGGGATCTACGCCCGCCCAGGGCGTATTGCACGTGCCCCAGGGAGTCCCGCGCCGACAGGCTGCCGCTGTCGAGCGCCACGAGCAGTTCCTTCGCCGCGTCGATGGATACGCCGCCGATGTCGACCAGCGCCCGGATCAGCCGCAGCCTGCCGACGTGCGCGTCGCTGTATTCGGCCTGGTTGCGATGGGTGCGCACGCCGGGGGGCAGGAGCCCCTCACGCACGTAGTACTTGATCGTCGCGGGAGGGACGCCGCTGGCGCGGCTGAGTTCGGCGATCCGCATCGGACTCCTCGGGCTCGGTCGGGTTCTTGACAATGGATAGTACAGCTATCCATAATTCATACTGATAGTGAAACTATCGATACCTTCAGTTTCGAAAGGGACTACCTGTCGTGACCGCCCTCTTCCAGCGCTTTCCCGCCCTCTCCTGGCATCGGCCACTGATGCTGCTCGCCGCCGCCATGGCGCTTCTGGTCGTCTGGTCGATCGGGGGCATGATCGTCGACGACCGCACGCTGACCGGCCTGCCGATCTGGGCCAAGTCCGCCAAGTTCGCCCTTTCCGTGCTGATCTACGCGGTGACTTGGGCGTGGTTACTCGCCCAGCTCACGCGATGGCGACGCGTCGCGTGGTGGGCCGGAACGGTGGCGGCGCTGGGCCTCACGGTGGAACTCGTCGTCATCACCACACAGGTAGTGCGCGGCACCACCAGCCACTTCAATTTCACGACCCCGCTGAACGCGGCGCTGTGGGACATCATGGGGTCGTCCATCGTGGTGGTCTGGATCGCCACCCTGGTCGTGTCGGCCGCCATGTTCGCTCACCCGGCGGCCGACCGCGCCCGCGACGCGGCGATCCGTTACGGCGCGGTGCTCTCGCTGGCGGGCGCCGCACTGGGCATGCTGATGGTGGCGCCGACGGCCGACCAGCGGGCGACAGGCAGCTCGATCCGCGGCGCCCACACCGTCGGACTCCCCGACGGCGGGCCCGGGTTGCCCCTGCTCGGCTGGAGCACGGCCGGCGGCGATCTGCGCGTCCCGCACTTCCTGGGAATGCATGCGTTGCAAGTGATTCCACTGGTCCTGCTCGCCGTCGAGTACGCGTCGCGACGGTTCCCGGTCTTGCGCTCGCCGGACACCAGGCGAACGATCGTCGTGATCGCCGCGGCCACCTACGCCGCCGTTCTCGCGGTGCTGACCTGGCAGGCGTTGCGCGGGCAGTCGGTGGTGCGCCCCGACGCGGTCACTCTCGCGGCTTTCGCTGCCGTCGCCCTCGCCGCGGCGGTGGCCACGGCCGTCGCGGTTCGACCGAAAGTTACTGCCGTGCAGCAGTTCCCGATTGGAACGAACCGATGACGGAGCTGCTCTTCGATGTCACCTTCTGGTTCGCGGCGCCGTTCTGGGCATTGATGATCCTGGCGCCGAAGTGGCGGCGGACCGCGGCGCTCGTCGCCTCACCGTTCATCTGCCTGCCGCCCCTGATCATCTACGCCGCGCTGATCGTGCCCGAGTTCGGCACATTCGCCGCGGCGCTCATCGACCCGGAGCTCACCGGCCTGCGTGCGGTGCTCGCGGGGAGCTCCGGCGCCGCGGCGGCCTGGGCGCATTTCGTCGCCTTCGACCTGTTCCTCGGCCGCTGGGTCTTCCTGGACAGCCGCACCCGCGGCGTTTCCCCGCTGCTGATCAGCCCACTTCTGGTGCTCACCATCCTGTTCGCACCGCTCGGCGTCCTGCTCTACCTGCTCATCCGGCTCACCACCACCCCGGCGCCCAGCCGGGCCGTCCTCGCGGAGGCATGATGGAAACCCTCGCCGTTCTGCTGATCACCCTGCTCGCGCTGCGCGCGGCGGGCGCCCTCGGCGTCCACCGGTTCGCCGCCTGGCCCACCTGCGCCGCCTACGCCCTCGGCGTGATGCTGATCATGACCGGTACCACGCATTTCCTCCCGGAGGCGTTCGCGGACTCCCCCGTGCCCACCCACGCCGACCTGCTTCCGATGGTGCCGCCCTTCATCCCGTTCCCCGGCGCGATGGTCTACCTGACCGGCGTCCTGGAACTGCTCGGCGCGGGGGGCCTGTTCCTCGCTCGCGCCCGGCGGACCGCGGGGCTGGCACTCGCCGTCCTGTTCGTCGTGATGCTGCCCGCCAACATCTACGCGGCTGTCTCCGATATCACGTTCAACGACGCACCCGCGACGCCGCTGTGGATCCGCATTCCGGAACAGGTGCTGTATATCGGCGTCGCCCTGTGGGCAGCCGGAGTACTGCGGTCCCGGGGGAACGCGAACCTCCGCAGGACTACCGCGCCGAACCACACGACGGCCTGACGATCGCGTGAAGTCCGCTGCTCCCATGCGTTTTCGGTGTGCCATGGGCAAGTTCTCAACAGCTGCGGGAGTATTGGGTCAGCGGACGGGTACAACGAAATAGTGAGTGCTTCTAGGTATTTGGGCGCGCTCGTCAGCGCGCTCGCGACCGCTGTCGCGGCGTCCGTCCTCTCCGCTCCCCCCGCAGGGGCCGAGCCCGCCCGGGCGCACGTGGTCGGGCAAGTCCCGCTCGGCGGCTCGGTTTCGCAGATAGATGTCTATTCGCCGGCCATGGACCGGGTGGTCACCAATCGGGTGATCCGCGCGGCGGGCGGCGGTCCCGCGCCCACGCTGTACCTGCTCACCGGTATCGGAGGTGGGGTGGACGGGATCTCGTGGTGGGACGACACGGACGTCCGAGAGTTCTTCGCCGACAAGCACGTCAATGTGGTGATGCCGGTCGGTGGCGCCTACAGCATGTACACCGACTGGCTCGCCGACGATCCGGCGGTCGGGCGCAACCGGTGGCAGACCTACCTCACCCGGGAACTGCCCGCCACCCTCGACGCCGAACTCGGCAGCACCGGCCGGAACGCGATCGCCGGCGTGTCGATGAGCGCGGGCTCCGCGGTCGACCTCGCGATCCAGGCGCCCGAGCTGTACTCCGCCGTGGCGGCCTACAGCGGGTGCCCATGGGCCGCGGACGCCGCAGGCGCGGCGATGGTGAGCGCGCAGGTCATCCGCGGCGGAGGCAACCCGGGCAACATGTGGGGCGCACCGGGTGACGTGATCTGGCGGGCGCACGACGCTTTCGCCAACGCGAGCGCGCTGGCCGGGAAGACGATCTACCTGTCCGCCGCTTCGGGCACTCCGGGCGCGATCGATCGCGGCCTGCCCTTCCCACCGCTCGAAGCGATCGCGAGCTCCTGCACCGCGGCCTTCGCCGATCGCCTCGAGGAGCTCGGGCTACCGGCGATCCACGTCAACCGCCCGGAGGGCTCGCACACGTGGGGTCAGTTCGAGACGGACCTGCACGACTCGTGGCCGCACCTGGCCCGCGCACTCGGCGCGTAAAGCCCCTTTTCCGAGCGCTCCTCCCAGCCCACCGTGAAAACGCGGGAGGAGCCTCGGCGAAACGAAGCACCGAAGGTGAATCGGACCGCGACCTCGAGGCGACGGTGCCGGACGCGCTCGCGGTCGGTCCCCGTGTCTGCCGTCGAGCGCTCCGGCACCCGATCACCGACGCGCGCCCGAGGTGACGGTGTCGTTGCTGTGACACGTCCGGTTCCAGGCGGATCCGGCGCACCGCTGGTTGCGCGAGTGTGTGCTCGACGTATGCCGGAGGGCGGAGGCCGGTGCGGGCGGCAGCGGCGATATCACGCCCGCACCTCGCTCCCCGGAGTGAACTGTCACAGCCCCGCGTCGTGGGGGTAGCGCGCGGCCACCCCGGACCGGTCGCCGACTCCGAAGTTCATCACGAGATCGTCGGCGACCTGGACCAGCACGTCGCGCCCTTCGACCGTGGCCGCCCACTCCATCGGCAGCCCGGAGACACCGTGCGCGGCGCCGATCAGATTGCCCGCCACCGCGCCGGTGGAATCGGAGTCGCCGGAGTGGTTCACCGACAGCAGCAGCGCCGCGCGCACGTCGCCGGTCCGGGCCGCGCGCAGGGCGCAATACACCGCGATGGCCAGGCACTCCTCCGCGATCCACCCTTCGCCGACCCGCTCGACCTGTTCGGCCGAGGCCGGTTGCCCGGACACCTCGACGGCGCGTTCCAGTGCCGCCACGGTTTCCGCGCTCGCGGGAAACGAGCCGAGCTGAGCGAGCGTCTCCCGCACCGCGAGTGATAACTCGACCCCGCCCACGACGCGGTCGACCAGTGCCGCGAAGGCGCCCGCGGCGAGGTAGCCCGTGGGATGCCCGTGGGTCAATTGCGCGGCGCGCGCGGCCGTGACGAAAGCCTGCTCAGGACCCATACCGGCCAGTCCGAACGGTGCGGACCGCATCACCGTGCCGCACCCTTTCGAATGCGCGTTCACCGGCCCGGGTTCGTCGAGCGGCCCGGGGGCGAGATATCCCCGGGCCTGCTGACCGAGTCCGGACATACAAGCGTTTCCCGGCGCGCGCACCGCGTACAGAAACGGCAGGCTCGCCAGCCACCCGTCCGTCTCGGCCGCGGGCCCCGCTTCGCGCTGGGTCTGCAGCCAGCGCAGATACGCCCGGCGCAGCGCGGGCACCGGATCGGCGCCCGGCGCGGCCCGTAGCAGCCCCTCCGCGGTGAACAGCGTCATCTGGGTGTCGTCGGTGATCTGCTGCGGCGCGTCCGCCGCGTACTGCGGCAGGAAGCCCGTCACTCCCGCGTCGCCGTAGCGCTGCCGGATCTGCTCCAGCCGCAGGAATTCGATAGGCCACCCCAGCGCGTCCCCCACCGCCCCGCCCAGCAGGCAGCCGCGGACCCGATCGAAGATCGTGTTGTAATCCACCACGCCGCATCATCTTTCCGCATGGCCGACCGCTACGGTGCGCGGCGTATCAGCCCGGCATCGAATCTCACGGTGCTGGCCCGCGCCATTCCCGACTGGCTGATCGGCCACAAGAACGTCACACCGAGATCACCGGCCCGGAAGGGAAATCCGTCACGATCTCCGCGACGGGCATCCGCGACCCTCGCGCGCTGATCCGGGAAGTGCTCACCCGCGATGAAAGCGAGTCCGCGCGGCGGGGAACTCCGGATCAGTGATCCGATCCACCGATCATCCAGGGATTGAAGGCGCAGTCCAGCACCGGGTGCGCCTCCGGATCGAGGGCTTGCAGGGCGATCGAAGCCGCGCGCGGCGAGTACATGATCGTCAGATGGTCGGACAGATCCTGCGCGCAGCCGTCCTGGAGGGTGATGTTGTGCACGACGGCGTCCGGGCCCGGAGTCAGAAAGGTCCATTCGTATGGATTGGAGACCTCGTCATGGCGGGTGCCGACCGAGGTGTACTCCACGCCGGGCACGGTGTCACCCTGTTCGTTGAGCGTCGCATAGAACGCGGAGCCCACCGCCTGCTGGATATTGGCCCGGCCGACGATCGGTTCGTAGAAACCCAGGATATTGACGCCCAGATTGGTGATCAGCCTGCCCAGCGTCGCCATTCCCATCAGCGAGGTGCCATGGTGGGTGGCACCGAAAGTGACGAGCTTGCCGACTTTATCGGCGCCGCCTTCGAACTTCATATATTGGCTCGACACCGGCCCGCCCTGCGAATGCGCGATGATATCGACGCGGTCCGCGCCGGTCGTCGTGCGCACCTGCTCGACGAAATCGCGTAATTGCCTGGCGGATTCCTCCATCGGGCCGACGCCGTAGCGGCCGGGCAGGACGGGGCCGATCCCGCCGCCTTCGAGCAGACCGGAGCGACCGTAGTTGAACGCGTAGACGCAGTATCCGGCGCGTGCGAGCCGCGGTGACAGATAGGAGTAGGTGTCGTAGGCGTTGAGCCAGGTGCCGTGGACCAGGACGACGGGCCGCGGGTGCGCGGCGGAGGGGGTGCAGTCCGGGCGGTTCGCACCCGGCGGAGATGCGTCGGGATGGCTCACGCCGTGCAGGAAAGCTGCCAGGTAGGCGGGCATCTCCGGCCCCTCGCCGACCGCGGCGGACGCGTAACTGCGTGTGGCGGATCCGGAACCGCTGCCGGAGTCCACGATCGCCTGCGGCCGCCTGCCGTCCGGCGCGGGAAGGAGCCCGGCGTTCAGTTCGTCGACGAGTTGCCGCTCCGGAGTCCGCGTTTCGGGCTCCGAGTTCGCCGCCCCGGTTCCGAGAGTCATGGCGAGAACGGTCACTCCGGCGGCAAGCGCGGCGCCGAACGCCCGGCGGCGAATTAGGTGCTTCATTGCAAGCCTTTCGTCAGCGTCCGCAATAGGATTTCCTGCGAACACTTTTCATCCTGAAGTATCCGTGCCGCACTGTCACTGCGTCCGAAACATAAGTACACCGGCAAACTTTGGCTTCGGTTACAAATCGTCCGATCGACGTACGGTGGATATTCCGAATTCAGCGCATGCCGGAATTACCGAAATGCGCGCCGAGAAGACGGCAGCGGAAATTCGGGATCGGCCGTAGTGATCCACTTCCCGGCTCGAGCGGCCGTACGGGTCGTAACGGGCCGCTGACGACTCTCGGCACCCTCCAAAAACTATCAGTGCAAGTTTCGACTCACCGTAAAGCACCTCAACTAGCAGCGCAAGTTTTCTCGCGGCGCCTGCGAGAATGCGGGGACCGGAAGGAGACGCCCATGGCCAGACCACGGCGGCCGCTGCTCACCCGCGACCGCATCATCGAGACCGCGCTCGCCCTCGTCGACGCCGAGGGCCTCGCCGCCGTCTCGACGCGGCGGCTGGCCACCGAACTCGGCGTGCAGGGTCCGTCGCTGTACAACCACGTCCGCACCAAGGACGACCTCATCGATGCCGTGGTGGACGCCGTCCTGGGCGAGGTCGACATCTCGATGTTCGACGGCCTGTCGGCCCGGAACCCGGACTGGCGCTCGTCGCTGCGCGAATGGGCCCGCTCCTACCGCACCGCGATGGCGGCGCACCCGCACATCGTTCCCGCACTGGCGTCCGGTCCCGGTCATCGGCCCAACGCGCTGCGCATGGCCGACGCTGTCTTCGGCGGCCTGGTTGCCGCGGGCTGGCCGCGCCGCGAGGCGACCACCGTCGGCACGACCATGCGCTACTTCCTCACCGGAGCATCGCTGGGGTCGTTCGCCGCGGGCTTCCCCGCCGACGTCACGGTATACGCCGACGTGTATCCCCATCTGAACGAAGCGCACCTGCTGGCCGAACGTCAGCAACGCGTTGATCGGGACGCCTTCGAGGTGGGCCTGGAAGCCCTGCTCGACGGGCTGGCGCACCGATACCGGCTACTCGCCGAAGAGGCGTAACCGGAGCGGCGTCAGCCTCGAACAACCGCGCGCTCCCGTCCGCGCGCCGCGAAGATCCGCCGCCCCAGCACGCCGTGCCTGGGCGCGAACAGGTACACGGCAGTGAAGACCACCCCTTGGACGACCACGACCATGCCGCCGGGAGCAGTGTCCAGGTGATAACTCAGGTACAGGCCGGCCACCGCGCAGGTCACCGAGACCGCGGGCGCGATGACCAGCATCCGGCCGAAGCGGTCGGTGAGCAGATACGCCGTCGCGCCCGGGATGATGAGCATCGCCACCACGAGGACGACGCCGACCGCTTGCAAGGCGACCACGGCGGTGAGCGCCAGCAGGCCGAGCAGTGCCGTGCCGAGCAGCCGGGGGCTGAGTCCGATGGCGTGCGCGTGCGTGGGGTCGAAAGCGTAGAGGGTGAAATCGCGACGCTTGAGCACCAGCGCCGCGAGGGTGATCGCGGCCAGGATGACGACCTGCACCAGCTCGGCCCGGCCGACGCCGAGCAGATTGCCGAACACGATGTGGTTGAGATCGGTCTGGCTGGGTGTCACCGAGACCAGCACCAAGCCGAACGCGAACAGCGTCGTGAAGACGATGCCGATGGCGGCGTCCTCCTTGATCCGGCTGGTGTCGCGCACAACGCCGATCAGCGCCACCGCCAGGAACCCGAACACGATCGCGCCCACCGCGAACGGCAGCCCTGCGATGTAGGCCAGCACCACCCCGGGCAGCACCGCGTGCGACACGGCGTCCCCCATCAGCGACCACCCGATGAGCACCAGCCAGCACGACAGCACCGCGCACACCAGTGCCGCGGTCACGGTGGTGGCCAGCGCACGCACCATGAATTCGTAACGCAACGGGTCGAGGAAGATCTCGGTGAAGCTCATGCGTCCGTCCCACACTCGGCCGGGTTCATACCGGGTTCATCACATCCAGGCCGAACGCCCTGGCCAGGTTCTCCGGCTGGAGCACCGCCTCGGGTTTGCCCTGGGCGAGTACCGTGCGCATCAGCAGCACCGCCTCGTCGGCGAGGCCGGGCAGGGCATGCAGATCGTGCGTCGACACCAGGATCGTGGCGCCGTCACCGGCGAGATCGCGCAGCAGCGCGGTGATCGTGCCCTCCGACCGCTTGTCGACACCCGCAAACGGCTCGTCGAGCAGCAGGACCGTCGCGCCCTGGGCCAGCCCGCGCGCGACGAAGGCGCGTTTCTTCTGCCCGCCGGACAGTCGGCCGATCTGCCGGTCGGCGAGGTCGGTCAGCTCGACGCGTTCCAGCGCGTGCGCGACGGCTTCCCGATCGGCCTTGCGCGGACGCCGGGTGAAACCGAGCCGGCCGTATCGTCCGGTCATCACCACATCACGCACCGACAGCGGGAAGCTCCAATCGACGTCCTCGCTCTGCGGGACATAGCCGAGGACGCCGGCCCGGCGCGCCGCCAGCGGCGCGCCGCCGTTGATCCGCACCACTCCCCGCTCCGGCCGGGCGAGACCCATGATCGTCTTGAACAGCGTCGACTTGCCGGAGCCGTTCATGCCGATGAGACCACACACTCGCCCGGGCTGCACGGTGAGATCCACGTTGTCGAGCGCGGGCACCTCGCCGTAGCGAACGGTGACGCCGCGCACCTCGATCGCCGGCCCGTTCACGGACGGCGCCCTGTCAGAGCGGAACCGATCGTCTGCGCGTCGTGCCGCAGCAGCGTCAGATAGGTCGGTACCGGACCGTCGGCTTCCGACAGCGAATCCACGTACAGCACGCCCCCGAACGCCGCGCCGGTGGCCTCGACCACCCGGCGCATCGGCGCGTCCGACACCGTGGACTCGCAGAACACCGCGGGCACCCGCTTCTCCCGGACGAAGTCGATGGCCGACGCGATCTGCTGCGGCGTGGCCTGTTGTTCGGCATTGACCGCCCAGATGTACTTCTCGGTGAGGCCGGCGTCGCGCGCCAGATAGGAGAAGGCCCCCTCGCATGTCACCAAGGCGCGCTCGTTCGGCGGCAGGGCGTTCAGGGTGTGCGTCAACTCGTCGTGCACCTTGCGCAGCTCGGACTTGTACCGGTCCCCGTTGGCGCGGAAATCGGCCGCGTGATCGGGTGCGAGTTCACTGAAGGCGCGCACCATGTTGTCGACGTAGATCTGGGCGTTCTGCGGCGACATCCACGCGTGCGGGTTCGGCTTGCCCTGGTAGGCGTCCTCGCGGATCGGCAGCGCGGCGACACCCTCGCTCACCACGACGTGCGGCACCCGCACGTCGGAGACGAACTGGGCGAACCACGCCTCGAGGTTCAGGCCGTTGTCCAGGATGAGGTCGGCCTTCGCCGCCTTCTTGATGTCCCCGGGCGTCGGCTCGTATCCGTGGATCTCCGCACCCGCCTTGGTGATCGACTCCACGGTCAGGTGCTCGCCTGCGACGTTCCTGGCGATGTCGGCGAGCACCGTGAACGTGGTGAGCACCGTAGGGCCGCCCTCGCGACCGGCCCCGTCTCCGGCACAGGCGGTGAGGGTGCAGACAAAGGCGGACACGGCTATTGCCGACGCCCATCGATGCGGAGACCGGGCGAGCACGCGGGGGAGCCGAACCTTCATGCAATGAGATGGTAAGTTCGGTTCCCCTAACTTTCAAGTTCGAGTCAGTGAAACAGCTCCGCCCTCGTTGTGCCTCTCCCCGGACCGGCACTACGGAAGCGGCAACGGGGGCGACTCCGGGAAGACGACCGGCAAGGCGGTCAGCGCTCGATGGAACGGACCCGGACGCCAGGTCAGCTCGTCCACCGGGACCGCTAGGCGCAGCTCCGGCAGCGCGTCGAGCAACTGATCAATGGCGTCCTGCGCGATCAGATACGCCAGCGAATTCGCGGGACACGCGTGCGGACCGCCGCCGAACGCGAGATGGGCGCGGTTGCCCGCGTAGCGCTCGGCGCGAATCGCGGGGTCGGTGTTGCAGGCGGCGATACTGATCACGACCGGCTGGTGGGCGGGCAGCCAGATGTCGTCGATCAGGATCGGCTGCTTCGGGAAGCTGAGGCAGAAGTTCGCCATCGGCGGATCGTTGAACAGCACCTCGTCCAGCGCGTCCCGGGTCGACAGACTGCCGCCGAGCACACTGCCGCCGAACCGCTCGTCGGTGAGGATCAGCAGCAGCGTGTTGACGATCAGATTCTGCTGCGGCTCGATCCCCGCGCCGTACAGCGTGCCCAGCTGGTGCACCATCTCGGTATCGCTCAGGGCGGACGAGTGCCGGAGCATCCGCGTCGTGATGTCGTCGCCGGGTTCGGCCCGCTTCAGCACCGTCAGCTCGCCCAGCGAGTCGATGAGCATCTTGTTCCCGCGCTCCGCTTCGACGCCCTCGAAGATCGCGGCCATGCCGGTCGCGGCGCGCTGCGCGATCTCGGCCGGACAACCCAGCATCGCGTTCAGCACCGCGAAGGAGAGCGGAAAGGCGTACTGGCGCACCACGTCCGCGGATCCGTCCGCGCAGAACGAGTTGATCAGCGGCGTCGCCAGCTGCGCGATGGTGTCGTGCAGGCGGTACAGGTCGACCTTCGCCAGACCGGCGACATTGGCCTGCCGATAGCGGGCATGCTCGGCCCCGGCATTCCGCAACGCGTTCGGCCGCCACTGCATCATCGGCAGCACCGGGCAGTCGGCCGGGATGCTCTCCTGCCACGTCCTCGGATCGGCCGGAAAATGATCCGGATCGTTCATGATCCGCACGGCCGTGTGATACCCGAGCACCAAGGTGGCCGGTACGCCCGGCGCCAGTTCGACCGGCGCGAGCGATCCGTACCGCGCCCGCATGTCGCGGTAGGCGCTGTGCGGGTCCGACGCGAATTCGATGGAATACAAGGGAATTCGCGGTCCGTCGGTGTCGATCGGCGAACCATGCGGTGCGCGGCTGTGCGCGGAGGACGGGGACGTCGTCATCGAGAGAGCTCCAGGCGATCGGGCAGCAAGATTCGTGAGCCTAGGCAGCTTGCCGACCATCCGCACCGGAAATGCATCGAAGTGACCGGTCCGCGCAAGTTGCTATAGAATTGCCCGAGATTCGACGCGTAGACCTGATCGAAGGCTAATCGCACCCGCTGTGCCGAGTGCGCCGGTCCAGCGCAGGGAACACGGCGGCCGTGCGCAGAACTGCGACCCGAGGGACGGCACGCCATGACAGACGTCGACTTTTGCGTAATCGGCGGGGGATTCGCGGGATTGACGGCCGCATTGCGGCTGAAACAGATGGGCCGATCGGTGGCGCTGCTGGAAGCCCGCGACCGGCTCGGCGGACGCACCTTCACCCGGGTGCGGGACGACGGGGCATGGATCGACCTCGGCGGAGCCTGGATCGGGCCGGGGCAGGACCGCATCCAGGCGCTGATGACCGAGTTCGGGGTACCGAGTTACAAGCAGTACACCGACGGCGAGGCCATGATGGTGGTCGACGGCAAACAGCACCGCTACACGGGCACGATCCCGTGGACCATGAGCCCGTGGGCGGCGATGAACCTGGGCGCGGTGTTCCTCGAGCTGGGCCACATGTGCAAGGCGGTTCCCTTGGAAGCCCCCTGGGCGGCGAAGAAGGCCGACAAGTGGGACCAGGTCAGCCTGGCGCACTGGTTGGAAACCAATGTCCTGTCCAAGCCCGCGCACGATCTGCTCGAGACCGCCATAGCGGGCTGCTACACGTCGGCGGCCTCGGAGGTGTCGCTGCTTTTCGTGCTGTTCCAGATGGCCTCGGGTGGCGGGCCGAGCTTCGTCCTCGGCGTCAAAGACGCGGCGCAGGACGCGCGGCCGGTCGGCGGCATGGGCGCGATCTACCGGCCGATGGCGGCCGAACTCGGCGACTCGGTCCACCTCTCCCAGCCCGTCCGCTGCATCCACCAGGACGATGAGGGGGTGACGGTCCGCGCGACCGGCCTGACGGTGCGCGCGCGCCGGGCGATCGTGGCAGTTCCCCTCGCGATCGCAGGCCAGATCTCCTACCGCCCGATGTTGCCCGCCGATCGCTCCTTCCTGCATCAGCGCATGCCGAGCGGCTCGATCATCAAAACTTCCGTCGTCTACGACGAACCGTTCTGGCGCGGCGACGGCCTATCGGGACAGTCCGTCGCTCCGGGGTCGCCCGCGACCATCACCATCGACGCGTGCGCGGACACCGGACGACCGGGCGTCCTGTGCGTCATCATCGAGGGACCCATCGCACGACAGGTCGGCCGGCTCGACGAGACCGAGCGCCGACGCGCTGTTCTCGACGCACTCGTCGAGCGATTCGGCCGCAAGGCCGGCGCACCCGCCGACTTCGTCGAGCAGAACTGGAGCGCCGAACGTTACTCCGGCGGCGGAATGCTCAGTCACGCGCCGACCGGCGTGCTCACCGAGTTCGGCCATGCGCTGCGCGAGCCGTGCGGCCGCATCCACTGGGCGGGCACGGAGAGTTCCGCGGTCATGTGCGGCTGGATCGACGGGGCCGTCCGCTCCGGCGAACGCGCGGCCAGCGAAGTGATGGAACACGAGACGGCCGTCGTGGGCTGAAGGGGTGGTGCGGCAATGCGAACCGAGGGAGATGTATGGGACATCGTCAGCAGTGTCGGGCTCACCGCGCTGGGAGTGGCGACGTTCCGGGCACTGGAGGCGGCCGCTCCGGATCCGCTGATCCGGGACGAGTACGCGCCGCTGTTCGTCGCGGCTTCGGGTCATCCACACTTCACCGAGCTGCTGGCGGACCCCTCCCTGCTCGACGGCATACCGCTGGTCCCCGGGTTCATGGGCTTCCGCACGAAATTCTTCGACGACTTCTTCCTGTCGGCCACGGCGGCGGGTGTGCGGCAAGCCGTGATCCTCGCCGCGGGCTTGGACGCCCGAGCACATCGCCTCGACTGGTCCGCCGGAACGACGGTGTTCGAGATCGACCAGCCCAAGGTCCTGGAATTCAAGGAGCGGGTCCTCACCGACAACGGTGCGCGACCGAAGGCCGTTCGGCGAACGGTAGCGGTGGACCTGCGCGAGGATTGGCCCGCTGCTCTGCGTGCCGCGGGATTCGATTCCGGCGCACCCACCGCGTGGTCGGCGGAGGGGCTGCTGCCCTACCTGCCCGGTGCGGCGCAGGACAGGTTGTTCCAGCACATCGATGAGCTGTCCGCACCCGGCAGCCGGCTCGCGGTGGAGAGCTTCGTGGCGGGCACCGACGTCAAACGTTTCGCGAGCATCGAATCGAAGTACTTCGGTCACTACAACCCGTTCGGCGACGTCGAACCGGCCGAGCTGTTCTACGACGACGAACGGGCCGATCCGGCACAGTGGCTGGCCGCTCACGGCTGGTCGGTGCAGACCTTCAGCTCGAGCGAGCTGGCCGCGTCCTACGGGCGATCGGTCCCCGATCTCCCCGACGACCTCGACGACCTGTGGCGGCAGCCCAGACTGCTGACAGCGGAGCGCTAGCT
>NZ_BDCK01000016.1 GCF_001613465.1 Nocardia niwae NBRC 108934 = DSM 45340 | reverse complement strand
ACCTGGGTGCGCCGGCCGACTGATCTGGATCCGCTTCGGTCGGCATGGCCGGTTCGTGGGGCTGTGCGTGGCCTGCGTCGGGCCATTGCACCTGTCGCGGTTGTTCTGCCTGTTCCGCGTCGGTGGGTGCCTCCGGCCACAGGACTTGTTGCGGCTGAGCCGATCCGCGGTCTTCCTGCGCTGCGTCGACTTCTTTCGGTGTGAACATCGCGAGGCGAGGGTCGGGTGCACCGCCTCGCCGGGATGCGGCGGGCGCGTCAGCCTGGCGCGCTTGCTGTGAGCGGTGCGCAGGCTCTGGCGGCATCGTCGTCGGGCCGGGCGCGCCGGGCCGGGTCGACGGAGCGCCGCCGCCTGGGTTCGAAGCCCGGGGAGGTATCAGAACGCCGTTCTCGTCGTATAGCGCAACCCAAACTTTGCGGACGACCGAATCGAATCGGGCAGCGCCCGTGGACCGTTCGATCGGCTTCAGCCTGGCTATGGTGGGGCTGATTTCGATGACCGGGCCGCCGCTGTCCTTGGTCAATACCACCACGTTGTCGGTATTGAAGTTCGACAGCGATCGCACGATCGCTGTCGCTCTGGCGGGCATCTGGTCGACGAGGTCGAAAGCCTCGGTCAACGAGGTGAACTGGTGCAGGTTGTCGTCACCCACCGCCCGCGTGAGGTCTCCCCGGGAGAAAATGAGCGCCTTGTCCCGCATATCGGTGGGGATGGTGACGACCTGTCGTCCGTAACGATCGTTGACCACTTGAAACGCCAGACGTGCCTCTTCGGTCTGCATGATCGAGTCGGCGCGCGCGTGCGGCGGAGTTCCGCGCAGCGCGGCGGGGTCGGTGTACCGCGGGGCCAGCGCCCGGCGAGCGCGTTCGAGTTCGGCGCGCCACTCGTTCAGCCTGCGGGTGAGGTCGTCCACAGTGGCTGGGGGGAGGTCCGGCGTACCCAACTGGTGCTCGAAGGCGAGCACGCCCAGTTCGAGTGTGAGCCAGCGGTGAGCCAGTGCGTCGCGTCGAGCGATGTCGTGGGCCGACCGCTCATGCTCGGGTGACCCGGCTTCCAGTTCCCCGAGTTGGAGATACGCGGCCAGCCGTTCTCTGGGCACATCGGTTTGAGGTGGGCCGTCTTGTGCTGCGACTTCGGCCGGTGATCGGTTTCCCCGCTCAGCGGCCACGGGGTCGCTCTGCCGCGCCTCTACATCGCCTTGTGCGGGCGACCCCAATGCTGCCTGAACCTGTGTGACCCGGGTGTCGGCCGCTCGATACCGATTTACAGCTTCGGTTGCCAATTGGAGTCGCGCGGACAGGTCTGGATGGATCTGTCCATTTGCCGCGTTGTTCGCGTCCGTCGAAGCGGCCAGCCATTCCTTCGCCGCGTTGAAGTGGTGAACCAGCAGTGTGAGGCGTTCGCGGGGGGCGGTGGTATTCGTCTGTTGCATCGCGGCCATCAACTCGTCGAGGTGGCCGAGCATGTCCTGGAGCTTGCGATGATGTGCCCTGTCGACGTCTGTCAGGGCGGTGTCTTCGACGACGGCATCGAATTGGGCTGTGATGCCTTCGCGTACCAGTCGGACCGAGTTCACATCGACAGTGGCCAGCAGGCCGAAGAAACCGAGGCTCGGTTGCGCCTGCGTTGGTGTGACTGCCAACGCGGCGATGATCTGCTCGACCCGTTCGTCGGCCGCTCGGTAGCGGTTCACGGACTCGGCCGCGAGCCGTTGTCGACCGTCGAGGTTCGGATGTACCTGTCCGTCGGTGGCGTGGTGGGCGTCCATCAGGGCCGCCAGCCATTCCGCGGTGGCGTGGAAGTGATGGACCAGCGACCGGAGCCGCTCCGGTGCGATGGTTCCCTCTGTTCGTTCCCGCACCGCGCGGAGCTCGTCGAGATGTCCGAGCATGTCGTCCAGACGCCGGAAGCGGGCTACGTCCGCTGGTTCGGCGGCTACACCGGTATCGAGAATGGCGGCATCTCGTTCGGACGCGATGCCCTCGCGAACCAATTCCAGCAGTGCGGGGTCGACCGCCGTCAGCAACTGCCGCGCCGAGGAACCACCCTCCCGGGCATCCTCGGGCTTGCTTCCACGCCCGACGCCAGGCACCTCACCGGGCGGCGTGTGAAAGACCAGTGGCCCCTCGAGTGGCAATCTCTTCGCATACGGAGCTACGGCCAACCGACCACCGTCACCCCTCGCGACGCTTCCCGGGGGCGCATCCAACGCGTCGTCCGGAGTACCCGGATACTGCTTCGGCGCAGCCTGCGACACTACCTTCGGCCTGACCGATGTATCCGGATCCTTCTGCGCCGCAGTGTCGTCGGGATCCGGATTTCCCGCGCCGGGCCGCTTCTCGCCGTGGCCACCCCCGAGACCGCTCGTGCCATTCGCAGTGGTGCCGTCACCGGTGGTCCTGAAGTCACTCGGCGGCTCTGTCCGTGGATGTACTTGCGAGACCTGGCCGGATCGTATGTCCGGAGAGAGCTGCGGAGCCGTCGGCGCGGCGCCCGGTCTTCCGGGATCGGTCTGGGGTGTGCCCGGTGGGCCGTTCCGCTGCACCTCGAACCAGATCGTCTTGCCCCCGGTGCGGGCCAAGTCCACGCCCCACGCGGCGGCCATGTCGTCCAGCAGTCCGTAGCCGCGGCCGCGCATGCCCGGCTCTCGCCGGCCCGCCATCAGTGCGTCCAGATCGATGGCGTCCAGGAAGCCGTCCACGTCGAAGTCGTCCGCCCCCTGGTCAGGGCTGCTTTGTGCGGTGTGCTCGAGTTCGGCGAAGTTGCTCTCGGGCTGCCACTTCGGCAAACCTCGGCTCTCGTCGGTGACCTCTACCCGCAGCACGTCATCGAACAGCCAGTACCGGACCTCGGCGTCTCCGGCATCGTGCACGTGCACATTGGTGACCAATTCGGTCACCGACAGTTCCACGTCTTCGATCTGGTCGGTGTCCTGCCAGCCCGCGCCGATCAGCACCTCCCGGGCGGCATGGCGCGAGGTCCCGACTCCGCGGGCCACCGATTCCCGCGCGAAACTCAGTCGCACGATCGGATCGGGCAGCACAGTCGACGGGTCATGCTGTGTGGGAGATTCGAAAAGCTTGAACCACCTCTTCCGTCGTCCTCCGTGTCCGCTGCGGGCGTGTTGCCCGAGGTGACTCAACTCGTAGCCCCATGCTCCGGCGCTGTCGTCGAGCAACTCGGTGAGCCGGCCCGCTGCCGTCGATGTGCCGGGTACGTCGCGCACGGGTAGTGCTGGTTCGGACGCCACGTCGAACGCCGCGTCGAACTCCTCGATCACCTCCACCACGACCCACCGATTGCCCGAATCTCCGAAAAGGCCGTGTCGCACCTGGGTACGCCCATGAGTTGTCGACAGCAGCGCGGCCAACATTGCTTCGGCGGCATCGATGTGCCCGTCCGGGAAATCGGAGAGAGCTGCACGGATCGGGGCGAACCGGTCCTCTACCGGATCATTGTGAGACCTGTCGTCCCGTCCCGGCGCGGGGTCGCCGGTGGGTTCTGCGGGTGGCCCCGGCTGCCCGGGATCCGGGCGCGGGGCATCGGTCGAGTCACCATCACGCTCGGCGACGTAAAGCTGCCGGATGCTCTCGGTGGCCTTCACTATCAGGTCCTGAGCCGATTGCTGCCCGATACCCAGTCTCGTGCACATCTCGGCCAGCGAGATGTCCTCTATGAGGTAGAGCAGCACGGCGCGCCGCGCTGCCTCGGACAGATCTGGCAGAGCTTGTCTCAGCTTCGCCGCAAACTCCTCGTCCAGGAGTTCTTCTTCCGAGGAGGAGCGAGTGCCGTCGGGTGCCACGACGTCCACCAGGGACGTATCGTCACTCCCGTCTCGGTCGGTTTCGTCGGTGCTGTGATTCGATTGATCCAGGAATACCGGTTTGCGCAGCTGGGCCCACTGCTTCGCCTTCTTGACGGCGGCGAGATCCAATCCGAGAGCCGCACTGATCTCGGCGTCATCCGGTTCGGCCGATCCAGGAACATCGGTTCGATTCCTGATGTACGTATCCACGGTGTAGATCAGCTCGAAATCCTTCGAACCGAAGTTCGGATACATCTGCTTGTAGTAGTTGTACTTCATGGCCCAACGGGCATTCGCCATAGCGGCCCGGGCAAATTCGCCAGGGGGAACAAAGGTACTGGTGGCCGTCGCGATGGCCTCGATGGCTCGATGGACGAGATCTTGGTACTCTTCTCCCGGCACTGTCCAGAACTGCGGCGCTGCCTCCGCAATCCAGAGATATTTATCCAGAAGCCGGCTTCGAATCTCCCGCTCCTCGGGAGACCCTGGCCGAGTCGCTATCAGGTCCCAGACCAGACGAGTGTCCTCTTCGTCTCCGATTCCCACGTCCCGGCGGGCATAGAATTGTTGCAAGGCCCGCACCAGAGTGTCATTGGTGAAGGGCTCTCCCGGCAGTTGCTCGTCCAGACCTTCGAGAATGTCCCGAAGTTGCCGGAGGGCCACAACGCTCGGTGTGGTTCGTGTCTCTCTCCGGGCGATCGTGTTCTTCGTTATTCCGATCCGCGAGGCGAAGTCCGACCGGCTCATTCCGTAGTAGAGACGTACTGCGGTCAGCCAATCGTGGATTGTCGGGAAGAAGGCCGGGTCGGGAACGGTCTCGCCTGCCGGATCCATGCGGTAGGTGAGTCCCCACGCCTCGCCCAGATCATTCCATCGGTCGACCCCGCGCTCCCGCAGCACATCGCGGTAGATTCGCAGCATCGCCAATTCGTCGATCTCCGCACCTTTTTTGAGACGCCCGATATGCACTCGGGTGAGTCCGAGAACGCGCGCAGCATCCGCGTCCTTTATCTGGTTCACGCTGGTGAAGTACCGGATGTACTCGCCGAAGGACGCGACGGCACGTGGGTCGGGGAATGTCAGGGCGGCCCTCGGGAGATATGTAAAACATTCCACAAGTTCGTCATAGGTGGCATCGTGCGAGAACGGCGAGGCTTCGGCAATGATTTGAACCGCTGCTGCCGGGGGCCAGATATCGCCTATTTCCCACTTCTTTATCGTGCCGCTCGACTTGCCTACCGCGGCAGCCAGGTCCTCTTCCGAAAGGCCGGATTCGGTGCGCAGGGAACGAATGTATCTCCCGATATTCGGATAGCCTTCGGGGTATGCGGCAGCGCCGCTGTCGGTGAGTAGCTCCGGATAATAGGATGACGCCTCCGTATACATTCTCCGGGCGTACGGCACCCGACGCAGCAAGGCCCTGATCTGCTCGATCGCCAGGTCCCGAGTCCCGCGCTCGACTGCCTCCCAGGTGCCCTCCACTGCGTCTACCAGCGCGTCCATCTCTGCCGGTGTGACCCCGAGATATCGGCGCATTTCGGATAGCCACGTCGTCTTGTCGCCGTCACCCGGCCACGGAAGCTGCCCGATCTGCTCCTCCGCGTGACTACTCGCCTCGATCCCCGCCCGTGTCAGCCATCGCCGCACCTGATCGAGCTCGAGGTGGTGCATCTCGACATACTCCGCCAGGCTTTGGCGGGGCAGCCCTGATCGATCGGCCAGCCGCCCCCGATACCACTCGAGGAAGCGTTGTTCTTCGGGAGCGTGCCGCGGCCGCTCGATATCAGCGGATTCGGCCTGGGTGAGCGTCGTACCGGCATCCGAGACGGAGGTGGGCGCGGGGGAGTCGTCCGCACGTGGCGACGGGTCCGCGGCATCTTGCCGCAGCGAGCCGGGCGGCTGGAAACCGATAGGCGGTGGGTGTTGTGGTTGCCGGGCGCTTCGGTCGGTGGGTGTGGCAGGTGGTCCGCGCGTGGCCGGGTCGGCGGTGGGGCCGGTGGATGAATGGGTGTGCCGGTGTAACAGGGCGGCGAATTCCTGAAGCGGGTCGACGAGGGCGCGGAGGCTGTCTTCTGCTTGGTTGAGCGCAGACTCGGTTTCGGGAGTGGGTTGGGTCTGATGCTCGGCGGCGACTCGGGTGTATTGGACGACGACAGTCTGGACGAGCGGATGGGGTGACAGGGCGTAGAGGTCGTCCTCGGGTGAGGTGTAGTAGCGGGCACTGCCGGGGTCGCCGTTGCGGGCGGAACGGTTCTCGGCCTGGATGTCGATGTCGTGGGAGCGGGCGGAGCGGCCCGTGACGACGACGTGCAGGCCGCCGAGATCGCGGATGGCGTCGGAGATCGGGATGTCCACGCCGCGAGCGCCTTGCATGTTGATGACAAGCACTTTGCCCTGTTCGCCGGCGTGGTCGAAGATTTTTTGCAGTTCGGCCTCCGCGTCGGTGCCGTGGTCGAGGAACCATTTCGCGTCGACGGCGGTGTGCGCGACGTCGAGGTCGTCGAGGAGGGCGGACAGTGGATCGACGAGATCGTTGCGGTCGGCCAGGACCAGCTGCGGGCGGCCGGATTCCTGCACGATCTTGATATCGGCGGCGGCGGTCTTCAGTTTCGAGGCTTCGTCCGGGGAGATGTTGTCCGGGTGGACGATGAGCTGGGATTCGTGGAAGCGGTCGATCTTGGCGACCTCTCCCATGCCGTAGCGCTGCTGTAGCTGAGTGGCGGAACCTTCGGCGGTGCCGGAAGCGCCTGTCACGTGGTCGTAGTTCTGTCGACTGAACAGCTGCTGCGCCGTGATGGATTTCGAACTGGCGGGGTCGTTGCGGATCCGCAAGCCGTGTTCGGCCTCGACGGCTTGCGCGAGGCCGCCGTTCCAGCGGCTTTCGGAGGAGGTCTGGGGATCGAAGAGGACTTTGTGGGTGGTCTGGTCGATGATGAACACCCTGTCGTTGTGCACGACATAGTGCACGTTCTCCACGTATTCCCACCGTGCGGCGGCGGCCATGGCGATACGGACGAATTCGGCCTCGGTAGCCGCACGACCGAGCAGTTGCTCCAGCTTTTGCCTGCCATCTTCCGTGAGACGCGCTGGTCCGCCGCGTTGGCCGGGGGTGCGGCCGAAATCCGCTTCGGTGAGGTTGTTGTCGCGCAGTGCCCCGATGAGAAAGTCGCGGGCATCGGTCACCTGGGCCGCGGTGGCGGGGTCGGCGAACTGGTCGGCGCCGTCGGACAGAATGTACTGGGTGTCGGCGTGGATGAGGGCTTCGTCGATTTCATCGATCGCCGCGCTGCGGCCGGGAACCCAGTTGTCGCGTAAGGCGGCGAAGCCGACGTCCTGCTGGGTGCCTATGTAGATGGTGGGTCGGCCGGGTTCGGGGTGCCTGGGAGCGTGGTCCGGGTTCATCCGGACGACGTCGATGCCGTACTCGGCCAGAACCGTGACGTATCTGGTGACTTCCCGGTTGGCGAGATTGTCACGGGTGGTGATGACTTGCACGGCACCATGTTCGATGGCCTCGCGGATGGCATGGGCGAGGAAGACCAGCGATTTGCCTTCTCCTGCGTCCATATTCACCGGAACTCGACGCATCGCCGTCACGGCGGCCACCTGGGTCCAGCGCAAGATCTTGCCTTCACCGCGGCGAATCACCTCGATCACCGCTGCCGTGGCGTCGGCGTCGTCGCCGCGGAGCATCTCCGCGAGGGTGGCGGGCGAGACGTTGGTCAGTCGCTCCGCCTCTGGAATATCGGGGCCCGATCGGGCGTGGTAGTCCGCCAGTACCGCTTCGGCGGCCTGCCGCATCGCATCGACAACCTGGTCGGTGCCCTGCTCGAGCTCCGGAGAGTTGTCGGCCGGGGGCAGATCCTGCTCGGCTTCGCCGACTCGATCGTCTGGGGTCGCGAAGGCGGCGTTGTCGAAGACCGGCGGGCCGATCGCCGCTTCACTCGCGGCGCCGAGGGCATGGGCGAGCGGGGCGACGAAACGGCCCACGTCCGTGGTGGCGTCCACCGGGCGACTGGACTCGATGGCCAAGGGGCTGTCGGCGGCGACCTCGCCCAGGTCGGCGAGTTCGGCCGATTCCCCCGCCGCTGTGTCCGGCATTCCCTCGAGGACGCCGGATTGGACCACCGCGTCATCTGCGACGCGACGCAACCAGCTACCCACATCCTCCCCGGCCGGGACAGGCCACCGCTGTTGTTCCGCGAACCGGAACACGGTGCCGTTGATCGCCCCTGCGGTCAGCGCCGATTGCTCGTCTTCGGTCGACTGCGACCCGGAAACTCCGAGTGCCCGGCGCACATGCTGGAGGATGTCGAGTCCGTACTGCTCGCGCAGCTCGCTGAACGCCTCAGGATCACCCTGTTGCGCCCGTTGCAGTAGCGAGCGCTGATCCGGTTGCCCGGCGGACTGTTCTGGACGTACACCCGACTGCCGGCGTTTGCGGTCGGAGCCGTCGCGCGCGGTAGTCGAGGCGTGCTGACCTTTGTCACCGACCGTCCCGGTCGCTTCGCCTGCCTCGCGCTCCACGAGCTGCTCGGGGACCGGCGGTGTGGGCGGCTGCACGCGCTTGCGCGGCTTCGGCCGCGGAACCGGTGGCGGGGGTTCGGGCGTCGGCTGGGGTGGCGTCGGCGTCGGCTCTGGCTCGGGCGGGGGTTGTTTCTTGCGTCGCCGGGGTTTGTCGCCGCCACCCATCTGGGCGATGAGGCGCTTGTGCTCCGTCTTCCCACTCGGGCGGGGGACGGGTTGGAGGTGCGGAACTCCGCCTACGGCGGGCAGGCGGCTGGGGTCCTGGTGATATTCGAGGGAGTGCGGGTTCAGTTGCGGCTGCGCAGGTGGCTGCGGAGCCCCGGGGGTCTCCGGGTTCGGCTCGGTGGCATACCGCGACGGCATGGTGAGTGACGCGGGCGGTTTGTCGAGCCCGGCGTCCAGACCGGTTTCCGGTGCGGCGACGTGGCGATCCGACAGAGGATTGACGATGTCCGGAGGTCGGGGCGACGCCGAGTCGGAGTCGCCCGGGTTCTCGAAGGCGCGGCCCAAGCCGACGGAATCGACAGGCAGGGGAGTCAGAGCGGGTGGGCGCGGGATGACGGGTATCGCGTCGGCGGGTGGTTCGTCCTCCAGCGGGTAGGAGACGCCGGGGATGGTGACGTAGTCTCCGGCCGGTTTCTTCTGAACGCTATGGTCGCGCGGGTCTCGCCAGACGCTGTGTTCCCGCGGGTCCTTCTGGACGTTGTGCTCCCGGGGGTCGTCCACGACGGTTCCCGGTGGGGTGGGGAACTCTTCTGGATCAGCGTCGGGTTCATCGTCGCCCGGTCGGCCGGCTGCGGCGGTAGGGGCCGATGGTGTGGTGAAGACCTGGGAGGTGGCCGAAGTCGATGCTGCCTGTGCACTCGTGTGTGCCATAGGGCCATGGGCATTCGGAGTGTGACCCGCGAGCTGGCCGGTGTTTTGCGAGCCGCTGGGCGGGGTGGGGCCGACGGGTGGTTTCGGTCCGCCAGTGTGCGAGCTGCCGCTTGTCGTTGCCGGGGGTCCCGCGGCGGCCGGGGGCCCCGCGACCGCCGGTGTTGTCGCGGCCGCCGGTGTCGCCGCGGCCACCGCGGGTGTTGCCGTTGCCGGGACAGCCGTCTTCGCCGCCGCATTCGCCGCGTTCGATGCGACGACGGGGTTGTGCGCCTCGGGCCTGGCGGCGGCATATCCCGCCGGCGCGGCGTCGGTCATCGGTATCGCTGCACCGGCCTGTGCGCCGGGTTCGGGCGTATCGATCGCGGCAGACACCGCGGGCGGAGCATCCGGAGCCGGCTGTGGGTCCCCCGCGACGACGTTGTCCGTTCCGGTGTGAGCCGAAGGCGGTGATGTGGCGTTTCCGGCTTGGTTCGGCGTCGTCACCGATAGCGCGGTGGTATCCGCACTCGCTGGTGCGTCGTCCTGTGCCAGTGCCGCTTCCAGCTTGGCAATCGATGCGTCGACATCGAGTTCGGGAAGAAGTCCCTCCTGGGTGGTCGCTCCCTCTTCCAGCGTTTCGAGCATCGGTCCCGCGATGTCTTGGGACGCGTTACCGGTGGTCTGCTCCGGCGTCACCAAGTACATCTCTCCGGCCGGTCCGTACTCGATCAGCAGCGGATCGGTGTAAGTACTGCTGCCATCGAGGACTTCGGCGCCGAAGGTGGGAATGTCCGGCTGTGTGACGGTCCCTTCGGTGAGCACATCGATGCCCTGCTGGTCCGGCCGCACCTGAGGATCGCTGATCTGGAACTGACGGGACGGAATCGTGGTGCCCGGACCGGCTTCGGGAGGTGCGGCCACCGCGACCGAGCTGCCCGCACGCGCTGCCGGAGTGTTGCCCCAGGCAGGCCATGAGCCGCCGCGTCCGGGGGAGGAGGGGTGTGACGGTCCTCCGGACGGGTCGGGCGTGCTCCCGGGTGATGTGATTCCGCCGCTTCCGTCCGGCAGCTGTCCCGGGCCGTCACCTCGTATGAACGCGACGAGCGCGTCGCGCTCGGGACCCTCCGGAAGATCGTTGAAAAGGTCGCGGAGGATTTGATCGCCTTCGGCCCTGATCGCATCAGGCATGTCCCAATCCGCGGAACCGTCGCCGAAGTCGGCTGCGGATCGTCTCGATCCTGGCGCGTCCACCTGACTGGTGGTGGAAACAGGTTCGGCGGTCGCTGACTGTGTCTGGGGCGGCTGACCGTCCCCGGGCGCGGAGACTCCGGCCAGCGGCGCGGCATCGGGCGGTGAACCCGGATCCGTGGACGACACCGGTTCGGGTGCACCGGTGTACGCCCCGGCCCGAGCGGCCCGCACCGATGCCCCGACCGACCCGACCAGCCCGGAGCCGAACCCGGTCCACACCATGGTGGCCAGGTCTTTGCCCCGCATTTCGCCGCCCGTCAGACCCCACGCGGTCAGCCCGCCCGCCAGGCCACCGGCCATACCGCCCACGCCGCCGGCGGCCACGGTGCCGAGCACCCGCCCACCCGCCCGGATCGCCGCGGGTGCGATGCGCCGCCCGACCTCGACACCGACGAGACCACCGACGGCGCCTGCGGCCGCGCCGATCCGGACCTGCTGCCAATCCACCTTCTCCCGGTGGCCTTGGGCGATCTGCACCCGCTGCGCGACATACGGGACACCGCCGCCGATCGCGGTCCCGAAGAACACGCCCTTCGTGGCAAGCATCAGTCGTGGGTGCTCCGCGACGAACCGCGCTGCCTTGGCCAGCATGGACAGCACCAAGTCGCGCTTGGCCAGTTCCATCCCCGCCCTGGCCTCGGCGCGGTCGGCGACGGCCTTCACGATGCTGCCGGGCGGGGGCATAGCCATGTCGATGATCACCTGGGCCAGCAGCGCTCCCGCGATGCCGATGATGACGTATTGCTGGTACTCGATGGCCGTCGCGTTGTCGTACAACTGCCGGGCCATGGCGTTGTTGAAATCGATCTGCGCCTGGATCTGGTCGATGATCTTGCGGTACTGCTCCCGCATCGCCGTACCGGTCTCGCCCTCGACCGCCTTGTCCAACTGCTCCAACGCCGCTTCGAGCCGATGCAGCACCGGCAGGAGCGTGTTCGCGGCGTCCGACCACGCGTCGGCGGTGCGCCGCATCGCCTCCGGATCTCCTTCCGGAAAGTGCCCCAGCACCATGGTGGTCAGCCAGTCGGGGAAATAGTCCGGAATGGCCACCATCAGGCGCTCGACCGCCCGCGCGCATGCTCGACGACCAGGCGGTGCAGCACTTTCGCGGGCCCGCTGGCTCCTTCACCGAGCAATTCGACTTCGGTGAAGGCTTCTGCCATTGCCGCTCGTGGGTCGAAACGGCCGCCGCGGAAGCAGGCGCGGATCAGCTGGGCGCGCCACTTCCGGTAGCCGCGGACAATCGTGGCCATCGTGTCCTCGCGGCCCCACGGACCGCTGATGCGCTGGTACTCCATCAGCAGCGATCGGTGCGCCGACCTTCGGACACGAGGAGCGGTTCCCGCTTCGAGAATCCGGCCGAGGTCGCGCACGATCGTCGAATACATCGGCCGCTCTGCCGATCCGGCTACCCGCTCACCCGCTCGAACCGCGGTCTCGACCTTTTCGGCCAGCAGCGCCGGATTCGCCAGCGTCACCCGGTCGAGCAGGATCCATCCGCCGGAGACCTGCTCGTTTTCCTCGTCGTCCGCGCGATCCAACACCACGCGAGACACCGCGCCGTCCCGCAGATCGGTGATCTCGATCCCGGCCAGCTCGATGAAGGGGTATTTGCCGAGGATGCCGTCGATGGCCGCCGCGATCTGGTCGACAGTCGGCCGTCGCACGCCGGAGGTGTCGAATCCGGTGATCCGGAGACCGTGGCGGGCGGCGAGTTCCTGTGCGGCGGCCACCGCGCTCGGGTCGGTGCGGATCCGGGAGCGCTTCGCCTTCGCCGGTACCGGCTTCTTGCGCTCTTTCGCGTCCTTGCCCGGCTTCCCTGATTTCGCCCCGCCGGGCTGGGGATCTTTGCGGCGCGGCGGAAATGCCTGGCCCTGCGACGGAGCGCCGGCGCCGCGCGACCACGGCGTGCCGGGAGTGTTGCGCATCCACGGTGAATCGGTAGGTGGCCTGGTCCACCGTGTTTCCGGTGTGCGCTGGCCGACCGAGGGCTGGGGTGCGCCGGGTTTGGGGGCCGCCGCCGAGGGTGAATCGGCGGTCGGAGGGGTGGTGGGAGCGGCAGCCGCTGGAGTTCGCGCGGCGGGCACGGAGCCTCTGGCGATCGGCGTCGCCGGGTCCGGAACCGATGGCGTGGGGTTGGCGTTCGGGTACGACTCCTGCCCGGTGAACCCTGGGTCGTCGGGCGAACTGTAGTCGCCGGGATTCGGTCGACCAGGCGCGGCCGGGTTAGACGCGGGTTGGTAGCCGGGCTGCTCGTTTTCCTGCGCGGCGGTCGGGTTGTCCGCCGCAGCGGCGGGATTATTCACCGCAGCGGTCGGGTCGTACGCCGAGGTGGGCGAAGCCGAGTTCCGCGCGGGATTCGAATCGGCGGCGTTCGGTGTGAAGACGGGTCGATACGGCGCCGGGCTCTGCCATCGCGGCTGCTCGAACGGACCGCTTCCGACCGGATCGGAGCGGAACGGGTCCTGGTTACGGAGTTGGGAGCCGAGGTTCCGGTCTTGGTCCTGCAGAACTTCGCCGCTGTCCGCGACGCTGCTGCTCATTCCGCGCAGATTGTGGACCAGGTTCTCGAAGCCGGTGACTCCCTTCTCGGCCGCGGGCTCGTAGCTGTCGCCGAAGACCCGGCCCGGTTCGTCGTCACCCCAGCACTCGCCCTCCGCGGCGAGCCTCTGCTTCAGGCGTGTGAGTTCCCCCTGCGCCGTATCGGCGATGGCGGCGAGTTCCGGGGTGAGGGCTCGCAGCAGGTCTGTGTCTACCCGCAACGTTCGACCCATATCCCGGCAAACCCTTCACCCTGCGTCCACGACACCGAGAGAAGACATTGTCCTCTCGGATCGTTCCCAGCCTCGTGTGGTCTCTTCTCGAGGCTGGGAATGACTCGAAGGGTGCCCGCAAGCCACTAGTTCCGGGGTGAACTCAGCATAGGCTGATGCAAGTCGAAGTAGGCGACCTCACCCATGAGCGCGTTCTCCTCTTCGAACAGCGACCGCAGATCGTCCGGTATCTCCATCTTCTCGTGTTCGCGAGCCTCGGCTTCGGAGGTGAAGTAGACCGTCTCGACGAATCCGTCGTCGCCGAAGGTCGCCAGTGTGCCGCCGAGGATCTCCGGGCGTACCTCGTGCAACCGATCTCCCGACTGGGCCAGGATCTCGCGCATCCGTCCGGCGTCCCGCGTGTGGCCCTCCATGACCTGCACGAAACCGGCGCGATCGGAGCCGCCCTCCATCCACTGCGTGACGTCGGCGCAGTCCATGAACGTGACCGGCCCCTCGAAGCATTGCTCGGTCTCCCGCCACCAGGCGCCCTGTTCCGGGCGTTCGCTGTTGCGGCGAGCGGCTTCCGCGGATTCGAAGCGGGCCAGCGCGATGAACGTGCCGTCGTCGCACAGTCCGCTCGTAGTGCCGAGATAGCCGACGGCTCCCGGCTGCAATTCCTCGTTCCACCGATCCATGCAGCGCCGCAGCCGGGCCGGGTCGGCGGCCTTGCCCTGTATTACTTGGATGAACATCGGTTCCTCCTCGAACGGAGCGATCACTCCGCTTGTCGCCGGGCCGTCACCTCGTGGTCCACCGAGCGGGGACACCGTACGGCCCGCGAGCGCGGCCGGCGCAAGTCAATCGTTCGCCGACCGGTAGCCGCATGCAAGGCCGGGCCGCGGTCGTCCCGGAGGCTCTGGCGATCAGCCGAGGAAGGCGCGGTGCGCGGGGATGACGCGTCCGGGACCACGGCGGCGAGCCGTCTTCGCCCGGGTCAGGCCGGCAGTGGCGTATGGGTGCGGCAGGCTGCTTCGTGGTCGCGTTCGGTGATGCGGACGTACAACCGGATCAGGACATCGCGCAGGCTGACGCCCAGTTCCGACGCATGCATGGTGGCCAGTTCGAGGGCGAGGTCGCTGGTGATGGTGCCCGGATCGCTGAGCATTTCGTCGAGCGCCATCCCGCTCAGCGCTTGCTCGCGGGTCAGGATGACGCTGGGCAGCCAGCTGAGTTCCCATGCCGTGCCCGGGGAAAGGGGAAGCAGCCGTGCCGTTTCCGGGGTGATGTCGCTGGTGATGATCGCATCGGTGATGTCGAGTGCCATGATCCGCTCTCATTCACTCTGTTCGGGGGTGACCCGGACCCGCCACCCTCCGGGTGCGATGACCGTGCTCGGTCACGGCCCGAACGCGGTGGAGTCGCCCGTGCCTGGATTGTTCGGTGCCCGAGTCTTTCGGGAGATCGGCGCGATGACGGCCCGCGCCATGACGAGGTATCCGTATCCGGCACCTCCTAGAGTTATCGGGCCACCGAGGTAGGCATCGACGGAAACCCGTTGTGCCGACGTCGAATTGCGGTGGCTTCGAAAACCAGGCTAGGTACGGCCACGGCATGCTGTCAACGAAGCTTTAATGATTTGTGATGATATGAAATAAGCTTCGATGACCGAATATAATCATCCGGCACCGGAATTCGCTATACTATCGCACACTTATCCATCACCACTGCCAGGTGGATCTCGTGAAGCACGTTTCTGGGCCCCGGTATCAGCCTTCCATCACGAAGGTGATCGGGCGAATGGGATCTCCAGTTCGCAACGAAATCCCGCGAACGCGATTCATCGCATGCCTCTTGACATTTGATGATTAGAATGTTGCATCGTGACACTCCGTGAGCACGCGTATGCACGGCGCAGGATGGGAGGCACGGGATGGCTGACTCGGGCTCGGATGAGCAGGTCGGCAACCTGGTCCGCAGGCTACGACTAGAACGCGGCTACACCCAGGCGGCGCTCGCCACCAGAGCGGGGTGCTCCCGCAGTCTGATTCAGCAGATCGAGAACGGCAGCCGGATTCCGCCGCTCGCGCTGCGGGAACGCCTGAGCCTCGCCCTCGGCGCGGAACTGCCCACCGACGGCAGCGCCGATTCCGCGACCGATCCGACCAGCAGCGCCTACTACGACCTGCGAATGCGTTTCAACGTCCTGCTGGGTAAGGACCCCGAATTGGTCTCGCGCGCACTGAGTATCGCGCAAAGCCTGATCGATGCCTCCGGCGCGCGAGCGGAAATCGAGCCGCTGCGCCTGGTCGCCGATCGGCAATTGGAGCGCGCCGAGGAGATCCTCGCGCAGATTCCCTCGCGCAGCGCCACGGTATGGGAATGGAACACCGTCACCGACTGGCTGACGATCCTGGAACAGGCCACCACGTCGGTGCGCGCGATCCACACCGCTGATCTGGGCACGATCGGCGGCGACGTCGGCGACGACTATCACGCGGCGATCCTGCGCCTGGCCGACAAGACTCATCCGCCGAAGATCGACGTGCGGCGGATGTACGTGCTGGACGACATCTCGGATGTCTGGCCCTACGACGACAAACTGTGGAAGCAGGCCCGCTCGGGCGTGGAAAGCGTGCTGGTCAAGCGCGCACACGCCCGCAACGCGCAGAGCATGCTCGTGGTCGACGACCGCTACGTCGCGGTGGGGGAGTACGACTACTCGCGCCAGGCCCGAGTCGCGACGCGCTTCTCCGTGCTGAAGCACGACGTGGCGTTCGCGGTGCGGCGGTTCGAGAAACTCTACGATCTCCGACGCGCCGGGACGGCCGTCGTGGTCGACCAGATCGTCGCCGAGTCGCCGCTGGCGGAGTTCGAACGACTCACCCAGGGCAACTGCCGCAGCCTGTTCCGCGCCGCATTGCAGGAGAAATGGAACACCATGCCCGGACCGGGAGACTCTTCAGAAGGCGAGGTTCCGTGACTCAGAGCCAGGTGCTCACCCCTCCGCTCGCCGACCTGGCGACACTGACCAAGCGCTCCGAAGCCAGGAAGCGGGAAGTGCGCGGGCGGGTTTCGCGGGACGCGTGGTTCGCCGGCACCGGCGGCCGCCGCTACCCGGGCGTCATCGACGCCTACCACGGGGAAACCGGCCGGGCCCCGGACGCGCACGCCGTCGCCGCGCTGGACCGGGCGTGGCGGGAGAGTCTGCACATCGCGCCGTCCGCCGAGTACCTCGACGGTCGTCTCTACGACAAACGGCAGCCGCTGATTCTGCGGGAGCTGGCGGCGCGCAAGCTGTTCGAGCGCCTGGCGCATCCGGCGGAAGGGGCGCCCGGCGTCCGGGTGCGCCCGGAGGAGGTGATCGTCTGCCCGTACTCGAGCACGATGCTGCTCGAGGAGGCCGTGGCCACGCTGGCCAGGCCGGGCGGGGTGGTCGTGTGCCCGGAGGGCTTCTACAAGAGCTCCAGCATTCATGTGGAGAAATTCGGTCTGCGGATCGTGTCGTGCCCGGTGGGCTCCGACGACGCGTTCAAGATCGATCCGGCCCGGCTGGCCCGCTGTCTCGAGGAGTCGCGCGCGACCGGTGAACTGTGCGGTGTGCTGCTCACGCTGCCGGGCAACCCGGTGGTCGCGGACTACACCGCGACTGAGCTGGCGGAGATCGGCCGGGTGCTGCTCGACTGTGGTGTCCCCGTCATCTGCGACATGGCCTTCGACCGGCTGGTGGCCTCGCACATCCCGATCGCCGCACTGCACGTGGAGACCGAACGCGGCATCCGTCGGCTGTATGACGTGATGCTGACGGTCACGGGAAACTCGAAAGGCTACAACGCTTTCGGCCCCTGCAAGATGGGTGCGGCGTGCACCGGGGACAGCGCGTGGCTGGAGCGGATCCGGGAAAGGCTCACCATCTCCTTCCAGCGCGAGACCACCCATCTGGCTCGCGCGATCCTCGAGCACACCCCCGACGACTACTTCGAGCGCAACCACGCGCTGATGCGCGCGCAGATCGAGCGGGCGCGAGCGCATATCGCCGCGATCAACACCCGGCTCGGTGCCGACGTGCTGCGACCGCTGGGCAACCCCGAAGGGATGTTCGTCTCGGTGGTGTTCGATCGTGCGCGGCTCGACGGGGCGGGCGTGCGCACGAGTGCGCAGCTGGAAGATCTGTTGCTGGCCGTGGCCGGCGTCGACAGCGTCGCGCTCGACCGGACCGGCTCGCCGCGTCCCGGCGTCCGGTTGAACGTTCTCGCTCCGCGCAAAGCGCCCCGCCACGAATCGCCCGCTTTGATCGAGGAACTCTTCGACCGGATCGAGCAATTGTTCCGCGACATCGCCGGCGGGCTCACCTATCGCGACGCGCTCGCCGATCGAGGCCTGAACGCCCTGTCGGCGGGATCCAGGGCCACGCGGTGATCGTCGGGGTGCTGCGCGAGACCGCGCCCCGGGAGACGCGCGTGGCGCTCACTCCCGACGGCGCGCGCACGCTGTCGACGGCGGGCCTGCGGGTTCTGGTGGAGGAAGGCGCCGGGCGCGGCGCGGGTTACGCCGACGCCGCGTATCACGCGTCCGGCGCGGTCGTCGTCGCTGACCGTGCGACGCTCTTCGAGCGCGCGGGCATCGTCGTCTGGGTGAAGCCGCCCGCGTTCGACCTGGAGTCGATGCCGCTGCGCGCGGGGACGACGCTGGTCGGCTTCCAGGATCCGCACCACCGGCGCGATGAGATCGATCGGTTGCGCCGCCGCGGGATCGAATCGGTCGCTTTCGACGAGGTCCCGCGCGCCGACGCGACCACCGAGATCGATGCGCTGTCCATCATGAGCCGGATCGCGGGCGCGGAGGGTTACGCCGAAGGCAGGCGGCTGCTCGCCCCCGCACGACTCACCCGCCCGGTCCGTGCCCTCGTGCTGGGTTGCGGCGCGGCCGGGCTCGCCGCGATCACGGCGGCGCGCACGCTCGGCGACGAGCCGCCGACGGCGATCGGCAATCGCCTGGAACAGCGGGTGGCCGCGATCGCGGCGGGCGCCGGGCGATTCGTGCCGAACCGGGACGACAACGCCCCGCTGCTGGAGACGCTCGCCGCCACGCCGCCGGACCTCGTCGTCTGTACCGCCGTGCACCGCGGCTCCCCGGCGCCCCGTCTGCTCGGGCAGGCGGAGCTGGACGCGCTCGGCCCGGGAAGCGTGATCGTGGACTTGGTGGCCAAGGCGGGTGGCAATTGTGTTGCGACCGTCGCGGACCGCACCGTCACCCTGACCAACGGCGTCGTGGTCACGCACCGCTCCAACTACCCGGCCGGTCGTCCGGCGTCGGCCAGCCGGGCCTACGGCGCGGCGACGGCGGCCATGGTGCTGCGGATCGCCGGGAAGCGGCGAAGTCCCTTGACGCTCGATGAGAACGTGTTCTAATTTTTGGCATGCGCAGATTTGACGGCCGCCGCGTGGTGGTGACGGGAGCGGGATCCGGCATCGGTCAGGGCATCGCCCTGCGGCTGCTGGACGAAGGGGCGCAGCTGGTCGCCGCCGATATCGACGCGGCGGGCCTGGCGGCCACCGCGGAGAAGGCGGGCGACGGCGCGGAACGACTGCGAACGGTGGAGGTCGACATCGCCGATCCGGAATCGGCGCGGACCGCGATCGCGACGGCGCTCGAATTCCTCGGCGGACTGGACGTGCTGGTCAACGCGGCGGGCATCCTGCGGCCCGCGCGCACCCACGAGATGCCGCTCGAGGTGTGGGACCAGGTGATCCGGGTGAATCTCACCGGGACCTTCCTGATGACCCAGGCCGCGCTGCCCGCCCTGCTGGACACCGGGCGCGGCGTGGTGGTCAACCTCTCCTCCACCGCGGCCTTCAGCGCGGCGCCCTACCTGGCCTCCTACGCGGCGTCCAAAGGCGGCGTGAACGCGTTTACGCACGCCATCGCCTTGGAATACGCCAAGCAGGGCTTGCGTGCGGTGAACATCGTGCCCGCGGGCATCACCAGCGGAATCACCACGAAATCCATCCTCGACCAGCCCGAGGGCTTCGACCCGCAGCTGTTCTCCCGGATGACCGGATGGCTGAACGGCGGAGCGCTCGGTTCTCCGGAGGACATCGCCGGAGTGGTCGCCATGGTGGCCTCCGACGACGGGCGGTACATGACCGGCACCGAGATCCGGGTCGACGGCGGCGCGCTGATGTAGTCAGCGGGGCGTCGCCACCAGCAGATGATGCGGGATCGGCGTAGTCCCCAGCCGCCGGTGCTCGACCGCGCAGCCTGCCTGCTCCAGCGCCGCGATCACCTCCGGCACCGGGCGCAGGGTGAAGCCGTACGACGTGAACGGAAGCTTCGCCATCGCGTCGGGATCACCGACGCCGATCACCAGGCGGCCACCCGGCCGGACCACTCGGGCGAGTTCGGTGCAGACCGCTGTCAGGTCCGGCACGAAGTAGACGGTGTTGACGGTGATCGTGGCGTCGAGGCTGTCGTCCGGCAACGGCAGCGCGGTGAGCGAACCCTCGACCAGCCGGAGCCGACCGGCATCGATGTCGTCGCGGTGACTCGCGCGGGCGCGTGCCAGCATGTCGGCGGAGATCTCCACGCCGTGCACCATCCCGCCCGCACCGACGCGTTCGAGCAGCAGGGGCAGTCCCGCCCCACCACCGAACCCGATGTCGGCCGCGGCGCTGCCCGGGGCGAGGCCCGCCGCCTCCACCGCCCCGGCGATGGCGGCCTTGTTGCCGCGATTGAGCACGAAGGCGACGCCCTTGCCGAGGACGCCGTGTGGATTTCCGAGCTGACCGGCGAGGGTGGACAAGAGGCGGGCTCGGACGGAGTTCATGGGCGCCATCGTATCGGCGCGGGCCGTCCGGCCGGGGCGGCGAATGTCCGAATACTGTTTGCCCGGTGTCCGTTCGGACACCGCCCTGCCAAGCGAAGGACCACACCGCGATGCGCCGACCGATGACTCTGCTCGCCGCTTGCGCGCTGGCATTGCTACCCGCTCAGCCCGCCTCGGCGGCCGGACCGTGGGGGCCGATCGCGTCGCCGAATCCCTTCCTCGGACCGACCGGCACCGCCACTATGCACGGCGACGCGGGGTCTTCGGATGTCACGCCGCTCGCCGGTCCGGGCGCCGGCGTCGCGGCGGTCGGCGCGTACCCGCTGGCTTCGGCGTGTCCGACGCTGTTGGAAGGATCGGACCGCCTCGTGGTCGCGTTGTGCACCGCGATCGCGGGACAGACGCCGACGGTGTATCTGCTGGATCCGGCGGCGCCGGGTCCGTTGGCGCGCTCCCTCGCCGCGCTGCCGCTGGCCAAAGGCAGCCTGCTCGGTGGTGTGTACGCCTACCTCGATCAGGGCGACCGTTTGGTGGTGGTCGACGGCTCCAACCGGTTGCTTCGGGTGCGGCACGAGCGTGATGCGGCGGGAACGTGGCGGCTGATCAGCGAAGAGTCCGCCGATCTCGGGCCGGTGATCCCGGCGGGGGACAACGTGACGGGCCTCGTGCCGGACTGGTCGGGCAATGTGTGGTTCGCGACCGGCGGCGGAGTGGTCGGGTTCGTCACCGCCGCCGGGCGGGTCGCGGGGGCGACGTTGCCACCGGGGGAGCACGTGGCGAACAGCATCTCGGCAGCCCCGGGCGGACAGGTCGCGGTGGCGACGACGCACGCGCTGTACGAACTGCGCGTCGGCGCGTCGGGTGCTCCGGAGATCGCGTGGCGCGCGGCCTACGACCGGGGATCGGCCCGAAAGCCCGGCCAGCTCAGCTGGGGCACGGGCTCGACGCCCACCTACTTCGGCCCCGCGACCGGTGCGGACTATCTGACCATCGTCGACAACGCCGACGAACAAGTGCACGCCCTGGTGTATCGGACGGGGACAGGCGAATTGGTGTGCGCGGTTCCGGTGCTCGGGGAAGGCGGGTCCGGAAGCGAGAATTCGCCGGTCGGCATCGGCCGCTCGGTCTTCGTGGCGAGCACCTATGGCTATCCGTATCCGGCGCTGCCCGAGGGGGCGGGGCCTGCTGTGCCGCCGAGCGCGCCGTTCACCGGCGGGATGACGCGGGTCGATGTGGCCGACGACGGATGCCACGTCGTATGGGAGAACCGGATTCGCAGCGCTGCCGTGCCGCGTCTGTCGACCGCCGACGGCGCGCTCTACACGGTCGCGCGGCTCGGTCTCGACCAGACCACACCCCTGGACGGGTACGCGTTCACCGTCCTCGATCCCGACACCGGTGCGATCACCGCCGCACACCCCCTTCCCGGCACGATCATCGAAGATCCTTTGCAAACCGCTCCGCTCATCACCCATGACGGTCGGCTGCTCCAGGGCACGGTGACCGGGATACTGCGGGTGGGTTGAGCCCCCTTGCCGACGCGGGAGTGATTCAAGTCACTCTCATTCAGTGGGATTCGATGCAGGGCGGCGCCTCGCCAGTGTGAGCCGGGCTTGCGTCCGCGGAAGTCGAACCGCTCTGCCGATGTGACGTGGGTCTCGCCAAGTGGCGTGTCCCGGTGTCGATTTCGCGCGCCGAGAGGCCCGGGAGCAGCAGGTGAGGCGAAGATCACATGACTCGTTATGGTTGCGGCCCAGGTGCTGAATCAGGTGCCCGGAGCAGGTGAACCAGACGCGTTTCGCTCGCCGGTTAATGCCGAGCCTGTCGGGGAACTGGCCGGTCTTCCTTGCGCACCGCTATGTCTTTACCCGGTTTATTACCGCGTAAACAAACTTGTGGTCTCTTTCTATTGGGTGGTGGTCAGCAACTGGCCTTTCGTGCAAATGAACGTGCAGGTGAAGGCGGTTCTCAGCAACCATGGAGGGGTCTATCCAATAGCTCGGCTAACGCCTCGAAGCAGTTCCGTTGCCTTGCCGGAGCGGATTGCGGGAGGCTATTCCGCCGGTGTCGCCGGAGTGCTCACCGGCCTCCGAAACTCCGGTCGCGCGGGTCGCATGCGGTTAGCTGGTTCCGGGGGGACGGAGGGTGCGGCAAGGGTTTGCTGGCCCGCTGCTTTATACGCTTGACCTCGGCGGGAAGGGTTGCGTAGGGATAACGATTGTGTAGAGTTGACGGTAACGCTGGCCGCAGCTAGAGCAGCGACTCGCTGCGGCCAGCGGAACTCAAATGGGGGACATCCGAAACGATCCGGCGCCGCTTGCTGCCGATTGTCCCAGTCACTTCGCTCAGCGTGTGCTGAATGTTGGCTGCGTCACACCGCCGAGCTGCTCGCCGACCACCTCGACACCGGAGTTCGTCTGCTCGGTGACCGCGCGGCGCCCCATCCCGAAGACGTAGGCCAGGAACAACGCCTCGGCAGTGAACCCGATCGCGATCCGGATAACGACGGGCAGCGGGCTCGGCGTCACGAATCCTTCGATGAGGCCACACACCAGCAATACGCCGACCAGCCCTAGCGCGACGGTCGCGGTCGCCCGCCCCTGTCTGGCCACGGCCTCCACCCGGCTGAGCCGTCCAGGATCGATCAGCGTCCAGCCGAGTTTCAGGCCGACGCCGCCCGCGACGAACACCGCGGTCAGCTCCAGCGTGCCGTGCGGAAGGATGAAGCCGAAGAACGAATCCAGCCGCCCCGCTTCGGACATCAGTCCCGCGCTGACGCCCAGATTGAGCGCGTTCATGAACAGCAGGTAGACCGCGGGCAGGATCAATACACCGGTGAAGAGGGCGATCGCGGTCACCCACGCGTTGTTCGTCCACACCTGCGCGGCGAAAGCTCCTTGCGGATGCTCCGAGTAGTACGTCTCGAACGCGCCGCCGGGCGCGGTGAGACTTCCCGTGTCCTCCGGGATTCCGAGAACGTCGCGGGCCGAGTCGAACCGCTCCACCCAGACGGCCAAGCCCGCCGATACGCACAGGAACACCGTGGCCACGCCGACCCACCAGGGCCATGACCGGTAGAGCGCGGCGGGGAAGCGATGGCTGAAGAACCGGCCGATCTCCGGCCAGGTGTCGGCCCGCGTCCCGAGCACCCGCCCGCGCGCACGCGCGAGCAACGCGCTCAGTCCGGCGATCAGTTCGGGGTCCGGGCTGTGCGACTGCAGCCGGGCCAGCTGCTGGGAGGTGCGGCGGTAGAGCAGGACCAGTTCGTCGGCCTCCGCGCCGGTCAACTTCCCGCGCTTGGACAAGTAGTCGAGCCGGTCCCACGCCCGGCGGTGAGCCAGGCTGTATGCGTCCACGTCCATTCGGTTGCCTCCCACTCCCGCCGGTCGCAAGAATGCTATCGACATGGCTGAGTTCACCACCGGCGAAGCAGTGGCCCTGGAACTGCCGATCGCCCGGATCCCCACGAGGGCCACCGCGTTCCTGATCGATGTGCTGGCGCAGTGCACGCTCGGGTTCGTCCTGCTGTTCGCCGTCGTCACGCTGCTGCTGCCCGCGGGCCTGGACTCGGCCTGGCTGGACGTGGTGCTGCTGGTCACCATCGTGACCGTGCTGGTCGGTTATCCGGTGACCTGTGAGACCGCTTGGCGCGGACGCACTCTGGGCAAGCTGATGCTCGGGCTGCGCGTGGTGCGAGCGGACGGCGGGCCGATCGACTTCCGGCACGCGCTCACTCGCGGCCTGGCGGGCGCGATCGTCGATTTCTGGATGCTCGGCGGGTTCGGCGCCATCGCGGTGCTCACCTCGATCTGCTCGCCGCATGCGCGGCGGATCGGTGACGTACTCGCGGGCACCGTGGTCGTGCACGCGCAGCGCCCGCTGCCGCCGCCCGCGCTCGCGCTCGCGCCGCCGTGGCTGACCGGTTGGAGCGCACAACTCGACCTGTCCGGCCTGCCGGAGGATCTCGCGCTGTCGGTGCGGCAGTACCTGACGCGCTTGCGTACCTTGACTCCAGCGGCGCAACACCAGCTGGGCGCCGCGCTCGTGGCCGAGGTGTGCGGGCGGCTGCGCGTCCCGCCGCCTGCCGGTTGTCCTCCGCCGCAGATCCTCGGCGCGGTCATCGCCGAGCGACAGCGCCGGGTGCTGCCGCGGCCGGTGTATCCGCCGATGCCGCTGCGCCCCGCTCAGCCGTTCGCCGCGACGTAGTCGTCCACTTCGCGGAGAAAGGCGTCCTGCCGGGCGGGCGTCAGCCAGGAAGCCCGGAACGAGTTGCGGGCCAGCTCGGCCAGCCGATCGATGCCCAGGCCCGCCTGCTCGGCCAGCGCGAGATAGTTGTCGGCCACGTAAGCCCCGAAATAGGCGGGATCGTCGCTGTTGACGGTCACCGTCAGCCCGCGGTCGAGCAGTCCGACGATCTCCGCGGACTTCATCTCGGCGGTGACGAAGGAGTTCGACACCGGACAGCAGGTCAGCGCTATGCCCTTCGACTTGGCCAGCTCGACCAGACGGTCGTCCGCGACGATGTTCGTGCCGTGGTCGAGGCGGTCGACGGCGATGTCCTCCAGCGCCTGGCGGATGTGCTCGACCGAATCCGGCTGGTCGATGTCGCAGTGCATGGTCAGCAGGAACCCTTCCGCGCGGGCGCGCTCGAAGACGGCGGCGAACTTGCTCGGAGGGTTGCCGCGCTCGTCGGAATCCAAGCCGACCCCGAGGATCCAGCTCTTGTACGGCAGCGCTTCCAGCAGCGTCGCCATGGCGTACTCCGCGGAATGATCGCGCAGGAAGCACAGGATCAGCTCGGCGGAAATCCCCAGCTCCCGCCGCGCCCGCGCGATCGCCGAGCGGTATCCGCTGATCACGGTGGCGAACGGGACCCCGCGCCCGGTGTGCGCCTGCGGATCGAAGAACAGTTCGGCATGGCGCACGCCTTGGCCGTGCGCCCGGCGCAGATAGTCGTAGGCGAGGTCGTGGAAGTCCTCCGGACGCTGCAAAACGCGCATCGCCGGGTAGTAGACCCGCAGGAACGACGTCAGATCATGGAAGCGATAGGTCTGCTTCACCTCGTCCACGCTGTGCTCCGGCAGTTCGATACCGTTGCGCCGGGCCAGGTGGAACTTCAGCTCCGGCTCCAGCGTCCCTTCCAGATGCAGGTGCAGTTCCGCTTTGGGCAATCCGCGGACGAAGGCGGCGAGATCCGAGGCCATGGGGCCATGATCCTCCTGGGCGGGCCGGCGAGCACGTCCTTCGGCAAGACCATGGCCGGAACTCAGAGCGCGCCGGACTGTTTCAGTTCCAGGTATTCGTCCGCGAGCGCCTCGGGCAGCCGTTCCGGGGACGCGGCGACGACCGCGATACCGGTGCGGCGCAGCGATTCCTGGACCAGCGCGCGCTCGGCGAGCACGGATTCGGCCGCGGCCGCGGCGTACAGGTCGGAGAGTTGCTCGCGCCGGGTGGCGGCCGCGGCGATCTCGGGGTCGATCACCGAGACGATCAGCACCCGGTGCCGCTGCGCCAGCACCGGCAGCACGGGCAGCAGGTTCTCCTCGACCGCGGCGCCGTCGAGACTGGTGAACCAGACGACCAGGCTGCGGCGGCGGGTGCGCTGAACGGCAGCCCGCACGAGTCCGGCGCTGTCGGTGTCGACGAGGGCTGGGGTGATGCCTGCCATCGCGTGCATCAGCTTCAGCTGCAATCCCTTTCCGCCGACCCCACGGACCTCGGCGCGCGGCCCGCGGTCGAAGGCGAGCAGGTCGACCGTGTCCCCCGCGGCGGCGGCCAGACCGCCGAGCAGCAGGGCCGCCTCGATGCTCGCGTCCAGGCGCGTACCGTCACCCACCCGGCCCGCGCTGATCCGGCCGGTGTCCAGCAGCATCAGCATGTGCCGGTTGCGCTCCGGGCGCCAGGTGCGGACCAGGACGTCGGTGGCGCGGGCGGTGGCGCGCCAATCGATGGCGCGCACGTCGTCCCCGGCGACGTACTCGCGGAACGAATCGAACTCGGTGCCCTGTCCGCGCAGCGTGGTGACATTGCTGCCCTCCAGGTGTTGCAGCCGCTTCACTTTCGAGCGCAACAGCCGTTCGGCGCGGAACGCGGGCAGCGCGCGGACCCGGGCGGGCACGTCGCGCCTCGTCTGCCGCCCCGCCAGTCCGAGGGGGCCGAGCAGCCGTACGGTGACTTGTCCCGCGACCCGATCGCCGCGGTAGGTGGGCGTGAGCGTGGTGCGGAAACGGACCTTGGTGCCCGGCGCGAGTTCGAGCCGGTGTGTCCGGTTCTCGGCGCGCGCGCTGTCGGGCCAGTCGTCCCAGACCGTGCCGCGCAGCCTCCGGGCTCCCGTGTTGACCGCGACGAGTTCCACCTCGACCGAGCGTCCGAGCCGCACCGTGGTGAGCGTCTCGCGTGACAGCGCGAGATCGCGCGCACGTCCCACCGCGCCCAGGTCGACGAGCAGTCCGGCCGCAAGGGCACAGGTCACCACCACCACGCCGATCACGGAAGGCAGGACCAGGGTGACGAACAGGGCTGCCACGCCTGCCGCGGCGGCCAGCCGACCGGTGACGACCATGCGCTACACCGGGACCGGAACCGACAGCAGCAGCGACGACAGCACGCTCTCGGTGGTCACGCCGTCCAGCTCGGCCTCCGGGCGCAGATGCAGGCGGTGCCGCAGCACCGCGACGGCGACGGCCTTCACGTCGTCCGGCGTGACGAACCCGCGCCCGTTGAGCCAGGCGAACGCGCGGGCGGCCGCCATCAGCGCCGTCGCGCCGCGCGTCGAGGCGCCGTGCTGCACGGCGGGCGAGGTGCGGGTGGCCCGGCACACGTCCACGGTGTAGGCGAGCACCTCGGGCGTGATCGTCGTCTGGGCGATCGCGGCGCGGGCGGCGGTGATGTGCGCCGCGCTCGCGACGGGACGCAACCCCGCGGCAGTCAGATCACGGGGATCGAAGCCCGCGGCATGGCGTTGCAGAATGCGGAACTCGTCGTCGCGGCCGGGCAGGTGGATGTCCACCTTGAACAGGAACCGGTCCAGCTGCGCCTCCGGCAGGGGATAGGTGCCCTCCTGCTCGATCGGGTTCTGGGTGGCGACGACGACGAACGGATCGGGCAGCGGCTGTGGCTTCCCGTCCACCGAGACCTGGCGCTCCTCCATCGATTCCAGCAGCGACGACTGGGTCTTCGGAGGCGTGCGGTTGATCTCGTCGGCGAGCAGCAGGTTGGTGAACACCGGACCGTGCCGGAAGGTGAACTCCGCGGAGTGCGGGTCGTAGATCTGCGAGCCGGTGACGTCGCCTGGCATCAGATCGGGGGTGAACTGCACCCGCGCGTGGTCGAGGTCCAGCGCCGTGGCCAGCGCCCGCACGAGCAGCGTCTTCGCCACGCCCGGCACGCCTTCGAGCAGCACGTGGCCGCGGCACAGCAGTGCGAGCACCAGATACATGACCGCGTTGTCGTTGCCGACCACCGCCTTGCCGATCTCGGCGCGCAGGGCGTGGAACGCGGCGCCCGCCTGCTCGGCCGTCGGGGTGGTCTCGGTGCTGGTCATTCGATCTCCTGTGGTTCGCGGGCGTTCCCGCATGCCATGGGCCGGGTGCGGTTCGGGCAAGGGCGTCTCATCCGACCTCCGATTCGATCCATTCGAGCTGGGCGGCCACCACCTGAAGCGTCGCCGGATCGGGCACGGGGTCGAACAGGGCCGCGCCGATCTGGGCGGGGTGGGCTCCGATGCGCGTAGCGACAACGGCGACGATCCGGTCCGGCGGGGTGTCGGCCGTGATGCCGAGCGGGGTGCGGATGCGGCGCAGCGTAGCTGCCCGCAGTTTCCCGGCCACATGGTCGTGGTCTTTCGAGCGGCGGTACAGGGCGGCCTGCCCGGCGAGCAGTTCGTTCGCCGCCACCTCGACGGGGCGGGGCTCGCGCACCAGGGCGCCCCGCCTGCGGGCACGCCACCACACCACCAGTGCGGCGGCGATCAGGAACTGCACCCCGCCGTAGAAGACCGGCGCGGGCAGCCGGTCCCAGATCGGGTCGTCCCCCGCTCCGAAGCCGGGCGCGTCCGGCGGAGGGACGTCGGGCAGGTCCGGTGGCGGTTGCGGCGGCGGCGCGGGAGGCGCGGTCGGCGCGCCGCAGGCTTGCAGGACGCCGTAGACCAGCAGCAGCAAAGCGGCCGCCGCGGCGAGCCCCGCCCAGAATCGGGGGTCGCGCAGCAGATTCGGCAGCGGCGGCAGCCTGCGCCCGGTGCGCGGCGCCTTCTCCACCGCCTCGATATCCACCGGTTCCGGAGCGGGTGGCGGCGCGGAAGCGGAGAACCGGTCGGCGTATTCCAGCCTGCGGTATTCGTCCTCGGTGGCGCGGCGTCCGCCGTAGACCACCTCGTCGAAACTGTGCGCGGCGGGCTGGATTTCGGTGGCGGTCTCGAGCGGTAGCGCGGTGGTCACGTCGTCGGCGGTTTCCCGCGCGGTGCGTGACCGCCGCACCTCCAGCACACCGCCCTGTTCCAGGCCGCGCAGCACGGCGCGGAAGCGTTCGCGCAGGGCCCGGTCGAAATCCCGATGTCGTGCGGCCGATTCGGCGGCGGCGCGATGATCGGCGGCCGCGCCGAGCCGTGGCGTGCCGGGCGCCGTATCGTGCGGTGTGCCTTCGGTCGGCGCGACCTCGGCCCACGGGTGTTCCGGCGGAACGGGATGGCTCATCGCGCCTCCTGCCTGCGGACGCGAATGTCCAATCCCTCCCTGCGGCACCGGCGGTCGACGTAGCACACGACTCGCGAGGAACCCTCGACCACTTCGCCGAACGCCGTCAGCAGCAGCACCGCCGATGTGGTCAGCACGATCACCGGCCATCGATGGGTGCCGGAGAAGTCGGAGACGAACAGCGGAATGGCCAGCAGCGGCACCGCCAGCAGCGTGAACAGGGCGCGCTGGGCGATCCACAGCCCGGTGGTCGGCCACTCCGCGCCCTCGGCGAGCAGTTTCGCCCGCGCGATCGCGTCCCGGTGCGACGTGCGCTCGACGAACAGCACCGGCACCGCGACCCAGCGGCCCGCGCGCAGCCGGCCGAGCCAGATCGCCGCGAGCGGCAGCGTCACGATCAGCACACTGCCCACGGTCAGCACGGCGACGCCCACCACGGTGAAAAACAGCTGGAACAGCAGCAACGGGCCGAGTGTCGCACCGAATCGACGCAGCGCGGTACGGCGGCCGATCGGCGCTCCGCCGACGGTCGCGAGCCCCAAGGCCACGGTCGTACCGCGTAACACCAAGCGCAGCAACCACGCACAGGTCGCGGTGGACAGGATCGCCGCCCACGCGGTGCCCGTGTCGGAACCGTCGGTCAGCTCGGAGACGGCCGCGGTCACCGCGACCACCACGGCCTCGGCGAGGACCAGGCCCGGCACGCTCAGGCCGGCCAAGGCGCGGACGTTCGCCTGGATCAGCGCGAACGGCACATCGAGCAGTTCACGGAAACTCAGCGGTCGGATCGGCACCGTCGTTCCAGGAGACCCCGGTACCGGATCTGTTCCCGCCCCGACGGCGCCGGCCGGTTCGGCGGCTGGCAGCACGGGCCGAGTCTAGCCGTCAGGGCCGCAGTAAGCGGTCCACCACCTGCCGGTAGCGAACCGGATCGATGGGCGGGAGGCCGAGCAGCGCGCGCAGGTACACGCCGTCACCGACCAACCGGATGAGGTCGGCCTGAACCGGGTCGTCGACCTCCTCGTCCAAACCGTCGGACCAGGAGTTCATCATCTCGACGAGCGCCTGCTGCACCTCGTCGGGTTCCGGGGTGGCGTCGATGGTGCGCATGGTCGCGAGCATGGACCGGTAGAGCTCGAGTTCGACCGCTTCGGCCGAGTTGTCCGGGTTCGGAGTCTGCAGGTACCACTCGGCTACCGAGCCGCCCTTGGCGACCGCGGTGTCCAGTTGCTTGCCCGCACGGTCGGCCAGCCTGCGGACCAGGCCCGCCAGCAGCGCGTCCTTGCTCTTGAAGTGATAGAGCAAGCCGCCTTTGGAGACGCCGGCGGTGGCCGCGACGTTCTCCAGAGTCACCTGCGACATGCCTTTTTCCAGCAGCAAGGTCTCGAGCGCGTCCAGGATGCGGTCGCGGGTGTCAGCTGTCACGCGGCCGACTATACCGTCCGGACGGTTGGGTGAGTACTATACCGTCTGGACGGTAAAAAACAGACGACGGAAGTCGAGAAAGTCATGACCCCCCAGACCGCGCCCATCGCACGATCGGCCACCACCGCACCCCGCGCGGGAGCCCGCGAGTGGGCGGGATTGTCGGTGCTCGCGCTCGCCCTGCTCCTGCTCGCCGTCGACGCGACGGTGCTCGACCTGGCCGTGCCCGCGATCAGCGCCGATCTCGCGCCCACCACGCCGCAACTGCTGTGGATCATCGACGTCTACTCGTTCGTGCTGGCCGGGTTGCTCGTCGTCATGGGCAACCTGGGCGACCGGATCGGGCGGCGCAGGCTGCTGCTGCTCGGCGCGGCCGGATTCGGCTTCGCTTCGGTGCTGGCTGCCTGGTCCGTGACGCCGGAAATGCTCATCGCGGCGCGGGTGCTGCAGGGTGTCGCCGGCGCGACGCTGATGCCCGCGACGCTGGCCCTGATCAGGTCGATGTTCCTCGATCCGCGGCAGCGCACGGTCGCGATCGCGGTGTGGAGCGCGATGGCGGGCGGTGGCGCCGCGGCGGGACCGCTGCTGGGTGGCTGGCTGCTCGAGCACTATTGGTGGGGCTCGGTGTTCCTGGTGAACCTGCCGGTCATGCTGGTGCTGATCGGGCTTGGGCCGGTGCTGATCCCGGAATCGCGCGATCCGAAGCCCGGTCGCTTCGACCTGCCGAGTGCCGCGCTGTCGATGCTCGCGCTGGTGCCCGTCGTGTACGCGGTGAAGGAATTCGCGGCCCACGGTCCGAGCGTGCGGTCCGCCCTGATCTGCGTGCTCGGCCTGCTGGCCGGCGTGTTGTTCGTCCGCAGGCAGCGGCGGCTGGCACAACCGATGCTGGACTTGGCGCTGTTCGCGCTGCCGAAGTTCCGCACGGCCGTGCTGACCAATCTGCTCGCGGTGTTCGCGCTGGCGGGCGTGCTGTTCTTCGGCTCGCAGTACCTCCAGTTGGTGCTGGGGCGCTCCCCGATGCAAGCGGGGTTGCTGCTGCTGCCCGGCCTGTCCGCCGGGATGATCGGTGCACTCGCCGCGGCCTGGTTGGTGCGGCGGCTGCCGCCGGGCACGGTGCTCGGCGGCGCGCTGCTCACGGCGGCGGTAGGGGCGGCCCTGTTCGGTCTGGTGAGTCCCGATGCCGGCGCCAGTACAACGCCGTTCGTGCTCGGTTTTCTGTTCATCGGGGCGGGCGTCGGGGTCGCGCTGACCGTGTCCTCGGATCTGGTGGTCGGCTCGGCGCCCCCGGAGCGCGCGGGCGCGGCCGCCGCGGTGTCGGAGACCGCCTACGAGACCGGTATCGCGCTGGGCGTCGCGATCCTCGGCAGCGTCGTCATGGCGATCTTCCGCAACGGTCTCGATCCCGCTCACGTACCGAGCGACCGGATGGACGCGGCCTCGGAATCACTGGGCGCCGCGACGACCTACGCGCGGGAACTGCCGGAGGCCGCCGGCAACGCGTTCCTCGTCTCGGTGCACGAGTCCTTCATCTCGGGCATCCACGTCGCGGCCGTCGGCACCACCTCGATCCTGCTGCTCGCCGCGCTGGTGGCGTTCCGGTTGCGGGCCGCGCACGGCTGAGGTCCCGGGCGCGGCCGTACGGCGCTGCCCGGCTCCGTGGCCCGCGAAGACGCCCGTACCCCACGTACGTCACTGAACCGGGTCGCGGGCGTCAGGCCGGGCGGGCGAGCCGGGTCGGTGTGAGGCGGCCGCGGAGGGTGACGGATCGGCCGAGCTGCCAGTGCCGGGCTTCGGGCGCGTCGGCGGCTTCGATCGTGGTGCCGGAGGCGAGCAGCAGGCCGTCCTGCTTGGCCAGCTCGCACAGGCGGGCGGCCTCGTTGACCGCGTCGCCGATGACGGTGAACTCATAGCGCTGGTGCGCGCCGACATTGCCCGCGACCACCCGGCCCGCGGCCACGCCGATGGCCGCGACGAAGTCGGTGGCGGTGCTGTCGAGCCGGGCCCGGATCGCGCGGGCCGTGGCCAGCGCCGCACCCGCGGCGTCGGACAGCGGAGCGGGCGTGCCGAAGACGGCGAGGGCCGCATCACCCTCGAACTTGTTGACCAGCCCCCCGTGGCGCTCCACCTCGTCCACCACGATGCCGAAGAACCGGTTGAGAATGGCGACCATCTCCGGTGCGGGGATGGTCGCGGCCATCGTCGTCGAGCCGACGATGTCGATGAACAGGGCCGCCGCGTCGGTCTCCACGCCGCCCAGCGCCGGGTCACCCGCCAGCGCGGCCGCGGCTACCTCGCGCCCGACATGCCTGCCGAACAGATCCCTGATCTGCTCCCGCTCGCGCAGCCCCTCCACCATGTGGTTGAAACCGCTCTGCAGCTCACCCAATTCGGTGCCGTCGTACACGGCCAGCGCGACATCGAGATCGCCGTCCTCCACCTGGCGCATCGCACGGCGCACGCCGAGGATGGGAGCGACGGTCGCGGCCAGGGTCTGGGTCATCAGCAGCAGACCGAAGATGAGCGTCGCGCCGCCGAGCGACAGCACGCACACCGCCAGTCGCGCCTTGGTGACGTCGGCCATCGTGAGCGCGAGCACCGCCAGCACCATCATCCCGGCGACCGGTACGCCCGAACCGACCACCCAGACCACCAGCGAGCGGCCGAAGACGCCGATGCCGCGGCGGCGACCGGAAGCCGCGGCTTCCAGCACCCGGGCGGTGACGGGCCGCAGCGCGAACTCGATGATCAGGTAGCTGTTCGCGCACACCACGACGGCGCTGATCGCGATGCCGAATGCCACCTTCGGGATCAGCCGCGGTTCGGCCAGGCCGTACAGCGTGGTCAGCAGCACGAGTCCGCCGAACCACAACAGCGCTTGGTCGCGCACCAGTCTGCGCGGAACCGCCGTGGCCGCGGCCTGCTCCTCCTCGGTCGGCACGCGCTCCGGGTCGGTCGCCCACCGCAGCGCGCGCAATTCGCGGGTGGTTCCCCACCACAGCCCGATCAACAGCGCACAGGTCGCGTACAGCGGTGCGGCGAGCACGTCGAGGAGCAACAGATCGCGGGTGAACACCGACGGACCCGGCAGGACGAAGCCGACCAGGACGATCGACACGACCATGCCCGTCAGATTGCCCAGCAAGGTGGGCACGGTGAGCAACAGTTGGACGCGGAGGCGTCGCAGCCCCGACGACTCCTCGGCGGACCCGAGCAAGCGTGACCCCCACGGCGCCGCGGCGAGCGTCACCTCCCTGTGTTGCATGGGTGCAGCGTAAGCGGAGGCGGGGCGCGCCGCCGTAGGTCGCGGTGACCCACAGGTGAGACCGGCGCCTCGGTCCAGGACGTGTCCGACCGGTCCGCCGAAGGCTGGGCTGGACGCCGCGGGCTCCGAGCAACCGGATGAGCATGGCAGCAACACTTCAGCCCGCACGCTGGTTCACGGATGAGTCGCGAGGCAAGCGGCCGCCGCCCTCGCCGGGTACGGCCGCCCGGAATGCGGAAAGCGCTGCTGCGGCAGCTGCCCCGGATTGCTTGCCTCGGCGATGCGGTCAGCGCCCAGGCGGCAGTTCGCGGCGGCTGGGCTCGGGGAGTTCGGGGCGGTGGTGGCCCGGCAGCTCGTCCCGGCGGGTGCCGGTGGGCAGGCCGTAGCCCGCCGCGCCGGTGGGCGGAAGCGAGGAGTAGCGCGGGACGTGCGCGGAGTAGTCGGCGTCCACGACGGTGGAGGCGATGTGCTGGGCGTGCGCGATCTCGGGCGCGCCCGGCTGCAATTGGTAGCCGACGGCCTGCGGATGTGAGGTCTGGCCGTCGACGGTGACCTTGCGGGTGCGCCGCAGCGTGAAGGTGATCTCCTCGACTTCTTCGAACGCCTGCCGCGCGGTGCGCAACGGATGCGTCGCCGTATCGATCGCGTTGGCCACGAACGAGGGCACCAGCGGCCGGATGAAACGCGCCGCGGTGTCGGTGAACGGAATCGTGCCGATCAGCGGCAGTTCGAGGCCGCCTCCGCCGCCGGGCGCGGCCGGTGCGGACGCGACGGCGGGCGCGACCGGATGTACGGCGGCGGGAGCGGGTAGGTTCGGCGTCGCCTCGTCGGGCACGGCGCTGTCCTTTCGGTCGTCCGCCGCTGCGGCGGGAAGTTCGGGGCGGCGCGGCGGCTCGGTGATGCCTATCTCGATGCCGCCGATGGCCGCGATGATGCGGGTGCGCTGGCGCTCCCGGTCGATGGCCGTGTCCGCCTCGACGGCGAGGCGGGCGGCGGTGAGTTCCTGCTCGGCGCGCAGCGTCTCCGCCTCGGCGCGCACTTCGGCCTGCTTGACCGCGATCACCGCGTCGGCTTCCCGCTCGGCGCGGTCGTGCACCGTGCGGGCCGCGTTGTGCCGGTCGAACGAAGTCTCCCCACGCCACCAGCGCAGCACCAGCGGCAGCAGGGCCAGCGCGACGAAAGCCACGATGATGAGAATGCGCAGGGGAAGTGCGTCGCGCACCGTGTAGTCGTTCATGGCTTGCCAGCGCGCGCCGAGGCCGCGGTCGGCGTCGTCGAAGGCGGCCGTGCGTGCGGCCGACAGGGCGTCCTGGTCGGCGTCGATCCTGCGATCCGCGGCGTCTACCCGGCCCTGCGCGGTCGCGAGCTGCTTGCGGGCGTCGTCGAGCATGGCGTTGGCCGTCTGCGCCTCCGGCCCGCGGCCGGGCACGCCGGTGATCCTGGTTCGCGGGCACTCCGGAGTCGGGTTGATTTCGCAGCGGGCGATCACCAAGGCGTGATCGATATCGTTCTGGGCCATGGCGATCGCCTGTTCGAGCGCGGCCCGGTCGGCTTTCGCCCGGTCGAGTTCCGCCTGCGCCGCGACGACCCGCGGCGCGGTATCGAGCGAGCGCTGTGCCTTCTCGTCCAGCAGCCGGTCGACGGATCCGCTGAACAGCACGATCGCGGCGAGTTCGGCGAGCAACCCGCCTGCGAGCACCGCGACGGCGAGACGCGCGATCAGACCGAGCCGATCGGGTCCTCCACCGGACCGGGCCGTGGCCAGCGCCCGGGCGAGCGCGCCGGTGAGCGCGGCGACCACGACGCCTGCCGCCAGCGCCGCCCACCACGGCCAGGCGGAGGCCGCGGCCAGGGCGGTGACAACACCGGAGATCGTCCCGAACAACAGCACGACCGCGCCCGTGACGGCGTAGCCGCCACGCTCATGACGATCGGTGATCGCGCTGTCGCGGCCCCCTCCGAGCCAGGTGAACATGCTGGTGACGGTCATCGGAAGGCACATCCTCTACGTCCCAGGCGCTGACACGGGCGCGACGAAACTGTCACGGATTCGTTGTGACAGCGTGACAGGCTTCCCGGGCGCGCAGCGAGCAGGGAAGGCTGGATGTGGCCAGGCTCACAGGTCATTCGGGCGTCGTCTGGGGCTCCGTGGGCGAAGGCGCCTACGCTGGCGCGGTGATTCGTTTCCGTGCGGGGGGTCCCAGGAGGTCACGGCGTGCGCAGAATCGGGTTGACGCTGCTGGCCGCGGCGCTGCTGATGTGGCCGGCTAGCGCGGACGCCGCACCGGACGACCGGCCGCTCGACCGGCTGGTCGCGCTGGTGATCGAGCGGCTGGACACCGCGGACGCCGTCGCCGCTGCGAAGTGGGTGGCGGCGGGCGAGCTCGGCACGGAGCCCGCCATCGACGACCCGGCCAGGGAGGCGGAAGTCTACGACTCGATGGCTCGCCTCGGCAACGGTCGTGACCTGCCGGAGCGCTGGGTGCGCCAGGTTTTCTTCGGGCAGGTCGAGGCCAACAAGACGGTGCAGCGCGGACTGATGCTGCAGTGGCGCTTCGACCCGGCCGCGGCGCCAGCTACGCCCGCGGGCCTGGCCGCCGTGCGCCCGATCATCGATCGGGTGAACGTCGAGATCCTCGACCAGCTCGACCTGCGCCGAGCCGAGCTGACCGCGCCGGATTGCGCGGAGCGGTTGGCGCGCAGCGTCTTCGGCGTGTTCACCACCGGCCACGGTGACGCTTTGCATCGTGCCGCGCTGGTGCGGGCCGCCGTGTCCCTGTGCCCGTCGTAGACCGCGTCGGGGCGGCCCCGCGGCGTCGCGTCGGAAGGATGTGTCCAACACCACTTCCCGATATTTGCTGGTTATGTGCTGAATGACACAGAGAGCAAAAGAGGCCGGACGGTCGGATCACATTCATGGCTTGTCACGCCCGTGTCGGAAATATCTCAGCGGCCCGATCGCCGAGTTAGCCGCTGCCGCTTGGTTTGCCGCGTAGCGAACCGGGGAAATCCACTTCGACGCAGGTGAGGGCGGTTTCCGGGCTTCGTGAGGAAAGTCTCGGGTGGGTGTCGCGCGCCGGTTTCCCCAGCTGGCACCGGGTGCCATGGGGATCGATCGCACGGCACTCGCTGCTTTACACTGGACAACGCGCACACGTGGAGGACCGAATGCAGAAGCCCAGCTAAACCTGGTTATTAGTACTACCTAAGTTGGTTGGGCCCTGGACCTGACTTATCGTTTGCTCTTACGCCGAACACAGAACGTTCGGCTACCTCGCCCGCTCGGGCAGCCCTAGCCAGGTGCTCAGCGTAGCGGGCGAGCACCCGCTCGGAGGTAAGGATCTTGTTAGGGATCCGTTACCGAAGGGCACCCACTACGTCACAGAAGCGGGTGGAGACAACTGCAGACCTGACTGCACGCCGAAGACCATCAGCGCGGCTGGCTTCGGAACGTACGGGCGCAGTCTTGTACGGAGGCGTTCGGCGAAAGGCCGTTTTCTTCGAAGGCCGACTTTCTTGAAGGCAGAGGCATGACGCAACTTCCTGGCCACCGGTCACCTGGACCCATCGGGCTCTACGACCCGGCGAACGAGCACGACGCCTGCGGCGTCGCATTCGTCGTCGACATGCACGGCCGCCGCAGCCGCGACATCGTCGACAAGGCTATTACGGCTCTGTTGAACCTGGAGCACCGTGGCGCCGCGGGCGCCGAGCCCAACAGCGGTGACGGTGCGGGCATCCTGATCCAGGTCCCGGACCGCTTCTTCCGCGCCATCGTGGACTTCGAGTTGCCGCCGGAGGGCTCCTACGCCACCGGCATCGCCTTCCTGCCGCAGGCCCGTCGCGAAGCCGCGCGCGCCGCCTACGGCGTGGAGAAGATCGTCAAGGAAGAGGGCCTCGAGGTCCTCGGCTGGCGCGAGGTCCCGATCGACGAGACGTCGCTGGGCGCGCTGGCGCGCGACGCCATGCCGAGCTTCCGGCAGATCTTCATCGCCTCGCCGAAGAACGCTTCCGATCCGCTGTCGGATATGGATCTGGAGCGTCGCGCCTACGTGGTGCGCAAGCGGGTCGAGCGCGAGCTGGGGTCGGCCGGAGCCGGTGAGGGTGCGGTCGGCAGGGAGTCGGTCTACTTCCCGAGCCTGTCGGGCCAGACCTTCGTCTACAAGGGCATGTTCACCACGCCGCAGCTGCGCGCGTTCTACCTGGACCTGCAGGACTCCCGGGTGGAGAGCGCCCTGGGCATCGTGCACTCCCGGTTCTCCACCAACACCTTCCCGTCCTGGCCGCTGGCGCACCCGTTCCGCCGGGTGGCGCACAACGGTGAGATCAACACCGTCACCGGCAACGAGAACTGGATGCGCGCCCGCGAGGCGCTGCTGCGCAGCGACGTGTTCGGCGTCGACTCCGCGGGCAAGAACCGGCTGGAGAAGATCTTCCCCGTCTGTACCCCGGGGGCGAGCGACACCGCCCGGTTCGACGAGGTGCTGGAACTGCTGCACCTCGGCGGCCGCAGCTTGCCCCACGCCGTGCTGATGATGATTCCCGAGGCCTGGGAACGCAACGAGACCATGGACCCGCAGCGGCGGGCGTTCTACGAGTACCACTCGATGCTGATGGAGCCGTGGGACGGCCCCGCGTCGGTGTGCTTCACCGACGGCACCGTCGTCGGCGCCGTCCTCGACCGCAACGGCCTGCGGCCGAGCCGCATCTGGGTGACCGACGACGGCCTGGTCGTGATGGCCTCCGAGGTCGGCGTGCTCGACATCGACCCGTCCAAGGTGGTCCAGAAGGCGCGCCTGCAGCCCGGCCGCATGTTCCTGGTCGACACCGCCCAGGGCCGCATCGTCGGCGACGAGGAGGTCAAGTCCCAGCTCGCCGCGGAGCACCCGTACCAGCAGTGGCTGGACGCGGGCGTCTCCCGCCTCGCCGACCTGCCCGACCGCCCGCACGTGCACATGTCGCACGACCGCGTGCTGATCCGCCAGCAGATCTTCGGGTACACCACCGAGGAGCTCAACCTGCTGATCTCGCCGATGGCCAAGACCGGCGGCGAAGCGCTCGGCTCGATGGGCACCGACACCCCGATCGCGGTGCTGTCGGCGCGTCCGCGCCTGCTGTTCGACTACTTCTCCCAGCTGTTCGCGCAGGTCACCAACCCGCCGCTGGACGCGATCCGGGAAGAAGTGGTCACCAGCCTCAAGCGCAACATCGGCCCGGAGGCCGACCTGCTGCACCCGGGGCCCGAGTCCTGCAACATGATCGCGCTGGAGCAGCCGATCCTGGACAACGACGAGCTGGCCAAGCTCGTGCACATCAACGACGACGGATCGCACCCGGAGCTGCGCTCGGTGGTCGTGCGCGGCCTGTACCCGGTGAAGAAGGGCGGCAAGGGCCTGCGCAAGGCGCTGGAGGCGATCAACACCCAGGTGTCGGCCGCCATCGACGGCGGCGCGCGGATCATCGTGCTGTCCGACCGCGAGTCCAACGAGAAGCTGGCGCCGATCCCGTCGCTGCTGCTGACCTCCTCGGTGCACCACCACCTGGTGCGCGAGCGCACCCGCACCAAGGTCGGCCTGGTCGTGGAGGCCGGTGACGCCCGCGAGGTGCACCACATGGCCACCCTGGTCGGCTTCGGCGCCGCCGCGATCAACCCCTACATGGCCTTCGAGACCATCGAGGACATGCTCGAGCGCGGCGCGCTGGAACTGCCGGGCAGCACCGGCGACCTGGCCGCCGACTACCGCAAGGCGGTCGCCAACTACAACAAGGCCGCGGGCAAGGGCGTGCTGAAGGTGATGTCCAAGATGGGCATCTCCACGCTGGCCTCCTACAACGGCGCCCAGCTGTTCCAGGTGATCGGCCTGTCGCAGGAGCTGGTGAACGAGTACTTCACCGGTCTGCGCTCGCATCTGGACGGCATCGGCCTGGACGAGATCGCGGAGGACGTCGCGCAGCGGCACCGGGTCGCGTTCCTGGAGAACCGCAACGAGCGCGCGCACCGCGAACTCGAGGTCGGCGGTGAGTACCAGTGGCGGCGTGAGGGCGAATACCACCTGTTCAACCCGGACACGGTGTTCAAGCTGCAGCACGCCACCCGCTCCGGCCAGTACTCGATCTTCAAGGAGTACACCAAGCTGGTCGACGACCAGTCCGAGCGCCTGGCGTCGCTGCGCGGCCTGTTCAAGTTCAAGGGCAACGCGCGCAGCCCGATCTCGATCGACGAGGTGGAGCCCGCCTCGGAGATCGTGAAGCGTTTCTCCACCGGCGCGATGAGCTACGGCTCCATCTCGGCCGAGGCGCACGAGACCCTGGCGATCGCGATGAACCGGCTCGGCGGCCGGTCGAACTCGGGTGAGGGCGGCGAGTCGCCGTCGCGCTTCGAGCCGGAGGAGAACGGCGACTGGCGGCGCAGCGCCATCAAGCAGGTGGCCTCCGGCCGCTTCGGCGTGACCGCGCACTACCTGACCAACTGCACCGACATCCAGATCAAGATGGCGCAGGGCGCGAAGCCCGGCGAGGGCGGCCAGCTTCCGGCGCACAAGGTGTACCCGTGGGTCGCCGAGGTGCGGCACTCGACGCCGGGCGTCGGCCTCATCTCGCCGCCGCCGCACCACGACATCTACTCGATCGAGGATCTGGCGCAGCTGATCCACGACCTGAAGAACGCCAACCCGCAGGCGCGCATCCACGTGAAGCTGGTCGCGGAGCCGGGCGTCGGCACCGTCGCGGCGGGCGTCTCGAAGGCGCACGCCGACGTCGTGCTGATCTCCGGTCACGACGGCGGCACCGGCGCCTCGCCGCTCACCTCGCTCAAGCACGCGGGCGGTCCCTGGGAGCTCGGCCTGGCCGAGACCCAGCAGACGCTGCTGCTCAACGGCTTGCGCGACCGCATCGTCGTGCAGGTCGACGGCCAGATGAAGACCGGCCGCGACGTGATGATCGCCGCGCTGCTCGGCGCCGAGGAGTACGGCTTCGCCACCGCGCCGCTGGTGGTCTCGGGCTGCATCATGATGCGGGTGTGCCACCTGGACACCTGCCCGGTCGGCGTCGCGACGCAGAACCCGGTGCTGCGCGAACGGTTCACCGGCAAGCCGGAATTCGTCGAGAACTTCTTCCTGTTCATCGCCGAGGAGGTCAGGGAGCTGCTGGCGCAGCTGGGCTTCCGCACGCTGGACGAGGCCATCGGCCGGGTCGACCTGCTCGACACCTCGCGGGCCAAGCAGCACTGGAAGGCCAGCAAGCTGGACCTGTCGCCGATCCTGGACGACGTCGAGACGGCGTTCATGTTCCAGGACCGCCGCTGCACCAAGTCCCAGGACCACGGCCTGGACAAGGCGCTGGACCAGCAGCTGATCGTGCAGAGCCGCGACGCGCTGGAGCGGGGCCAGGCGGTGAAGTTCGAGACCAAGATCACGAACGTGAACCGCACCGTCGGCACCATGCTCGGCCACGAGGTGACCAAGCTCTACGGCGGCGCGGGCCTGCCCGACGACACCATCGACATCACCTTCACCGGGTCGGCGGGCAACAGCTTTGGCGCCTTCGTGCCCGCGGGTATCACGCTGCGCGTGCAGGGTGACGCGAACGACTATGTCGGCAAGGGCCTCTCCGGCGGCCGGCTGGTGGTGCGCCCGTCGCTGAACGCGCCGGGCGAGTTCGCCGCGGAGCGCAACATCATCGCGGGCAACGTGATCCTGTTCGGCGCGACCAGCGGCCAGGTGTTCCTCAGCGGGGTGGTCGGCGAGCGGTTCGCTGTCCGTAACTCCGGCGCCACCGCGGTGGTCGAGGGCGTGGGCGACCACGGCTGCGAGTACATGACCGGTGGCCGGGTGGTCATCCTGGGCGAGACCGGCCGCAACTTCGGCGCCGGTATGTCCGGCGGCGTGGCGTTCGTCTTCGACCCGGAAGGCACCTTCGCGTCGAGGCTCAACCCGGAACAGGCCGACGCCGTCGAGCAGCTGGCCGGTGACGACTTCACCTGGCTGCACGACATCATCACCCAGCACCGTGACCAGACCGGTTCCGTCGTGGCCGAGCGCATTCTGAGCGATTGGTCGCAGCAGGTGAACCACTTCGTGAAGGTCATGCCGCGCGAATACAAGAAGGTTTTGCTCGCCATCTCCGAAGCTGAGAAGAGCGGCAAGGACGTGGACGAGGCGATTATGGAGGCCGCTCGTGGCTGACCCCCAGGGTTTTCTGAAGCACACCGCACGCGAACTGCCCAAGCGGCGGCCGGTGCCGCTGCGCCTGATGGACTGGAAAGAGGTCTACGAGGAGAAGTTCTCCCACGAGACCCTGAGCACCCAGGCCAGCAGGTGCATGGACTGCGGTATCCCGTTCTGCCACAACGGCTGCCCGCTGGGGAACCTGATCCCCGAGTGGAACGACCTGGTGTACAAGGACCGCTGGCGCGAAGGCATCGACCGGCTGCACGCGACCAACAACTTCCCGGAGTTCACCGGGCGGTTGTGTCCGGCGCCGTGCGAGGCGTCCTGCGTGCTCGGCATCAACCAGGATCCGGTCACGATCAAGCAGGTCGAGGTCGAGATCATCGAGAACGCCTTCGACGAGGGCTGGGTGACCCCGGTCTACCCGACCCGCCTCACCGGCAAGAAGGTCGCCGTCGTCGGTTCCGGCCCGGCCGGTCTGGCCGCGGCGCAGCAGCTGACCCGCGCCGGGCACACCGTGACCGTGTTCGAGCGGTCCGACCGCATCGGTGGTCTGCTGCGCTACGGCATCCCGGAATTCAAGATGGAGAAGCGCTTCATCGACCGCCGCCTCGCGCAGATGGAGGCCGAGGGCACCATCTTCAAGACCGGCGTGAACGTGGGCGTCGACATCTCCGCCGAGCAGCTGCGCGAGAAGTTCGACGCGATCGTGCTGGCCGGCGGCGCGACCCTGGCGCGTGACCTGCCGATCCCGGGCCGCGACCTGGACGGCATCCACCAGGCCATGGAGTTCCTGCCCTGGGCCAACCGGGTGCAGCTCGGCGACGATGTCACCGACGACGAGGGCCTGCCGCCCATCCACGCGAAGGGCAAGAAGGTCGTCATCATCGGCGGTGGCGACACCGGCGCCGACTGCCTGGGCACCTCGCACCGGCAGGGCGCGGCCAGCGTGCACCAGTTCGAGATCATGCCCCGTCCCCCGGAGGAGCGGGCCGCGTCCACCCCGTGGCCGACCTACCCGCTGATGTATCGGGTTTCCTCGGCGCACGAGGAGGGCGGCGAGCGGGTGTTCTCGGTGAACACCGAGCGCTTCGTCGGCGCGGATGGCAAGGTGACCGGTCTGGACGCGCACGAGGTCAAGATGGTCAACGGACGGTTCGAGAAGGTGGAGGGCACCGACTTCACCCTCGAGGCCGATCTGGTGCTGCTGGCCATGGGCTTCGTCGGTCCCGAGAAGCCGGGCCTGCTCACCGATCTCGGCGTCGGCTACGACCAGCGCGGCAATGTGCAGCGCGACAAGAACTGGGCGACCAACGTGCCCGGCGTCTTCGTCGCCGGTGACATGGGCCGTGGCCAGTCGCTCATCGTCTGGGCCATCGCCGAGGGCCGCGCCGCGGCCGCGGGCGTGGACCGGTACCTGGAAGGCGAGACCGCCCTCCCGGCGCCGATCACCCCCACCATGGTGGCTCAGCGCTAGGTCCCCTCTCTTACCGGAGCGGAAACGACGGCGCCTGTGGACAACTCGTCCACAGGCGCCTTCGTGCGTCTACGGGACATTCCGCCCCCTCGATTTCCCGGCTTCGAGTCGCACCGGCAACGGAAATCCGACACACTGCAAGGTTCGAATGGCATTGCGGCGTGCGTGGCCTTATTGTGATCTCCGGCGTGCTGCTGATCTTGGGATGCGGTTCTTGGGTGCACGTCATACCGGTCGGGTGATGGTGTTCACCCGGCGTGCACTGGAACGACATCCGGAGAGTTCAGCATTGACGCGGCAACTCGGCGGGAAGTTCGACGAGGGCGAGGTTTGGAGCGGTATGCAGTGGAAGAAGGTCGTCGCGGCTCTGGGCGCGTCCGCGACCGTGATGTCCGGCTTGGTTTTCGGCAGTGGGTCGGCGAGCGCCGCTCCCGGTTGCCCGAGCTTGTACGTGGTGGCGATCCCGGGCACCTGGGAGACCGGACGGGACAAAACCCCGCAACCCGGCATGCTGGCCGGCGTCACTCGGGGTCTCCCGTCCTCCACGGAGGTCGATTACGTGACCTATGCCGCGACCGCCTTCCCTTGGGAGGGTGAGGTTTACGGCAACTCCAAGAAGGAGGCGGTCGACAACGCACGCGGTCTGATCGCGAACATGGCGCAGCAGTGCGGCGCGACCAAGATCGCGCTGGTCGGCTACAGCCAGGGCGCGGACGCCGCCGGTGATCTGGCCGCCGAGATCGGCACCGGCCTCAGCGTCGTGCCCGCCGATCGCGTCGCCGGCGTCGGTCTGATCTCCGATCCGCGCCGTTCGCCCACCGACACCCAGGTCGGCCCGGTCGCTCCCGGTGCGGGCGCGGGCGGCCCCCGGGTCGGCGGCTTCGGCTGGGTCAGCGATCGCACCCGCACCATCTGCGCGCTCGACGACCTCTACTGCGCGACCGCGACCGAGGACTTCGTCACGCGATTCGCCGGGTTCCTCGCGCAGGCGTCGGACGCCAACCCCGCCAACATGTGGCGCTACCAGATCGAGGCGGGCAACATCATCGGCGACCTGATGAGCTCGGGTGGTGTCCCGACGCTGCAGGCGCAGCTGACCGACTCGGCCAACCAGCAGCGGGCCAAGGACCTGGAGCGCTTCTACAAGTCGCAGGCGCACACCCTGTACGGCAGTTACCCCGTGGGTGGCGGTCAGACCGCCATCTCCTGGATGCACAACTGGATCGCGGGCATGGCCTGAGCCTGATCGAAACCACAGGGCCCGCCTCCGAACTCGGAGGTGGGCCCTTTTCGATGTGGACCGCCGGCTAGCTCGAGCCGGTCGGCGGCAGGAACTGCTGGAACTGCTGCGGCGGACCACCCCGCCACGGGCCGTCGCCCGGGTGGCCGTCGGGACCACGGCGCGGGCCGTCGTGCCGTTCATGGTGTTCGAAATGGCGGGGCCGGCCATCGATGTCGGCGCCCTGCTGCGGTGCGTCCGCCAGCTGTACCTGACCCTGGTCGGCCGGGGTCTCGGCGGATGCGTTCGCAGCGAGGACCGCGAGCGGGACGGCGATCAGCGCGCCGGCCACGGTGACCCGGACCAGACGCCGCAGCGGCGTAGCGGTTTTGGAGAGCGACACGGAATTCCTTTCTCTCGAACCGTGAACCACTGTCGGGAGCGGCTCACCAGTCCTATCGAAGATTCCGTCACTGGCATACCGGTGCGACCGGCCTGGCAATCGGCTGTGAATGATCAGCGCGGAGCGATATTGCGGGGCAACAAATCCCAGACGTGTCCGTTCTCGTTGACGGTGGCCGCCGTTCGGCGACCGGTGCGGGAGAACAGGATCCTGGTGATCGAGCAGTAGTCGATAGGGAAGGTCAACGGCCTTTCCAGCTCGAGAACCTCTTGCAGCAGCACATTGATCACACCCCCGTGTGCGAATACGACCACGGTGTCCGCCGGATCGGTGGCCGCGACGATATCGGAGACGGCGGCGTACACCCTGGTCTTGAACGCCGCCCCGTCCACCTGCACCGGAAGATGCCCGGCCTTGATGCGGTCATAGGCGTCGCGGAATTCGACCTTGGCATCCTCGATGGGGATATAGGCGGGCAGATCGCGATCGTATTCGGCGAGCCCATCGATGACATCGACGCCGAGACCCAGCTTCGCAGCGGTCGGCGCCGCCGTTTCCCTGGCCCGGCGCTGCGGGCTGCTCACCACACGCGAGATCTGGTGATGACCGAGCGCCGCGGGCACCCGCTCGGCCTGCTCCAGCCCCACCGGGGCCAACTCCGGGTCGGCGGGCCCACCCGAACTCAGCATCCGAACCGGCTGGGCATGGCGAACGAGAATCAACTGCACGCACCCACTCTGCCGGATGCCCGTTACCCACTCCATCCGGCCCCATCGACCCTACGTCCGGCTCATCAGGGGTGACCTACTCGAGGTTCTCGGGGTGGATAACCCTTCGTAGGCGCAACCGCGTCACCACAGGGTCAGACCGGGTATTTGTCGGGAACTTCTTGTCTGTGGGGTGATTCCGGGTTTGGGGGTATTTCCTGCGTGAGGGCACCACGAAGCGGTGCCCTCACAGCACTTGTGATGCACCGTCGTTATCCGGAACTCGACAAGAGGGAGGATTCCAAGAACACAGCAGCTATCGCTTTCGGTCTCATCACCACGGTGGCCGGTACCGGCACCGAGGGCTACAACGGCGACAACCGGCCCGCCATCGACGCCGAACTCAAGCAACCGTGCAGTGTGGCGGTGGACGGGGTGGGCAACCTCTACATTGCCGACACCGGCAACAAGCGGGTGCGCAGGGTCGATCCAGCCGGGGTCATCACCACGGTGGCGGGTACCGGCACCGGGGGCTACAACGGCGGCCGTCAACGCCGAACTGCACTACCCGTTCGGTGTGGCGTTGGACGGGGCGGGCAACCTCTACATCGCCGAAATCCTCAACCATCGGGCGCGGCGGGTGGAGGCTGTCGTCTTCTCGGTTGTTCAGGATGCCCCGGATCCGGTGGTGATGACGGCAGGGGTGACCACGCAGCTGGCGTTCACGGTGTCGGCGAACATTACGGTTGCCGCCGGCCAGACCATCACCCTGGGTTTCCCTTCGGGGGTGGGTTTGGCGCCTGGCGGTATCGTCCGTTATAGCTGCCCCAACACCGGAATCGATACTCCGCTGCCGGTCACGGTCGGCCCCGACGGGGCGGTGAGCGTCACCGCGCCGGAGATCACCGCCTCGACGGCATGCTTCTACACCGCCGACGTCCAGGCATCGACGATCCCCGAGGACACCGTCTCCATCGGCGGCACCACCCAGCCGATCCACTTCCGCATCAACCTGTAGAAAATCCGGCGCAGTCAGGGCCTGCCCGAGGGTCGGGGGAGGTTCCGCATCCAATAACCTCACCCCGACAGCGGAGTCGACCGAAGCTCCTGCTCACTCGCCAGCGGTTACAACCGCACGGGGTCTACGAACTGGATATGGACATCGATCTCGACAGGTCGATCAGCTGGCGAGACGGTCGGTGCGGCTCGGTTCGGGCGAATCACTCCGCTGAACCAGGCCCGCCCGGGTGGCGTGGTCCGCGAACCGCTGGGGATGCCGACTCGGCCCGCCGAGCGCGTTTCAGCACACAGCGGCGATGGGGCGAAATGACGGCCCGGTTCGTATCGAGCGAGCCGGGCCGTCAGTGTCTGCCTAGTTGTTCTTCCTGCGCTTCGCCAGCAAGTAGATGCCGCCGATGATCAGAGCGACGACCAGCAGGCAGCAGATCGCACCGATGATCAGGCCGCCGCCGCCCCTGCTCTTCTTCTTCTTGGCGGCCAATTCCAGCGCGGAGTTCCACGTGTCGGGGCTGGCCCATACGGTGTGGTCCAGCAGACTGGCGTTGGTCAGCAGGTCAAGGTACATGTCCGAACCCCTTTGGTGTCGCGGCCTCCTCCCGGAGCCGAATCTCCAAGGGTAGCGGGCCGATTCGCTCGATGCGTACCCTTCCAGGCCGAAGGCCCGGTCAGCGCGGTTTCACCAAGGGGAAAGGCAATGTCTCGCGAATGCTGCGGCCGGTGATCAGCATGACGATCCGGTCCACGCCCATGCCCAGTCCGCCGGTCGGCGGCATCGCGTGCTCGAGCGCCTGCAGGAAGTCCTCGTCGAGTTCCATCGCCTCCGGGTCGCCGTTGGCCGCGAGCAGCGACTGCTCGGTGAGCCTGCGGCGCTGCTCCACCGGATCGGTGAGTTCGCTGTAGGCGGTACCGAGTTCGACGCCCCAGGCGACCAGGTCCCAGCGCTCGGTGACGCCGGGAATGCGGCGGTGCTGCCTGGTCAGCGGGGATACCGAAGTCGGGAAGTCGATGTAGAACGTCGGCTCCTCGGTGCGGGATTCGACCAGATGCTCGTACATCTCCAGCACCACCTGGCCGGCGTCCCATCCGTGCTGATAGGGCACACCGGCCTTCTCGCACAGTTCGCGCAGCTCCTCGACTGCGGTCCGGGAGGTGATCTCGGCGCCGATCGCCTCCGACACCGCGCCGTGCACCGTTTGCACCCGCCAGTCGCCGGAGATGTCCACCTCCTCGAAGGTGCCGTCGCCGTTGGGCCGCAGGGCGACCATGGCGCCGTTGGCCGCGATCGCGGCATTCTGGATCAGCCTCCGGCACGTGTGCATCATCCGCTCGTAGTCGCTGTGCGCCTCGTAGGCCTCCAGGATGGTGAACTCGGGGTTGTGACTGAAATCGACGCCCTCGTTGCGGAAGGTCCGCCCGATCTCGAACACCTTCTCCATACCGCCGACGCACAGCCGCTTCAGATACAGCTCGGGCGCGATCCGCAGGTACAGGTCGAGGTCGTAGGCGTTGATATGGGTGACGAACGGCGTGGCGTTGGCGCCGCCGTGCACCTGCTGCAGGATCGGCGTCTCCACTTCCAGGAAACCCAGCGAGTTCAGCGAGTCCCGCAGCGACCGCACCACCGCGCTTCGCTTGGCCAGCACCTCGCGGATCTCGGTGTTGATCGCCATGTCGACATAGCGCTGCCGCACCCTGGCCTCGGGATCGGCCAGTCCTTTCCACTTGTCCGGCAACGGGTGCAGGCACTTGCCGAGCATCCGCCAGTCCGCCGCCAGCAGCGAGAGCTCACCGCGCCTGCTCGCCCCGATCTGCCCGCTCACCTCGATCAGATCACCGAGATCGAAGAACTCGCCGAACTCGGCGCTGCGCGCGGTGCCGACCCGGTCGCGGTCGATGACCAGCTGGATGTCGTCGGTCCAGTCGCGGACCACCGCGAAGATCACGCCGCCGTAGTCGCGGATGCGCAGCAGCCTGCCGCAGACCCGCACCGTGGTTCCCCGGGGGGAACGCCGCGCGTCGGCGACGGTGTGCGTCGGGGGATAGGCGACCGGGTAGGGATCGATCCCGGCATCGGTCAAGCGCGCCAGTTTGTCCATGCGCACGCGGACCTGTTCCGGCCTGCGTGGCAGCTGCTCCTCGGCCTCGGCCTCGGTGATGTCCGGCGGGCTGCCGTCGGCGTGCAGGCCGGTCACGGTGGCGGGCACCGCGACATGCTCGCCGGTGTGGATGGCGGTGTCGGGCTCCTTGCCGAACCGGGGCAGGAATCCCTCCGCCAGCGCGCTGGCCACCGCGACGCGCGGAAGCTGCCTGCGCTCTTCGAACAGGAAGAAGCGGGGCACCCAGTGCGGCTGGTACTTCACATTCGACCGATACAGCGCCTCGAGCTGCCACCAGCGGGAGAAGAACAGCAGCACGCCGCGCCACAAGCGCAGCACGGGACCGGCCCCGATCCGCCCGCCTTCCTCGAACACCGAGCGGAACACCGCGAAATTGAGCGACACCTTGGTGATGCCGTACTGCTCGGAGTTCAGCGCGAGCTGCGAGATCATCAGCTCCATCACGCCGTTGGGCCCGCCCGGATCACGGCGCATCAGCTCCAGCGAAGCGCCCGTGCGGCCCCACGGCACCAGCGACAACATGCCGAGCACCCGATCCTGCGGGTTGACGGCCTCGACCAGCAAGCAGTCGCCGTCCAGCGAATCGCCCAGGCGGCCCAGCGCCATGGAGAAGCCGCGCTCGGTCTCGGTGTCGCGCCAGGCATCGGCGCGGGCGATGATCCGGGCGAACTCGTCGGCGGGGATGTCGCGGTGCCTGCGGATGCGGACCGCCACGCCGTGTTTGCGCAGCCGGTTCGCGGCCTGACGCACCGGCTTCATCTCGGGTCCCGCCAGCGAGAAGTTCCTGGTGTCCAGGATGGCCTCGTCGCCGAGGCGCAGCGCGGACAGGCCCGCGCGCCGGTACGCCGTCGCGCCGAGTTCGCTCGCGCCCATCACCGCCGGAGCCCACCCGAAACGATCGGCCAGGCGCAGCCAGGCATCGATCGCCTGGGGCCAGGCCTCGCGGATGCCGACCGGGTCACCACTGGCCAGGCACACGCCCAGCTCCACGCGATAGGTCACCGCGGCCTTGCCGCTGGGCGCGAAAACGACCGCCTTGTCCCGGCGGGTGGCGAAGTATCCGAGCGAATCCTCCACGTCCGAGCGCTCCAGCAAACCGCGCAGGGCCGACTCGTCGGTGCCGGTCATCGCGTTCGCCGCGCGCTGCGAGCGCAGCAGGATGACTACCGCGGCCAGCAGGGCGACCGCGCCGAACAGGCCGAGCAGGAAGTTGACGAACGGCGGCGGATGCCCGTCGAAGTGCTCGTTGTCCGCCAGCACCGCGGCGGTCACGCGATAGACCGCCCAGCCCGGTCGCTGCACGCCCGGCGGGAGGCTCCCGGGGAACAGTTCCACCAGGCCCCATCCGAGCAGCGCGCCGATGGCCAGGCCGCCGGCCAGCACGCCGAGCGCCTTCCATCCGGCGCCGCTGCGGACTTTGGTGTAGAACTCCTGCCAAGCCGCTATGAGCACGCCGATCGTGGCCAGGTGCAGCACCATCGCCACCAGCGCGTGGATACTGCCCCGATCGGCGAAGGTGACGCCGTTGACCACCGCGTAGATCGCGAGATAGCCGACCAGCAACCACCAGGCGATCCGTTTTCGGCTGGCGATCGCGCCTGCCATAAGCCCGACGACCAGCGCCCACATCAGGTTCGTGTCGGGCGCGTCGAAGTAATAGGTATCGATATAGCGGCGCGGCACCTGGGTCAGGAAACGCAGTCCGGGCGAGAGGCTCCAGAGGAAGCACAGCACCGCGAATACACCGAGCGTCAATCCCGCGATATGCGGCACTTCCGAAAGTCGTCCGTGACCCCGGTGGGGAACCGGCGGAGTCGGTTTATCCGCGCGTGGTGCGGTATCGAGGTGTTGCTGGGCTTGCGTGGAGGTCACGGAACCAGTGTGTACGTGAGTGTGTCGGATTTGCCAAGCCTGCGGGGCGCGTGTTTGTGCGGTGTCTGCGCGGGCGGTACTTCATCGGGAGGAGTTTGCCGCAGGTCGGAGCGTGCGATGAACATTCATGATTCCGCGCCGACCGCGCGACGGGCGCAGGGAATCGGAGCGAATTCGATACACGCGGTCGCAGCGGGTCGGAATTCCGGGCGATGCCCGACCGCGGTTCGAGTTGCCCGAAGATCGCTCGGCATGTGGGGCGGTGTTCGGCGAGTTGGGATGGGGGAGTAAGTATTTACCCCATGTCGGAACCAGTCGAAGTACCGATCGATGACGACGTTATTCGGCTCGGCCAGTTTCTGAAGCTGGCCAACCTGATCGACTCGGGTTCGGAGGCGAAGACGGTGATCGCCGCCGGATTGGTGCGGGTGAACGACGAGGTGGAACTGCGGCGCGGGCGGCAACTGCACATCGGCGACGTGGTCGCGCTCGCCGGGCACAAGGCGATCGTGTCCGCGTGACGGCCGACGGCGGCCGGCGTGGTCCGGATGCCGCCGAACCGACTCAGTCCTCGGCGCGCACCACGACGCCGTCGTGGTCGCTGTAGAGCATGTCGCCGGGCACGAACGTCACCCCGCCGAATTCCACCGGTACATCGCGGTCACCACTGCCGGTCTGCGTGCTCTTGCGCGGATTGGTGCCCAGCGCCTTGATGCCGATGTCCAGGGTGCGCAGGATGGCGGAGTCGCGAACCGCGCCGTTGACGACGACGCCTGCCCACCCGTTCTCCACGCCGCGCCCGGCGATGATGTCGCCGACCAGGGCGGTGTGCACGCTCGCGCCGCCGTCGACAACCAGCACCTTGCCCTCGCCCGGCTCACCGAGCGTCTGCTTGACCAGCAGATTGTCCTGGAAGCAGCGGATGGTGGTGATGCGTCCGGAGAACGCCGTCCGCCCGCCGAACTGGATGAACTGCGTGTCGCAGCTGCGAATCTCCGGGCCGATCTCGTCGGCCAGGTCGGCGGTGGCGGTTACATTCTGCGATTCGGTCACGGTGTTATTTTCCAGCGCCTGCGGCGCCGGGTGTTCGCGGCCCCCCTCGAGCTGGGGTGTTCGCGCAGCATCGCTCTGTTCGTGGGCGTCCGTAACCGGCGCGCGTGGTCGGTCCACGCGCGTGTGCGAAGGGCCGCGTTATCGGTGGCCGTAGCGCAGTTCGTACAGGTCGCGGTCGTGTTCGGTGCACTTGCCGTGGTCGAGCAATTCGGCGTTCAGGCCGTGCTGGACCAAGCGGAAGCGGCGCCACACGTAGCTGAGGGCGACCGTGAAGACGACCAGCGGGACGATCATCATCACGATCAAGCCGATCTTCAGGGGCATCGGGCCGGGGAACAGCAGCACCAAGGCGAAGAACGGGATGATCGGCCCGAGAAAGCGGACGAGATAGCGTTCCATGGCCCCGTGCCCGACGAGGTCGTGGATGACCCACTCGTGCAGCTCCTCGGGGAGCTCGCGGCCCAGATCGTAGGCGACGCGCTGCCGAAACGTGGGGGTGTTCATACCACAAGGCTATTCCTGTGGTATAAGTCACCGCTAGCTTCCGGCGTGGCTCACCCGCGTCCGTGTCTGCGCTCGTAGTCGACCCGCTCGCGCTCGTCCCGGCGGCGGGCGTCGGCGTCCGCGAGCGCGGGATCGAGACCATGTTTGATCAGCCGATGGCGCCGGTAGACGTACAGCAGCGCCACGGTGAAGTAGATCAGCGGAATGTACAGCAGCGCCATCATCGCCAGACCCATCCACAACGGGCCGGGCAGCAGCAGGAAAAGCATGAGTACCGGAAGCACGGGCACCAGGAATCGCAGCAGATAGCGCCGCGTGGCGCCGGGTCCGACCAGATCCTCCCGCACCCAATCGGACATCGATTCCGGCAGGGTGCGGCCGAAGATATAGCCGACCCGCTGTCCGAACGAGGGTGTAGCGCTCACGCTTCCAGCATCCCGACCCCGCCGCCCCCGGCGCAACCGAGTCCGCCCCCGGCGCAACCGCGTCCGCCGCCTCGCGGCCGATCAAACACGGCCGGCGTGGAACGCGGCGATCTGGGTTACCAAGTTGTGCGTCGTGTGCTGCACGGCGATCTTCACGAACGGTTCGATGGTCTTACCGAGGGCTCGTCCCGCCAGACCGCCTGGCACTCGGAAGTCCACGATCGCGTCGACGGTGCACAAGTCGCCGCCCTTGGCGTGGAACAGGAACGTGGACTCGACGTCGAAACCTTTGATCGACTCGACGCCGATCGCGAAGTTCTGCTCCCATCGGATCACCCGGATCCGCGACTTCAGCGAGGCGGGCCCGAGCTTTATGTGCCCGTCGAATGTGGCGCCGACCCCTTCTGTCTGCTCGCCGACCGGGGTGAAGGACTGGATGCCGTGCAGGAACCGCGACAGGTTCCGGTAGTCGTTCACATACGCGAACGCGGACTCGGCCGAGGCCACGCAATCCTCGACGATCTTCACTTCGGTCATGCGCAGACAGTAACCGGGGCGCGGAGATCCGGCTCAGGCTGTCACCGCCAGGGTGGCGGCGAGGCCGAAGGCGAGCGCCATCACGATCACCTCGGCTACCGCGCGGCGCAGCGAGTCGTTCGCGTCCATCCGGTGGTCGGCCGCCTTCGGCACCCAGCTGCGCCGCCACCACCAGCCGAGAGCGAGCAACGCGAGCAATACCACGGTCTTGGCCAGCAGGATCCGGCCGTAGCCGGTGCTGACGAACGGAGCCACCCCTCCGACCCGGACCAGCCCGTTGAGCAGCCCCGTCACCGCCACGACCGCCACCAAGGGCAGCGCCACCGCCGAATACCTCGGCAGCACCACCGCCCACTCGCCGCGGGTCCGCACGACCAGCGCCAGCGCGATCAGCAACCCGAACCAGGCGCCCGCCGCGAGGGCGTGCACCGCGGCGAGCACCGATCCGAACGCCTGCTGCGACATGTGCCCGGTGATCGGCCGCAACGCCAGCGCGACCGCCGCGAACACCAGCACCAGGTCGGCGGAGGCGGACCCGGGCCGCCGGAAGGCGAGCGCCGACCCGCAGGCCACCGTGGCGACGCCGACCAGGATCGCGATCCCCACCTGCCCGCCGCTGACGTCGACCAGGTAGGTGCCGAACTCGTCCGCGCCCAGTTGGCGCACCGGCACGCCGACCACCTCGGCTGCTTCGAAGATCAGCACGGCGAACTCGGCCACCGCCCAGACTCCGGCGAGCGCCGCGAGCAGCCGCCACGGTGTCGTCAACCGCGGCGTCACTCGGGGCAGCGCCGCCAATCCGAGCGCGGTCGCCCCGACGCCGTCGGCCACCATCCGGACCACGGCCTCGCCGGGCAGCGGGACCGGCAGGATCAGGACCCAGGCGAGTGCGACGCCGAGCAACCCGGCCGGGAGGGCCAGGAGCAGCGCAGGCCAGGGCATGCGGCCGGGGGCGCGTCGCGCGCCACCCCGGCCGCCGGTCTTCACGTCGCTCACCGCTTCTGGTCGCGGCTCCTGCCGCCGAACAACGCGAACGCTAGTCCGCCACCGAACAGCACGACCGCCCCCGCGACGAACACCCACAGCGGAATTCCGTCGGAACCGTCGGAACTGTCGTGAGCCCGGGCATTCGGTTTCGGTCCCGGCGTGCCGTTGCCCGGCTTGCTGAGCGTGAAGTGCCGTTTGCCGCTGACGGGGTGACCGTCGGCCGAGGTCACCCGATAGGCGATGGTGTATTCGCCGACCGGGCCCAGCTCGCCCAAGACGACGCTGACCGTATTGCCTTCGACCACGGGATCACCCTTGGACCAGAGATTGCCGTCCGGTCCGACGACGGTGAGCGACGGGAAGCTGGGCTGCAGTGCCTCGTTGAACGTCACGCTGGCGCGCTCCGGCCCGGCGTCCACCGTGGCGTTGTCGTCCGGGACGCTTCCGGTGGCCGCGGAGTGCGCGGCGGCGACACCGGTGGCGGCGATGCCGAATCCGAGCAGGAACAGGCCCGCGACGAGGGCGGCGAGGAGTCGGCGGCTCATGCGCGACGTCCGCGGATGACGTTGCCGAGGCCGAGCGCGACACCGAGCAGTCCGAGCGCGAGACCGATCCCGCCGAGCCAGCGGGCTGTCTCGTCCTCGTGATCGGAGTCCTCGTCCGCGGCTTCGCTGCTCACTTTGTGCCCGTCCGAATGCTCGCTCCCGGCGGCCAGGGTGACCGACGGGGCCGGATGTTCGGGTTCGTCGCCGTCCTTCTCGACCGGCTGGTCCCAGCTGACCACCTTGCCGTCGGAGTAGGTCTGCTTGGCGGGAAAGCTCACCGAATCCTGCGCGGGCAGGGGCCCGACGGATACCGCGAAGCGCTGGAACTGACCGGGCGGGATTCCCGGCGCGCCCGGGTCCGCGGTCCAGGTGATCCCGGTGACCTCTTTCTTGTCGTTGCGTTCGACCTTGGCCGACCATCCGGGAATCGGCTCGGTCCGAGCCGATTTCAGGTTGGGCAGGGTGACGGTGAGCGCTGTGGTGCTCGCGGTGTCCGATTCGGTGGGCACCCGGAAAGTGGCGACGGCGTATCCGCCTTGTGTCGCGCCGGGAGCGTCCACCGTGACGTGGGCCGCGGCGGTGCCGCCGGCGAGCAGGACGAGTGCCGTTGTGGTGACCGTCGTTCCGACGGCGCGCGAAAGGGAGCTGTGCATGCTGAAGCCTCCTGTGCGAAGGGAAGGGTGTACCGGGCGATCAGACCGACACCGGCGGCGCACGCGGGCCGAGCGCACCGAGTGGAGCACAGCGATAGGGGGGAAGGCCGGAATCCGGCCAGAGCGGCGCGCTGACGATCCGCGCCCGCCGCGGCGGCGCGAATATCGCGCGTAGTGCGCCGGAGGCAGCGGCGTAGAGCCGCTCGGTGAGCAGGATCAGCGCCGCGCAGCCGATCGTCGCGACGGTGTGCGCGAGCACCATCCATCCCGTCGGCAGCGGAGAAGACAGTGCGCTGGAGCCGGTTTCGGCGTGATCGTGGCCGAGCAGAACCGACAGGGCGGCGTGGCTGAGCAGTTGACCGGCGCCGAGCAACCCGGCGACGACGGACGGGTGCGCCCGCACGGTTCCCGCGGCCGAACCGACTCCGGCGGCGATCAGCAGCAGTAGCGTGAGCTCGGTGGAGCCGGGCGCTCCTCCACCCGCCGCACCGTGTGCTGCCACCGCCATCGCGCCTACCAGCACGCCGACCAGGCCACCACGCAGCCGGCCGGTGATCGGGTGCTGGGACATCGGGACGCGGACGCTCAGCGCACGCCGAGCCGGGCCAGGATGTCGGACTCGATGCCGGACAGCTCGTGGGAGATCGACGCGTGCACCGAACGGCGGCGGTTGGCCGGCATCTGATCGGAGGTGTGCACGGCGGCCGTCAGGCTGCCGAGGCGGTCCTTGGTGGCGGTGACGAACTTCTGCGTCTCGCCTTTGTCCTTGCCGTTCTGTGCGCCGCCGTTCTGTGCGCCGATCTTCGCCAGCGCCGCTTCGGCATTCGTGATGCGCGCCTGCAGCTTGGCGCCGTGGCCGCTGAAGTCGCCGAGCTGGTCGATGCCGACGCCGAGTTGCTGCGCGCGGCGGGTGTCCAACTGCCCGCGCAGAAAGGTGGCGCCGCGGTAGGCGAGCGGTGCGAGCACCGGGATGAGCACCCGCGCCACGCCGAGGTACTTCTTCACCTGGCTCGCGCTGAACGGATCCCGTTCGGCCTTGGCGGCCACCTTCAGCGCCGCCTTCTCCTCCGCCTGGAACGCCGCGATCTGCGCCTTGGCCACCTTGCGCTGGGTGCGGGCCTCGGCGCGACGTGCCTTACGGTCGTTCTTCGCGGCGAGCCTGGCCTCGATCGCGGCCTTGTGCTTGAGGGCTTTCGCCTCGGCCCTGCGGCTCGGCCGCCGCTTGCGCTTCGTGAACAACCCCATCGAAGGCCCTCCGTCATGCTGGTTCGCCATGGCAGTACGACGCCGGGGAAGCCCGTCCGCCCATGTCACACGCTTTGCCGATACCCTATCGGGTCCCCTGTGTCAGCTGCGAGGGTAGTGCGGGTGTGGCCCCCGCCCTCCGCACTGGGCGCTCGCCATCACCACGCAACCGATTTCCGTCCCGAGCGAGCCGGCCGGATATCTCGTGCCCCCCCGTCCTGCCCTGCTCTGGATGCGGCGATCACCGCCCGACGCAACCACCCACCTCAACTCCCGGTTTCGAGCGAAGCGAGACCGAGCATCCGCCGTTCGCGGCCCGGCTCGCGTTCGAGCGGCCGCCGTGTACGCGACGAAGGAGCAAGCGGCGGTAGCTCGAAGGCGAGCCATGAGGGGCCGCGAACACCCAGCGCCGCAGGCGCTGGAATTCAACACTGTCGGGGGTAGGGACCATACTGCTTAGCGTGGATTCGGACATCGGTGACCGGGATGGTCGCAAGCGCAACGGAACGGCCGTGGATCGGGCCACCGACGTGCCGACCGCCTTCATCGATGCCAGGGCGTTGATCGGCTGCCGCCATCGGCTGCGTCTGGACGCCACGTACCCCGACGCACTGGCGGGGATTTCCGAGGACGCGGGCGTACGCCAGCGCCGGGACGCCGCCGCCGCGCACCGCCTCCGGGTGCGCGACGCGCTGGTCGGCGCCGACCCGGACGCCTGGGTGGTGATCGACCCGGGCCTACGCGCCGCCGAGCGCGCCGAAGCCACCATGCGCGCGTGCGAAGCAGGCACGCGGCACATCTGGGGCGGCTTGCTACCGCAGGAGCCGGACACCGGGAGGCGCGGGGGCTCGGAGATCCTGCTGCGCGACGCCGACCGCGGCGGGTACATCCCGGTCATCGTGGTGAACCACAAGGTGACCGACCCGCGGCAACCCGAACCGGCCGATTTCCACCCCACCACCTCCGATCCCTATCACTGGAATCCGCAACCGGATCCGCACCGCAAGCTGCGTCCGCAGCCCCGCGACCAGCAGCGGCTCGCCCATCTGCACCGGATGCTGCAACGTCACGGTCTGGCCAGCCCCGCGCTGCTGGGCGGTGTCATCGGCTTCGACTTCGATCGCATCCTGGTCCACGATCTGGCTCCGCTGCTGGCCGACTACGACCGCCGCTACGCCGATCGGATCGCGGTGGTGCGCGGCGAGCTGCCGACCATCCCCTCGAAGGTGCCCGAATGCAGGCAGTGCCCATGGTGGACGCGGGGGATCGATGGCCCGAGCTGCGAGGGCTGGTTGATCGAGCACCGCGACGTCAGCCTGGTGGCGCCCGGTTCGCGCGCCGAGGTGCTGCGCAGGCACGACATCGAGACGATCGATGAGCTCGCCGCCTGGGCGGGGGAGGAGCCCGAGGACTGGCAGCACGGCCCGTTCGACGAGGCCGTGGTCACGGCGCGGGCATGGATCGCAGGCGCGCCGGTGGTGCGGCGCGTCGAACGTGTGCGGGTGCGGCGGGCGGACGTGGAGGTCGACGTCGATCTGGAGAGCTTCCAGGAGTACGGCGCGTACCTGTGGGGGACGTTGCTGAATGGTGTCTACCGCCCGTTCGTCACCTGGGATCCGTTGCCCACCGAGGACGAGGGCCGCTCCTTCGGTGAGTTCTGGTCCTGGCTGATGACGGTGCGCGCCGAGGCGGCCGCGGCGGGCAAGACGTTTGCCGCGTACTGCTATTCACGCACCGCCGAGGACAAGTGGCTGTACGAATCGGCGCGCCGGTTCGCGGGCCGCCCCGGTGTGCCGACGGTGGAGCAGGTGCGCGCGTTCGTGGACGGGCCGCAATGGGTGGACATGTTCCAGGCCGTCTCCGACCAGTTCATCTGCCCGAACGGCAAGGGGCTGAAGAAGATCGCGCCGGTGGCCGGGTTCTCGTGGCGTGATCCCGAGGCGGGCGGCGAGGCGTCGATGAGCTGGTATCGGCTCGCGGTCGGTTACGACGGCGCCGCGCCGGATCAGACCCAGCGCACCCGGTTGCTGGAGTACAACGAGGACGACGTCCGGGCCACCCAGGTGCTGCGTGAGTGGATGACGACCCGCGCCGACGCGGAGGTTCCCGGCATCGCCGACTTCCGGCCGGCTACCGATCCGCGATCGGCCGAGGCCGTTCCGGGTTACGCGGTGGTGCCTCCTTCGGCTCGGTAGTCCGGACGCGGCGGTACCATCGCGTCGTGACAGAGCACGTCGAACAACTCGAGTTCCAGGCAGAGACCCATCAGCTGCTCGAGCTGATGATCCATTCCGTCTACTCCAACAAGGACACCTTCCTGCGGGAGCTGATCTCGAATTCCTCCGACGCGCTGGACAAGCTGCGGCTGGAGTCCTTCCGGGACAAGGATCTGCACGTCGACACCTCCGATCTGCACATCGAGCTGGAGGTCGACAAGGACAACCGGATCCTGACCGTGCGGGACAACGGCGTCGGCATGTCGCGCGCCGAGGTCGTCGACCTGATCGGCACCCTCGCGAAGTCCGGCACCGCCGAGCTGCGCAAGAAGCTGAACGAGGCCAAGTCCGAGGCGGCGGCGGAGGAACTGATCGGCCAATTCGGCATCGGTTTCTACTCGACTTTCATGGTGGCCGACAAGGTCACCCTGACCACCCGGCGGGCGGGGGAGACCACCGGCACCCGGTGGGAGTCGAGCGCGGGCAGCTCCACCTACACGATCGAAGAACTCGACGAGGCCCCGCAGGGCACGTCGGTCGCGCTGCAGCTGAAGCCGGTGGACGAGGAGGATCACCTCTTCGATTACACGCTGGAATGGAAGCTGCGGGAGATCGTCAAGAAGTACTCCGACTTCATCGCGTGGCCGATCCGCATGCAGGTGGAGCGGACCGTCACCGAGGGCGAGGGTGAGGACGCCAAGGAGACGACCATCCTCGAGGACCAGACGCTCAACTCGATGAAGGCGCTGTGGACGCGCCCGAAGAGCGAGGTCTCCGACGAGGAGTACAAGGAGTTCTACAAGCACGTCAGCCACGGCTGGGACGATCCGCTGGAGATCATCCCGTTGAAGGCCGAGGGCACCTTCGAATACCAGGCGCTGCTGTTCATCCCCTCGCACGCGCCGTTCGACCTGTTCACCCGTGAGCACAAGCGCGGCGTGCAGCTCTACGTGAAGCGGGTGTTCATCATGGACAACTGCGAGGAGCTCATGCCGGAGTACCTGCGCTTCGTCAAGGGTGTGGTGGACGCGCAGGATCTGTCGCTCAACGTCTCGCGGGAGATCCTGCAGCAGGATCGCCAGATCCAGATGATCCGCAAGCGCTTGGTGCGCAAGGTGCTGTCCACGGTGAAGGATCTGCAGGGCGCCGAGGATCAGACCAGCTACCAGACGTTCTGGAAGGAGTTCGGCCGCGTTCTGAAGGAGGGCCTGCTCTCGGACTTCGACAACCGCGAGACGATCCTGCAGGTGTCCTCGTTCGCCTCGACGCACTCCGAGACCGAGCTGACCACGCTGGCCCAGTATGTGGAGCGGATGCCCGAGGGGCAGGACACGATCTACTACATGACCGGCGAGACCCGTCAGCAGGTCGAGAGCTCCCCGCACTTGGAGGCGTTCAAGGCCAAGGGCCGCGAGGTGCTGATCCTGACCGACCCGGTCGACGAGATGTGGGTCGGTTCGGTGCCGGAATTCGACGGCAAGGCGTTCCAGTCCATCGCCAAGGGCGAGGTCGATCTGGAAACCGAGGAGGAGAAGAAGGCCTCCGAGGCGCTGCGCGAACAGCAGGACAAGGACTTCGCCGATGTCCTGCAGTGGCTGGGTAAGACGTTGGAGCAGAGCGTCAAGGAGGTGCGCCTGACCAACCGGCTCACCACCTCCCCGGCCTGCCTGGTCGGTGATGTCTTCGACTTCACGCCGATGCTCGAGCGGATGTACCGGGCCTCCGGCCAGGCGCTGCCGGAGACCAAGCGGATCCTGGAACTCAACCCGGCCCACCCGCTGGTCACCGGCCTGCGCGACGCGTACGCCGCCAAGCGGGAGGAGGCCGACGCTGGCACGGCGACCGAGTTGTCGGAGACCGCCGAGCTGCTGTTCGGCACGGCGGTGCTCGCCGAGGGCGGTGAACTGAAGGATCCGGCGCACTTCGCCCACATCCTCACCGATCGGCTCACCCGCACGCTGTGAACCCGTTCGCGACCGGAGGACCACGCCGTGTCCTCCGGTCGCGGCTTGCGGTCGTTGATGTTTGGGCCATTTCCCGGTTACGGTGGCCGTCTAGGTGGCATATTCGCAGAACTGGGGAGTTCGCCCCCGGGTGGCGCGGTTAGATGTGGATGTCTGAAAGGATCGTCACAACATGTCCGCAAACCCGCTTGCCGTCGCCGAGCCATGGGATCTCGTCGCCGACGGATACGCCGAGTTCGCACCTGCCATCATGCAGCCGTTCGCGGCGCGGGCACTCGAGTTCGCGTCGTTGTCGCGCGCGTCGCGGATCGTGGACGTCGCGGCGGGGCCGGGCACGCTGAGTCTGCTGGCAGCGCGCAGCGTGGCGCAGATCGATGCCATCGATTTCGCGGAGTCGATGATCGCGCGCCTGGCGAAGGACGCAGCCGCCGCCGGGCTGACGAATATTCAGGCGCGGGTGGGCGACGGCCAGGAGCTGCCGTACGAATCCGACCGGTTCGACGCGGGGTTCTCCATGTTCGGCCTGATGTTCTTTCCTGATCGCGGTCGTGGGTTCGCCGAACTGTTCCGCGTGCTGCGGCCGGGCGGCACCGCGGTGGTGTCGAGTTGGGCGCCGATCGCGGATTCGCCGCTGATGCGGATGATGTTCGGCGCCTTGACCGCGGCCGACCCGAACATCCAGGAGCCGCAACCGAACTTCCTGAGTCTGGAGAATCCCGAGGTCTTCGAATCGGAGATGCGCGGCGCGGGCTTCGAAGCGGTATCCATCCAGCGGCATTCGATCGCGCTGACCTTCGCCGACCACGAGGAGATGTGGGAGACCATGGTGCGCAGCAGCGCTCCGCTGGAACTCATGCGCCACAGTGTGAGCGCGGAGGAATGGGCGCGCCGCGCAGCCGTCATGAAGACTTTCCTCGCTGAGAAGTACCGGCCGAACTGCCCATTGTCCACCACGGCGTACCTCGGCATCGGTCACAAGCCGCAGGGGTGAGAGACGACAGCGCGCGACCCTCCGAGGAAGAGCCGCGCGCTGGCGGGACAACCGAGCGGTACTACCGCGGCGCCATCCGCAGTGCGCCGTCCATACGGATCGTCTCGCCGTTCAGGTAGTCGTGCTCGACGATGTACTGCGACAGCTGCGCGTACTCGTCCGGGCGGCCGAGGCGGGACGGGAAGGGCACACCCGCCTCGAGGCCCTTGCGGTACTCCTCGGTGACGCCGGCCAGCATCGGGGTGTCGATGATGCCGGGGGCGATGGTGTTCACCCGGATGCCGAACTGAGCCAGGTCACGCGCGGCCGGAACGGTCATGCCGTGCACGCCGCCCTTGGACGCGGAGTAGGCGATCTGACCGATCTGGCCCTCGAACGCGGCGACCGAGGCGGTGTTGATGATCACGCCGCGCTGGCCGTACTCGTCCACGGCGTCGGTCTTGGCGATCGCGTCGGCGGCCAGCCGCATGACGTTGAAGGTGCCGAGCAGGTTCACCGTGATGACCGTGCGGAACAGCTCCAGGTCGTGCGGGCCGTTCTTGGACAGGATGCGGCCTGCCCAGCCGACACCGGCGCAGTTGACCACGATGCGCAGCGGCGCGCCGGACTCGGCGACCTGCGCGACGGCCGCGCTGACTTCGTCATTGCTGGTGACATCGGCGGGAATGAGGGTGACCCCGGCGGGCACGTTGTCGCCGGCGCGCTCGATCGACTGCGGTACATCGAGTCCGAAGACGGTGGCGCCGAGTTCGGCGAAACGCTTGGCGGTGGCGGCGCCGAGGCCCGATGCGCCTCCGGTGACAATGGCGGCGGAACCCGAAATCTCCACGATGGTCCTCTCGTTTGTGACAGCCAGTTGGCCTTTCGTCAATTGCACCCTAACCGGTGCTCGGCGCGCGGCCCTGCACGGCTCCCGCGACTTGTTACCGATCGGTGTTCCCGGCGCGCACCCTGTCCGGCAGGGCGGCAGAACCGACCACGCAGAATGGAACAGCCCAGTCAGCTCTACCGAACACCGGAGTCTCCGTATGACCGAATCGGCCCTCAGCGCACGCCTGCCCCGAGGCAGGCACGGCCTGCCGCGGGAGCAGGTGATCGCCTCGCAGCGTGAGCGGATCCTCGTCGCGACGGCGGAGGCCATGGCCGAGAACGGTTACATCGGAACATCTGTCGCGGCGATCCTCAAGCGGGCGGGCGTGTCGCGGGAAACGTTCTACGAGCAGTTCCGTTCCAAAGAGGACTGTTTCGAGGCGGCCTATCAGCGCGCGGTGCAGCTGCTGCTGGACCGGATCGCCGAGGCCACCGAGCAGGACGAGGTCTCGCCCGCACCGGGCGACGGCGACGCCATGGCGCGGATGGACCGGATCCTGCGCGCCTATCTCCAGTATCTGGTGGACGACCCGGCGAGCGCGCGGCTGTTCTTGGTCGAGGTGTTCGCGGTGGGGTCGGCGGCCATCGCGCGCCGGGCCCAGCTGCAGGAGCGGTTCGTCGAATTGATCGCCGCCGTGCTCGACGCGCGGACCGAGCAGCAGCGCTTCGCCTGTCAGGCCTTGGTCGCGGCGGTCGGTTCGATGGTCACCGCCCGGATCGCGGCCGGGGACTCGGGTGGTCTGCTGGCGCTGCGGGAACCGCTGCTCGAGCTGGTGCGCCGGGGTGGCGGACTGTATGGGGCGGCGCTGGACGCGCGCGGTGAGTCATCCGCGTGAGCAGCAGCGCCGCACCGGCCAGTGCGGGGACGAGCGCCGCGAGCCCGGCGACCGCGACGGCGCCGAGGCCGGGTGCGGCCGCGCCGAGCAGGGTCGCCGCACCGAAGTAGAGGAACAGCAGGCCCGAGCCGATGCCGATGGCGTGCTCCGGCAGGTGCTTGCCGACCAGGATGCCCAGCGCGATGGCGAGCGCGTCGGCGGCGACCATGCCGATGGTCGAGCCCAGCCAGACGCCCGCCCAGTCGTAGTCGGTGGCCAGCGCGGCGGTCGCGAACATGGTGCGATCACCCAGCTCGGCGAGCAGGAACGCGGACAGCACCACGAAGAACGGCGCACCGGCGGCCTTCGGCGTCTTCGGCTGCGGGTCGTCGTCGCCGGGACCGAAATGCTCGCGCAGGGTCCACAGACCGACGGCCAGGAAGGTGACGGCGGCGATCAGCGCAATCGCCCGAGTCGGCAGGGCCGCGCCGAGGAAGTATCCGACGCCGACCGAGATCAGATGCACCGCCGCGGAGGCCGTCGCGATGCCGCCGAGCACCACCCACCAGCGATAGCGCAGCGCGAACGTCAGCGCCATGAGCTGGGACTTGTCGCCCAGCTCGGCGAGGAAGACGATGCCGATACTCAGCAATACGGTGGCGATCATGTGTGGCGGCTCCCAGGTCTCCGGCCTGCCGGTCGGAGAAACGGGTGGACTCCGGCCGACAACGAAATGGTTGTCCAGGCCGAAGGTCTCGCCCACCGGACGAATGCCGGTTCACACAGCCGGACCCGGGCCCGGGTGGGCCGGCGGGTCAGTATGTCGACTGCGCGATTGGGGGCTACTCCCCTTCGCTGCAGCCGACTCTACCCGGGCAAGCCGCTCATGCCAACCCGCTGTAATCGAAATCGCAATGCGCACAATAAGTTTGGCGATCCACGTGGCGAATTTCGGTTACCCTCACGCGGCCAGCAGCATGGCCAGAACCGCGGTGTCGGGATCGCTGATCGGGTCGAGTCCGACCCGGCTGACCAGGGACGTAACCGTGCCGTCGGACTCCGCCTCCGCCCAAGCGGCGCGGTGTTCCAAACCGAGATGGGGCACGCCGGGCAGCAGAACACACCCGGATGCCGCGCCCGTGCATTCGGGCAGCGACGGGCGCGTCTCGCAGGGCGGATGCAGCATCAGCAGCGCCGGTGGCACATGCTCGGCGAAGTGACCCGGCTCGACGGCTTCGTCACCGAGGACCGGGCCCTCGGCGATCACCAGGCCGACCGTGCCGGGGGCGGGATCGTCGGGCAGGTCCTCGCGGACTCCGAACACCGTCGAGGTCGTCAGCAGGCCCGGTAGCGTCGCCACGCGCACCGCCAGGACCAGCACCTGGGCCCACTCCTTGGTCGTGTCCGGCCAGCGGCCGGAGATCACGAAGCCACGTAGCGACCCGCGCGAGTGGAACGGCGTGATGCCGATCGGTTCGTTCGTGCGCATTCCTGCCTCCCGTTGTCGAACCCGGGGGCGACCTTGCCCGTACTTTTTATGTGGATTCCCGAATATGAACCACGAGTCACCTGGCACACAAGTACCAAAGAGTGCCAATCGGACAGCCGGAAGCCGCTCGGCGGGCAATCAGGCTGCGTCCCCGGCGGATGGGGCCCCACCTCGCCGTGTCCCGAAACGCGGGCTGGGGGCGGCGGGCTCGGCAACGCGCCCGCGTCGCCGGAAAGCGGAACGGGCCCGCGATCCGGTCCGCGCGGGGCGGACGGATTCGCGGACCCGGTTCGGGCGCTGAGCCGGCTCAGCCGAAGATGAGGCCCTTGGCCTGCGAGGTCGCCTTGGCGAAGCGCTCCTGCACGTCGGCCCAGTTGACGACGTTCCAGAAAGCGGTGACGTAGTCCGCCTTGACGTTCTTGTACTGCAGGTAGAAGGCGTGCTCCCACATGTCGACCTGCAGCAGCGGGATGATGCCCAGCGGGACGTTGGCCTGCTGGTCGTAGAGCTGGAAGGTCAGCAGCTTCTGGCCGAGGGTGTCGAAGCCGAGCACCGCCCAGCCGGAGCCCTGCAGGCCGTTGGCCGCCGCGGTGAACTGCGCGCGGAACTTGTCGAACGAACCGAACTGGTCGTCGATCGCCGCGGCGAGCTCGCCGACCGGCTTGTCGCCGCCGTTGGGGGAGAGGTTCTTCCACCAGATCGAGTGGTTGACGTGCCCACCCAGGTGGAACGCGAGGTTCTTCTCGTGCAGGAAGATGGCGCTGTGATCGCCCGACTCGCGAGCGGCTTCCAGCTTCTCCAACGCGGTGTTCGCACCGGCGACGTACGCGGCGTGGTGCTTGGAATGATGAAGCTCGTTGATCTGCCCGGAGATGTGGGGCTCCAGGGCGCTGTAGTCGTAATCCAGATCTGGCAGCGTGTACTCAGCCACGATGTCCCTTCCTATGTCGGGCCGGTTGTGCCCGTTGTTCCGAGCACAGCCAACCATCATTCGTACACCCGGTCGATTCCAACTCGGGCCCACGCCCGCACATTCCGGTGACGCCGCTCACACACAGCGGGTGGTGCACCGTCACATCACGCACATCGGCCCCACTGGAAACGCACGCGTAGCATCGAACCATGTCGTGGTACGACGAACTAGTGGGGCGTCTGAGCCTCCCCGAACCCGTCATGGTCGCGCCCGAGCGAGCACTGCCCGGCCGGGCGGAGCCGCTCGACGTGCCGGATACCCACTACGTCAACGGTCACCCGATCCGTCCGCCGTTCCCGGGAGAACTCCAGCTCGCGGTCGTCGCGATGGGGTGTTTCTGGGGTGCGGAGAAGAGCTTCTGGGAGCTCGGGGGCGTCTACGCCACGGCAGTCGGCTATGTCGGCGGGTATACGCCGAACCCGACCTACGAAGAGGTCTGCAGCGGACGGACGGGGCACACCGAAGCGGTGCTCGTCGTGTTCGACCCCGCGGTGATCGACTACGCAGGCATCCTGAAACACTTCTGGGAGAACCACGACCCCACCCAGGGCATGCGCCAGGGCAACGACCGCGGCACCCAATATCGTTCGGCCGTCTTCACCTTCGGCGCCGAGCAGGCGGATCTCGTCCGCTCGACGGCCGAGGCATACGGCAAGCGCCTCGCCGCGGCGGGATACGGGCAGATCACCACGGAGATCGCGCCGCTGCCCGGCCTGGCGGCCTTCTACTACGCCGAGGGCTATCACCAGCAGTATCTGGCGAAGAACCCCGGCGGATATTGCCCGGTGCACGCCACCGGAGTGAGCTGCCCGGTGGGCACAGGCGCCTGAGCGCGGAAGACCGCACATCCGATCAGCGGATGCGCGGTCGGCTCGGGACGATTCCGGGTGCGGCGCTCACAGCGGCGGAGCGATACCGGGCCGTGTCGCCCGGGGATCACCCGCGTCGTGCGCCTGCCACCATCGCGCGCCGCCCGCGACGAAGTCCGGCAGGGGAATCTGCTTGCCGCGCGCGTCGTGCACGACGATGTCGTCGAACCACACCCGGATGTCCAGCTCGCGCGGATCGATGCCCTCCTCTTGGGAGAACTCCAGGACGTGCGGGGCTTCGTCATCCCGGATCCGGGTGTCGAAGCTGAGCAGTTCGCTCCACAGCGCCCAGCTGCTGTCGTCGAGGTCGATGAACTCCCAACCGTGCAGCCGTCCACCGCCGAAGCTTCGGATGGCCTCGTCCAGACCGTCCAATTGCAGCGGCAGCACCTGCGGCTCGAGGTCGTCCCAGTGCTGTGTGCGCAGCGACGCGGCGACCCGGCTCACGCCGGTGAACGTCAGCTGCACCTGGTAGTCCTCGGTGGCTGTCCCCTCTTCGGGAAGCGTCAGGACCTCGAGGTCGAGTCGCAGTTCGCCCGCGGGCTGATCGACCGCGAGCCCGAGGCACGTGGCCTCGGACAACGCGATGTTCAGCCCTGCGGTATCCATTCCGTGGCGTATCCCCCTGCTCGCGTTCATAGGCCAAGGCTACCGATCGGCACTGCCGGATCGCGGTATTTCGGCGGCGTTCTGGATTCGATGGAACCGATCGCGGCCCGGCCCCGTCCAAGTAGATATCGGAACCTCTTCGGCCGCAGGTTCCGAGGTCGGCGACGAATGGCCGCTCCGGGATGACAGGAGGGGAGTCCCGGATCGGTCATTCGCATCGCTGCCATTAGGGGGTGAACCCTGTCGCTCGATAGGGTCGGGCGGGCGATTGCAGACCGAAAGTTTGGAATATCCCCCGATTCGGTAACTGATCAGTTGCTGTGAAGGGGTGTGAACTCGGGAAATGGCGGCCGGTAGCTGCGCCTTGTGGATCAGGCTGTGGATTATGTGGATAACTTCGCCCGAGTTATGCACAACCAGCATCGAGCAGGGGCGCGGTCGAGTTCCGGAGGGGAGAACATACCTGAAGTCGTCGCCCGCTGTCGAGCCCGCTCCCCGGCCATGGAACTGCACGGCGGCCCGCCGCCCATGGCAGGATCGAATCTGTGACGAGCCCCCACGTTCCGTCGGTCACGGTGGAGGACGTGCCTGCCGAATTCGACAGCGTCCCCGCGCCGGCCGACACGCCGCGACCGATCCTGCTCGACGTCCGCGAGGACGACGAGTGGCGGCTCGGACACGCCCCGGGGGCGATCCACATCCCGATGGTCGACGTCCCCGCCCGGGTCGACGAGCTGGAGTACGACGCGGAGCTCTACGTCATCTGCAGGCAGGGCGGCCGGTCCATGCAGGTGGTCGAATACCTCACGCACATCGGCTATGAGGCCGTTCAGGTCCACGGGGGCATGGTGGCGTGGCAGCAGGCCGGCCGCCCGCTGGTCGCGGAAGGCGACCACGAGGCGAAGATCTACTGACGAAAGAACGAGGTGCGCGGGTGAGTACGGTGGTGCAACCTTGTGCGCGCTGTGGGGCGCGCTGGGCCGTGCAAGGGGCGCCGATGCATTGGTGCCCGCGCTGCCGCGGCGTCCTTCTCTCGCCCGCGCCGATCGACGCGCCCGCCGACCGCCGCAACTACCGCTGGATAGCGCGCAGACCGGACCAGCGCGGCCGCCGAGCGCAGCCGTCCGCCCGGTCGGCCACGCGGAGTCGCACGCCTCGATACACGCAGATGCCACGCTGGGGTCTGATCGACCCGCCGCCGCAGGCCGGTGGCGCGGTCCGGCGCCCGTTCGGGAAACTGACCGATTCGGTGACCAGGTTGCTCGTCGCGACCGCGGGCGTATTCGGGCTGGCCGCCGTCGCCGAGCTCGCGCGCTACGCCGTCTTGCTGCGTAACCGGACGCGCCTGATCCACCCCGCCGTCCTCTTCACTTCCGACGCCCTGGTGATCGGCGCGGGGGTGCTCGCCATCGTGCTCGCGCTGCTGGCGGCCGTGGCCGCGGTCGGAACGCTCATCGAGGTCAGGCGGTCGGCCTACGCCGCCGAAGGCCGGCGCGACCCGCGGTCTCCGCGAGCACTCGCGTTCGGGTCTCTGGTCCCGGTGGTCAACCTGTTGTGGCCCGGAGTTTTCCTGAGCGAAGTGGCCGCGCTGCGCGCTGATCCCCGGATCGTCCGGGCCGTCCGGGTCTGGTGGGTCGCCTGGGTCTTCGGCGGCCTCGTCGCGGCGGCCGCGCTACTGTGGCGCACCGCGGATTCGTTGCAGGCCCAAGCGGATGGGGTGCTGTTCACCGCGTTCGCCGACGCGGTGGGTGTGGCGGTCGCGCTGCTGACCCTCTGGGTGCTGCGCACCATAGAGGGCCGGGACCTGCTCGGGCGCCAGCGGACCGCGCGCCGCTGGCTGATCGCGGTCGATCCCGCTGTGCCGGTGATCGAACCGGTGCAGCCCGGTGGGCGGCGATCCGCGGCCGAACCGGCCGACGCCGAGCCGGCGCACGAGGACAACGGTGCTGAGGACCGTGAGCAGGAGGAGGTTATGGCCAAGTGAGCCAGGGCAGTCGCGCGCCATTCGTCGTCGCGCATCGAGGCGCCTCGGCGGCGCGCCCCGAGCACACGCTCGCCGCCTACGAGCTGGCGCTGCAGGAGGGCGCCGACGGGGTCGAATGCGACGTCCGGCTGACCAGGGACGGGCATCTGGTGTGCGTGCACGATCGCACCGTCGACCGGACCTCATCGGGCAGCGGGCTGGTCAGCGAGATGACGCTGGAGGAGCTGCGAAGCCTGGATTTCGGCTCCGACGGCGAGCCCGCCTCGGTGCTGACCCTCAGTGAGCTGATCGGCCTCGTGCTGGACTGGCGGAGCAGGCCGACCAAGCTGTTCATCGAGACCAAGCACCCGGTTCGCTACGGCGCGCTGGTGGAGAACAAGCTGCTCGCAGAACTCCAGCGCTTCGGCATCGCCACTCCGGCTTCGGCCGACCATTCCCGAGCGGTCGTGATGTCGTTCGCGGCCACCGCGGTGTGGCGCATCCGCCGCGCCGCGCCGCTGCTGCCCACCGTCCTGCTCGGTGAATCATCCCGCTACCTGGGCGGATCCGCGGCCACGACCGTCGGCGCCACGGCCGTCGGCCCCTCGGTGAAGACGTTGCGCGAGCACCCCGATCTGGTCGACAAGGCCGCCGCCGCGGGCCGCGCCACCTACTGCTGGACCGTGGACGACCCGGACGACGTCCAACTGTGCGCCGACCTCGGCGTCAGCTGGATCGCCACCAACCACCCCGGCCGCACCAAGTCCCTGCTTCCCGCCGCCTGATCCGATCCGTTCCACCGGATCGATCCACCGGCCTCCTCGCCCGTGCTGCTCGCGCGTCCGACAGAACATGTGTAGGTTCGCGAGTCGTTCGGATCTCGATGGATGCGGCATGCGCAATACGGCCGCCCGTGGCGTCCCATGCGCCGCGGCGATGCCGGGCGGGAACGTCGCGCTCCAAGGAGCGCAAGCGCCGTGCTTTCGCGCAGGGCGCACCTGGGCACCTCTTGTCTCCCGACGAAGATGAAGGATGCAACCTTTGCCGCGCCCGTACAGGGCGGCGCGCGCTTCGCGGTGAAGTAGCCGGGCCAGTGCGTCCTCGACTCCATGGACAGGGCGCACCGGGGCTGCCGCGACTGATTCAGCAACTCCCCGCCGTCTCCCCACATCGGCGTAGCCGAGTTCGCGCTGTCACCCGCCTGAAGCAACACACCAGCTCAACCACAGGTTTCGAGCGAAGCGAGACCGAGCATGCGCCGTTCGCGGCCCGGCTCGCGTCCGAGTGGCCGCTGCGTCCGCGAAGAAGTCGCCAGCAGCGGTCGCTCGGACGCGAGCCATGCAGTGGCCGCGGACACCCAGCGCCGCAGGCGCTGGAAAACAACACAGACACGCCGCGCCGCAGGCGCGGCAAAACAAACACTGTGTAGGTTGACCCCTCGTGGGTAAGAGCAAGCGCAATAGTCCTAAGCCCGGCGGGAACCGGGCGCAGCGTCTCGCCGAGCGGCGGGCAGCGCAGGAGCAGGCGGCGCAGGCCGTCACGCGTCCGTTCGAAGGTCTGGCCGCGGAGTGCGATCTGGTCGCGCTGCGCGAATTCGTTCCGTCGGCCACCGCGGAGTTGACGCTGGCGCCTTCGGTCGCGGCGGAGCGACCGGTGGTGCTCGCCACCGTGCTACCGGGTGCGGTGGCCGCGCTGGTGCGCGCCGGTGACGAGCCGAGTGGTTATGTCGGCGCGCAGGTGCAGTTCCAGGGCGCCGACCCGGCCGCCGATCTGGCCGCGGCGATCCTGTGGACCCAGTCCGCCGAGCCCGGTGATTCGCTGACCTCCGTGGAGAGCGTCGCGGGCGGTCCGCGGCTGGCCGACGTCATCGATCCCGCCGCGAACCTGGACCTGACCGTGCACCAGGACTTCGATTGGTGGGTACCGGCGGGTGTCGAACCCGATCCGCAGGTCGCCGCCACCATCGAGCAGGCCAAGCAGGCGATCATGCCCTCGGCGCGGCTCGCACTGGACGCGGACGCGATCGGCGCGGCCTGGTGGGTGGACGCGGGCGAGAAGGCGCATATCCGGTGGGTGCGGCCGGAGGACGAGGACGCGCTCATGCTCGCGCTGGCGCGCGTGCACGCGTCCGGTGGCCTGCACCTCGGCGACGGTTCCCGTTTCGCGGGGTCGTTCCGCACGCACGGTGTGCTGGTCCCGGTGTTCGATCTGGACCGCGAGCGGCACCCCGACGAATGGGTGAAACCTGCGACCGAGTTCGGTGCGCGCCTGTCCGAGGCGCTGGCCGTGGACGCCCCGCTGACCGCGGACGAGCGGCGCTCCCGCGACGGCTTGCGGTCGCGTCAGGTCACTTTGCGCTGAGCCGAATCCTCGTGATTTCCGGTGAGGCGGCAGACGAGTTTTCCGGTTGCCGTCGATATCGCGAGGGATAGGTAAGTCTCACCGAACCGTCACGAAATACGGCGGACCCGTTCTTCCGGAATTGCGGATCAGACCGGCAATCGCACTCCGAACAACGGCAGGCCCGGTTCCCTGAGGAACCGGGCCTGTGCACCTTTCGGTGAACTCCGTCAGACGGAGCCGCCTGCGACCGAAGGGGCGCCGGAGGCGTCGCTCGGGCCACTCATTTCCCGGGCGACGAATTCCTCCAAGTCGAACAGGTTCGACCCGGCGCGATCGGCGATGGTGAGCAGTGTGGTCATGTTCGCGACTTCCTCGACCTGTTCCTTCAGGAACCACTGCATGAACTGCTCGCCGAGGTAGTCGCCCTCTTCGCGGGCGGTGCTCGCCAGCTGGATGATCTGCTCGGTGACCGTCTTCTCTTGCGCGAGCGCGAGCGCGATCGGTTCCCTGGCATTCTCGAACCGTGATTTCGCGGAGTCGATGCCGGAGAGCTCGATGCTGATATCCCGGTCCAGGAAGTATTGCACGATCATCATCGCGTGATTGCGTTCCTCGACGGCCTGCTTGTAGAACCGCTTGGCCAGCTGCGGCAGGTCGGCATTGTCGAACCACACCGCAATCGCGATGTACTGATGCTCGGCATTGAATTCGTGCCGGATCTGATCGTGCAACAGGCTGTGAAATTTGCTGCGAGGTGATTCCGGATGGCTTGACATGGCATCGACATTAGCGCCGGTGCGATCGTGTGTCATCCAAGTACAGCCTTAATGAGGCTAGTGTTGCCTAATTAATTCCGCGCGGCTCCGGCCATTTTCGGCGCCGGGATTTCGGTGTGCGGCCGCGTCCGCATCTCCCGGGCGACGAACTCCTCGACGTCGAACAACTGCCCGTCGGCGCGGTCGATCACGGACAGCAGCGTGGTCATCCGGGCGACGTTCTTCACCTGTTCCTCGAGGAACCACCGGACGAATTGCTCGCCGAGATAGTCGCCGGAGGTGCGGGCCGCGCGGGCCAGGCCGCTGATCCGGGTGCTGCGGTCCTGCTCCAGATCCAGCAGCAAAGCGACTGCGCCGCGCGGGCTTTCGAACGTCGAGGTGATCGCCTCGAGACCGCCGATCTGCACCGGGAGATCCCGGTCCAGCAGGTACTGCACCATGCGCAGCGCATTGCCGTAGTGCTCGCGCGACCGCCCGTAGGCGTGACCGGCCAGTTGTGGCAGCCGGCGCGCGTCGAAGTACACGGCGGCGGCGAGATATTGCTGGGCGGTGGTGAATCCGTGTCGGATCTGCGTGCGCAGCAAGTCGGGGAAGGACTCGTCGGCTTGGTCGATGTCCGGCATGGCAACGACGCTACCGCGTCAGCAGGTCCTCGGGGATGGCGCGGTCGTCGGCCAGCGCGTCGAAGAACCGCCCGGCCTTCTCTTTGTCCCAGAGCAGGACGTTGCCGCTGTCCGTGTCGTCGAATCCGCCGACCGGCACCGTGGTGGTGACGGTCTCGCCACGCAGCGCCCAGCCCAGCCCGCCGAGGTCCCAGATGTGATCGCCGTTGTCGACCTTCAGCGACTTGGCGGTGTCGGAGGCCAGCGGCCAGAGCTTGAACGGATTGGCCAGCGTGGCGCCGCTGGTCGCCTTCTTCAGGAGGGCGGCCATGAAGATCCGCTGGTTGTTCATCCGGTCCAGATCGGCCAGCGCGGTGGCGCGGCTGCGGACGAAACCCAGCGCCTGCGGTCCGTCGAGGCGTTGGCAACCAGCGGGCAGGTCGATGCCGGCGAGTGGGTCGTCGATCGCTTTCGGGACGCAGACATCGATACCGCCGAGGGCGTCGACCACGCTCGCGAAGCCGCCGAAGCCGATCTGCGCGTAATGGTCGATGCGCAGGCCGGTGGCGATCTCCACCGTCTGCACCAGCAGGGCGGGCCCGCCGATGGCGAACGCGGCGTTCAGCTTGTCCTTGCCCTGGCCCGGGATGCTGACGTATGAGTCGCGCGGAAGGCTGACCAGGGTCGTTTTGCCCGATGCGGGCACGTGCACGAGCATGATCGTGTCGGTGCGCTCAGGGCCGACCTCGCCGCCGGTGGCCAGTTCCCGCTCCTGCTCGGGGGTCAACCCGCCGCGGCCGTCGGAGCCGACCAGCAGCCAGTTCGTGCCGGGTGTGTCGCCGACTCGCTTGGCGTAGTTCGCCAGTGCCGGGATCCGGTTGAGGGAGTTGTCCAACTGTATGACCGCGCCGACGGCGGCCACCACCAGCACCAGCAGGATCACCAGGAACCAGCGGAACGGGTGGCGCCTGCGCCGCGGTCGCGATGCTCGCGGCGGCCGTTCGCCGCGCGGCGGCGCCGGCGGTGGACCCTGGCCGAACCGCCGTGGCTTCCGGGGCGGTGTGGGCGGCGGACCTTCGTGGTAGGGCACCGGGCGCTGGGTGGGCGCGTGCGTCGGCCCCTCGTGATGCGGCACCGGCCGCTGCGTGGGGGCGTGCGAAGGTCCTTCGTGATGGGGCGCCGGACGTTGCGTGGGGGCGTGCCTGCGGGCCGGGGGAGGCGGTGGCATCCGCCGGGCCTGTTCCGGCGGGACCTGCGAATATGCCAACGGCTGGGCGTGCGGGTCGCCCCTTCCGTCGCGGCGTACCACCTGGGTGGGCTCGATCGGCGGCGGCGCGCCGGGACCGGGAGGCGGCATGCGGCGGCGCATCGGTGGTTCACCGGGTCTGCCGGGCGGCGGCATCCGGCGCGTATGCGCGTTGCGCTGGGGGTCGTCGCCGTTCATCACTGAAACTCTACTTATCGGGCGGTGGTGAAGTGCCGCATGCGGACATCGGCGCCCGCGGAAGCGGCGCTGCTACCTAATTCGCAGACGGCGCCGGGTCGTTAACGTTCCGGAGAGCACGGTTGCGTCACGGCAGCCACGAAACATGGCCGCGCAGAACGGTGTAGCCGATGTAGGCCACCGCATCGATGGTCGCATGGGCGAGCACCAGTGGCCACAGCCGGTTGGTGCGCTGCCAATAGCGCCCGAATATGATGCCCATCACACAATTTCCGAGTCCGCCGCCCAGCCCCTGATACAAGTGATAACTGCCACGCAGCAGGGCCGAGGTCAGCAGAGCCGAGTTCGCCGACCAGCCGAGCCTGCGCAACCGCGTGAGCAGGAACGCCACCACGATGACCTCCTCGGCCAGGGCGTTCGCGCAGGCCGAGAGGATCAGGGCGGGTAGCCGCCACCAGTAGTCGCCGAGCGAGGCGGGGACGATCGTCACGCTCAGACCCAGTGCGTGCGCCACGAGATAGAGCCCCAAGCCGGGGAGGCCGATGATCGCGGCGAGCGTCAAGCCGGGTAGCACGTCCGTGCGCCACCGGAGCCGGTTCGCCAGCCCGATCAGTCGCGGTCCGGCGCCGCCGCGCCACAGCAGATACAGGCCCAGTGCCGCCCACCCGACCAGCCGTAGCACGCTGAGCAGCTGGAACAACAGATCGATGGTGGACTGCGTGGACCGCGACGGGTTCAGCGCGACGGTCCGCCCACCGATGCCGCCCGGCGCGAGCGCGCTCTCCACCAGCGAGAGCGCGGCGCTGAGCCCGCTGAGCCCGAACGTGACGAGTAGCACTACCGCGATCTCGAGTTTGATCGCCAGCCGCTCCCGATCGGTCGGCTCGGTCTCGTCCCACTGGGCATCGGACTCCGCACGCATGGGTCGAATCTATTGCGCTCGCGCGGTCCGGCGCGCGGCGCGTCAGGTGGGAACTCCGCGACGGGCCGCGGCTCGTGCCGCGCCGCCCTCGGAGGCGGGCCCCGTGTCTCGCGCCATTTCCGCTTGCCTGGGCATTCGGCTGGTCACATGGCGTCCGGCTGGTCATGGGCGGTGGCAGGTAGCGCTCAGGCGGATCCCGACCGGCTGTACACCCATAGTGAGGGGATCCGATTGCTCGCCGACGAGGCAGACAACCTGAGCGAGGCGGTGTTGAAACTTCGCCACCATGCCGGGAAGCAGGAGACATTTTCTCGCCTCCGAAATCCCTTTCCTTCGAGAGGGAAGCCGCTAACTCGGCGGGCCGCCACGAGTCGAGGGGGATGGGTCGATGATCGGTGACAGTTGTCGCAACGCCGCGTCCAGCTCTCGCACCAGCTCACCCGCACGGCCGCGGCCGCTCGGAGCCTTCGGATACCGCATCAAGACGCTCGGCACGGTAGGGCAAGCCATATTTCGCGCGTTTTCGATGTGGTCGGATCCGACGGTACGGTCGCCGCCGGCGTCGAGTTCGAAAGCCAGAGCCGCGTGGGCGGCCGGCCCGAGGATGTGCAGGACCTGGGTGGCCTTCGCCAAGGGGTGGAGGTAGGCCGCGCCGGCTGCGGCAACCGCCGCGCGTGCGGCCTCGCCGGCCGCGGCCCGGCCGGTGTCACGTGCCTCTTGGTATGCCCGGTGCGCTGCCCATGCTGTGTCGCGGATTGCCTTTGTTCGCTCGGCTCCATTCGCGAAGGCTCGTGCAGCGTCGATCGCGGCTCGTGGGCGCCGATCGTCCGGGCGTTCTTTTTCGAAGACTGCGAGGGCGGGCTCTGCGCACGCCACGGCATAGCCTGTGATCTCGCGCAGCTCGGCCATACTCAGTTCGATCGTCAGGTCTTCGGTGGTCGGCGCCATACCACTGAACCGTATCGTTGAACCGCCGGTTGGGGCTTCACGCCGATATTCGCAGGGTAGCGCCGCGCAAGCTTCAACCCGGCGGGACGAAGACTGCGGTGCTACGACCGTTGTGCGCACCGGAGCCGTGCCCACGTTGCCGTATGTCCATAAACATCTCTTTCGTCAGTCCGAATCAGTGGGGTCCTCCGGCGCCGGTGTTCGACTGGGACCAGGACGTCAGCAAGAAGCTTGCCAATGTCGAACCGCAGGATGGGCCCCCGTTGTAGCGGCGGCCTCGTAGTCCACGGCAGGGTGTTGAGAATCGCTCGACACTCGACACTCGACAACCGGCACGGGAAGCGCGGACTTCCAGTGGATTGCGTTGTCCAAGAGGTGTGTCGAGCCGCTGAGGGAAGCGAGGTCGGGCCCGGGGTACCGGGCCGGATGCATATTCGCTTCGTTCGGCTCGGTGTGTTCGCCGTTCCGTTCTCGTATCGCCGCCTCCCGCAATGGCAGGCGTACATGTCTGTTCGGTCCGAGGTAGCGGTGAGCGAAACCCCCTGGGGGCCGGCGACGGCCGGATCGTCGTACCCGGCTGCCTCTGCCGAATGCGCAACGGCAAGTGGGCCGAGCCGTGGTTACGCAACTGCCCGCACTGCGGCCAGGTCGTTCGGCCGGTCACATGGCGTTCGGCTGGTCAGGGGGCGTTCGACCGGTCATAGGCCGTACCGCTGGTCATGGGGCGGCCGGAGTGCTCCACTCTTGAAGGTGGCGGTAGTCGGCGGTAGCCGTGTGTCGTCGAACCGGGTCAGATGCGGCGCAGGCCGTTGAGGAACGGGCAACCGGCCAGCGTGCGTACGGCACGGCTGAGTCCCTCGATGTCGTCGGCCGGGGCGCTGAAGGGTAAGCGGAAGTCGTGGTCGCCGTCGTGACCTTCCACCCGCAGGGTGAGTCCGTACCGGTCGATCGCCAGCGGGTGCACGATGCCGCGCTGCAGGTGCGCGGGCAGGTGCCTGGCCAGTTGGGCGACGACATCCGCGTGGTCGGCCTGCATGTGCTGTAGCCACGCGGATTCCATGGCGCAGAAGGGATCCGGCTGCGCCAGGCGCAGTTCGTCGCTGCTCACCGATTCCGCGCCGGTCGAGTCGGCCACCACCGCCGAGTTGATCACCAACCGCAGCAGCGTGGCGCCGAAGCCGATGTCAAGCAGTGCGGGATGGGGGAGTTCCTTGGCCACCTCGCCGGCCAGCGCGCGCTGCGCCTGGGTGGGCACCGCGCGCACCCAGCCGCGTAGCCACACCAGGGCGCGCACCGGCTCGCGCAGCGGGAGCGGCGCGTGGTCGGTGAGCTCGAGCACCGCGGGGGCGCCGTGGTCCCCGGAGTTGCCCGCCAGGATCGCGGCGACCGAGGCGGTCGGCACCGCGATGACGGCGTCGCCGCACTGCCGTACGTGGTGCACCGACGCGGGCGTCGGGTCGATACCCGGCATGGCCAGCACCGCTTGCTCCGCGTGGGCGCACGCGCTGCGCACCCGCTCGGCGGTGGACGGTGCGACGGTCGGAGAGGGGCGCGGCATACAAACCTCCGTGGAGCAGGCGGCGCGGCGGGTAGTGATTAGGTTACCCTAAGCTAAGTGACGAGCCTTCGTTCCGCAAGCGTTCCGCTCGGGCTGAGCTGAGCGCAGTGCATCGATTCCGGTCGACGAGGGTTGTTACGGTTGAGGCGTGTCGGAAGGGACGGAAGCCGCAGAGCCGGTGCTGGTGACGTTGTCGGCGCCCCCGCGGCGCAGTCTGGCGGACGGATTGGTCCGCAACATCGGCGCAAGCCCCGCCGCGCCGAGGCTCGACCTGGACGTCCCGGACGCGGAGATCGCCGCCTTCCTCGCGCATGCCGCGCACTCCGATACGGGTTTCGTCGCGCGTACGTCCTCTGGTGGACGCGCGGTGGCCATCGTCGCGGCCACGGCCGCCGCCCTGTGCGGAGAAGACATCGGCAGCGCCTTGCGCAACCCCGATATCGCCTTCCTGACCTCCCTGAAGCCGGCCGCGGTCGACGCGGTCCGGTCCGTCTTGCTCGCCATCGAAACCGAGGCCGTTGACCGGGTGAACGCCGCGTTGCGGGTGCTCAACAGGGGTTGAACGGCGCTCGGGCGGCCGTGGAACGTTGCCGCGCGGCGGCCGTGCCTCCGCAATTGGTGGGGAGCCGGGCGAGCGCGCAAGTAATCTCGTAACCGTGCCGCGAATCGCGTACTTCGGGCCGTCCGGAACCTTCACCGAGATGGCCCTCGCTCAACTGGAATCCTCGGGAACCTTCGACGGACCCGTCGAGCGGATAGCCGCGCCCAGCCAAGGGGCTGCGCTCGAGCTGATCCGCTCCGGCAACGTGGATGGTGCGGTGGTGCCGATCGAGAGTTCCGTCGAGGGTTCGATCTCGGCGACGCTCGACTCGCTGGCAATCGGTCCGCGCCTGCAGATCGTCGCCGAGACCGAACTCGAGGTGAGTTTCACGATCCTCGGCAAGCCGGGCGCGACGCTGCCCGATGTGCGCATCCTCGCCGCATACCCCGTGGCCGCCGCGCAGGTGCGGCTGTGGGTGTCGCGGCACCTACCGCAGGCGCAGCCCTACACCTCGGCGTCCAACGCCGCGGCCGCCGAAGACGTGGTGGCGGGCCATGCCGATGCCGCCGTGTCGACCGCCCTGGCGGGCGAACGGCTGGGGTTGATCGCTCTGGCCTCCGGGGTCGCCGACCATGAGCAGGCGATCACGCGGTTCGTGCTGTGCACCCGCCCGACGGTGGCCCCACCCCCCACTGGAGCCGACCGCACCTCGATCGTGCTCGAGCTGCCGAACGTACCGGGCTCGCTGATGCGCGCGTTCGCCGAATTCGCCACGCGCGGTATCGATCTGACCAGGATCGAGTCCCGGCCGACCCGAACCGGTATGGGCACCTATCGTTTCTATCTCGATTGCGTGGGACATATCGACGACACCGCGGTGGCGGAGGCGCTCAAAGCGCTGCACCGCACCGCGCGGATCCGCTTTCTCGGATCGTGGCCCGCGACTTCCGCGACCGGCACGCCGCCGCCTTCGGACGAGGCCTCGGCGGAGTGGTTGATCCAGCTGAGAAAGGGGATGGCGGACCTATGACGGGGAGGTTGATTCTGGTCCGGCACGGGGAGACCGAAGGCAACGTCGCCAAGCTGCTGGACACCAGGATCCCAGGGCTGCCGCTGACCGAACGCGGTGCGGCACAAGCGAAAACGTTCGGTGAGAACCTGCTCCGACCGCCGAAGGCGTTGTTCTCCTCGGCGGCGCTGCGTGCGCGCCAGACCGCAAGCTACATCGAGGCGGCGACCGGTGTCGCCGCGATGGTGCTCGACGGGCTGCACGAGGTGCAGGCCGGTGAGCTGGAGGGACTGCACAGCGAGGAGGCGCACCACGCGTTTCAGGAGATCTACCGTGCCTGGCACGAAGGCGATCTCACGCTGCGCGTCCCCGGCGGCGAATCCGCCCAGGATGTCCTCGATCGGTTCCTGCCCGCGATCGCGCAGTTGCGGGAGACCTATCTGACGTCGGATGACGACGAGCACGGCGACGTGATGGTGGTCAGTCACGGCGCGGCCATGCGGCTGGTCGGCCGCACGCTGGCGGATGTGCGGCCGCCGTTCACCACGAACAACCACCTGGACAACACCGAGACCATCGAGCTGGTACCGACGCCGGATGGCGGGTGGGAGTGCATTCGCTGGGGCCGGTTCACGCCGCCGTTCGGCTACGACGTCGCACCGACCTCCGACGATCCCATGGGCTAGCGCCGCCGGTCCGATGTAGTCAGGACAGTTTCGGATTTCGCGGGAACTCTTCGCGTTCCGGCAGGGAATGGATCAGATCCTGCACCGCCGTGCGCAGTCGAGCGGGGGTTCCGCTGCTGAGCGAGGTCCACTTCACGCCGTCGTCCGATTTGCTCGCGGTCGCGATGAATCGTCCTGCACGCGTGTTGAAGACGGCGATGTGGTTGTCGGCCATGTCCCTGGTGCCGTCGCCGTAGATCACGCCGACGATCTCGGCGAACGAGTGGATCTCGACCAATGCCGCCGCCAACGTCTTCGCATCCTGGGGAGGGTTGCCCACCTTCGTGAGCCGCTCCGCGGTGGCCGCGGCGTCACCGGTGTCGCCGAAGATCGTGGCGAGTTCTTCGGTCGGGGCGTTCATGCCGTACAGCTCCAGCGGTTCGGCGTAGCCGAGCGCCGCGAGAACCGTGCCGGGCAGATCGTTGCCCGCCTCGTCGATGACGTAGGAGTCCTGCCCCCGAAGGGCGACGACCTCGAGGTCGACGCCCTTCGCCAGACAGAAGCGGCTCACCCAACCATCGACGATCAACCGCAGCGCGATGATCCAGTGTGGCCGGTGCAGCGCGCGCAACCGATTCTCCAGATCGCGATGCAGCACATCATCGATGAGAAGTTCCCGCTGAGCCAGCGACTCGGCGGCCGCGTCCATCGCCGCTTTGTGATCGGTCAGGTTGTCGTAGCGTGCCCGAGCGTTCAAGACGACGGGGACTTCGATCTGCAATCTCTCCACGAGAAACTGCATCTCGTCGAGCGACAGGACGACCGCATCGAGCGTCGACGGATCGCGGCCCGCACCGAGTACGGTCACCTAACCGTCCCGCTGAGGTCACCGCCGATGACTCCATCGGCGGTGAAACGGCCGTCGTTGAAGTGCTCGGTCGACCGCAAATAGTCCCGGCCGTTGTGCTCGGCCTCGTCGTCCTCGTCGCTGCGCGCCTGGTTGCCGAGCAGGGGATTGCCGTTCCCACTGTTCGCCGGACGGACCGGGGCCGCTTCGACGGGCTTGACCGCGACGGTCTCCTGCACCGGGGCGGAGCCACCGATCGTGCCGCTGGACCCCCAGCCTTCCGGAAGCTTGAGCGAGCCACTGCTGATGCCTGCCGCCGACCCGAGGCCGGAGAACGACACCGCGCGAGTCGCGGCGCCGGTGGCGGTGGCCGTCGCACCGGCTCCCATGACCATCGGCGCCATCCCCGAAAAGGCCGGCGTGGAGGAGGTGGTCGCCGCCGCGATCGCGCTGCCCGCGACATTTCCGACGGTGGAGACACCGGTCGTGGCGATCGAGCCCACGGCCTGCGCGGCCTGGGTGGCGGCGCTCGCCACCCCGGGATTGCTCAAGAACGCCTGGGTGGCGGTCACGGCGGCCTGGATCGGATCCGCCGGAACCTCGGTGGGCGTGTCCGCCGCCTGCTCCGGGCTGGCCGTTCCGGCGCCCTTGGCGATCGGCGGCGGCAACAGGAACTCGGCCGGCGTGGCGACCATGGCGCTGGTGGCGGCCTCGTAGGTCTCCATGACCAGGGCGGCACGGATGTCCATGGCGTTCCTGGCGACTTCCGCGACCTCGAACGCGCCGCTGAGCACGCCCGGCGGATTCGCCGACGCGGCCAGCGCGGCGTTGACGGCCGCGATCTCCGGCGGGCTCGGCATCGCCAACGAGGCGACGGTGTAGGCGGTGGCGTTCGCCGCGGCCTTCGCGCCCATCGCGGCCGCTTGCACGCCCTGCTGCTCGGACCAACCGAGGAAACCGGTGAGCTTGCTCAGTGCGGCGATACCGTTGATGCCCTGCATCCCGACGCCGAGTTCGGCCATCACCCTGGCGACGGTGGTCGTCGCGTCGATCCAGGCGGCGGTGAGCCCGCCCCAGGCGGTGGCGGCGGCCGAGATCGGAATCGCGTGCGCGCCCGCGTGAAGGGTGGCCGAATTGATCTCCGATGGGCGCGCCGCCCAGATCACCCCGGTGACTCCTGCAACCATGTTTGACTTCTCCCCTGCTTAACGTTGCTGTTGGGTCTGGAACTACACCTGGATGGCGCTGATGCCCGCGGCGCGCACCACATCACCGGCGACGTGCTGCGCCAGCTGCATGCGCAGTGTCGCCGCGGCGTGGTGGCATTCCAGAATCGCCTGTGCGATCGCACGATCGTGCGACATCGCCCCCTGGTTGAAGTGGCCGGCGCTGAGGAAGGAGACCTCCTCGGCGCCCGAGGGCAGCACGTGCGTCGCGGGCGCGGTGATCGCCGCGGCGGCGGCCAGACGTTCGGCGACGAGGTCGAGTTCGGCCGCGGCGGCGAGAATGGCTTCGGGTGCGATCAGTACATGTCCAACCATGACTCGACTCCTTCTAGTGGCTGTGGGGCGGAACCACGAGAATTCCCCCTTCGAGTGATAGGACGCGACAGCAACGCGATCGGTTCCATCGAATCCCCAACTTTTCGATCTCCGTGCCGATTACACACCCACCGCTCGGGGTACGCAATACAGCACGGTCCAGACTATCCCCATCCCAGCTGATGCAGGCGGTCTTCGTCAATGCCGAAATAGTGTGCGATCTCGTGGATCACGGTGATCGCCACCTCTTCCACCACCTCCGCCTCGTCGGCGCAGTGCTCGAGAATGGCTTCGCGGTAGATGGTCACGGTGTCGGGAAGCGATCCGCCGTAATGACTGTCGCGTTCGGTGAGGGCGATGCCGTGATACAGACCGAGCAGGTGCGGATCCTCCGGATTACGCGGCTCGATCAGCACGACCACATTGTCGATGGCGCGGGCCAGCTCGGGCGGAATGAGATCCAATGCGTCGCCGACCAATTCCTCGAAGCGGTCGTCGGACATCGACACGGGCATCGGCGTGCGGTTACCTCGGCTGGGGCTGCGGCGGAAGCGGCGCGGCGCCGGGCAGCGGTGCGGGCGTGGAACGTCCGTTGTTGGGCGGCGGCACCGGAGCCTGGCCGTTGATCAGGATGTCACCCCTGGCCGAGCCGGTGATCGGCGCGAATCCCTCCGAGTCGGCCCCCTTGCCGATCATGCAGTCCAGCTTGCGGCTGCCCGCCATCCAGCTGCGGGCATCGATGTAGTCGAAGAACAGCGTGAGCGTCTTGTTGCGAATGACGTCCGGCGCGCCCAGGTACTCGGTCGAGGTGCGGGTGCACTCCTCCTCGACGAACTTGTCCTGATCTTCCTTCGCGGGCGGACCGCCGGTGAAGTGGGCGGCCAGATCGACGGTGGAGACGATCTCCACGGCGTGCGGCTGGGCGCAGTCCACCGGATCGGTGGGCAGGTTCTGGTTGATGCCGAGGCACACGCCCGGCTCGTACACTCTGGACTGGTCGTGCTCGGTCGCGCTGCCGACCGACGGCGGGGTGCCCGCGCTGGCCGCGACCTGCAAGCCGCAGCGCAGGGTGCGGTCACCGTGCTGCCAGCCGTCCGGACTCGGGTACATCAGGCCGACGATGTACTTGCCGCGCGGATCGAAGCGGCCCGCCATGTACTTCTGCACCGCGGGCACGCAGTGTTCTTCCTTCAGCTCGGTGAGCCGCAGCGAGTCGGGGAAGCGCGAGCCGGGGCCGAACTCCTTGCCCGGATACCTGCTCATGTCGATGTCGGCCGCGACCTCGAACATGTGCTTGCTCGAGCAGTTCACCTTGACCAGGTCGGCCCGGTCGGGCTTGGTCCAGCTCAGGCAGTCGCCCTTGGCGGCGGTGCCGAACTCCTTGTCCAGCACGGGCTGCGCCGGGGCGCCGGGATTGTGCGCCTCCAGGCCCTTCTCGTTGTCGAAGCCGGTGATGAACAGCGTCACCAAGGCCGCGACCACGGCGCCGACGGCCACCGCGAGCAGGCCCCAGCGCAACGTGGGCGCCGACAGGTGCACATCCCGCAGATCGCGGTCGGCGAGGGCGGTCTTGGCCGAGTCGAACTTGCGGCGCACCGAGTCGGCACGCGACGATGCGCCGCGCTTGGGCGCCTGCGGGGACCGGGACACACGTTCGGAGGACATCGCGGTCCATCATGGCAGCGTCCGTGCCTCGGTGCCACGACCTGCCCCGATCGGCGCGGCACCGGACGGTTCAGCCCCGCAGGGCCGACAGGAAGACGCCGGGCAGCCGGGCGGGGTTGACGTCGGTGTAGAACTCGGTGAGCTTGCGGCCGGTGGTGGCGGCGGTGGCGTTGCCGACGAACCACGGCGGTTTCGGGGAGAGGGCGAGCTCGCCGCCGAGCAGCGAGCGCGGCGCGGGCCGGAACGGGCCGCGCACCACGGTGCGCTCCACGTCGTCGAGCAGCAGGGCGTTGTGCACTACACCGATTCCGCTCTGCACGTCGTCGAGGGTGTGCCCGGGGAAGGCTCCCCAGGAGGCCCGCGGCGCGAGGAAGGCCAGCCCGGTCCAGGTGTTCACCGCGATCGCGCCGTAGCGCAGCCGCTCGATCGCGCGATCGAAGGCGACGCCGAGCCTGCGGATGGTCGTGGGATGGGCGATGACGTTCGCGCCGAGCGTCCCGGTGAGCTCGGCATTCGCGAAGCCCACCGCGCGCTGCAGGAAATCGCCGCCCGTGTAGGGCAGCTCCACCACGCCGAGCACGGGGGAGAAGTACTCCGTGCGCAACAGCGGCGTGCCGGTGCGCGGCAATCCGTCGACCAGCACCCGCCCCGCGCCGAGGCGCTCTGCCTCCGGATACGAGGCCAGCGCGTCGGCGACGCGGGCGTCGCTGCCCGGGTAGTACGCGGTTCGCTGTGGCGCCCGCTCCATGGCCAGGCGCAGCTCGGCGAGGAACGCGTCTCTGCGGTCCCACTCGGAGGCGATCACGACCGCCTGCGCGGCCACGCAGTTGTAGCCGCCGTTGTGCAGCCGTTGGGTGGCCACGTGCTCGGCCTGGTAGCGCAGATCGGCGTCGGACCAGTCGCCGGGCACCACGATGGTCGGCGAGACGCCGCCCAGCTCGCTGGTGATCGGCTTGTCCAGCAGCGGCCTGCTGTCCTGCTTGCGCTGTGCGCCCTCCGCCCCTCGGCCCCACACGATGGCGTCGTGGGTGTGCGCGCTGCCGGTCATGTGCACGTGCGCGACGTCGGGATGACCCACCAGATAGCCGCCCTGCTCCGCGCCGCCGGTGAGGATCCGCAGCACGCCCAGTTCCAGTAGCGGTTCGAACACCATCTCGAACACGGTGAAAAGCGGGTCGGTGATCGGGTTGAGCTTCAGCGCCACCACCCGGTTGTGCGCGTACAGCTCGTACAGCGCGTCCAGCGGCGGAATCGAGGTGATGTTGCCCGCGCCGAGCACGGCGCCGATCCCGCCGGTGGCGGTGGGATCCAGCTGCGCCAGTCCGGCACGCCTGCGCGCGGTGTCGGCGTCTACGCCCGGGCGCAGCCACACTTCCCCGCGAAACCCGTTGAGCAGCAGCCGGTCGTAGACGCCGAACGGGAAGATCGGCACCGCGAGCCGTCCGCCCGGCGCCTCTCGCAGCGTGACGCCGGTGAGCGGGCTGCGCCCGGACTCCAGCGCGGCGAGGGTGACCGACAGCGCGTCCGTGGCTTGCAGCAGGGCGAGCGGACCCGACATCCATTCCTCCCCGACCAGCGGGGAGTGTTCGCCGAGCCCCTTGACGACACACGCGGCTCGCACCCACTCCTCGGCGAAGCGGCCGGTCCGGGCGTGGATCTCGTCGAGCAGCTCGCGGCGCCGGCGCAGCGAGGTCGCGGCCCACGCTTTCTCGCCGGCGGTGAGGTCGGCCAGCGCGTTGTCGATGGCTGTCTCGTCGAAAGGCGTGCCCACAAGCCCACTATGCGCGCGATCCGGCGGGGATGGACCGCATCCTGGGATATCGGCGTGAAAGCGCAACACACCGACTACTAGGCTGATGGCCCATGATCGACCTCCGATTCCTGCGGGACGACCCCGACGCGGTTCGCGCCTCGCAGCGCGCCCGGGGCGAAGACCCAGCTCTCGTCGACGCGCTGCTCGAGGCGGACGCGGCGCGGCGGGCCGCGGTGGCCACCGCGGACAATCTGCGCGCCGAGCACAAGGCGATGGGCAAGCTGATCGGCAAGGCGAGCAAGGAGGAGCGGTCCGCGCTGCTGTCGCAGGCGTCGGAGATGTCGGTCAAGGTCAAGGAGGCCGAAGCCGCGCAGCACGCCGCCGACACGGATCTGGACGCCGCGCACCGCGCCATCTCGAATGTGGTGCAGGAGGGCGCGCCCGCAGGCGGCGAGGACGATTACGTCGTGCTGCAGACCGTCGGCACGCCGACCGAATTCGACTTCGAGCCCAAGGACCACTTGGAGCTGGGTGAGTCGCTCGGCCTGATCGACATGGAGCGCGGGGCGAAGGTCTCCGGCGCCCGGTTCTACTTCCTGACCGGCTACGGCGCGCTGCTACAGCTGGGGCTGCTGCAGCTGGCCGCGCAGAAGGCCGTGGCCAACGGCTTCACCATGATGATCCCGCCGGTGCTGGTGCGTCCGGAGGTCATGGCGGGCACGGGGTTCCTCGGTCAGCACTCGGCCGAGGTCTACCACCTCGCCGACGACGACCTCTACCTGGTCGGCACCTCGGAGGTGCCGTTGGCGGGTTACCACTCGGACGAGATCCTCGACCTGAGCGGCGGTCCCAAGCGGTATGCGGGCTGGTCGTCGTGTTTCCGCCGGGAGGCGGGCAGCTACGGCAAGGACACCCGCGGCATCATCCGGGTGCACCAGTTCGACAAGGTGGAGATGTTCGTCTTCACCACGCCCGACCAAGCCGCCGCGGAACATCAGCGCCTGCTCGCCTGGGAACAGGAGATGCTCGCGGCGGTCGAGGTGCCCTACCGCGTGATCGATGTCGCGGCCGGTGATCTCGGCAGCTCCGCCGCGCGCAAGTTCGACTGCGAGGCGTGGGTGCCCACGCAGCGGACCTACCGGGAGCTCACCTCGACCTCCAACTGCACCACCTACCAGGCCCGGCGGCTGGCCGTCCGCTATCGAGACGAGAACGGAAGGCCGCAGATCGCCGCCACCTTGAACGGCACGCTCGCGACCACCCGCTGGATCGTGGCCATTCTGGAGAATCACCAGCAAGCCGACGGGTCGGTCCGGGTTCCGTCCGCCCTGGTCCCCTTCGTCGGCACCGACGTGCTGCGACCGGCCAACTGACGACACGCGAATGACGTTCAGATGAATAGCTACTGGTTCGCCATGCCGGATTCCCGGGATGTGGCAACCGGCGGGATTCCTTGTGTCTAGGCTATTCGTCGTGCGAGGAATCGGGTCTCGCGGCGATACCCGAACCCGGGTGCGGGCCGCGTCTGCGCTGGCGACGGCTATGGTCATGGCTCGTACCACCGGGGCGTTCTACGTCATGGGCGGGGTGCTCGGTCTGCTGATCACCGCCATCGCCCCTGGTGAGGAGGGTAATCGCCCGCTGGTAGGTGGGGCGGCAGCGGTAGCGCTGGTGCTCGGCCTGACGCTGCTCGCGTGGGGGCCGCGACTGCCGCATTCGATCCACCACGTCTACGTCGCGATCGCGACGGTGCTGGTCACGATCGCGGTGCACTCGTTCCCGAACACGGTGGGCGCGATCAGCCTCGCGGCGTTCTATGTGTTCATCGCCTGCGACGCGGCCCTGTTCTTCGCCTGGTCGCAGGCCGCCGCGCATATCGCGTTCGCCCTGGCGCTGTGCCTGTGGGTGCTGCCCGCGCGGCCGGTGACTCCCGGGCTGCCGTGGTGGTCGGGCCTGATCCCGGCCGGGGTGACCTTCGGTGTGGGCGTCGTCGTCGGGATCCTGACCAGGATGGCTTCCGAAGCCGACATCGACGTGCTCACCGGCCTGCTCAACCGGCGCGGCTTCGACCGGGCGCTGAACACCGCGATCCAGCAGGCCACCAGGTCCGGACACGGGCTCGCGCTGGTGCTGGTCGACCTCGACCGCTTCCAGAAGATCAACGACCACCTCGGGCACCGCGCCGGTGACGCGGTCCTGCAGCGGGTGGCCGACACCTGGTCGAAACTGCTGACCCCCGAGCAGCGCCTGGCGCGCTACGGCGGCGACGCGTTCGCCCTGCTGCTGCCCAACACCACCGAACAGGCCGCGATCCTGCTCACCGAGCAGCTGCGTGCGGCGGTGACCACCGGTTGTTCGGCCGGGGTGACCTCGTGGCAGCCGGGCGAATCCGGATCGCTGCTGGTCAGCCGTGCCGACGTCGGCCTGTACCGGGCCAAGCAGGCGGGCCGCAACCGCACGGTGCTGGAGTCCTCCCGGCAGCTGCCGCTGGCGGTGGAGCTGCGCGAGGCGATCGACCGTGGCGCGCTCGACGTGCACTACCAGCCGATCGTCAGCCTGACCGAAGGCGGCGGCAAGGCGGTCGGCGTGGAGGCGCTGCTGCGCTGGTCGTCCAGCGCGCAGCCGGACGTCACCACGGAGGGCTTGATCCGCGTCGCCGAGGAGTACGACCTCATCGCGGATCTCGACGAGCTGGTGCTGCGCCGGGCCTGTGCGGACGCCGCGCGATTGCAGGAGACCTTCGCGCAGCTGGATCTGACGCTGAACGTGAACGTCAGCGGGCTGGAGCTGGCGGAGACCGGCTACGCCGACCGGGTGGCGGGCATCCTGGCGTCTACCGGGTGGCCCGCCGATCAGCTGGTGCTCGAGGTGACCGAGAGCGAGCTGGCCGCCGAATCGCAGACCGCGATCGAGAATCTGCACCTCCTGCGCGACCGGGGCGTCCGCATCGCCATCGACGACTTCGGCACCGGTTACTCCTCGCTCAGCAGGCTCGCCACCCTCCCCAGCGACATTCTCAAGGTCGACCAGTCCTTCGTCGCCGCGATCCGCTCCGATTCGCCCGCGCCGCCCTTGCTCGGCGTGATCGCCGCCCTGTCCAACGCGCTGGACCTGCAGGTCATCGCCGAGGGTGTGGAGACCGAGTACCAAGCCGCCGTGCTCACCGAACTGGGCTTCGCGCTCGCGCAGGGTTATCACTACAGCGATTCGCATCCGGTGTCGGAGCTGATCAGCGACCTGAACGAGAACAAAGGCCGGATCGGGTCCGGCGTCGCGGACGGGGAACTGGGCGACGGGGATTCGGTCGCCGCCAACGGCTGGGTACCGCTGCCGTAATTCGCTTGACCGCTTGGCCGGCGCGTGCGCATGCTGACGACATGCGGTTGCTCCTCTACGCCTGTTGATTCGCCGGATCGCTGCGCCCCTCGCGGGCGGATAGCACACGTACCATCGGCCTGCGCTCGCTGACGGTTCGGGCGGTGCTTTTCAAGAGCATCGGTGAACTGATTCCGCTGTACGCGCTGTACGCCCTGCTGTTCGCCGACCATGGCATGAGCACGGGGCAGATCTCTCTGCTGTTCGCCATCTGGTCGGCGACGTCGTTCCTGCTCGAGGTGCCCTCCGGCGCGTGGGCCGACACGGTTTCGCGACGGGGACTGCTCGTGCTCAGCGGCGTCCTGCTGACGGCGGGTTTCGCGTTGTGGACGGTGGCGCCTTCGTTCGAAGGATTCGCCGCCGGATTCGTGCTGTGGGGAACCTCGGGTGCGCTGGCCTCCGGTACGTTCGAGGCCCTGCTGTACGACGATCTCGCCGCCCGCGGTGACTCCTCGGCCTATCCACGCATTCTCGGGTACACCCGCGCCGGCGCGGAAACGGCCGTCGTCATCGCGATCGTCGCCGCGACGCCCCTGTATCTCTACGGCGGGTATGCGCTGGTCGGCTGGTCCAGCGTCGCGGCAGCGGCCGCGCACACGCTGATCGCGCTGTCGCTGCCCACGGCGCCGAAGGCGGTTTCCGCGGCGGACGTCGACGATCTCGAAGCCGAAGGCTCGGGCAGCGAACGGTTCGAGAACCGTGCCGTAGCGGGCGGCCTTGCGCCCGAGCAGGCAGCCGTCGGTTCGCAGAGCTCTGCGGCGCGGTCACGACCGTTCGCGCGCTACCTCACCATGCTGAAGGCGGGCGTGGGTGAGGCGCTGCGCGTGCGTGTGGTGCGCTATGGCGTGCTGCTGGAGGCGCTGCTGTTCGGGATCACGGCGTTCGACGAGTATTTCGCCCTGCTGGCGGAGGAGTCGGGGGTCTCGACTGCCGTGGTGCCGCTGCTGGTCGGTCTGACCGTGCTCGGTTCGCTGACCGGTTCGGTGCTGGCGGGGCGCACCGAGGGGATGTCGGGCCGGAGGATGGCGATCGCGGTGGGCGCCGCAGGCGTGCTCTTCCTCGGCGGCGCGCTGATCGCCGGTCTCGCAACCGGGCATCCGGACGCGGTCTACCTATTCACCGGCCTCGGTTTCGGTTCGATCGGCGTCTCCTACGGCATCGTCTACAACGCCGGGATCGTCGCGGCCGCCCGCCTCCAAGACGCCATCGAGGGCCCCGCCCGAGCCACCGTCACCTCGGTCTCCGGACTCCTCGGCGAGGTGATCGCCCTGGTGGTCTTCGGCTTCGCCGCCCTGCTCACCCTCCATTCCTCCATCGCCACCCTCCTGGCACTCCTCGGCGCTTCCATCCTCGCCATCGCCGTCTTCACCTCGCGCTGGCTCCCGCCGCCCCGCGCCGACTGATCGCGAGTGGCACACCCTGGAGGGCTCTTCTCGGGAAATGCCGCGGCCATGTGCCGCTCGCGACGGTTGGGTAGCGTGCGGGAGTGCGGTTGGGGCTGGTATGGGGGTTTGGGATCGGTGCCGGGGTGGCGGTGCAGGGGCGGATCAATGGTGCGCTGGGGGCGCGGTTGGAGGATGGGGTCGCCGCGGCGACGATCAGTTTCGGGGTGGGGCTGGTTGTGCTCGCGGTGGCGTTCGCGGTCAGTGGGCGGTTGCGGGAGGGTGGGCGGCGGGTGCGGCGGGCATTGTCCGAGGGCTCGTTGCGGCCCTGGCAGTTGCTGGGAGGTCTGTGCGGGGCGTTCTTCGTCGCGTGCCAGGGGCTCACCGTCGCGGCCATCGGCGTCACGGCGTTCACCGTGGCGACCGTCGCCGGTCAGTTGCTCAGCAGCCTGGCGGTCGACCGGCTCGGTCTCGGACCGCGCGGACGCACGCCGGTCACCGCAGTGCGTCTGGTCGGCGCGGCGCTCGGTGTCGTCGCGGTGCTGATAGCCGGATTCGGGCACACCCGCGCCACCGGTGGTCTGTCCGTGCCCGACGCGCTGCACGGCGCGCCGACCGTGCTGCTGATCGCGCTGCCCGCGCTGGCAGGCATCGGTCTGGCCTGGCAGCAGGCGGTGAACGGCAAGGTGGGCGCCGTCGGCGGATCGCTGACGGCGGCGCTGGTGAATTTCGGTGTGGGCCTGGCCGCGCTGCTCGTCATCGAGGCGCTGGTCATCGTGTGGTCCGGTGGCCCGGCTGATTTTCCGGCCGAACCGTGGCTGTATCTCGGCGGATTCATCGGCGTCGCCTTCATCGCCCTTGCCGCGCTGACGGTCCGCTGGATCGGCGTCCTGCTGCTCGGGCTCACCTCGGTGGCGGGGCAGCTGCTGGCCTCCGTCATCCTGGACGTGCTCACCCCGACCAGCGCGGGGCTGTCGGTCACCGCGATCATCGGTTGCGCGCTGACTCTGGTCGCGGTCGCCATCGCCGCTCGATCGCAGTCCTGAGGACACTCGCCGCGCATTCATTCGCAAACCGCATGAATGTGGAATGGTGCGCTCATGCTGATCGAATACGGGGTGTGGATTTCGCGGCTGGGTCTGGCTGTCGTGTTCGGGCTGTCGGCGTGGGGCAAGCTGGCGGATCGGAGCGCGACGCGGCAGGCGGTGGGGGATTTCGGGGTACCGCTGCGCTGGGTGCCCACGGTGGCATGGGGTTTGTCCATCGCCGAGGCGATCATCGCGGTAGGCGTGCTGATTCCCTGGGTTTCCGGGCTGGCCGCGCTGGCGGTGCTGCTGTTGCTCGCCGTGTTCACGGCGGTGATCGCACGCCTGATGCGGCGGGGCGAGCACCCCTCCTGTTCCTGTTTCGGCGCTGCGAGTGCCACGCCGATCGGTCCGAAGACGTTGGTACGCAACGGCCTTTTCGCTCTACTCGCCATGGTTGTCGGCATAGGCGCGCTGGCGCATCCGCGTGTGCCGATGGACCTGCCCGCCGACGGTGTGGTCGGCTGTGCCGTGGTCGCCGCGCTGGTCGCGGTCTTGATCAGGTTCGCGGGACAGCTCCGGGCCCTGCGACGCCGGGTGGACGAGCAGGCACTGTCCACGTTGGGCGCGGAGGGCTTGCCGGTCGGCGCGGTGGCCCCGGAGTTCGAACTGCTCGGCGCGGACGGAGCGACGACCACACTCGAGGATCTGCTGGCCACGGCGAAATCGGTGCTGCTGGTCTTCGTGCACCCGGGATGCGAACTGTGCGCGGCGCTGGCCCGGGAATTGCCCCGCTGGCGCGCGCGGACCGGTGACGCCCTGGTGATCATCGCGGTCGGCAACGGCGATGCCGCCGAGCAGGCGGCGTGGGGCGTCGAACAGGGGTTGGGCGACATTCCCTCGCTCGTGCAGCAGGGTAACGAGGCGGCCTTGCGTTATCGGGTGCGCGGGACGCCATCCGCCGTGCTGATCGATCCTGAGGGGCGCGTCTCCGCTCCGGTGGCCAGGGGGGCGATCGCGATCCGCGAGTTGATCGGGGCGGTGCGAAAAGCGCCGCGCGAGCCCGCGCGCGACAGGATCCCGGCCGGGGCGTCCCGTTAGCTTCGGGGCGTACTCTTTCGTCTCCGGAGACCGACCACGCCCTCGTTATTCGCTAGTTAGCAAATAATCAGCAAATCTTCGGCGGGGCGTCGATAGGATCGAGTCGCACCGGTGCGGAATTCGCCATCCATCGACCAGAGGACCCATCGACAAGAGGGGAAAGACATGGCGCTCTTCGCATTCACCGACTACTCCGGCAAAGAATTCATCATCCAGCTGACCAACGAGCAGCGGATCGCGGAAGCCCGCCGCATCCTGTCGGGTGACGAGCAGATGTCCATTCACGTCATGGGCCGGATCCGGAAGATGCCCGCGCCCTACAACCCGGGTTGGGACTTCCATCTGGACCCCGACACCATCACCTTCTTCACCATGGCGATCGAGGTCTGCGACGCCAGCATCTCGTACGTGAACGACCACCTGGACGAGGCGTGCGGCGCCTTCCTGCCGGGCTGCTTCTGGTGTCCTTGGTCGTCGAAGCTCACCCGCGAGGTCGCCGACCGGTAATCAGTTGGCAAACACTTCCGGCCGACGGCGTACCGTCGGCCGGAAGTGGGTCAGTCCAGCTTGCGCGAGCGCAGTTCGTGACCCTTGGACGTCTTGCACCGTCCCGACTCCAGATCCCATTGCCAGCCGTGCAGGTTGCAGGTGAGCGTATTGCCCTCCACCACACCGAACTTCGACAGATCCGCCTTCAGGTGCGGGCAGCGGCGCTGCACCTCCCAGCCGCTGAGCTCGGTGGAGGCGGAATCGTCGTGCGCCTCGGCGAACCAGCCGTCGGCGTAGGCGATCCGCTCGTCGGTGAGGCACTTGAAGAAGGTGTAGAGGAACTCGTTGTACCCGCCGATGCGCCAGGCCTGGAAGCGGGTGGACAGGAAGATGGTGTTCACCCAGTCGGGCTCGCGGTCGCGCAGCACCGTGCGCACCAGCTCCGGCGCGATGCGGAAGCCGTAGCGGTAGCGGCCCTCGCCGTCGATCGGCTCGCGCACCGTGCGCTTGGGGAAGTCCAGCACGACGGTTTCCTCCCCGATCACCAAGCCCACCGGGTAGCCGATGCCGTCGCAGATCACGTCGCTCTGCGCCATGATCGGCTCGAACAGCTTCTGCAGCGGTTCCAGCAGGGAGCCGTCGCCGCGCTCCCAGGTCGCCTTCTCGGCCTCCAGCACCGGCGCGAGCCGCTGGGCCATCCGCTCGATGTAGTCGGCCTTGTTGTCGTAGATCTCGGCGGGGTCGCTCGGGTGGGTCAGCGTCAGCTCGGCGCCCCGTACGTCGGCGACCGAACCGGGGATCATCAGGATGCCGCCCGCGTTGCCGTGGATTTTCATCTGCTCCAGGAACACCTTCTGGTCCGGGAAGATGTTGCCCTCGTCGCCGCGGTCGTCGTTGAGGTAGCGCAGTTCGTCGTCCAGGAACACCGGCGGGCCCGCCGACGGCACCACCCAGGTCGCGCCGACCTGCTCGATGTAGCTGCGCGCGCGGTCCATGCCGCGCTGACGCTTCTGCTTGCCGAAATTCGACTTGGTGCGCGCCGGGATGTCGTACACCATCGGGTACCAGATCGCGCCCGAGTACTGCAGCAGGTGGATATCGACGTGGCCGAACGCGTCGTGCAGCACGTCCATGTCGACCGGGCGGGCGTCGTTCATGTTGAAGCAGGTGGTCTCGCCGTCGGAGACGACCAGCCCGGAGTCGCCGATCGGGCCGTCGGCGGGGGCGCGCAGCGCGATGATCATGACGTCCAGGTCCCCGCCGGGGCCGGTCACTGTGTGCTTGACCGAGTCCTCGGTCTCGAAGAACTTGTGGAAGCCGAGCTGCTCTAATTCCCGCCGCAGGTCCGGCACGGGATAGTCCGGCAGCAGGACGGTGGCGTCCTTGTTCACGTGGTCGATCAGCGTCTGCGCGTCGAAGTGGTCGCGGTGCAGGTGCGAGACGTACAGGAAGTCGCACGCGCCCAGCTCGTCCCAGTCCAGCTGGGTGTTGTCGGGGAACGGGAACCAGGAACCGAAGTACGCGGGGTTCACCCAGGGATCGCAAAGGATCGACCCGGCCGCGGTGCGGATGTGGAATCCGGCGTGTCCGACGCTGGTGATCTGCACTAGCTGCTCCTCCTGCTGTTTACCAGCCAACCAGGGTAGTAGTTACGGCGAGATGTCGCCGATGCAGTAGCCGTCCGGCCCGGATCGCAAGGTGAAGGTGCGGGTCTGCGTCACACCGGAGGAGTTGGTCACCGGCACGAGCACCGCGATGTAGTCGGTGTTCACCTGCTCCGACCGGATCTGCTGGTCGGCGAACTCGGTGGCCCCGGTGAGCACGCCCTGGTTGTTCGCCAGCGGCGCGGGGCTCGGACGCCCGGTGCCCTTGGGGTCCCAGGACGCCGGGGACGCCTTACAGATCAGAGGGTAGTCGCCTTCTTTGTCGGCGGGGTCGAGCGGAGTGCCGACGAACCGGGACAGGTACCGGCGCACGGTGTGGCGGGCGTCGGCGTCGTCGTAGACGATCTCCGAGCCCGCCGTGGCGACGCGCGGGCAGGCGTAGCCGGTCGCGAGTTCGGCGCGCCGGACGGCGACCGTGGTGTCGGGGCTCTTCCAGGTCACAGCGTCCTCGGTGGCCGTGCCGGGCTGGGCCAAGGCGGTGAGGACGGCCTGCTGGTCGGCGTACATGTCGGCCACGTTCTTCGGCGCGACGGTCCAGCACTTGCCCTGCATCTCGGCGAGGGTGTGCGAGCGCAGGTCGGCCGCCCAGCGCTGCAGCACAGGGGCGGCGGCGGGCAGTCCGGCGACCGCGCCGACCGGCGGCGCGTCGGCGGGGACCGGCGGCAGCGCCGAGGTGCTCGGCGGCGGTGTGGTGGGAATGGCGGCCGGTGGCGTCGCGCGTCCCGCCGCCTGCGGGGCGCTCTCCTCCGGAATGCCGACGACGGAGTCGCAGCCGGTCAGCGCGAGCGCCGCGATCAGGACTCCGCCGACCAGCGCACCGCGGGGCCCTCGCCCGCCCGAAGCCCGGTTCCGCTCGTCTGCTGCACCGGGGTCGTACTCGCGCGGTACCGATCGGGCGCGTTCCACTTCGACGATCCTCTTCTCTCAAGGCGTGCGGTCGGGGCTGCTCGTGCGTCCTCGTTCCGGCGCGCCGCGCGGTGGCCGCGCACTGCCGGTGGGGACGAGCAGCGACTACGCTAGCGGACTTGTGGAACCCGTCTACCGGACGATCATCGGCCTCGCCCGTACCGTCTTCTTCATCGAAGGTCTGAAGTTCACCGTCAAGGGCGATGAACACATCCCCGCCCGAGGTGGCGCCGTGCTGGCGGTGAACCACACCGGATACATGGACTTCACCTACGCGGGCCTGCCGGTGCGCACACCGAAGCGCTACATCCGGTTCATGGCCAAGAAGGAAGTCTTCGACGACAAGATCTCCGGCCCGATCATGCGGGCGCTCAAGCACATTCCGGTGGACCGTTCGGCGGGCGCGGACTCCTACAAGGCCGCCGTGGAGTATCTGCGGCGCGGGGAACTGGTCGGCGTGTACCCCGAGGCGACGATCAGCCGCAGTTTCGAGATCAAGGAATTCAAGTCCGGCGCGGCGCGCATGGCCATCGAGGCGGAGGTGCCGATCATCCCGATCGTCATCTGGGGCGCGCAGCGGGTCTGGACCAAGGGTTTCCCGAAGCGGCTCGGCCGCACCAACACGCCCATCTCGATCGCGGTCGGCGAGCCGATCCAGCCGTTCGAGCCCGCCGCCGAGCTCACCGCCAGACTGCGCTCGACCATGCAGGAAATGTTGCTGGACCTGCAGAAGGACTACGTGCACGAGCCCGGCGCGTACTGGGTTCCGGCGCGGCTGGGCGGCAGCGCTCCTACCCTGGAGGAGGCGGACGCGATGGATGCCGCCGAAGCGGAGGCCAAAGCCGCGCGGAAGAACGCGGCGGGGTAGCGGGAGCTGTGATGGCGCGGGAACCGGTTTACGACATCCTCACCGGCTTGGCCCGCGCCATCTTCTTCGCGCAGGGTCTGCGCATCGATATCGAAGGGCAAGAGCATTTCCCTCGCTCCGGAGGCGCGGTGCTCGCCGTGAACCACACGGCCTATCTCGATTTCATGGAGGTCGGCCTGGTCGGGCGGAAGTCCGGCCGCAACGTCCGGTACATGATGAAGGCCGAGCTCGAGCACGGCATCGTCGGCTTTCTCATGAAGCACTGCAAGGCGATCGGCGTCGATCGCACGGCCGGGGCGCAGTCCTATGCCCGCGCGGTGACCGCGCTGCGCGATGGCGAGGTGGTGGTGGTCTATCCGGAGGCGACTATCAGCCGCAGCTTCGAGCTGAAGGAATTCAAGTCCGGCGCGGCTCGGATGGCTGCCGAAGCCGATGTCCCGATCGTTCCCATGATCATCTGGGGCGCGCACCGGATCTGGACGAAGGACATTCCGAGACAGCTCGGCCGACATCGTTTCCCGATCAATATCCGTATCGGCGCGCCGATCCCACCCGCCGAGCCGGCCGAGAGCCTGACCGCCGTCCTGCGCACCCGGATGAACGAGCTCTTGGAAAGCGCGCAACGCGATTACCCGATGGTCGAAGGCGCCCGCTGGGTCCCCGCACGACTCGGCGGGACCGCCCCGACCCTGGCGCGGGCAGCTGTGCTGGAGCGCGAGGAGATGGAGCGAAGACGGCGCGCGAAGGCGCGCTGAACCGCCGCATCGCCGCAGATCAGCAGCGTACGACGGATGCGCGGTTCCCCGGGGTGGGAACGGCTGTGGCGTCGCGGCGAGGTGTTTCGGCTCGATGATGGTCGGTATGGGCGGCATCGATGACCTCGTTCAGGCCGGATGTTTCGGTGGGTAGCCGGCCGCGGGTCGTCGGTGACGACGTGCGAGTGCTGTTGACGGCGAGCGGGTCGCGCGGCGACGTCGAGCCGACCTTGGGACTGGCGCTGCGGTTGCGGGAATTCGGAGCTCGAGTGCGGGTGTGTGCGCCGCCGGACTTCCAGCCGCGCTGCGCCGAGATCGGGGTGCCGCTGGTGCCGCTGGGACCGTCGAAGACCGGTTCGCGCGCCGGGAGACCGTCGCGGGCCGAGCTGTCGCAGTACGTCAGCGACTGGCCCGCAATACAATTCGACACGATCACCACAGCGGCCGCGGAATGCGACGCGGTGGTGGCGACCGGTGTGACACAGATCGCGGCCCGGTCCGTCGCCGAGAAGCTGGGCGCCCACTACCAGTACGTGAGCTACCAACCGACCACTCTGCCCTCGCCACACCATGCGCCGATGCCATTGCCCGGCGATCGGCCCGCACCGGCGGCGATCGACAACCAGTTGCTGTGGGAAATCGACACCCACGGTTGGAACGCACAGTTCGGACATGGGCTCAATACCGGCCGTGCCGCGCTCGGGCTACCGCCGGTGGCCGATGTCCGCGACCACGTCATCACCGAGAGACCCTGGCTGGCAGTGGATCCGGTTCTGGGGCCGTGGTCGCAGGCGCCTGGCCTGTATGTCGTGCAGACCGGTGCCTGGATCGTGCCGGACGAACGTCCCTTGCCTGCCGAGCTGTCTGCGTTCTTGGACGGGGGCACGCCACCGGTGTACGTCGGCTTCGGCAGCATGCCCATGCGCCCCGGCATCGCCCGGGCGGCGATCGAAGCGATCCGCGCCCACCACCGCCGTGTGCTCCTTTCGCGTGGCTGGGCCGAGTTGACGCCGATCGACGATCTTCCCGACTGCATGGAAGTGGGCGAGGTCAACCATCAGGCGTTGTTCGCCCGGGTCGCCGCTGTCATCCACCACGGTGGTGCGGGCACGACGACCGCCGCCGCGCGGGCCGGTGTGCCTCAAGTGGTGGTACCCCAGATGATGGACCAGCCCTACTGGGCGCGCCGGGTGGTCGAATTGGGCATCGGCGCGTCATGCGGGGACGCGGACCCCAGCTCGGCGTCACTGTCTGCAGCTCTCGACCTGGCATTGGCGTCGACCACCCGGGCACGAGCGAACGAAGTGGCCGGCATGATCCGTTCGGACGGAGCGACGGTGGCCGCGAGACTACTGCTCGCCGCGATCGGCTGAGCTGACGCCGCTGCACCCCTGCCGTGTCACGAGGTCCGGTGCGGACCCCGTGACAGGCTGTGGCGGTGCCGGCGGACATCCGCGGGGTCAGGCCGGTCGGGCGCAGCAGCGGCGTCAACCAGCCAAGCCGCTTGAACAGCTTGCGGATCCGCTGCTCCATGGCCTCGTCGAGCCAGTCGTGCGGGAACGCGCCGTCGACCAGCACCGCACCCATGGCACGGCGGGGGTTCCGGTCGGCCCAGTGCGCCGCGACGACCGCCCCGTAGGACCAGCCGACCACCAGCGCCCGGTCCACACCCCTGGCAGCCAGGACGGCGTCGACGTCCTGGATCGCGGCCTCGAGGGATTAGTCCGCCGAACGCCGCGATTTGCCGCGCGCCCGCTCGTCGAAGGTGATGTGCCGGTATTCGGGGCCGAGCTCGGCGATGACCCGCCGTCAATACCCCTGAGTGGCGAACTGGCCATTGCAGTAGACCGCGGGAATGCCGCGCCCGCCGGTGTCGGTGACGGCGAGGGCCGTATCGTCTACCGGCACCATGCCGGTCCACTTGGAAGCGGTGGAGGAGGTGCTGTTGTTCGTCATGAGAACCATGTCGGCGTCCGGCCTGACACCATGCTGACACTCGCCTGATACGGCCACTGACACCGTGCGTTCCCGGCATGGTCGGCGCGATCGGTTGGTATCCGGCTTATCAAGGGATTTCACGGCGGCGAAGCTCGGCAGCCCGCCCCAGCGCGGGCGATGGTCGGCACTTCGCGACCACCGCCCCGCGGGCGTCAGTACGCTCCCTCACCTCGCGCCACGACACCGACCGTGCGCGCGATCAGCCGCAGGTCCATCCTCATGGACACGTTCTCCACGTAGGACAGGTCGAGTCGCACCGCGTCCTCGAGCGGAAGGTCCGACCTGCCACTGACCTGCCACAAGCCGGTCAGCCCCGGCTTCACGAGCAGGCGTCGGCGCATCATGTGGTCGTAGGTGTCGACTTCCCGCCGCACCTGCGGTCGCGGCCCGACAACGCTCATGTCGCCACGCAGGACATTCAGGAACTGCGGCAACTCGTCGAGACTGTACTTGCGCAGCAACCGCCCGATCGGCGTGACCCGAGGGTCGACCTTCATCTTGAAGAAGACCGGATTTCCACCCTGCTGTGCGATCAAGGCTTCGGCATATCGGTCGGCGTCGTGGTACATACTGCGGAACTTGATCATGCGGAAGGGCAGGCCGTATCGGCCGATGCGTTCCGACAGGTAGAAGACCGGGCCGCGGCTGGTGGTCTTCACCGCGATCGCGATCGCCAGGAACACCGGCAGGAGCAGCAGTAGGCACACTGTCGCGAAGCCGATGTCGAAGGCCGTTTTGCTGACCGATCGAGCCCGCTCGTACTGCGGTTCGGCGATGTGCATCATCGGCATCCCCGCGACCTGCCGATTGGTGAGCCGGGATATGGCGATGTCGATTGCCCCTGGCGCCAGCATGAACTCGACGCCGAGCGCGTCGAGTTCCCAAGCGAGCCTGCGCAGCTCGGTCGGCCCGAGATGCCGGGTGGGACCGATGGCGACGGTGTCGGCGTGGGTGTGCAGGACCGCTCGCAGCACAGCGCTGTCGTCACCTACGACCGCCACCGTACCGCCGGCGAAAGGCAGCGGCGCATCGCCTGATTGCCCACCCGGCACGCAGGCGCCCACGACGTCGTAACCGGCGCCCGGGTCCGCGGCGAACGCCGCGGTCATCGCCGCGGCCGCATCGGCAGTGCCGACCACGAGTACGACCGAACGATGGCGTCCCCGGCGGCGTTCCCTGGCAAGCTGATGACGCCACCACAGTCGTCCAGCGACCACCGCGAGGACGCCGGCCGGAAAGGCGATCGCGAGATAACCTCGGGCAAATTTGATTTCGAGTGCCAGTGACATCAGTGCCAGTACGCCGAACAGGTGCATGGTCGCCGACATCAGCCGCCGGAATTCCTCGACACCGCTGCCGACCAGTTGCGGCGCACGGCTACCCGCGCTGCCGAGGATCGCGAACCAGCCCATGGCGAGCGCGCCCGATACCACCGTGTAACCGATTCGGTACGGCTGATCCCAGGCCAGCGGCGGAGCGCCACTCCCGTTGAAGCGAATCAGCTGCGCACTTCCCACGGCGATGGAAACGGCGGCGAAATCGGTGATGGCGAGACGACGTACGTACTCCGATCGCCAGGCCTTACGGGTGGAGACGGTAATCGGTGGAGCCACGAAGGATCGTGGGGATTCGGCGGTCCCATTCCATTCCGGGACAGCCTTGGATTTCATCAAGAGAACACCCCTCCTGGGGCAACGGTGGAATTGCTACCTGATCCGGAGATCGTCTTTCCCGGCAGCGTCCCGACCGCCTCTACCGAGCGCTTCATCGGCACTTGATCGGCAAGTGTCACAACGTCTCTCGCCGATCAGAACGTATGCGCGAAGCAGCGCGATCGGGATGTTAACTGATCCAAATCTCCTCGGCGACCGATCTCGATACGCATCGGGAATAACACCATGAAGATGAATATGTAATGTGCTCTATATCACAGTTTGTAACGCTGATCTGTAATCCAGCCGATATTGCCGTCGGTACGCTGACGGTCGCGACAGTGCGGCCCGTGCCACGAATGACGTTCTCGTCGCGCGCATCTCGTGATACGCCGGGCAGCTACTGCTTCCGTGCGCCGCGACAGGCGTTCCGACGGGGCCGGGACGTTTCGAGCAAAGGATCGGATCTGTGCGCTGTCGACTCTGTGACTCCGGCAGACTGTCCAGCGTTCTGGACCTCGGCGCCACGCCGCCGTGCGAATCCTTCCTCACCACCGACCGGCTCGACCTGCCCGAGCCGACCTACCCGTTGCATTTGCGGGTGTGCGTCGACTGTCTGCTGCTGCAGATTCCGGCGCTGATCACACCGGAGGAGACCTTCACCGAATACGCCTACTTCTCCTCCTACTCCGACAGCTGGGTCCGCCACGCGGGTGAGTTCGTCGACACCGCGGCCGCCCGGCTGGGACTGGGCAGGGACTCCTTCGTGGTGGAGGTCGCCAGCAACGACGGCTACCTGCTCCGCCACGTCGTCGACCGCGACATCCGATGCCTGGGCATCGAGCCTTCGGTCAACGTCGGAACAGCGGCTCGCGAGTCGGGCGTACCTACCGAAACCGCCTTCCTCGACGCGGATTCGGCTCGCCGGATCCGTGCCGAACACGGCCCCGCGGATCTTGTGGTCGCCAACAACGTCTATGCCCATATCCCGGATCTGCGCGGATTCACTCGTGCGCTACGCGTCCTGCTGGCGGACGACGGCATGCTGACCATCGAGGTGCACCATGCGCTCAACTTGGTCGGGCTCGGCCAGTTCGACACCATCTACCACGAGCATTTCCAGTACTACACCGTGCTTTCGGCACAACGTGCGCTCGCTGTGGCGGGATTGACCGTGGTCGACGTCGATCAGCTGCCGACGCATGGCGGATCGATCCGGCTGTGGGTGCGCCCCGATGCCGCCGTGGCGGCGGTGAGCGACCGGGTGCGGGAAGTGCTCGAACTCGAGCGGTCCGCCGGACTGCACTCGGCGGACGGCTACACATCGCTGCGGCGGCGTGCCGAGTCGGTGCGGCATGAGCTGCTCGGGTTCCTGCTCGACTGCCGACGCCGGCGCCGACGCGTCGTCGGATACGGTGCGCCGGGCAAGGGCAACACACTGCTCAACTATTGCGGGATCCGGCCCGACCTACTCGAGTACACCGTCGACCGCAATCCCTACAAACACGGCAGATTCACGCCGGGAACGCGAATCCCGATCCACCCGCCGTCCCGGCTCGACGCCGATCGTCCGGACGTGGTCGTGGTGCTGCCCTGGAATCTAGAGCACGAGATCACCGCACAGCTCCGGCATGTCGCCGAGTGGGGCGGCCAGCTCGCTTATCCCTTGCCCGAGCTGCACGTGGTCGACCCGGCGTCACCGGCGCCGACCCGGCCGGCCGGAGCCGAGTCGAAAGGAAACCGGCGCCGATGAAAGTCGTCCTGTTCTGCGGTGGCTACGGCATGCGCATGCGCGGCGGCACCGATGACATGGTGCCCAAGCCGATGCAACTCGTCGGCCCCCGCCCGCTGCTCTGGCACGTGATGCGGTACTACGCGCATTACGGTCACAACGAATTCATCCTGTGCCTCGGATACGGCGCCGAGCACATCAAGAATTTTTTCCTCAGCTATCGGGAGTCGGCGTCCAACGACTTCGTGATCCGCAACGGCCGGGTCGAATTGCTCGGCAGCGATATCGACGACTGGACGATCACCTTTGTCGATACCGGCGTGGAGTCGGCCATCGGAGAGCGATTGCGCCGGGTGCGCGAGCACCTCGGTGACGACCAGTACTTCCTGGCCAACTACGCCGACGTCCTCACCGACGCTCCCCTGGACGAGATGATCGCTCAGTTCCACGCTTCAGGGGCGGTGGCATCTCTCATGGTGGTGCCACCGCAATCGTCGTTCCACTGTGTGGACCTCAGCCCCACCGGCGAGGTCAAGGAAATCGTTCCCGTGGCGAATATGCCACTGTGGGAAAACGGCGGCTATTTCGTGCTCGGCCGGGAGATATTCGACCTGCTGCCACCAGGTGGCGATCTGGTGGAAGACGCCTGTGGGACGCTCGCGGGCCAGGGCCGGTTGTTCGGCTACCGCCACGACGGATTCTGGAAGCCGGCAGATACTTTCAAGGAGCGCGCCGAACTCGATGCGGCCTACCGCCGCGGACACCGGCCATGGATGGTGTGGGAGCAGTGATCGCTCTGCTTTCCCCGCGGCCGGCCGAGATCGCCCTGCTCGGCGCGCATTGCGATGACATCCCGATCGGCATGGGAGCCACGCTGCTGTCGCTGACCAGCGCCCATCCGGGTATGCGGGTGCGCGCTCTGGTCCTTTCCGGCGCAGGCACCGAGCGCGAACGGGAAGAACGGGCGGCGCTCACCGCCTTCTGCTCGGGACGGACACCGGAATTGACGGTGCTCGACGTCCCGGACGGACGCGCACCGGCGCACTGGGATCGGATCAAGACGGCCGTAGCGGAGTTTCGCCGTGCGGGTGAACCGGACCTGGTGTTCGCCCCGCAACCGGGCGACGCGCACCAGGATCACCGCACGCTCGCGGAGCTGGTGCCGACCGAGTTCCGCGACCACCTGATCCTCGGCTACGAGATCCTCAAGGCTGAGGTGGACACACCGGCGCCGACCGTGTTCCACCCGGTCGACGCGCAACTGGTCCAGCGGAAATCGCGACTGCTGCACCGGTATTACCCGTCGCAGACCGGGCGCGACTGGTTCGACGAAACCGCGTTCCTGGCCACCGCGCGGATCCGCGGCGTGCAGTGCCGCACCGAGTACGCCGAAGCCTTCGTGGTGGACAAGGCCGTGATCTCATGGGAAAAGGAGTGACAACGATGCGGGTCCTGGTCACCGGGCATCAGGGATATCTGGGCACCGTCATGGTCCCGATACTGCAAGCCGCCGGGCACGAGGTCATCGGGCTCGACACCGGCTGGTTCGCCGACTGCCTGATCGGTGAGTTCGCCGGCGACCCGGAGGGCCTGCGCCTCGACCTGCGATCGGTGCAGATCGACGCCCTTCGCGGCATCGATGCGGTCGTCCATCTCGCCGCGCTGTCCAATGACCCCCTGGGCGCGCTCGCGCCGGAAGTCACCCACGAGATAAACCATCTCGCCTCGGTGCGTCTGGCTCGGCTCGCGAAAGAAGCCGGTGTGTCCCGGTTCCTGTACGCCTCCACCTGCTCGGTGTACGGTGCCGCCGGAGACGAACTGGTGACCGAGTCGGCGCCGCTGCGGCCGATCACCCCCTACGCCGAGTCGAAGGTGCGCGTCGAAGACGATGTCGCGGCGCTGGCCGACGACGACTTCGTTCCCGTCTTCCTGCGCAATGCCACCGCGTTCGGATTCTCCCCTCGTCCGCGCGCTGACATCGTGCTCAACAACCTCGTCGGACACGCCGTCCTCACCGGTACGGTCAAGGTGCTCTCCGACGGCACGCCCTGGCGGCCGCTGGTCCACGCCCGCGACATCGCGGCGGCCTTCGAACGCTGCCTCACCGCACCGGCGTCGGCCGTCGCAGGCCGGGCGTTCAACATCGGCACGGAGCGAAACAATCTCACCGTGGCCGAGATCGCCGAGTCGGTGGTGGCCACCGTGCCGGGGTCGCGACTGCTGATCACCGGGGAGACCGGCGCCGACCCCCGCTCCTATCGGGTCGACTTCTCCGCCGCCCGCGCAGTGCTCGGTTTCGAGGCGCAGTGGTCGGTGCCCGACGGCGCCGCCGAACTCTACCGCGAGTACACCGAGCGTGGCCTCACCGAAAAGGCGTTCTCCCAGCGATTCACCCGGCTCGCGTGGCTGCAGCGGCTGCGCGCGTCCGGTGCTCTGGACCCGCGACTGCGTGCGGTCACCGCGCCGGTGACAGGATAGCCCGCAGATGGCTCCATCGTCCGGCGTTCGCGTCGCGATCCGACACCGCCGTCACCGGCAGCGGCCAGGCGATCGCCAAGTCCGGATCGTCGAAGGCGACGCTGAGATCCTCGGCAGGATCGTGCGGCCGATCGATTCGGTAGCACACATCAGCGGTGTCGGTGAGTGCTTGGAATCCGTGCAGAAAGCCCGGTGGCACGTACAGGTGGCGGAACTCCTCGTCGTCGAGCCGGAACGCCTGCGTCCGGCCGAACGTCGGCGACGACGGCCGGATGTCGACCAGCACGTCATGCACCGCGCCGTGTGCGCAGCGGACCAGTTTGGCCTCCCCGCGCCCGGACCGGCCGTGCATGCCGCGCACCACACCGCGGTGCGACCGGGACTGCGAGTCCTGCACGAAACCGGCCGAGAATCTCGGAATTCCCAGATGGGAGTCGAATTCCGCGGCATCGAAGGTCCGGGTGAACAGGCCCCGGTCGTCCCGGACGGGCGCTGGGACCAGCACCACCACGCCGACCAGGTCGGTCTGCTCGATACGCACACCGACATCGTGTCATGACCGGCCGCTGCCGCGCCTGCTCCGGCGCCGTTCTGCACACCGTCCTGGATCTCGGAACGGTGCCCGCAGCCGATGATTTCCCGCCTGCGGGCCGGCCGGTGACACCGGCGGAGACCACGCACCCGCTGCGGATGGTGCGGTGCCCGCGCTGCGAGCTGGCGCAGCTCGCCGAAGACGACACCGTGGCCGCCGAACCCCGTGGCGTGGAGCCGCGGGCCCTGCGCGACCAAGCGGCCGAGGCGATTGCCCGGGTCGACGCGGCCGGTCTGCTGCGCGGGCGCACGGTCATCGAGTTCGGTAGTCCGCACGGTGGTTCCTGGCTGCCGTCGCTGGCCGAGCATGGCTGCACCGAAGCCGACGCGGCGCGGGCGGACCTGGTCGTGGACTGTTTCGGCATCATGCACGAACCCGACCAGCGGGCCGCGTTCGCCGCACGCGCCGCGGCCACCGCGCCGGACGGGCTGCTCCTGCTGCAGTTCCACTCGCTGGCCGCCATCGTGGCACAACGGCAGTGGAACGCGTTGCGGCACGGGCATTTCGCGTACTACTCCCTGCACGCGCTGAGCCTGGCGCTCACCGCCGCGGGCATGGGCGTGACCACCGCGTGGGAGTTCGACCTCTACGGCGGGACGGTGCTGGTAGCAGCTCGGCGCGGCCCTACCGAGCCGGACCGCGCCGTACGCGAGATCCTGGCCCGCGAACGCGAAATCGTCACCCCGGCATCGCTGCATCGGCTCCAGCGGTTCGTGGACGACCATGTGCGCGCGCTGCGGAACTGGCTGATCGATGCGGCCGCGGCCGGGCAGCGCGTCTACGCCTACGGCGCCGCGTCCCGGGCGGTTGCTCTGCTGTCGCTGGCCGGTGCGCACCAGGGGCTTGTCGCCGGAGTCGCCGACGCCGCGCCCGCCAAACGGGGACGCCGGATGCCCGGCACCGACATCCCGATCATCAGCCCGCGGGATCTGATCGCGGCAGCACCCGACCGGGTGTTGTTGACGCTGCCCGACCTACTGGACGAAGTGTCGACCGAACTTCCAGCACTCGACGGTCGCTGGTTCGTGGACGATCCGCGCGGACCCAGAAGGGCGAGTGGATGACCGACCCCCGACCGTGTGACTCCATCCCGCCGACCACGATTCCCGGGCCGCACCCGGCCAGCAGTTCCCGAGCGAGGACAGCCGTACCGATGAACATCACCTCTCGGATGCGCCGACAGCCGCATTCGCCGGCCGACGCGGTCGCACCGGCCATGGCGCCGATGGTCGGGGCCGACCGGTCCGGCGGTCTCGTGCGCGCCGGCGGCATCGAGGCGATCGGACCGGTGCGTGGGCGCCGCCGCGCCGAACCGATGTCGCCGAGCGGCGATGTCGACTGCCCGGCCGCGACGGTGTGATCGGCGGTGGCCACTACCGGACAGCAGCAACCGCGGTCTTGTTCAGCGACCGACCGCGGCCCGCGCGCGCACCCGCAGCCGCGTCCCCAATGCCCGGACCAGGCGCAGGTCACCGGCCAGCACATCGGCCGGACCGACGAGCTCCGGGTGATCGGCGCCCAGCCGATGATGGAATCGCAGCTGCTCGGTGAGCTTGCTGCGGGTCGATGTGCGACTGCACAGGTTGAACGAGGAGTTCCGCCAGGCGGCCACGATGTCGTCGAGCCCGAGGAAAGCGCCGCGGCTGCCGACGCGGGCGAACAGGTCCACATCCATCGGGAATACGAGGTCGCCGCGCAGTCCGCCGACGGCGTCGTAGTCGGCACGCCGGAACATGGCGGCCGCGGTGGGGCCGAAGTCGGCCGCCCCGCGACGCACGATCACCCGGGCCAGCCGGCGGCTGCCGTGCCTGCCGATCAGCTGCGGCAGCCCCAGCCCGGTCTCGAGCAGGTCGCCGGACTCGTCGATCACGTCGAACCTGCCCGCGCACAACGCGATCGCGTCGTCGTCGAACACCGCCGACTGCGCGGCGAGGGTGCCGGGACGCAGGAGGTCGTCGGCGCAGACCACCTTCACGAGGTCCCCGGTGGATTCCCGGATCGCCCGGTCCCAATTCGCGCCGATCGGCAGTACGCGATCGTTGCGCAGGACACGCACCCGCGGATCGCGCCGTGCCCGCGCGATGTCGCCGGTGCGGTCGGTGCTCGCGTTGTCGAGGATCACGACTTCGAAATCGAGGTCTTGGGCCAGGACCGAATCCAGGGTCGCGGAGAGCGTTCGTTCCGCGTTGTAGGCCGGCACGCACACCGACAGTTTCCGCATCGCCAGCCGCCTTTTTGTCAGAACCGCAATCGGACATTGCCTCGTAATTGCCCGAACTATGCCATATTTCGCTCCGGGTCGGCATCCGAACCCGTGCGGACCGGTGCCGAATATCGGATACCGCGCATCTGCGTGGGAAGGCCGAAACCGGTGGTCAGCCCTATACTTCCCGGCCGTAAACGAGTTCGGCCGACGACTCCACGGGTGCGGCATGCGGGATGAGGGGGCCGGGTCATGATCAGCGCTTCCGACGCGGTGCAGGTGCACATGACCGGATCGGAATGGTTCGGCGCCGCGCCCGGCGGCCTGGGCCGATACTTCACGGATTTGCACGGCGCATTGCTGGAAGTTCCTGGGATTTCTTTGTCTGCCGCCGCCTTCGGCCCGCCCGACCGGACGGTTGCCGGTACCCGGTCCTGGGGGCCGGTCGGCGGGTCGACACTGCGCCGCGCCCGCACCGCGTTCTGCGCTCGCGACGCGTTGGACCCCGGCACCGTCGTGGATCGCCACTTCTGCCTCTACGGCCCGGCCGCCAGAGACCGGCGTGGTCGACGGCTACCGCTGGTCGTGCATTTCCACGGTCCGTGGGCGGCGGAGAGCCGAATGCACGGACAGCATCCCGCCGCGGCTTTCGCCAAATACCTCATCGAACGTTTGCGTTACGTTTGCGCGGATCGTTTCGTCGTGCTTTCCGATCACTTCCGCACTGTGTTGTGCGACGACTACCGCATCCCGTCCGATCGCGTCGAGGTGATCGCGCCCGGAGTCGATCTCACCCGGTTCCGAGCCGCCCCGGTCCCCGCGTCCCCGCCGGTCGTCCTGTGTGTGCGGCGGCTGGAGCGCCGGATGGGCATCGATGTGTTGCTGCGCGCGTGGCCCGGGGTGCTCGCCGAGCACCCGGAGGCTCGTCTGGTCATCGTCGGAACCGGCAGCGCCGAGGCGGATCTCCGGCGCGGAGCCATCGAGGGCGGGCTCGACGGCAGCGTCGAGTTCACCGGCCGGATTCCCGACCAGGAACTCGCCGCCCGCTACACCTCCGCCGCGCTCACCGTGGTGCCGACGGTGGCCCTGGAGGGATTCGGCCTGATCGCCCTCGAGTCGCTCGCCGCGGGCCGGGCGCCGGTGGTCACTCGGTGCGGCGGTCTGCCCGACGCCGTGCGGGGCCTGGATTCCTCGTTGATCGTGCCGCCCGGCGACCCCGCCGCGCTCGCGGCTCGGATCAGCGCGGCGATCTCCGGCTGCCGGCCGACGCCGGAGCAGTGCCGCGCCCACGCGGAGACCTTCAGCTGGCATGCGGCCGCCCAGCGGCACGCCGCGCTATATCGGGAGTTCGGATGAATGGGCCCGCGGTCTTCCTCGGCCACACCGCCGCGCCGTCCGGAGCTGAATTGGCCACCCTGCGGCTGCTGCGCACGCTGCGCGCGCATGGCGCCGAAGTGGCGCTGGTGTGCACCGAGGACGGCCCGGTGCTGGCTCGTGCCCGCGACGCGGGGATCGACACCCGTGTCGTGACCGGCCGATTCGACAGCCGGGCGATGACCATCGGGTCCGGCCCGTTGCGGCTGATCAGCGGGTTTCTCGCGTTGCTGCGGCTGGGCTGGGCGGTCGGGGGTGCGGTCCGCGACTTGCGCGCCCGGGTGCTGGTCGCCGAGAGCACCAAGGCGCTGGTGCTGGGGGCGGTCGCGGCCCGCCGCGCCCGGGTGCCCCTCGTCTGGCAGGTCCACGACCGAGTATCCCGGGACTACTTCGGCCTGCTCCCTGCCACCACTATCCGGCTGCTGGCCGCTCTGTTCTGCCGGGGACTGCTCGCCAACAGTCAGGGCACCCGGGAGACATTGCCCGCGCGCATCCCGGTGGTCGTCGCGTACCCGGGCGTCGCCCTGCCCGCCACACCGCCGCCGCCCCGCACCCGCGCGGCCGCTGATGCGGTCGTGGTCGTCGTGGGACGGCTGAGCCCCTGGAAAGGCCAGGACGTGTTTCTGCGTGCCCTGGCGGCGGTGCCGACCCGGCCCGCGGCGGTGTACCTCGTCGGCGGGACGTTCTTCGATGAACAACCCTTCCGGCGGTACCTGGAACAACTCGCGGACGAACTCGGCCTGGCCGTGACGTTCACCGGTCACGTCGACGACCCCCACCGGTATCTCGCCGAGGCCGACGTGCTCGTGCACTGCTCGGTGCTGCCCGAGCCGTTCGGGCAGGTGGTTGTGGAAGGCATGGCCGCAGGCTGCGCAGTGATCGCGACGGTGCCCGGCGGCCCGGCCGAGATCATCGCCGACGGGCGTACCGGTCGCCTGGTGCCCGCCGGTGACGAAGCCGCGCTCACCGCGGCTCTCACCGAACTGCTCGGCGATCCGGCCGCGCGCGCCCGGATCGCCGCCGCGGGCGCCGACCGCGCCCGCGACTTCGACATCGGCACCACGGCACGCGTGGTCACCCGCTTCCTCGACGAGGTGGCGCCGCCGTGACCGAACCCGATTACCTCGCCACGCTGACCACCGACGTCTTCCCTCGGGTCGAACTGCCCCGGCGTCCCGGCGGGGTGCACCGTCGCGCCGACGGGGCTCGCGGGCCGGGCGGTGGTGGCGCGCACAGCAAGCCGAGCCGGTTCGAGGTACTCGGCGATATCGCACTGGTGAGTTTCGGCAGATACGGTCAGTACATCGTCACGGTCGTCACCGTGCCGCTGATCGCCCGGGTACTCGGCGCCCACGGCCTCGGCCTGCTCGCCATCGGCATGTCGGCCTACTTCATCGGCTCGCTCGTCGTGGATCTGGGCGTCACGCAGTTCCTGTCCGCCCGCGTTCCGGAGATCAACGGGCGCAGGGACACCCGGTTGCGGGAGATGAACCAGCTGCGTGGCGACTATCTGGCCATCCGTCTCGCCACGGCGACGCTGTTCGGTGTCGCGCTCGCCGTAGCCTTTGCCGTGCGCGTGCCCGAGGCCGCGCAGATGGTGCTGCTCGGCCTGTTCGTCGGTGGCTTCTGGTCCCTGTCGGAGGACTGGCTGCTGATCGGTGAGGGGCGGTTCGGCACCTCCACCGCCTACCAGAGCGTCGGGCGGCTGTGCTACCTCGGGTTGCTGGTCGGCCTGCTTCCGCAACTGCCGAATCCGCACGTCGCCTTGCTGTGCCTATTGCTGTCCTCGGTGCCGACGGTGGCACTGACATGGTGGGATGCCTGGCGCCGGTACGGGGCGCCGGCCCGTCCCCGCTATTACGGCGTCGTGCTGCGCCGCAGCGTGCCGGTGTTCGTCTCCCGGTTGCTGGTCACCGGCTACGGGCAGGGTGCGGCGACGCTGTACTCGGCCGTGCTCGACGCCGTCTCGCTGGGCTTGTACTCGGCCGGCGACCGCCTGGTGCGCGCGGTCCAATCACTGCTCGACGCCATCGGCTTCGCACTGTTGCCACGTATGGCCCGACGCGGCGACCATCTCGGGTTCTGGCGGTACAGCACACAGGCGCTGGCCGTGACCGTCGCCGTCGCCGCGCTCGCTTCAGCGGGCATCTGGCTATCCGCGCCCCTGCTGATCCGGCTGGTCTTCGGTACCGAATTCGCCGCGTCCACCGGTCTGTTGCGGATCGAGGTGCTGATCCTGCCCGCCACGACGGTCACCTCGTTCATCACCACGGCCATCCTGCCGGTGCGCCAGGACACCACCGGAGTCCTGATCGGGGCGCTGCTCGGCACTCTCGTCGCCATCGGCGCTTTGCTGCTGACCGTCTGGACCCGCTCGGTGCACACCTTGGTCTACGGCCTGCTGCTGGCCGAAATCACCGTCGCCACCTGGCATCTGCTGCGGATGCGGTTCCTGGCCCGCCGCGACCACGCCGAAGCCGACACCGTGCCGCTGCCTGTCGTGCCCAGGAAGGAAACCTGACCATGAGAATTCTGTTCGTCGGCGACGACTGGCTCGGCAGCAACGCACGTTCGCTCGCCGACGGCTTCCGGCAAGCCGGCCATGACGTCCTCGTGGTCGACTCCACACCGGTGACGCTCCCGGCCAGGTTGTCGCCACCGTGGGTGTACGCGAAGGCGACCGGTCGGCGCGACCGGCGCACGATCGAACGAGTACACACCCAGATCGAACGCAACGCTGCCACGTTCCGGCCCGACATGCTGTTCGTGTTCAAGGGGATCCATCTGGACCAGCAGCGACTGCTCGACGTACCCGCCGCACTGCACGTGCACTACAGCCCGGACGACGTGTCCAACCCCGAGAACCTCACCGACGCCTACCTGGCCGCGGAACCCGGCTGGGACCTGATCGTCACCACCAAACAGCACAACGTGCCGGAGTTGCGGGCGCGTGGCGCCCGGGCCGCCGGTTTCGTGCTCAGCGCTTACGACCCGGCCTGGCATCATCCGGCGGCCCGCCGCGGCGCCGATGACTATCTGGTCGGTTTCATCGGAGTGTGCCGGCCCGACCGCCGCGCCGAATTGGTGTCCCTGGCACGCCGCTACGGACCGCGCCTGCTGGTCCGCGGCCCCGGCTGGCGCCGCGTTCCGGAGTTGCGCGCCACCCGCGCCGTCGTCGGCGGCGCGGTGTACGGTCCCGCGTATTCGGCCGCGATCGCCGAGGTGACAGCCAATCTGGTGCTGCTCAACTCCGGCAACCGCGACACCCACACCTGCCGTAGCTTCGAGGTGCCCGCCGCCGGTGGATTGTTCGTCGGTGAACGCACCGGCGAACACGCCGACCTGTTGCGCGACACCGTCGAGTGCTTCCTGTTCGACGGCACCGACGAGCTGGTCTCGATTCTCGATTGGGTTGCCGCCCACCCGGAGCGGGCGGCCGAGGTCGCGGCGGCCGGGCACCGGCGGATCACCGCCGCGGGGCATCGTTACGTGGATCGCGCCCGGCAGATCGTCGGCCTCGCCGCGGAGGTCGGGAACTGAACGCCTACACCGATGTAGCCGCCGTCGCGGCCGCACTGATCACGGTCGCCGTGGCCGCACTGTGGGTTCCGGGCATCGCCCGCGTGTTCTTCATCGCGCAGGCCCTTTTCTGGTCGCTGTCCTACGTGGCGCGGCCGCTGGTGCTGCTCGGGGTGCAGCCGGACCCGCATTACGGCGACAACATCTCCGACCCCCGGCTGGCTGGTCTGGGGTACGACCGCGGCATCGGTCTGGTGCTCGACCACGTCGTGTTCGGCTTGTGGTGTTACGCGCTGCTGGTGATCGGTTACGCGCTCTGGCGGCGTCGGCACCCGCCTCGCTCCGTCCCGGCCGCGGTCGCGGATCCCGACGTGATGCCGACTCTGCTGGCGCTCTACGCGCTCGGGCTTCTGGGGCGGGCGGCCTCTGTGGCCACCGGATCGCTGGGCGCTGCCGGTGAGGTGAGCAGCGGCAATCCCCTGCTCAGTTTTGTCGCCACGTTCGCCGGGATCGCGGCGCTCGGGATGATCGTCTTCCTCCGGCCCGCCCGGCCGCAGACCACGGCGCTGGTGCTCGGCGCGCTCTTCGCGGGCGAACTGTACTGGTCGTCGGCCGTGCAGTCCAAGACACCGATCCTCGCCGCCGCACTCGCGCTGGCCGTACGGTTCTCGATGCTCGGCTGGAACCGGCGCACCACGATCGGTGTGGCACTGATCGGCGTGCTCGGCGTCGCCGGATTCGGCTGGCTGCAGTCGTTCAAGAACTCCGGCACGGCCGCGCTCGACGCCACCCTCGTCGACTCCCGCTACCCGGCGGACGTCCGGCCGTTCCTGAGTATGCTGCGGCGCTTCGACCTACTCGAAGCCGCCACCGATGCCTACTTCGTCGGCCCACGCGGCTGGTTGTCCCCCGGCGAAGTACTGCACCACGCGAGCCTCAGCCTGATCCCGGCGCAGGTGCTCGGCGCCGAGAAGCTCCAATCCGGCACGGCTTGGGCGAACGACGTGCGTGGCGCGTCGGTGGATATGAGCACCGTGTCGGTGTCCTTGGCGGAGGGCAACGTCAACGAAGGCTATGTGCTCGGCGGCGAGGCGGGCGTGGTCGTCGCCGTCGTGTTCACCTTCGTGCTGCTGCTCGCCTGGGAGCGATCGCTGTATTCGCGGTACTTCCCCGTCCTGGTGCTGGGCCTGGCGATCACCGGCGCCTCCACCCTGTTCGAACGCGGCATCCTCGGCAGCTTCGAGAATCTCGGCAAATTCGCGCAGTCGGCCGTGCTCGCCTGGTTCGTCCATCTGATCGTCACGGAATTCCGCCGCCGCCCGCCGCCGCTCCCGGCACCGGCGCACGCTTCAGCAGTTACGAAGACATGAGGTCGCAGTCCATGGGTTTGATCGATATCTGGCACATCGTTCGGCGGCGGTGGGTGCTGATCGCCGCGATCGCGCTGACCGTCACGGTGGCCGGCGTCTGGTACGCCTCCTCCCGCGCCGTGACATACGTCGCCAGCAGCACCATGTACGTCTCGATGGCCACCGGTACCTCGGTCAACGACTCCTACCAGGGCGGCCTGGCGGCCCAGCAGCGCGTGCGGTCCTATCTCGAACTGGCCACCAGCGCCGCGGTCGCCGAGCGGGTCGTCCACGATCAAGGGCTGACGGAATCGCCGGACGAGTTCCGCGGCCGGATCACCGCCTCGTCGCCGCCCGCCAGCACGATCCTGGAAATCGCGGTCTCCGCGCCCACCGCGCAGCGGGCGCGTGATCTCACCGACGCCACGGTCGCCCAGTTCCGTGCTCTGGTCGACAGTCTCGAATCCATCGAAACAGGCGCTGCTCCCGCCGCTCGCGTCTCGGTCGTCGACCGTGCCCGGCTACCGGCCGCTCCGTCAGGCCCCGGCACGAGCCGGTTCGTCGCCATGGGCTTGTTCGGTGGACTGCTGCTCGGCTTCGCGGCCGCATTTCTGCGTGAACGCACCGACCGTCGTATTCGCACCAGTAGCAACCTCGCCGAGGTCGCGCCGGTCCCGGTGGTCGCCGCCTTCGACCACGGAGAATCCACCTCCGAGGCGGCCCGACGACTGCGCAATCACCTGCGGGGCGCCCAGATCATCGAATGCACCAGCCTCACCGACCGATCGCAATCAAAGGTGGCGAACACCCTGGCGCTGGCCTTCGCCGATGCCGGTCATCCGGTGATCCTCGTCGACGCCGACACCTCCGGCGGCGGAAGTTCCGGTGCCATGCCAGGTCCGGGCCTGACGACACTGCTGCGCGGCGGCGTACCACTGGATCGGGCGATCACCGACGACTGGGGCGGGACCGGGGTCGCGGTGCTGCCGATCGGGCACATCGAGCCGGACACCTCCGACCTGATCGCCTCGGAGCACTTCGCTCATCTCATCGCCGATCTGCGCGAGCGTTACTACCGCGTGGTCATCGAGACCGCGCCGGTCGGCTCCGCCGCCGACGCGGTCGCCGTGGCGCCCTTATCCGATGCCGTCCTCGGCGTCGCCGATCTCGGCAGCCTCACCGAACCACAGTTGCGTGCCGCCCTCACCGCGTTCGGCACGGCCGGGCTGACCGGTATGGTCAGCCACCGCACACCCGGTTCGGCGGTGGACCGGCTGGTGGAAAGGTTGAAAGTATGAGCGACGACTTTCTCCGGCGGCGCCGTTTGCTCGCCGCGACTCTGGGTGCGGCGGCCGCGATTCCGCTCACCGCCGCCTGCGGCACAGCCGAGCCGGACGACCCGCAGTTCCGGTCGCCCACCACCGATGCGCCCCGAGCGCGCAACATCCGGGATTTCGGAGCCGTCGGAGACGGAATCGCCGACGACACCAAGGCATTGGCCGCAGCCGTGGCCGCGGATCCGATCGGGCCGCTGGTGCTCTACCTGCCCGCCGGGCACTACCGGGTCGAGTCGATGCCCGATCTGCCGGACTATGCCACGATTCTCGGCGACGGCGCCGACGTCACCACTATCGTCTACGCGGGCAACGGCACTCTGGTGCGGCTGCGCAAGCGCAGCCGAATCCGTTTCGCCAGGCTGGGGATCTTCACCACAGGTCCCGGCTCGACCGCGGTCGAGCTGTCGGAATGCTTCCGCTGCTCCTTCGACGCGGTGGTACTGCGCGGCAACCACCTCAGCGACAACCATCCGCAGTACCTGACCCAGCGCGGCGTCGTGTTGCGCGACAACACCGGCGGCACCGCCTTCATCAACTGCGATATCAACAACTTCGGGATCGGACTGACCACATCCTGTATCCAGAACTACGTCACCTCCTCGAAGTTCACCAGCAATCACACCGGCGTCCTCGGCACCGGCAACGACCACAACGCCGGGCTGGCACTCACCAACGTCGAATTCGTCTCCGACCAGAATCCGCTCACCACCGACCGCCACCTGCGGGTCGACGGCGCCGCCAACGACTGGTGGCTGACCAACGTGTGGTTCGAAGGAGCCGAGGTCGCCCTGTCGGTCGGTGCGAACGGGCGCGGCGGACCAGCGCAGTTCGGCATGGTCAACGCGAAGGTCGCGGCCCGTTCGGTCGGGATCGAACTGAACTACTGCCGACAGCCGTATCTGGCGAACGTGATCTTCGACGCGGAGTCGCGGCCGCCGGGCATCCCGGTGCGCGTGGATCCCGTCGGCTGTCCGGAAGGCACCGCGGTCGGATTGATCTCCGGGATCACCGACGACATTCCCGTCGAGACGTTTCCGACCGGCTGGAACGTCATCGGCCGCAAGGGCATGCGCACGCCGCGCTTCACCGGCACCGTGGTGTCCCAAGCGGGGCCGCACGGCGCGGACGTGTTCCAGGCACAGAGCGGCGACGGCGCCGTCCGCGCCGCGGTGACCGCCGACGGAACCTGGGTCTGCGAGCACGCCGACAACGGTCCCGTGCTCAAGGCGCCCGACGGCGGATACTGGCGGCTTACCGTCTCCGACGACGGGAAGCTGAGCACGGTAGCGCTCGGCAGGAAGCGTCCCGGCGGATGACCCGACGACGGCACCGCCGCATCGAAGCGCAGCCTGCCATCACCGGTCCCGTCGGTACGGCGGTGCGGTTGCGGCCGCCGCGCTTCGACGATTTCGCGGAGTGGCGGCGGATCCGGCTCCGTGACCGCGCGATCATCGAGCCCTACTGGGTCAGCTCGGAACAGGACTGGCCCGCCCGCCACACCGCCCGCCACTGGGTGCGGGAATGCCTCGACAACCGGGCCGACGCCCGCGCCGGGCGACGGATGAGCATGGTCATCGAGGTGGCCGGTCGGTTCGCCGGACAGGTCGAACTGGCCTCGATCGACGCGGCGGCAGGCAGCGCCGAGCTCGGCATCTGGATCGGCTCCGCCGTCGCGGGCGGCGGCATCGGCGCCCTCGTCCTGACCATGATGACGGTCTTCGGATTCGACAGCCTCGGTCTCATGCGAATCAGCGCACCGATCGCGCCCGGCAACATCGCCGCGGCCAAGATCGCGGCCGCGGCGGGCCTGCGATACGAAGCCCGGATGCGCGCCTATTTCGATGCCGGTGGCGCACGCCGCGACCACGAGCTGTGGGCGGTGACCCGCGCCGATCGGCCCGACCACGGGTTCACCTCCGACTATGTGGCCCGGCAACGCCTCCACCCGACGACGACGCGACTGCCCGCCGCCTCTGCCGACCCGCACGGGCCGCCCCCCATGAGCATCGCGGTTGCGCATCTGCGGTACCAGCTATCCCGATTGCGGCGGGTGTTCCGGTGGCTGCGCGGCAGCGCCGCCATCGCGGTCACCGACTCCGATGACCGCGGCGGTGTGCTGGTGCGATCACGCCGTGTCTCCGACTTCCGGCAGCGCCGCGCGGCCCGTATCCGCAACCGTGCGACGCTGGCACGTGATCCGCACATATCACCCGCCGCCTGGCTGCGCCGGCATTCCGTGCGCCACTGGCTGGCCGAACTCGCCGAAGCGAGAACGGGTTTGCGTTCCCGGCCAGGGCTGACGCTGACGATCCTGGACGATGGCCGCTTCGTCGGTGAAGCCCGGCTGCACGGGCTGGACATGTTCGATCGCAACATCCGGCTGAGCATCTGGACCGATGCCTCGGCCCGCCCGGAACTCCGGGCACGCGTGCTCCGCCTGCTGGTGCACCATGCGACCGAACGGCTCGGGATCCTCCGCATAGCCACCGCGATCCCGGTATCCGACGCGGCCGCGGCGGCCGCGGCCGCCGCGGCCGGGTTCGCCGAGGAGGGGCGGATGCGCGGGCACCTCGATGTCTTCGGCCCCCGCGGCGATCACGACCTTTGGGCGTACAGTCATCCGGCCGGCACGGCTGCCCCCGGATGACGTGCCGACCCGTCGAGGGCCGAGTCCGTGAGTTCGGCGACCGGGTGCGCCCCGACGCACGACCACAACGCCTCCGGCCGGTCCCGCGACCCGCTCGGCGCCGGAGCGTAGCCCGGTCCGACACTTCCGCTCTGCTATCCCGGCTTCCCGCCGGTATCCCGCCCGCACCGCACACGGAGCACCAGATGAATCTGCACGCCGACGTCCCACCGCACCACGGGTTCGCCCGAAGCAATGTGCTGCAACGTCGGCTGCACGAGCTGGTGCCCGGCGGCGCTCACACCTACGCCCGCGGAGCCGACCAGTATCCCGAGCAGATGGCGCCGATATTGGTGCGCGGCAGAGGATGCCGCGTGTGGGACGCTGATGGCAACCAGTACGTCGAATACGGAATGGGTTTACGTTCGGTCACCCTCGGCCATGGCTACGCACCGGTTCTCGATGCCGTGACGACCACGATCGCCGACGGAGTGAACTTCAGCAGGCCGACCGAGCTGGAATTGCTCGCCGCCGAGGACTTCCTGGACCTCGTTCCCGGTGCGGACATGGTCAAGTTCGCCAAGAACGGCTCCGATGCCACCACCGCCGCCGTCCGGCTGGCCCGGGCCGTGACCGGCCGCGAGCGGATCGCCGTCTGCGAGCAGCCGTTCTTCTCGGTCGACGACTGGTTCATCGCGACGACACCGATGTCGGCGGGCATCCCCGATCATGTCGGCGCCGATACCGTCCGGTTCCCCTTCAACGACGTCGACGCTCTCGCCGCGGTCCTGGCGGGCGACAGCGTGGCCGCGGTCGTCATGGAGGCGGCCACCGCAACGGCGGAACCCGAGCCCGGCTACCTCCAAGCGGTACGCGCGCTGTGCGATCGGCACGACACCTTGCTGGTGTTCGACGAGATGATCACCGGATTCCGCTGGGCCGCCGGCGGCGCGCAGTCCGTCTACGGCGTGACTCCCGACCTGTCCTGCTGGGGCAAGGCCATGGGTAACGGATTCCCCATCTCGGCCCTCGCCGGACGACGTGAGTATCTGGAGCTGGGCGGCCTGCGCACCGGTGCCGACCGCGTATTCCTGCTGTCCACCACGCACGGCCCGGAAACCAGCGGGCTCGCGGCCTTCCGCGCGGTCGCCGCGGCTTACCGGACCGGCGATCCGATCTCCCGCATGGAAACGGCGGGCGCCGCACTGGCGACCGGATTCGCCTCGCTAGCAGACGAACTGGGCATCGGTGACCACCTCCGGGCCCGCGGTCGCTCCTCCTGCCTCATCTTCGAAACCCTCGATTCCCACGGAAAACCCAGCCAGGCATTCCGCACCTTGTTCCTGCAAGAACTGCTCCAACGCGGAGTGCTCGGGCAATCCTTCGTCACCTCGGCGGCACACGACCACGACGCGATCGCCGCCACCCTGGCGGCCTGCGCGGAGGCGGCACAGGTGTACCGCACCGCCCTCGAACGCGGCACCGTCGACGGACTGCTGCGCGGACGACCGGTAGCTCCCGCCCTTCGCCGCACCGCAGCACCGCGACAGATCGAAACGAGCGCATCCCGATGACCGCACCCCGCATCGCCATCGTCCACGAACGGTTCACCGAATTCGGCGGGTCCGAAGCCGTGGTTGGCGAGTTCGCCCGCACCTGGCCCGGCGCGGACATCTACGCGCCGATTGCCATGCCGAGCGGAATCCGGCCGCCCGTCCAGCACGTCCACGACAGCTGGCTATCCCGCGCCCACATACTGACCCGCGGTCGGCACGCCCCTCTGCTGCCGCTCGTCCCCCGTTCCCTGCGACGTATGCCGTTGCGGGGCTATGACGCGGTGGTCGTCAGCCACCACTCATTCGCCACCCAGGCCGCACTGGCCACCGACGCGCCCGTGATCGCCTACGTGCACAGCCCTGCCCGATGGGCCTGGGATCGAGAGTTCCGTATCCGCGAAGCCGGTGGACAGGCCGGCCAGATCGCTCTCGGCGCCCTGGGCGCACTGGCCCGCCACGCCGAGCTGCGAGCCGCGCCTCGCCTGGCCCGGGTGATCGCCAACTCGACCGCCGTCGCCGACCGGATCCGCGACTGGTGGGGCGTGCCCGCCACCGTGATCAATCCGCCCGTCGATGTCGACCGCTTCACCCCCGATCCCACACGCGCCCGCGAGGACTTCTTTCTCTACGCCGGTCGCCTCGTTCCCTACAAACGCGCCGATCTCGCCATCCGAGCCGCCCAACTCGCCGGGAAACGGCTGGTCGTGCTGGGCGACGGACGCTTCCGGGCTCAGCTCGGAGCTCTCGCCGGACCTGAGACGACTTTTCTGGGCGCCACCTCTACCGACACTCTGCGGGACATGTACCGACGATGCCAAGCCCTGCTCATGCCCGGCGTGGAAGACTTCGGCATTGTCCCGGTCGAAGCCATGGCCTGCGGTACTCCGGTGATCGCCATCGGCGCGGGCGGCGCGCTCGACACGGTAAGACCCGGCACGACAGGCGAACACATCGCTCCGGGCGCCGATCCGGACATCGTCACCCGCCTGGCCACGGCAATGGCGAACTTCGACACCGCCCACTACGACCCCCACGTCATCCGCGCCCACGCGGAAACGTTCGCACCCCCCGCATTCCGGGCACGAATGGCCGCATCCGTCGACGTGTGATCGGCCTCGTATCGAATTGCCGCCTGGTCCGGCCGCACGCCATGTCCGCGGACGCTGCACAGCCTGCTGCCGATGCGGACCGGCCCATTTGCCGACTCGCGCGGAGGCGGATGTGCTAATGGTGCCGCCGGGCAGGGACCAGTTGCCGAAGTTGGCTCGGCGCTGCATGAGAATCGCCCCGATGCTGTCGACGATCAGAGCGGAGCCACCCGGCACTAGGTTGTTCGGCCTGGGGCATGCGGATCTCGATAGTAGTCGCGGCGGTTGCCGATCTCTGTCCTCGTTCGGATGGAAGAGTGCTGAGCCGAAGCGCGTGTATCCACGCAGTGCGAGGAAGCCCGGCGGCGACGGATCACGCCACCGTACCGGACTTCAGATCACGACCCCTTAGGACCGCCGTGGAGTACGTCCGCGGTGAATGCGTCCCACGCGCCAGATGTGAACACTAGCGCTGCTTCGGCCGGGTTCTTGGAGTCCCGCACGCCGACCATGCCGCCTTCCAGGTACGCGACCTCGACGCAATCGTCCTTGCCGCCGCTGTGGCTGCTCTTGAACCAGCGTGTCCCGGATAGGTCCATGCTCATGGCGCGTACTCCTTTGCCACCTGTCGTAGCAGGCGCTTGCTTTCGGTTCGCCCCAACGCTACTCGCTGAATCTTTTGGAAGGCGTTGCGATAACGGCGCACGCTGTCCGGCCTTTCGAGATGAATACTGCCCGCGTAACTCTCGATGTACACGACAGGCGGCTCGAGCGCCTTGCCATCGCTGCTGGTACCGAAATCAAGGATCGTGAACGGCCCGGCCGTCGTACCCACTGGGTAGCCTGCCGTGTCGGGCAGCACTCTCACCGATACGTTCGGCGGCAAGTCTGCGAGGTGGCGGCACTGTCTCGCCATCACTCTGGGACCGTGGACTACTCGCCGCAGAACTCCTTGATCGATCACGAGGTCGACGTGGAGGGGAGAGACTGTGCGCAGTATGAGGTTCTGGCGCTCCCGTCGTACGCGAAGACGCCGCTCGCGCTCTTCGGGCAAATCATCAACGAAGTACACCCGGTCCAATGCCTCGGCGTACTCGCGCGTCTGGAACAAGCCGGACACGATATCCGGCCGGTAGATGGTCACCGATTCGGCCGCAGACTCCAAGCCGAGATACACCCCGAAACTAGGTGCAACCTGGTCGGTGTACTCGTCCCACCAACTCGGCTCCATTCGCTGAGCAGCGAGCGCTTTCAGCTCACTTGCCCGCTCAGGCTGTCGATAGAGCCGACACAGGTTATCGATGTCGGAATCGGAGATCTTGTTCGCGTTGCCCGTCTCGAGCCGTTGCAATGTGCCGGACCCCCGACTGATCGCCTTCGCGGCCATCAGGATCGACAGGCCGGACTCCAGGCGCATCGCACGTAAGACGCGGCCCAGTTGCCGATGTGGTACGCCCGGACTTCGCGCAATAGATGAAGACGAAACGGTGTTGCGCTGCGAATTCCCCCTGGTGAGCGGCTTGACCACGGCTGCTGTCCCCTTCTGGTAGATGGCAAGCACTGCATTTGTGGGTGGCCCCACCCCCGAGCTATGGATGACGCTGCTGCGGCGCCACGGGTGCCACCGAACAGCAAGTATGGGTGGTCACCTGGGGAAACGAGACAGTTTTCGCGAATCACTCATTGGATCACCCATGCGTGGCGGGGGACTGCTGTGCTGCGCGCGTGCTCTGGAGGGTCGGCTGCTTTCGTGGGTCGGCGGAACCGGGCGCTCGTCAACCGTCTTTCTGTTGCGAGAGGGGAACAGATGGAAACGCATGGAGATACACCGTTGTCGCGGTGCCTGTTCTACCGGCGCGAGTGCGGCCTCCCCGCTGTGGTCGATCCGCCGGAACTCGGGCGAATAGTCATGCGCGCGGGATCGGTGGGGGCGATGACGATGCCAACTCGCCTCGGGCAGGCGGTGAAATCGCACATGCAGAGCGGAGGTGTCGCACTCGGGCCGATCGTGGGGCATCCGCGTTCGGGGCGGTGGACCTTTCTCACGCAGCCTGATCTGCCCGATGACGTGCGGTTGTTCGCCGAGTTGTTCCGGCTGGACGTGGCGGTCGCGCGGTCCGGGGCGACGATCGCGCTGCCTTCGCCCACCGCTGCGGTGGGAGCGATCCGGCATTGGGTCGTGCCGCCGCGCAATGCCTTTCGCCCATCGGGTCACTTGGTGGTCGAGGCCGTTCGGGCATGGGCGGATCAGATGCCGCGTACTCGGCGCAGGTCGGGAACAACTCATGTCGGATGACGTCGCTCGCGCTCGGTGGTTCCTCCGCGTCGAGGGGTTGCGGTCCCGGCTGGCGCACGACAATCCGCAGTGGGCGGTATCCAGTCCCGCTAACGCCAGGAAGGCGCTCGCGTTGCACTACGACTGCGACTATTCATCATGCGCGACACGCGTCGCGGCGGTGATCGTCAGCCGCGAGGATTACCGGTACTTCCGCCGCATCGAATCGAACGTCGCTGAAATAGTAAGTGATCGCGCGACGCCCGCACCGGGATCAGGTGCCTGATGTGCGGCGATCCCTGCACGAACCCATCGGACGACGTCCACGTGAGCGTATTCCTGCACGGTCTTCGAATGGATTTCGCCGCATGCGTCACGGCGGCTGTGACATTCGCGCGCGAATGGCGGCACGCCCATTACCCCGACGCGGTCGAAATCCTCCCGGACGGCGCAGAGGGCTTACCCCGCCTCCCCTGCGAACGGCTGTATTGCGAGCGTGCCGCACACCGAGTCCGCGGTAGCGGGTAAGCGCACGCCCCGGGAGAGGGCGGTCGGTCAGCTGACGTTGCGAATCAATTCGACGGAAACGAAACCGATGGTGCCCCTTTCAGCGGAGACGGGTGAGCGCTCGGCATGGGGAAGGGGCCGGGATCTCACCTCGGAGGTATGAGGTGGGCGGGACGCCCATCAGGCTGCGGAAGTCGGCTGTCATATGGGACTGGTCGTAATAGCCCGTGCCGGTGGCGATATCGGCCAACGGGGTGCCGTCGGTTCGGGACAGGACCTGGCGGACTCGGTTGATGCGTGCGAAGTGTTTGGGGGAGACGCCGATGCCATGGGTGAACAGAGCTCGGAGTTGGCGTTCGCTGACCGAGAGGCGCGCGGCCAACTCGGTGACGGAGAGCGGGTGGTCGGCGGCGATGACGGCTACGGCGGTGGTGAGGAGTCTGCGGTGGGCGCGCCGGACCGGATCGTCGGGGATGCGGCGCGGCAGCTCGTTCTCCAGGTATGCCACGACCTCGTCGTGGTCGAGTTCGATCAGCTCGGCGGCCAGGTGCGCGACCGGACCGGGCAGGTCGTCCAGTCGCAGTACGCGATCGGTGAGGTCGGACGCCGGAACGCCGAGCAGCGCGGGGACCGCACCCGGGGCCAGCCGCAAGCGGACACAGCCCGCGGGTTTGCTCGCGCGCGAGTAGCTCGCCTTGGTCTGCGGCCCGACGACCAGCGCGACACGGTGGTCGCCGATCTCGCCGTGCTCGGTGCGCAGCACGATCGTGGTGGCGGTCTGCGGCACGTGCGCGAACGGGTCGGACAGGTCGAGCACGGTCGGGATGCGGCCGAGTTCGGCCAGCCACGGCCGCAGCGACTCCGGCGCGGCCTCGGACGTCTCGACCGACTCGGCGGTCACGACGGCCGGGAGCAACAGGGTGGTCACCGCATCCACTGTAGGCAGCCCGGTGCCCGTCAGGTGTGCCGGAATTTCCTAGAGACCTGCGCGAACGCCCGGCACGGTGATTCGCATGATCGTGATCACCGGTGCGACCGGCACCATCGGCAGTGAAATCGTCCGGCAGCTGAGCGAGCGCGAGACCGCAATCCGTGCCGTCACCCGCGACCCGGACCGGGCCCGCGTCCCCGCAGGCGTCGAAGTGGTGCGTGGCGACTACACCGACCTCGCGTCCATGGCGAAGGCGATGGCCGGTGCGGAGGCCGCGTTCATCGTCGGCGTGCTGGGCCCGGAGTACGTGGAGCTCGACCGTGCGCTGATCACCACGGCACGGGACGCCGGGGTCGGCCGCATCGTCAAACTTTCCGCCATCGGCACCGGCGACAGCGGACTCGGCCGCGTCGGCACCTGGCATCTGCCGGGTGAGCAGGCCACGCGCGAGAGCGGTGTCGACTGGACCATCCTGCGTCCCAGCTCCTTTGCCTCCAACACCCTGAGCTGGGCCGCCGCGATCCGGGCCGGACAGCCGGTGCCGAATATGACCGGCGACGCCGCACAGGGTGTCGTCGATCCCCGTGACGTCGCCGGAGTCGCCGTCGAGGCGCTGATCTCCGCCGACCACGCGGGCCGCGTGTACACCCTCACCGGCCCGGAATTGCTTACCACGCGCGACCTGGCCGCGACTTTGGCCACCGTCACCGGCCGCCCGGTGGATGTGACCGATATTCCCGAAACCGAAGCGCGCGCATATATGCTCGCGTCCGGAATGTCCGTCGAATTCGCCGAAGGTGCGCTGGCGGGGCAGGCGTATGTGCGTGCTGGGCACAATGCGATCGTCACCGCCGACGTTATCGAAATTCTCGGCCGTGTACGAACTTTCGCCGAATGGGCCGCCGATCACGCGAATACGTTCGCGGCCGTCGGCAGCACACCGTAAGCTGAGTGTGATCAGCGCCACATCGAATTGCCGAACGATGCCCGCTCGGCAAAGGTGACATGACCGGCTGAACAGCTGGTGTGCTTACACGAAAAGGAAATTCGATGCGTCAACGGGTCATGACGGTCTTGGTAGCGGTTGTGGCAGGCGGGTCTGCCGCCGCGTTCGGTGGGGCGAGCGCGTCCGCCGTGGCGGTAAACCCTTTCCCGGGCGGCACGGAGGTCTACTTCGACAACAATGAATCCGCGGCGATCGCGAACCTGAATCTCGGACCGGCGCTGAGCCAGGTGGCCGTCGCTTGGTCGCCGGGCGCGAAAGCGCTGCTCGGCGAGGGGATCACCGAGCATGCCCGGTGGGCGGGAGAATCCCCGACCGGTGGAGTGTCGATCGAGGTCTACGGGTCGTTCCTCCAGCCCTCGCTGGTCACGGTCACCACCCTGCGCGGCTGAGCTCTATCCGTTTCGGATTCGGTGTGCCAGGGGTATGCTCGCCCATGGCGTTATGCGCATGCATTGCCGGAATTCGCTGTGCTCGAGCGTAGGGCTCGGCCGGCGGCGGCGAGCAAGCACGCGGCGAGGCATCTGGTCACCGGATGCCGCGCGAGCCGCGCCGCGCCTTCGGTGATTGCCGACATGGAGACCTCCTGGCGGATGCCCGGACGGGACGACACTACGTGTGCCGTCCCGTCCGGTGTTTTGTCATCGTTCTGAGTGAGCCGGTCGCTGAGCGGCCATTTCCTGGGCGATTGCCGTTGCGAAGGCGTCCACATCGGCCTCCGTGGTGTCGAACGAGCACATCCAGCGGACCTCGCCGGTGCGCTCATCCCAGATGTAGAAGCGGAACCGCTTCCGCAGTCGCTCGGTGACCTCCCGGGGCAGTACCGCGAAGACGGCGTTCGCCTGGACCGGCCGCACGATCTCGACTCCGGGCACCCGGGCGACGGCCGTTGCCAGCCGGGCCGCCATCGCGTTGGCGTGCCGGGCGTTGCGCAGCCACAGATCCCCCTCCAGCAGGGCGACGAACTGCGCCGACACGTACCGCATCTTGGAGGCCAGCTGGAGCGCGGCCTTGCGCAGGTACGGCATGCCGCGCACCGCGTCGGGCTCGAGCACCACGATCGCCTCGCCGAACATGAGACCGTTCTTGGTGCCGCCGAACGACAGCACGTCCACCCCGGCGTCGGTGGTGAACGCGTGGGGCGGCAGGCCGAGCGCCGCCGCCGCGTTGGCCAGCCGGGCGCCGTCCACGTGCAGCAGCATGTCGCGCTCGTGCGCCAGCGCGCCGATCGCCGCGATCTCTTCGGGCGTGTAGAGGGTGCCGAGCTCGGTGCTCTGGGTGAGGGAGACGACCTTGGGCTGGGCGTGGTGCTCGTCGCCGAAACCCCACGCGTACCGGTCGAGCAGCTCCGGCGTCAACTTGCCGTCCCGGGTGGGTACCGGGATCACCTTGAGCCCGGCCACTTTCTCGGGTGCGCCGCACTCGTCCAAGTTGATGTGCGCGGACTCCGGACAGATGACGGCGCTCCACCGGTCGCACATGGCCTGCAGCCCGACCACGTTCGCGCCGCTGCCGTTGAAGACCGGATAGACCTCGGCGCGTTCGCCGAAATAGTCCTTGATCAGCTCGCGCAGCCGGGCGGTGTGGAGGTCAGCGCCGTAGGCGGGTTGGTGACCCACATTGGCGGCGGTCAGCGCCGCCATGATGTCCGGGTGCACGGAGGCGTTGTTGTCGCTGGCGAATCCGCGGAGCGGCTCACCTTCGTGGTCGGGCTCGGGAGCGCTGTCGCTCACTGGTCCTCCTCGGTGGACATCTCGAGCTCGGCGCCCGCGTCGACCACGGTGTCGTTCACGGAGAAGCCGGCCCTCTCCCGGGCGAGCACCAGGCGACGGCTGTTCCACCCGGGGCCCCGCACTTCGCGCTCGGTGCCGATGATCTCTTGCAGTGAACGGACGATCATGGTTTCCTTCGTTCGTGCTGGGCCGGTGGCCCCGGAGCAGAGTGTGGCGAGAGGTTCGCCGCTGACGCACGGATGGGACGACACTGCGCGTGCCGTCCCATCCGGTGTTCAGTTCGCCGTCGAGCGGAAACCGCGCAACCGCAGGCTGTTGCTCACCACGAAGACCGAGGAGAACGCCATCGCGGCGCCCGCGAGCATCGGATTCAGCAGGCCCGCCATGGCCAGCGGGATCGCGGCCACGTTGTAGGCGAAGGCCCAGAACAGGTTGCCCTTGATGGTCGCGAGGGTGCGGCGCGACAGCCGGATCGCGTCCGCCGCCGCCCGCAGATCGCCACGGACCAAGGTCAGATCGCCTGCCTCGATGGCCACGTCGGTGCCGGTGCCCATGGCCAGGCCCAGATCGGCCTGGGCCAGCGCCGCGGCGTCGTTCACGCCGTCGCCCACCATCGCGACCACTTTGCCCTCGGCTTGTAACCGCTTGACCGTGTCGACCTTGTCCTGTGGCAGCACTTCCGCGATCACCTCGTCGATGCCGACCTGCGCGGCGATCGCCTCGGCGGCGGCCCGGTTGTCGCCGGTCAGCATGATCGGGGTGAGCCCGAGGGAGCGCAGCTGGGAAATCGCCTCGGCGGAGGTCGACTTCACCGCGTCGGCCACCACGAGCACGGCGCGGGCCGCGCCGTCCCAGCCCACCGCGACAGCGGTCTTGCCCTCGGCTTCGGCCGCGCGCATCGCCTCGGTCAAGGTTTCGTCGAGGTGCTGTGACCAGTCGGCGAGCAGCCGGGCCCGCCCGACCAGCACCGCGTGACCGTCCACCATGCCCTGCACGCCCAGACCTTCGACATTCGCGAAATCCTCGACCGGCTTCAACGCGCCCACCCGCTCGCGGGCTCCCTTGGCGATGGCTTGGGCGATCGGGTGTTCGGAGGAATCCTCCAGTGCTCCGGCCAGTTCCAGAATCCGCGAAACTTCCTCGCCCTCGGCGGGAATCACCTCGAGCAACGTCATCTTGCCCGCGGTGACCGTGCCGGTCTTGTCCAGCACGACCGTGTCCACCCGCCGGGTCGACTCCAGCACTTCCGGGCCCTTGATCAGGATGCCCAGCTGCGCGCCGCGCCCCGTGCCGACCATCAGCGCGGTCGGCGTGGCCAGTCCGAGTGCGCACGGGCAGGCGATGATCAGCACCGCCACCGCCGCGGTGAACGCCGCGGCCACCGAACCGCCGGTGCCGAGCCAGAATCCGAGCGTCGCGACCGACAGCGCGATCACGATCGGCACGAAGAACCCGGAGATCCGGTCGGCCAGCCGCTGAGCCTGCGCCTTGCCGGTCTGCGCGTCTTCGACCAGCTTCGCCATCTGCGCCAGCTGGGTGTCGGAACCGATTCTGGTGGCACGCACCACGATCCGTCCGCCGACGTTGACGGTGGCGCCGACCACCACGTCGTCCGGGCCCACCTCCACCGGCACCGATTCACCGGTGAGCATCGAGGCGTCGACGGCGGAGGAACCTTCGGTCACGATGCCGTCGGTGGCGATCTTCTCGCCGGGCCGCACCACGAACCGGTCGCCGACCCGCAGCTGCTCGACCGGAATACGCTGCTCGGTTCCGTCCCGCAGGACGGAGACCTCCTTGGCCCCCAGCTCGAGCAGGGCCCGCAGCGCCGCACCCGCGCGCCGCTTGGCGCGCGCCTCGAAGAATCGTCCGGCCAGGATGAACGTGGTGACGCCCGCCGCGGCCTCGAGGTAGATGCTGCCGGTGCCGTCCATCCGCGAAATGGTGAGCTCGAACGGATGCGTCATGCCCGGCGTGCCCGCGGTGCCCCAGAACAGCGCGTACAGCGACCAGCCCAGTGCGGCCAGCGTCCCCATCGACACCAGGGTGTCCATGGTCGACGCGCCGTGGCGCAGGTTGGTCCATGCCGCGCGGTGGAACGGCAGCGCACCCCACACCACCACCGGCGCGGCCAGGGTCAGCGACAGCCACTGCCAGTTGGTGAACTGCAGGGCCGGGATCATCGCCATGGCGATCACCGGCACCGACAGCACCAGCGAGACCAGCAGGCGGGTGCGCAGGGCGGCGGCGGGATCTTCCTCGGCGGCGTCCTCCCGCGGCTTCGGCGGAGTGGGCAGGGTGGCGGTGTAACCCGCCTGTTCGACGGTGGCGATCAGGTCGTCCGGCGAGACGTCACCGGTGACCTCGACCCTGGCCTTCTCGGTGGCGTAGTTCACGGTCGCGGTGACGCCGTCGAGCTTGTTCAGCTTCTTCTCGATCCGGGCGGCGCAGGACGCGCAGGTCATTCCACCGATCACGAGTTCGACCTGCCCGGAGGGCGGCGGTTGAGTCGCGGTGGTCATCGTGGTGCTCCGTTCTGTGCGCGGACGGTCGTCGGGTCAGTGCGCGTGGCCGTCCGGCGCCGGCTGCTGACCAGTGTGTTCGCTGTGGTTCGAGGCGTCTACGGCGGGGGTACCCGGCGCGACGGTCAGGGTGAATTCGGCGGTGCGGACCACGCCCTCGTGCTGGAAATCGAGGAACAGGCGGTAGTCGCCCGCGCTCGGCGCGGTGACGGCGAAGGTGATGCCCGGTCCGGCCGCGGTCACGCCGTCGCCGGGGTGGCCTTCCGGATGGACGTGCAGATAGCCCAGGTCGGCGGCGCGCAGGGCCACCAAGTGGCCGTAAGCCCCGAGGTAGGGTTGCAGATCCGTCACCGGCTTGCCCGCCCGGCTCACCGACAGGGTCACCTTCGAGGCCCGGCCCGGGACGACAGCGCCGTCCAGCGTGACCGTGTAGTCGCCGATGGTCGCGGTGGCGGCCGCCGCGGGCAACTGCTGGGGGTCGTAGCGGCCCGCCACCCGCAGGTCGGCGCCGAGTGTGAGGTTGTCGCCGCCCTCCGGGGTGAAGTCGGCGAACACCCGGTAGTCACCGGCGCGGGTGAGGTCGAGCGGGACGCTCCATGTTCCGTTGCCGTCGAGCGCCGGGTGCACGTGCTGGAAGGCGGCCATATCGCGGCGCACGACGATCAGGTGAAGGTCCTTGTCGTGGCTGCGCACGTACCGCGTTACGGGCTTTCCGTCGCGGTCGAGGATCGCGAAGCGCAGCGGTACGTTCCCCGCGGCGTTGGTCTGGTCGGTGTCCAGCCGCAGGGTGTAGCCGCGGTCGGTGGCCATCATTCCTCCAGGTAGTGCGTGGGCCTCGCGCTGCGCGAGGTCGGCGTCGTGCGCGTTCCCGTCGTGGGCGGTGGGTTCGGCGGGCTCGGGCCCGATCACCGAACCGGCCGCGAGGGCGAGCCCGAAGACGGCGGCGAGGCCGAGGGCGAAGCCGCCGAACTTGGTGGATGCGTTCATCGGAGTGCTCCGTCCTCAGTCGGCGACCGCGTAGCCCGCGCGGGCCACGGCGGCGGTGAGTTCCGCGCGCTCGATGGGGCTCGCGCTCTGGACGGTCACCAGCCCGCCGACCGGCTCGACGGCCACGGAATCGACACCGGGGAGACGGCCGATCTCGGTGCGGACCGAGGCGGCGCAGCCGCCGCAGGTCATGCCGGTGACGGTCACGGTGGTGGTGCTCATGGTCGGTGTCCTCCTGTGGTCGTCCCTGAATACGATTACTACCATACCCCCCTAGGGTATAAAGATGTCAAGTCCGGGCAGCAGAAAGCCCGGCCCTCGACATGATTCGAGGACCGGGCCGGGTGAAACGGGCTCAGTGGTAGGTCACCAGCGCGACGGCGGGCGCCGAGACCACCTGCACGTCGGCGGAGTCGGACACCTTGACGTGCAGGAACCCGCCCTCGATCGCGATCCGGACGTCATCGACGGTGCGTGTGGTCCGCCCCTCCCTGTCCTGCAGGGAGTAGCCCTCGACCAGGACGACCTTGCTCGCGGGCCGCCATTTCGCTTCCATTCCGGCACCTTTCGTCGGCGCCGCCGGCGGGAAGTCGAGTTCCGGCTCGGCGACGTGGTTGAAGTAGTTGGACAAGATGTTCAGCGCGACGTGGCCCACGATCTCGCCGAATTCGGCGTCGCTCACCCCGCGAGAGCGTGCCGAGACGAGCGTGGCGTCGCCGATCCGGCCGCGGGAGCGGAGTACGTCGCGGGCGACGCGCAGGATCGCGTCGGCGTGCGGGTCGTCGGCGCGCGCCGCGCGGGTGTCGGTGATCGCCTGCTCGGTGAAGCCCATCCGCTCGGCGCGCATGGTGTGCGCGGCGGTGCAGTAGTCGCAACCGTTCTCGTCTGCGACCAACAAGGCGAGCTGTTCACGCACGCGGGCCGAGAGCTTTCCCTTGGTGAGGGCGTCGCGCAGGTCCAGGTATCCCCGCAGGGTGGCGGGGCTGTTCGCCATGGCGGCATAGAGATTCGGGACCCGGCCCAGCTGGCGCTGCACCTCGCCGAGTAGGTCGGCTTGCTCGGCATCGGCGGAGTCGGGGGACACAAGGGGCAGGCGGGACATCGAAGCCTCCAGCTCGGACAAGACGGAACCAATTGGTTCCGAATCAAGACGGTACTGACTGGTTCCGTCTACGTCAAGCAAGATGGTACTGATCAGTTCCGTTCTGGTATCGTGGCGTCATGCCAACCCAGGCCAAGCAGCGTTTGCTCACCACCGCGGAAGAGCTGTTCTATGCCGAAGGAATTCGCGCCGTCGGCGTCGATCGCCTGCTCCAGGAGTCCGGCGTAGGCCGTGCCTCCTTCTACCGCCACTTCGCGAGCAAGGACGAACTGGTCGTCGCGGTGCTGGAGGACCGCGACCGCCGCTGGCTGAGCTGGCTGCGGGAATCGGTCGAGGCGAAGAACGGAGACCCCGCCGCCCGGCCGCTCGCGGTCTTCGACGCCCTGGCCGAACGGTTCGCCCGCAAGGACTTTCGTGGCTGCGCGTTCATCAACACCATGGTCGAGGTCGCCGATCGCGGCAGCGCGGCGCATCAGGTCGCCGATCGGCACAAGCGCCGCGTCATCGAGTACCTGAGCGAACTGCTCACCGAGGCGGGCAGGCCCGACGCCGCCGCACTGGCCGCCGAACTCGCGCTGCTGGTCGACGGAGCGATCGTCACCGCCGTCCGCGAGGGCACTCCGGACGCGGCGTCTCGTGCCCGCGCCATCGCGGAGCGTCTGCTCGCAACGTAATCAGAGCCACCGGCCGGTGTGCGGCGGTGCGCCATCGTGTACTCGGTAATTCGACCGTGGCGATCGCGCATACTCCGCGTCGTGTTGCGGCCTGCTCCCGGGAGGGTTCGAAACTTTGCCGAGGACCGATGAAGCGGGTGAGACGGGCGCTTCACCGCGAAACCGCCGCGCCGGGGCAGCTCGATCCAGGGCGATGCCGGGCGCGGATCGCCGGATTTCTCGAAGCACCACCCTGTGCACTGAGCGGCGCCGGGGCAGTCGTCGCCGGAACCCCGCTGTTGTCGGCATCGGCATGCCGACTGTGGCGGTCGGGGCTGTTGCCGTGTTGACCGGCGTGCCCGCCCGGTGGAGTCGTCGCGGGGCGGCCTCAGCCGCAGTCCGAATGCCGCGTACGGGTGGTGCGGAGGTGGACATGCGCACCGGTGCCGCCCCGCTGACGTCGCGGGGCGGCACCTGCTGGGGTCAGGCCGAATGCAGGTTGCGCGCGGTAGGTGAGGTCTCGGTCGTGGCCGGGTCGGGGTAGGTGCCGAAGAGGCGGTCGGCGGTGCCCGAACTGGTGACCGTGAACCAGTAGTGCTCGTTCTTGTAGTGGTGGTGGCGATGGTTGCGCCACACCGCCCGGTAGAGCGAGCCTTTCGGCTTGTAGTCGGTGTGGATCAGGTAGTGCGTCCACTCGTAGCCGAGGCCGAGCAAGGTGATGGTGATCAGGAAGGTCAGGCCGAGGCCGACGCGGGGGAAGGCGAACGCCGCCAGCGCGAGCAACACCACGACCAGCACCGCCAGCGTTCTCGTCGGAATGAAGATCAGCGGGATGTCGCGCGGATCGACGTGATGCTCGCGGTGCTTGCGGGCCAATTCGCTGTCCAGCGCGAGCGGGCCGAGCCGCCGTGGCCGCCAATGCAGCACGGTGACGTGCACGATCCATTCGAAGACCGGGAAGAACGCCAGCATCACGGCGGGGACCAGCAGATCGGTCGGCTGCCAGTCGCCGACGATTACGCGCGCGATCAGCGCGCCGACCAGCGTAATCCCGATCAGCCACGGGGAGGGGTGCCGGACGAATTCTTCGAAGGCCTGGCCCAGGGTGAGCCCGCGACGCAACGCCCGCTCGTCCCGGCGGACCCGCGCCCGCGCGTCCGCATCGACCGAGGCGCGTTCGGAGGCTTTGGATTTCGTCATGTTCGTTCCTAGCTGTGCGTGACCGGCGGTCCGCCGAGGACCTCGATCAGGACGGTGGTCGCCGGCTCGAGCAGCGCCCGAGCGGTGGTGGCGGCCTTCTGCGGCCGGCCCGCAGCGATGGCGGCGGCCAGTTCGCGGTATGCCTCGACGTTGCCCACCTCGGCGGACATGATCGGGGCCAGCGCCGCGAGCGCCGGTTCATAGGCGGCGCGCAACATGTTGAACATCAGCCGGAACACGATCGAGTCGGCCGCGTCCACGACGTGATCCCAGAACTCCATCGCGTGCCGCTGCTGCCCGATCGGGTCCTGTTCGGCGGCAAGCGCTTCGACGGATGCCTCCAGCAGGGGGCGAATCCCGTCGGCGCCGATCGTGCCTACCCGGCGCGCGGCCAACTCCGCCGCCTTCGGCCCGTTGTGCAGCCGGGCCTCCAGAATGCTGCGCGCGACCGCGGGGTCCAGTTCCCCCGCCTGCACCAGCAACCTGGGAAGAACCTCGAGTCCCGCACCGCGCCGATAGTCCAGGACGGTGGTCGCGTCTCCTTGCCGCACGGACACCAGCCCGGCCGCGGCCAGCCGCTGAAGCGCCTCCCGCACCGCGGGCCGGGACACCCCGAGCGCCTCCGCCAGCTGCCGCTCGCTGGGCAAAGTCGCCCCGGGCGCCAGCTCACCGCTGAGCACATCCGCGGCGATCTGCTCGAACACATCCGCCGACACCGACCGCTTGACCACAGGTTGCAACGCCATGCGTCCACTGTGCGCCTGCTTGGTCAGAAGGTCAAGTGGTCAGACCAATTCGCTGCTGTCGTGAGCGGAAGGCTTTATTCGGTGGCCCACCTGGTATCGCGCGAGCTAGCATCGCTCGTCCGTATCCAGGTGGAGTCACATGCAGGAGGTGGGGCGGGATGACCGCGCCGAAGATCGCCGTCAGACGCGACGCCCGGACTGTCCCGACGTCTCGGGTCCCGGTCTGATCCCTCTTCGTCCGGCGTTCGTGTTGCGAGCCTTTCGGCTCGCGTGACGGTGGTGCTGTGTCCGTGACCGGGCCCGACCATCAAGAGCACGGAGAATCCGAGTTGAGTTCCACCATCGATTGGCGCGTGCGCGCCGAAACCGATGCCGATATCCCCGCGATCCACGAGATCAACGTCGCGGCCTTCGAGCGAGCCGAGGAGGCCGAGCTGGTCGACGCACTGCGCGACGACCCCGCATGGATCGACGGTTTGTCGATCGTCAGCACGCTGCCGGACGACACCCCGGTCGCCTTCGCGCTGCTGACGCGCTGCCATGTGAACACGACGCCCGCGCTGTGCCTCGGCCCGTGCGCTGTGCTGCCCGACTACCAGAAGACCGGTGCGGGTTCCGCCGCGATCCGGGCCGCGCTCGCGGCCGCGGCGCGGATGGGCGAGCGTTTCGTCATCGTGCTCGGTCATCCGGCGTACTACCCGCGCTTCGGGTTCCGCCGGGCGTCCGAGCACGGAATCGGCCTCACCATCGACGTCCCGGACGAGGCGTTGATGGCGCTGACGCTGAACCCTGCTCACCCGCTACCGCGCGGCACGGTTCGTTACGCCGCACCGTTCGGCATCGACTAGCACCGACGGCGTGACAACACCGACGGTGGGGCGGAGCCGATTCGCCCCACCGTCGGGCCGAGCTGGACAGTCGGCGATCCACGCGGGGGCGGATGTCAGCTGGGATCGGAGCCCTGGACGGCGGAGAGCCAGATCGCGCACGCGGCGCCGATGGTGGTGGCCGCCAGGAAGACGGGGAAGCCGCCGCCGTCGATATAGACCCACAAGAAAGCGACGATCGGTGCGGCGACGGTGGATTGGGCGTCGAGCAGGAGGCGACGGCCCAGTCGGGTTGCCTTCGCGGTATGAGCGGGCGCGTCCGGATCGGGGCGGCTGGGATTGTCGACGAGCCGACCGGGCGGTTCGGCGTCGCGGAGGCGGCCGGAGGGGTAGAGCCGTCGTCCGGCGACGCGGATCGTGCGGTCGGTGAGTTCCGCTTCGGTCTCGGTGAGGACGATCAGCGCTGGCTCGAAGTACACCGGAAGCCACCGCGGCCGTCCGCTGCCGTCGACTTGCAACCACGACCGGCTGTCCAGGCGATGTTGCTGGCGGATCCGGGTGACCCGCACGGTGCGCGGGGCGCCCGAACGCCAGAACGGGAGCACGCCGAAGGCGATGCCTAGCCGGTACGCGGTGTATCCGACGATGCCGAGGGCGACGGCGACCATGGCCGCCACCTGATCCACAGTGCCGAACGGCGCCCAAGCGGCACAGACCGCGAGGGCGCCGATCGTCACCACGAGCGGATAGGCCAGCGGATGGCCCGGCCCGGCGCTCACTTCAGGAAGCCGACCTTGGTGTAGTCGCGCGAGGCGAGGCCGAACGCACCGTAGTTCGCCAGATCGGTCCGGGCGGCGTAGGTGCCGGCCGCCTGGTGCAGTGGAACGGAGTAGCCCTCTTCGAAGATCATCCGATCGCATTCGTTGGCCAGCTGAATGGCCTTGTCCGGATCGAGCTCGGAGAGGGTCCGGTCGATCAGCGCGTTGAGTTCCGGGGTGCCGATCCGTGCCTTGTTGCCTTGCAGATCGGCCGGATCGTAGTAGTAGATCTGCCGCAGCCCGCTCAGCGGGAGAACGCTACCGTTCCAGCTGAATTGGGCCAGATCGAAGTTGCCGGGGTCGATGACATTGGTGAACAGTCCCGTGCCCGGCACCGTCTGAATGCTCAGCTTCACGCCGACTTTCGCCAGATTCTGCTGCACGATCTGCGCGGTCTGCACCCACTGGTCCTGCTGGTACATCACATCGCGCAATTCGAGCTTACGGCCGTCCTTCTCGCGCACGTCGCCGTTGAGTTTCCAGCCGAGCGCGTCCAGCATGCGGGCCGCCTCGTCGGGGTCGTAGGCGATGGGCGCTGCGTTGTCCTGGTAGCCCTTCTGCCCCGCCACGAAGACGTGATTGTTCAATGGCTTGGGATCATCGACGACGCCGTGCTGGGAGGCGGTGACCACGCCCTGCCGGTCGATCGCCTTGGAGATGGCGACCCGCAGCTGCGGGTCGGCGAGCAGGGAACCGGGCGCTCCATTGAACGTGATGTGCGACCAGGTCGGCTCCGGCGTGCGCCGGATGACCACGTTCGCGGCATTGCGCGCCGCGCTGACGTTCTCGATGCCGGACATGTAGGCGATGTCGAGCTCGTTGTTCTGGATCGCGGGCAGCCAGGCCGAGTGGTCGAGCACGCTGAAGGTGACCGAATCCAGCTTCGGCGTATCGCCCCACCATCGGGGATTGCGCCCGAGCACGATGCGATTCTGGCTGCGATCGATGGAGCTGACCACGAAGGGGCCCGCGCTGACCGGCAACCCGTTCTTGGCCGCGTTGGTGAAGGTGTCGGGCGTGGCGGTGACCGACTTCGGGTAGAGCGGATTGAACAGGCCTTGCCATTCGCTGTAGGGCCGGTCGAAGGTCACCACGGCTTGCCGGTCGTCCGCACCGCGCTCGACCCTGCCGACTCGTTCGAAACCGCCGGTGCCCGAGACGAGGAACGCGTTGTCCTTACCGCTCAGGGCGTTCGCCTGAGACCGCAAATCTTCCCAGGTGATCGGGGAGCCGTCGGACCACATGGCCTTCGGGTTGATGGTGTACTCCACCTGCTGAGGGCCGGTCCCGGTCAGCTTGATATCGGTGAAGAAGTCGTGGTCGATGCTCAGTTGTCCCGCCGCGTCGCTGACGAAGGCGGTGGGCATCGTCGCTTCGACTATGGAGAAGACACTCTCGGTGCCGCCGTCCACATGCAGGTAGTTGAAGGTTTCCGGGAAGTTGGTGAGCGCCAACCGCAGATTGCCGCCGTCGCGCAGTTCGCTGGGGTCCCTCGGATTGATGTCGTTGGTGCTGCCGACCGTGCTGGTGCCCGGCACCGCGGCATTGTCGCCGCCGCAACTGGTAACGGTCAGCCCGACGACGACCAGAGACAATGCCAGCCGGGCACACGCAGAGGTAATCCGCATGGTGATCCTTCCTGCTCGTTGCGTCCTACGGAAAGAGCCTCACTTCTCGAAGCCCACCCGCAGGTAGTCCGTGGAAGCCAGGCCGAAGGCGCCGAAATTGGCCAGCCCCGCACGGACGGCCACGTTGCCGGGCGATTGCGCGATGGGCACCGAGTGACCCAGTTCGAAGATCATCCGGTCGGCCTTGTTCGCCAGCTCGATCGCCCGCTCGGGGTCGAGTTCGGAGATGATCTGCTCGATCAGCTCGTTCAGTTCGGGTGACCCGATCCGTCCCTTGTTGCTGAGCGTGTTCGCCGGGTCGTACGCGTAGATCTGCGGCAGCGCGCCCAGCGGGAAGATGCTTCGCTGCCAGCTGAACTGGGCGATGTCGAAGTTGCCCGGGTCGATGACGTCGGTGAACAGGCCGTTGCCGGGGAAGGTCTGGATCACCAGTTTCACCCCGACCCGCGCCAGGTTCTGCTGCATGATCTGGGCCATCTGCACCCAGGTGTCCTGTTGGAACATCACATCCCGGATCACCAGCTGTCGTCCGTCCTTCTCGCGGACGTCGCCATTGAGCTTCCAGCCGAGTTCGTCGAGCATGCGGGCGGCCTCGTCGGGGTTGTAGGCGATCACCGCGGAGTTGTCCTGGTAACCCTTCTGCCCGTCGAGGTAGATGTGATTGTTCAGCGGCTTGGGATTCTCCACGATGCCGTTCTGCAGCGCGGTGACAATGCCCTGGCGATCGATCGCCTTCGCGATCGCGACGCGCAGGCGTGGATCCGCCAGAATCGACCCCGGCGCGCCATTGAAGGTGATGTGCGAGTTGTACGGACGCGAGGCGCGGCGCACGATGATGCCCGGCGAATTGGTCGCGGACTTGACCTCCTCGATGCCCGAGATATCGATGGCGTCGAGTTCATTGTTCTGCAAGGCGTTGAGGCGGGCCGAATAGTCGAGCACGCTGTAGGTGACGGTGTCGAGCTTGGGTGTTTCACCCCACCATTTCGGATTGCGGCTGAGCACGATGCGTTGCTGTGCTCGGTCGACAGAGGTGACCACGAACGGCCCTGCCGATTTGGCCAGACCGTTGCGGTCGCGCTCGTTGAATGCCTGCGGCGTCTCGGTCGACTCCTTCGGCATCAGTTGACCGAACAGGCCCCGCCACTCCGCGTAGTGCTGCGCGAAGGTCACGATTGCCTGGCGGTCGTCGACGCCGCGCTCGACCTTTGCCAGCCTGCTGTAGCCCTGGGTCGCGGCGACCCGGTATTCCGTGTTGCGGCCGCTCAGCGCCTCGGCCTGGGACCGCAGGTCCTCCCAGGTGATCGGGCTGCCGTCGGACCAGACCGCCTTGGGGTTGATGGTGTAGACCACCCGCTGCGGCTCGGTCTCGGTCAGTGCGATGTCGGTGAAGAAGTTGTGGTCGATCGACAGCTCGCCCGCGGCGTTGCCGGTGATCGGCCCTGGCAATGCCCAGTCGACCACCTCGGCGAGGTCACCGTCGGAGTCGACGTGGTGCGGATTGAACGTCGCGGGGAAATTGGTGATGGCCAGGCGCAGGTTGCCGCCGTCGCGCAGTTCACCCGGCTCCCGGGGATTGATGTCGTTGGTCGAACCCAGCGCGTTGGAACCCGACTTCACCTCGCTACCGCCCGAGCCACAGCCGACCAGCAGCGCGAGCGCCGTGCCCACGGTGAGGGCCCGGACCATCACGTTGCGTGTCCGCCTCCGGCGGTTCTGGGTTGGCTGTGCTGGTCTCATTTCACGAATCCGATCTTGGTGTAGTCGTAGGACGCCAGCCCGGGGGAACCGATATTGGCGAGGTCCGCGCGGGCGCCGAAACTACCGTCGGACTGGGTCAGCGGCAGGGAATGGCCTTCCTCGAACACTTTGCGGTCGACCTCGTTGGCCAGTTCGATCGCCTTCTTCGGATCGAGTTCGGTCAGCGTGCGCTCGATCAGCGCGTTCAATTCGGGGGAACCGATGCGGCCGAAGTTGCCCTGCAGATCGTTCGGGTCGTAGTAGTAGATCTGCCGGATCGAGCTCATCGCGAAGGCATCCCCGGAGAAGATGAACTGTGCGGCGTCGAAATCACCGGGAATGATGACGTCGGTGAAATAACCGGCCCCGGGCTTGGTGTCGATGGTGAGCCGCACGCCGATCCGGGCCAGATTCTGCTGGATGATCTGCGCGATCTGTACCCACAGCGGGTCGTTGTACATCACGTCGCGGATTTCCAGCTTGCGGCCGTCCTTTTCGCGGACTTCACCGTTGAGCTTCCAGCCGAGCGCGTCGAGTTCCTGCGCCGCCTGGTCGGGGTCGTAGGCCACCGGCGCCGAATTGTCCTGGTAGCCATCTTGCCCCTGCAGGAAGATGTGGTTGTTCAACGGCTTCGGGCTCTCGACCAGACCGTTCTGCGTCGCGGTCGCGATGCCCTGCCGGTCGATGGCCTTGGCGATCGCAACGCGCACGCGCGCATCCGCGAGAATGGAGCCGGGCGCGCCGTTGAAGGTGATGTGCCGCCAGCGGTTACCGGGCGCGCGGCGAATCACCAGCCCGTTGGTATTGCGGACGGTCTTGACCTCGTCGATCGAGGCCAGCCGGACGAGATCCAGTTCGTTGTTCTGCAGGGCGCCGGTCCAGGCCGCCTGATCCAGCACGCTGTAGGTGATGGTGTCCAGCTTCGGTGTCTCACCCCACCACCTCGGATTACGACTGAGCACGATCCGGCCCTGGACGCGGTCGGTGGATTGGACGACGAACGGGCCTGCGCTGGGGCCGAGCCGGTCTACGAGTCCCTTGTTGAACGATTCGGGGTTCGCTGTCACGGATTTCGGGAAAAGCGAGGAGTTGCCCGCGAACTGTCCGCGCCATTCGCCGTAGGGATGGTTGAAGGTGAGGATCGCCTGCCGGTCGTCCACACCGCGCTCGACCTTGTCGACGAACTCGAAGCCGTTGGTGATCGCGATCAGGAAGCGTTTGTCGCGGCCGCTCAGGGCGTGCGCTTCCGCGGCGATGTCCTCCCAGGTGATCGGCGTCCCGTCGGACCAGACCGCCGCGGGATTGATGGTGTAGGTGACCTGTTGTGGTTCGGTGCCGGTCAGCGCGACGTCGGTGAAGAAGTTCTTGTTCACGGAGAGGTTGCCTGCCGCGTCGACGTCGAACGCGCGCGGCATGAGCGGGCGCTCGATATCGGCGATCTCGCCGTCGTTCCCGTCATTGGACAGGGTGTTCCAGTTCGCCGGGAAGCTGGTGACCGCCAGGCGCAGATTGCCGCCTTCACGCACCTCGTCGCGGTTCTTGGGATTGACGTCGCTGGTGGTGCCGAGCGCGTCGGACAGTCCGGCGGCCGATTCGTCGGCGCCGGTCGCGCAGCCAGCGGCGATCAGCGCGACAGCCGCCAAGCCCGCCGTCCACCGCGTTCGGTCGAAACGGATCCGCATCGCGCTCTCCTGACTATCGACTGACTGCTGGAACCGGCACCGCGTCGATCAGCGCCCTGGTGTACTCGTGTCGCGGCTCGGCGAATATCTGCTCCGCGGAGCCGTATTCCACGATCTTCCCGCGATACATGACGGCGATGTCGTGGGCCAGGTTCCGCACCACGGACAGGTCGTGCGAGACGAACAGATACGAGAGCCCCCGCTCGGTCTGCAGGTCGCGCAACAGATTCAGTACACCCGCCTGGATCGAGACGTCCAGCGAGGAGACCGGCTCGTCGAGCACCAGCAGTTCCGGGTCCAGCGCGAGTGCGCGGGCGATGCTGATGCGCTGCTTCTGGCCGCCGGAGAAGTCGGCGGGGTAGCGGTCGGCGTGCTCGGGGCGCAGTCCTACCTGCTCGAGCAATTGCGGTACGCGACGGGCGATCTCGGCCCGCGGACGCCCGTCGATGCGCAACGGTTCGGCGAGCGCGTCGAAGATCGGCAGGCGCGGGTCCAGCGAGGCGGTGGGGTCCTGGAAGACGATCTGCATCTTCCGGCGGATCTCGCGCTTGCGCGCCTTGCTCAGCGACGCGACGTCGCTGCCCATGATCTCGATGGCGCCCTCCTGCGGAGAGACCAGATCGAGGATCTGGGTGAGCGTGGTGGACTTGCCGGAGCCCGACTCGCCGACCAGTGCCAAGGTGCGCCCGCGACGCACTTCGAAACTGATGCCGTCGACCGCCCTGATCTCGCCTCTGCGACGGCGCAGCACCACGCCCGACATGAGCGGGAATACCTTCACCAGGTTCGAAACCCGCAAGACCACGTCCGATTCCACCTCGGCCTCGGCGTCCGGCTCGGCGATCTCGCGGCGATAGGCCTCGAACAGCTCGTCGGTGCCGACCTCGGTGGTGCGGATGCAGGCGGCCGTATGCCCGGGTTCGACTCCCTCCAGCGGAGGTTCCGCCGCCCTGCACTCCTCGATCGACACCGGGCAGCGTGGTGCGAACGAGCAGCCCGGCGGGAGCGCGTGCATGGCGGGCGGCGCGCCGACGATCGGGATCAGCGGCCGCCGCGGCGGACCGTCCATCCGCGGGATCGAGCCGAGTAGACCGACGGTGTAGGGCATCCGCGGTGTGTTGAACAGCTCGGCGGCGGTGGCGGTTTCCACGATCCGGCCCGCGTACATGACGGCGACGCGATCGGCCAGTGTCGCGGCGATGCCCATGTCGTGGGTGATCATGATGACGCCCGCGCCGGTGATGTCGCGCGCCTTGCGCAGCAGGTTGAGGATCTGCTTCTGCACCGTCACATCCAGCGCGGTGGTCGGCTCGTCGCAGATGATCAGCGCCGGATCGTTCGCGATCGCCATCGCGATGACCACGCGCTGGCGCTGGCCGCCGGAGAATTCGTGCGGAAACGCCTTGGCCCGCACCTCCGGGTCCGGGATGCCCACCAGGTCGAGCAATTCCACCGCGCGTTTCGCGGCCTCACCCTTGCCCATCTTCCCGTGCGCCAGCAGGGCTTCGGCGATCTGATCGCCCACCCGGTACACCGGCGTGAGCGCCGACAGCGGGTCCTGGAACACCATGCTGATGGAACTGCCGCGCAGCTTGGACAAGTCGCGATCGCCGAGGCCGAGCAGTTCGCGGCCGCGGAACCGGATGGAGCCGGTGATCCGCGCTTGCTCCGGCAGCAGTCCCATCACCGCCAGCGAAGACACCGACTTGCCCGACCCGGATTCACCGACGATGGCGAGCACCTCGCCGTCGGACACCGTGTAGGTGACGCCGCGCACCGCGTCGATCCGGCCCTCCTCGCTGGGAAACGACACCCGCAGATCGGTGATCTCCAGCAGCGGCGCGGTCGAGGTCGTTTCGACCGTCTTCTCGGTTGTTCCTGCGCTAGTCATGCTTTCGCCTTCTTCTTCGACCGTGCCCGCTTCGCGCCGGGGTCGAACGCGTCGCGCAGGCCGTCACCGACGAGGTTGGCGCACAGCACGGTGATGATCAGCAGACCACCTGCGAACAGGAACAGCCAGGGATAGGTCAACGCTGATTTCGTCCCCGCGGCGATCAGCGAACCGAGCGACACGTCCGGCGGCTGCACACCGAAACCGAGGAAGCTCAGACCGGTTTCGGCCATGATCGCCGAGCCGACGGTGAGGGTGGTGTCGATGATCAGGATCGAGGCGATGTTCGGGATGACGTGGCTGAGGATCACCGTGCGGGTGGGCGCCCCCATGTACCGCGCGGCCCGGACGAATTCGCGATCACGCAGGCTCAGCGTCAGGCCGCGCACGATGCGCGCGGAGATCATCCAGCCGAAGCACGACAGCAGGAGGATCAGCAGCAGGATGGAACCGCTACCCTTGGTGCGCGGCGCGAACAGCGCGATGACGATGAAACTCGGGACCACCAGCAACAGGTCGACCAGCCACATGATCGCGCGGTCGGTCCAGCCGCCGAGCAGGCCGGCCAGCGAACCGGCTGTGGCCGCGATCGTGGTGGACAGTAACGCGACGCACAGGCCGATGACCAGTGATTTCTGTAGTCCGCGCAGGGTCTGCGCGAGCACGTCCTGACCGATCTGCGTGGTGCCGAAGGGATGGTCCGGGCTCGGCGGTTGGAGCAGGGCGGTGTAGTCCAGCTGCTGATAGTCGTAGGGCAGCAAGGGCGGCAACGCGAAGCTCGCGACGAACAGCGCGATCAGGATCAGTCCACCCGCGACGGCGGGCTTGTTGCGCAGGAAGCGCCGCAGCACCAGCTTGCGCCGCCCGGTCGCGGTGACCTCGGGGGCGCCTTGGACGATGATCTCGGCTTCCGTCATCCCACACGCACCCTTGGATCGAGAATCGCGTACACGATGTCGGACAGCAGACCCGACACCAGCACGACCAGTCCGGCGAACGCGGTCACCGTCACCACGACGTACAGGTCCTGGGCGTTGATCGAGTCGACCAGCCACTCACCGACGCCGTGCCAGCCGAAGATCTTCTCGGTGAAGGTCGCACCGGTGATCAGGGCGCCGAGACTGTAGGCGAACAGCGTGGCCATCGGGATCAGCGCCGTGCGCAAACCGTGTTTGTACAGTGCTTTGCTGCGTGTGAGCCCCTTGGCGCGGGCGGTGCGGATGAAATCGCTCTGCAGCACGTCGAGCATGGCGTTGCGCTGATAGCGGCTGTAGCCCGCCATGGCGCCGAGGGCCAGCGCGGCAGTGGGCAGGATCAGGTGCTGGACGCGATCGAGCAGCTGCGGTCCGAAGCCTTCGATCTTGTTCGCCGACGTCTCGCCGGTATACAGGAAGATCTGCGACCCGGCGAGCGAGTTGATCTCCAGCGCACCGTATTTCAGCAGCGTCGCGAGCAGGAACACCGGCGTGCTCAAGATCAGCAGCGACACCACCGTGGTGAAGTAGTCGCTGAACTTGTACTGCCGGATCGCGCCCGCCGCACCGATCAGCACGCCGAGCACCGTGCCGACCAGCGAACCGACGACCAGCAACCGCAGACTCACCGCGACCCGCCGCGGCAGTTCCTCGCTCACCGGCTGTCCGGCCAGCGTGGTGCCGAAATCACCGTGCGGGATGCCCGCCAGCCAGGTGAGATAGCGCTCCGGAATCGGGTCGTTGAGGTGCAACTCCTCGGCCTTGGCGTCGATCACTGCCTGTGGCGGGCGCGGATTGCGTTGTTCGAGACTGTCCAGCGGCCGGAACGTCAGGGACGCCAAACTGAACGTCAGGAACGAAGCCAGCAGCAACAGCACGACATAGTTGAGCGCGCGTCGTAGCAGGAAGCCGGTCATCAGTCCTCTGGTCTTTCGGCTGGCCGGGCCAGCGTCGGTATTAGCCCCCGATCATAAGGACGTGGTCGGCGGCGCGCGTGCCACCCGACATCCGGGCATGTCCGGGGCCTATCCGGCCACGGGCCCGGGCGCGATACTCGGCGTTGTCCGGCAGGATGGATGGGTGACGCCCCTGCACCTGCCCAAGCCGAAGATGGTCGCCACCGATGTGGACGGCACGCTCATCGATCACGACGAGCGGGTCTCCGCGCGGACCAAGGCGGCCGTAGGCGCCCTGATCGCCGACGGTGTTCCGTTCGTGCTGGCCACGGGGCGTCCGCCGCGCTGGATCGATCCGGTGGTGCAAGGCCTGGGTTACGCGCCGCTGTGCGTGTGCGGCAACGGCGCGGTGATCTACGACAGCGCCGCCGACCGGGTGCTGGTCAGCATGACGCTGGACGTGCCGACGCTCGCCTGGCTCGCCGACGTCGCCGAGCGGGCGCTGCCCGGCTGCGGTCTCGCGGCCGAACGCGTCGGCGAGAGCGCGCACGACGCGGTGACACCGCAATTCGTCAGCTCGCCCCAGTACGAGCACGCCTGGCTCAACCCGGACGACACTTCGGTCGCCCGCGAGGAGGTCATCGACGCGCCCGCCATCAAGATGCTGATCCGGCTGCCCGGGGCGCGCAGCTCGGACATGCGCGCGGTGCTCGCTCCGCTGATCGGCGAGCGCGCCGACATCACCTATTCGACCGAGCACGGGCTCATCGAACTGTCCGCGCCCGGTATCACCAAGGCCGCCGGCCTGGCGGTGGTCGCCCAGCGGCTCGGCGTGGACGAGTCGACCATCGTCGCGTTCGGCGACATGCCCAACGACGTCCCCATGCTCACCATGGCGGGTCACGGCGTCGCGATGCGCAATGCGCACCCCGAGGCGCTGGCCGCCGCCGACGAGATCGCCGAATCCAACGCCGACGACGGCGTCGCGCGCGTCCTCGAACGTTGGTGGGTGTGAGTCGTGTTGCGGTAGCCACGTCTTCGGGCCGGGAAGTCTCGGGTCGAAGGTGCCGGAACAACTCGGAGCCCGCGCGTGGGCGAGCTCCGAGTGGGGTCCACGGGGGACTTTGTCCAGGATCAGCCCTCGGGTGATGGCGAGGGAGCGGCGTCGGCCGGGGCCGCCCCGTGTGGTGGCTGTACCGCGGCCGGGTGCTGTGGAGCCGACCGGGCCGTACCGATCGCGGCGGGTGCGCCCGGTACCTGGGGGAACGGGCTCGCCTCGGGTGCCATGCCGCTCGACGGTGCGGGGGTGGCTGAGGCCGGAGCGCCGTCTGGGATCGGCGCGCTGTTCGGAGCCGGGGCGGCCGGGGTTCCGTTTGCCGGGGCGGCGTCAGCTGGGGCGGCTGGAGTTCCGTTCGCTGGGGCGGCTGGAGTTCCGTTCGCTGGGGCGGCTGGAGTTCCGTTTGCCGGGGCGGCTGGATTCCCGATCGGTGGGGCCGCCTTTGCCGGGGCTGCTGGAGCCGGGGCATTGGGCGGGATCGGGGCGCTCACCTGCGCCGCGACCGGGTTGCGGCTCATCTCCTCCCGGTAGGTGTCGTTGTAGGTCTTCCACACCGTCGTGACCAGGCCGGTGAGCTGGTTGAGGATCAGGGAGCCGTGCTCGAAGTCGGCCCGCAGGCCGTCCGGGACCGGGTAGGCATTGTGCAGGGGGAGCCCCAGCACACCCGTGTCGCCGCCGAGCTGCAGGAAGCGGTCCAGGATGGTGCCGAGCACCTCGACGACCTGCCCGTCCGCCGCGGTGTAGACGTAGCCGTTGGAGAACTTGGCGTACTGCTGGCCCTGCACGGTGGGCAGCACGTCCGACCGGACGGCGCCGAGCGGGCCGTTCGGTCCGCCGGATTGCGACCAGTGCTTCGCGATGATGTTGTCCTGCACCATGTTCAGCAACTTGGTGGTGAGTGCCGCGAGGGCCGACACGTCGACCTCGCCGGTTGCCGGGGGCGGGCTGTCGCCGCCGCTGGGCGCGCCCGGAGCGCCGGCGGCGATATCGCGGATCCGATCCATCAGCGCGTACGCGGCGTCCCCGGGGCAGGTGGTGTTGCCGACGTCGCGGTGCGCGAAGACGACCGGCAACCGCACGGACTCGCCTTGGGCGTACGGGGTGTAGGAGGTCCCTTCGGACACCATCGTGGTGGAGCCCTTGGGGTCGAGCCCGGCCACTTTGGTGCGCCAGCCCACGAACGCGCCGATCGCCTCGATCGCCGCCTCGGTCGGCTGCTCGGACTCGTAGTTGCCCATCAGCGCGACGCCCGAGGTGTTCTCGTTGAACCCGCCCGCGTGCGCGCCCTGCACCGGGCGGTCGAGACCGCCGAACCGTCCCTCGAAGACCTGGCCGTACTTGTCGACCAGCGCGTTGTAGCCGATGTCGCACCAGCCCAACGTCTTCGCGTGATAGGTGTAGATCGCGCGGACGATGCCCGCCGACTCGGACTTGCTGTAGTCGTTGCGGCCCGCGGTGTGGTGCACCGTGACGCCGCCGAGAGTGTCGTCGTAGGTCGGCTCGTCGCAGCGGATGGATTCGTCGGCGCCCCACTGGGCGCGCGTGATCACGCTGGGCCCGCCGCCGGGCAGCGCCGCGGCGACGTCGCGCAGTTCTCCGTCGGTGGCGCCGCGGCCCGGATCGATGAGGACGGCGGTCAGGTCCGCGACTTGCTGGGCCGAGTCGTCGGAGCGTGCGGCCGGTTGCCGGGCCGGATCGCCCGGGTCGGTCGCGACAGGCTGCGCCACCGGCTGGATCGTGCCCGCTGTCGCTTGCTTGCGGGTGACCAGCACTTGGACCGCGGTCGTGTCGCCGACGTAGATCGGCTCGGTGCCGTCGGTCGCGCCGGGGCCGGAGCGGTCGGTGCGGTGGGTGTCGACGGGTTCGGTGTCGTACCAGGGCCCCCATGTGCCGTCGGGCTGCCGGGCCCGGATCGTGGCCTTGGTGTCGGTCAGCTCCCGGGCGGTGAGGGCGACCATGCTGAACGAGGTGTCGCTGGAGAGTTCTTTCACCTGGGCCCCCACCTGGCTTATCAGTTCGGGAGGCACGGCGCCTGGGGACAGCGCGGGAGTGTCGGGAGTGGTGCCGGGCTGCAGCCGGGCGGGATCCGCGATGAAGCGCACACTGCCGGTGGCGCGTTCGGAAATCGGCTGAGCAGGGGAATTCGGATGATCGGGCGTGGGATTCGGATCGAATTCCGGTTCGGAGGTTTGGCCGGAATTCGAGCTGGGTAGTCGTATTCCTTCCGGTTGACGCGCGCCCGGTGGTAGCGGTCCGTCGGGAATCGGAATGGACGCGGCGGCCCGCAGCATGCGCAGATCGGAAAGATGCAGATCAGGCAGGGCCAGTCCGGTGAGTTCGCGCAGCGGCAACACGATATCGGGCGCGTGCGTGAGTGCGACCTCGGCCAGTTCGGCCGGGACGGCGGCCGGTTCGCTGTTGGTGGCGGTGCGGTAGTCGGATGAATCACTGAGCGTCAGCGTGCCGAGCGGGGCCGCGACCGCGAGGGTGGTGACAACCGGGAGCACGTAGGAACGTTTCGGTTTGCGGTACCGCACGAGCGTCTCCAATCAGGTCGAACCAGTGATCACGGGGGATTCCGAGTTACTTCCTGATGTACCAATGGTCACAATAGCCACATTTGTCACACGGCTAAACCTCTGGTTGAGGATTATGTGATTGCCTGAATGTAGCTGCTTGATTGCTAGCGCGTCTCGAAAACTTGTGTAAAAGGTGGATAACTACCGGCCCTGGAAACCCTGGGAGCGAACTCATGCATCCTGATGTGCGCCTGCGGGGGGCGGGAAAATGCTGGTGAAAACGATTTCTCGACGCCGGGCGAGCGGCAAGCGACCAGGAAGGAAGCTGCGGCGCACCGGACCGGCTTCCGCGATGCTGATCGGAGTCGGTCTGATCGCCAGCGCGTTCTTCGCCGTCGCGAGCAGGCCGGTCGATGCTCCGTATCACCCCTTGGCCGGGCCCGGGCATGGGCGTGGCATGAGCCAGCTCGGCGCTTTCGACAACGCCCGGGCGGGGTGGGGAGCCGAACACATCCTCGCGCACTACTACCCCGGCGCGACGCTCGCCACCGTCGGACCCACGGCCGTCCGGGTTCGCCTCCAAGCCAGGGACGACTCGCCGCTGGACGTCTTCGCGGTTGCCGGTGCGCGGGTGGCGGGCCGGGAGGTGGCGCCCGGCCAGGCGGCGCACCTGACGGCGCTGCCCGGCGGTGGCGCGAACGTGGTCGTCACGGTGGGCTGCGACGGTGCTGTGCTGTGGCAGGCGCTGACCGACGACCCTTGGATCCATCCGGTCGATCCCCGGCCCAACCGCCCTGCGGCGGAACATCTCACGCTGTGTGGTGGTCCGGCGTATCGCGGTGCGCTGGGCCTCGCCCTCGAGGAGGGCGCGGCCCGCACGGTCAACCAGGTGGACGTCGAGGACTATCTGCTCGGCGTGGTCCCGGCCGAGGTGCAGCCCAACTGGGCGGACAAGGGCGCGGCAGAGGCGCTGCGGGCCCAGGCGATCGCGGCGCGCTCCTACGCCCTCGCCGAACAGCGCTATCCGTACGCGCAGACCTGCGACACGACCGCCTGCCAGAGGTATTCCGGTACCGCGCAGGAAGATCCGCGGACCGCGGCCGCCGTCGTGGCTACGAGAGGCGCGGTCCTGCTGCGCGACGGCCGGATCCTGCGGACGGAATATTCCGCCGCGCCCGGCGGCGGACAACCCACCGACATTCACACCCTGGACGTCGGCCCCGCGCCGGAGGAGTTGGTCACCACCGCGCCGGTCGAGGATCCGCGTGCGCAGGCGGCGGTCACCCCCGGTACCCCCGTGGATCCGCGTGCGCAGGTTGTGGTCGTCCCCGGCGCAGCTGTGGATCCGCGCGGGCAGGCGGCGGTCACCCCCGGCACGCCGGTGGATCCGCGTGCGCAGGTTGTGGTCGTCCCCGGCGCAGCTGTGGATCCGCGCGGGCAGGCGGCGGTCACCCCCGGCACGCCGGTGGATCCGCGTGCGCAGGCTGTGGTTGTCCCCGGTTCGCCGGTGGATCCGCGTGCGCAGGCGGTGGTCACCGAATCAGCTGTCGATGCCGAGTACCGACGCATCGGCGGTGCCGCGAGCAGTATCGGTACGCCCCTCGGACCGGAGATGATCCTGCCGCAGCGTGCGGGCACCTACCGGATGTACACCAACGGCGTCATCATCGTGACGCCCACACTGGGCGCGCAGGTCGTGGACTACTCCCGCATGCTGCAAGAGGTTCCCGAAGCGGCTGAATCGCAGGCCGTTCCCCCCGGCGCGCCACCTGGCGGCGCGGCTTTGCCCAGCGCTGCTGCGTCCGGTGGGATCGCTTCGCCCCAAGTCGGTGGCGTTCGTGCAACCGATCAGGCCGGCGCGCTCGGTCGTGCGAACTCGCCCGGTGCCAGTGCGCCCGCCGGTGTGGTTGCGCCCGGCGTGGCCGGACCCGGTGGTACACCTCGGCCAGGAGCTGCCGCGACCGATGGCGGCTGATCGGCCGACGTTGCGGGATTGCCTGGTGGTGGTGCATCCGGCAGTGCGGCTGAGCCGGTTGGAGCCGCCGCGGCCGATGGTGTGAGCACGCTGGACGGTGCGGGGATGGCCGCAACCCCGCGCGGGCACTCGAGCGGCAACTCGGTCCGGGGACCGCTCTCGGCGACGTCCCGCTCGACCGGACGGTCGGCACGCCGAAAAGCCCCGGCTCGTCCTGAGCCTGCGCTTGTCCGGGGCCGGGCCCACACCGGTATTTCGGTCGAGGTGAAACTTCCCCGCGAAAGCAGTTGACCTTGACGTAGCGTCAACTTGCAAGCTGGTTACACCGACGAGAGCAAGGTGGAGGGACAGGTGATGGGGACCGGGGAATGGTCCATTCAGGATCTGGCGAAAGCGGCCGGTACCACCAGTCGCACGCTGCGTCACTACGGGCAGCTGGGGCTGTTGCCGCCCAGCCGGATCGGGGCCAACGGTTACCGCTACTACGACCAGGGCTCCCTCGTGCGGTTGCAGCGCATCCTGCTGCTGCGCGAGCTGGGCCTCGGCCTTCCGGTCATCGCCGAAGTCCTTGCGGGGGAGCAGGACACCGCCGCCGCGCTGCGTACGCACCTGGGACTGCTACGGCAGGAACAGGATCGGATCCGGCGGCAGATCGAGTCGGTGCAAACCACGCTGCACAAGACGGAAAGAGGTGAACAACTCGTGGCTGCGGAAGTTTTCGACGGCTTCGACCACACGAAGTACAAGGACGAGGTGATCGAACGCTGGGGCAAGGACGCCTACGAGAGCGGTGACCGCTGGTGGCGCTCGATATCCGAGGCGGACAAGAAGGCCTTCCAGCAGACCCATCTCGACATCGCCGCCGACTACGGCCGAGCGCGCGCCGACGGGCTCGCGCCCGACGCCGAGCAGGTGCAGGCCATCGTCCAGCGCCACTACGACTGGATCGGCATCGGCTGGCAGGGGCGTCCGGTGGTGAAGGAGGCGTTCGTCAACCTGGGCGAGATGTACGTGGCCGACCCGCGTTTCGCGCAGAACTACGACGTGCACGGCGCGGGCACCGCCGAGTTCGTGCGCGACGCGATGAAGGTCTACGCCGAACAGCGGCTGTAGCGAACAACCATCCGGCGGCCGGTACGCATGCGTGCGTACCGGCCGCCGGTCGTCCGGTCGTCGAGAGCCGTTCATTGCTCTGTGCGTGTGTCGCTCTCGGCTCGATTTCTGTCGGGACGGAGCGGTAGGGCTCGCTGCCGATCGGCCAGCACACACCCGCACCGCAGTCGCGACCGCCACACTGACGTGCGTTCAGAGTTCGCTCTGCGCGGACTCGGCCCACGTAACGGCCCACTAGTCCTGGTCGTCGCGCCCGAGCGCGTGCATCAACTGGTCCTCGGTGATCGGGGGCACCGGCAGCGGATGGGCCGCTGCCGCGCGCAGGCCGTCGAGTACGAGGCCGAGATGGCGACGCCAGGCTTCGGGTGCGATGTGACCGGTCGCCTCGACGATTCTGGTGTGCGACCACGTGATGAAGGCGATGTCCTCGAGTACCCAATCGGCGCGCAGCGCGCCTGCCTCCTGTGCGCGGGTGATGATCCGGCGCATCAGGCCGTGGCCGTACTCCTGGGCCTGCGCGATGGCGCGGCTGGGCGCGGACCGCACGGCCAGTTCGCTGAGCAGCCGGTCGGCGGCTTGCAGCGCGCAGACCTGCTCGACCAGGTAGACGAACGACTCCCACGGGTCGTCGATGGCCAGCGCGTCCTCGGCGATGCGACTGCCCGCTTCGATCCGGTCCTCGACCGCGGCGGCGATGAGGTCGTCGCGGGTGGGGAACCGGTTGTAGAGCGTGCCGATGGCGACGCCCGCGCGCGCGGCGATTTCCTTGAGCGGGGCGTCCAGGCCGCGTTCGGTGAAGACTGCCCGCGCGGCGGTCACGAGCGCGTCCCGATTGCGCTGGGCGTCGCTTCGCAACGGCTTGTCCACGGCCCGATCCTACAAATCCGGCGCGCGCACATATGTTGAGCAAGGGTTCAACTTAGTCTATTGTCGACGGTGAACTTGAACCATCGCTCAACTTAATCAGGAGTGGCAATGTCCGAGACCATCGCGATCTTCGGGTACGGACCCGGCCTCGGCGTCGGCACGGGCCGCCGATTCGGGCGCGAAGGGTTCCGGGTGGCCGTCATCGGGCGCGACCCCGCGAAGGCGCGGCGGCACGCCGGCGAATTGACGGCCGAAGGCATCGAGGCCGCCGCCTTTCCCGCGGACGTGACCGTCGCCGCGCAGGTCAACGGGGTGATCGCGGAGATCGAAGCGACCTTCGGACCGATCGACGCGGCGATGCACGGCGCGGCGGGCGACATGGGCGACCGGCTGCCCTCGACTCTGGAGGTGGACATACCTTCCCTCGATGCGCCGATGGCGCTGAAAGTGCACTCACCGATCCTGGTGACGAGGGCGCTCGCGCCGAAGATGGTGGAACGGGGCGACGGCGCGTTGCTGTTCTCGTCGGGCTCGTCCGAGCACTTCGTGGCGCCCTACCTGGCCAACTTCGGCATCGCGCTGGCCGCGCAGCGCGGCTATCTGCGTCAACTCGAGGTGGAACTGCGCGGCACCGGCGTCTACGTCGGACTGCTCAACATCGGCGCTTTGATCGACGGCAGCAAGGCCGCGCAGATCGTCGACGAGCATCCGGAAGTGATCCCGGAGGGTCTCGAGATAGTCCGCATCACCGGCGACGAGCTCGGTGACCACTACTGGAAGCTGTACAGCGAACGGGACAAGGTCGAGCTCGACGTCGGTTTCCCGGCCTGAGCACGGGCCGGAAGACGCTGGAGCGCGCCCGGCGAAATGCCGAGGTCGATGGCGTGAAAACGGGTACGCCGAGCGGTGCCGGTGAGCACAGTTCCGACTCCACCCGGACGTGGCGGGGACTTCCGATACTCTGGGCTCCCGTGACCGTCGCATCGTCCCCGGGTAACTCCGTCCATTCCGCCTCACAGTTCGATCTGATCGTCGTCGGCTCCGGATTCTTCGGGCTGACCGTTGCCGAACGCGCCGCCACCGTGCTGGGTAAACGGGTTCTGGTGATCGAACGGCGCCACCACCTCGGTGGCAACGCGTATTCCGAGCCGGATCCGGAAACCGGGATCGAGATCCACAAGTACGGCGCGCACCTGTTCCACACCTCGAACAAGCGGGTGTGGGACTACGTCACCCAGTTCACCGAGTTCACCGGCTATCAGCACCGCGTTTTCGCGATGCACAAAGGTCAGGCCTACCAGTTCCCGATGGGCCTCGGCCTGGTCTCCCAGTTCTTCGGCCGCTACTTCTCGCCGGAGGAGGCGCGCGCGCTGATCGCGGAGCAGGCCTCGGAGATCGAGACCAAGGACGCGCAGAACCTCGAGGAGAAGGCCATCTCGTTGATCGGCCGCCCGCTCTACGAGGCGTTCGTGCGCGACTACACCGCCAAGCAGTGGCAGACCGACCCGAAGGAACTGCCCGCGGGCAACATCACCCGTCTCCCGGTCCGCTACACCTTCGACAACCGCTACTTCAACGACACCTACGAGGGCCTGCCCCGCGAGGGTTACACGAAGTGGCTGGAGAACATGGCCGCCTCCGACTTGATCGAGGTGCGCCTGAATACCGACTGGTTCGAGGTGCGCGAGCAGCTGCGCGCCGAGAGCCCGGACGCGCCGGTGGTCTACACCGGCCCGCTGGACCGCTACTTCGACTACCGCGAAGGCGAGCTGGGCTGGCGCACCATCGATTTCGAGACCGAAGTGCTTCCGGTCGGCGACTACCAGGGCACCTCGGTGATGAACTACAACGACGCGGACGTGCCCTACACCCGCATCATCGAGCCGCGCCACTTCCACCCCGAGCGCGACTACCCCGCCGATAAGACGGTGATCATGCGGGAGTACTCCCGGTTCGCGCAGACCGGCGACGAGCCGTACTACCCGATCAACACCCCGGAGGACCGGTCGAAACTGCTGGCCTATCGCGAGCTGGCCAAGCAGGAGACCGCCGCCGCGAAGGTCGTCTTCGGTGGCCGCCTCGGCACCTATCAGTACTTGGATATGCACATGGCGATCGGCAGCGCGCTGAGCATGTTCGACAATGTGCTGCGACCGCACCTCGCCGACGGCGCGCCGCTGGTCGACCAGGAGGCTTAGGAGCGCGATGACCTCCCAATCCATTTTGGAAGACATGACCACCGAGACCCGCGCGAAGTCGCTGCTGCAGCGCATCATCCTGCCCCGGCCGGGTGAGCCGCTGGACGTGCGCACGCTCTACGTCGAGGAATCGGCGACCAACGCCCGGCGCGCGCACGCGGCCACTCGCACCTCGCTGTCGATCGGCGCGGAGTCCGAGGTCTCGTTCTGCACCTACTTCAACGCGCTGCCCGCGAGCTACTGGCGGCGCTGGAGCGTCCTGTCGTCGGTGGTGCTGCGCCTGGAACTGGCCGGCCACGGCCGGGTCGACGTGTACCGCTCGAAGGCCGACGGTTCGCGAATTCACGTGCAGGGCAAGGAATTCGCGGTCGCGACCGGCGCCGACTCGGTGGTCGTGGAATTCGAGACCGACCTGGCCCCGTTCGAGGACGGCGGCTGGATCTGGTTCGACATCACCACCGACACGGCGGTCACGCTGCTGTCCGGCGGCTGGTACGCGCCGGTCGAGGCGCCCGGCGAGGGCAGCATCGCGGTCGGCATGCCCACCTTCAACCGGCCCACCGACGCGGTGAAGACCCTCGCCGCCCTCGGTTCGGACCCGCTGGTGCTGGAGAAGATCGCGGCCGTCATCATCCCGGACCAGGGCACCAAGAAGGTCGTCGACGAACCCGGCTTCGCGGAATCGTCGGCGGCGCTGGGCGACCGCCTGTCCATTCACGACCAGCCCAACCTCGGTGGGTCCGGCGGCTACAGCCGGGTGATGTACGAGGCGCTGAAGACCACCGACGCCGAGTACATCGTCTACATGGACGACGACATCGAGATCGAGCCCGACTCGATCCTGCGCGCGCTGGCCTTCGCCCGCTTCGCCAAGTCGCCGGTGCTGGTCGGCGGCCAGATGCTCAACCTGCAGGAGCGCTCGCACCTGCACGTCATGGGCGAGGTCGTCGATCGCGGCATCTTCATGTGGACTGCCGCGCCGAACGTCGAGTACGACCACGATTTCTCCAAGTACCCGCTCAAGGACCGGGACAACTCGAAGCTGCTGCACCGGCGCATCGACGTCGACTTCAACGGCTGGTGGACCTGCGTCATCCCGCGCCGCGTCGCCGAGGAGCTCGGCCAGCCGCTGCCGCTGTTCCTCAAGTGGGACGACGCGGAGTACGGCCTGCGCGCCCGCGCGGCCGGGTACCCGACGGTCACTCTGCCCGGCGCGGCGGTGTGGCACATGGCCTGGAGCGACAAGGACGACGCCATCGACTGGCAGGCGTACTTCCACCTGCGCAATCGCCTGGTCGTGGCCTCGCTGCACCTGCCGGGCAACGGGCGCGGCATGGTCGTCAACACGATCAAGGCCACGTTGAAACACCTGCTGTGCCTGGAGTACTCGACGGTCGCGATCCAGAACCTCGCCATCCGCGACTTCCTGGCCGGCCCGGAACGACTGTTCCAGCTGCTGCCCAGTGCGCTGGGCGCGGTGCACGAACTGCGCAGGCAGTACCCGGACGCGGTGATCCTGCCCTCCTCCACGGAACTGCCGCTGGCCAGCCACATCGGCGTCGGTGCGGTCGGCGAGCCGGCCAACCCGATCGCCAAGGTGGTCCGGCTGGCCAAGGGCGTGGTGCACAACTTCCGCCCCGCGCACTCCGAGCACCACGAGACCCCGCAGCTGAACGTCCCGACTCTGGACGCACGCTGGTTCCTGCTCTCGCAGGTCGACGGCGTCACCGTCACCACGGCCGACGGCCGCGGCGTCGTCTACCGCAAGCGCGACCCGCGCCAGGCGCTCGGCTTGTTCAAGGAGGCCATGCGCCTGCGCAAGGAGCTGGCCGCCCGCTTCCCGGAGATGCAGCAGCGCTACCGCGCCGCCCACCCGCAGCTGACCAGCACCGCGGCGTGGGAGAAGGTCTTCGGCATCGACACGAAGGATGGGCAGCAGTGAGTCTGGGAGCGAGCGCCGCCGACGACGCGGTGGCGCAGCCGCCGTTGCACAGCGCCAATGGTCACGGCGGCCCGGTGTCCGCGCGACCGGAGACGGCCGGACAGCAGCCGCCGCGGGAGGTCGCCGTCATCAACGCCGTGCAGGCCACCCTCGGCAGCAAACCCGCCGTGGTGTCCGCGGCGCGCGGCATGTCGCACTTCGGTGAGCACGCGCTCGGCTGGGTAGGCATCGCCGCTGCGGGCTGGCTGGTGGACAAGCCGCGGCGCAGACAGTGGGCCGGGGTCGCGGTCGGCGCGGTCGGCGCCCACGCGGCCTCGATCGTCATCAAGCGAATCGTCCGCCGCCCCCGCCCGAACGATCCGTCGGTGCAGGTCAACGTGGGAACGCCGAGCAAACTCAGCTTCCCTTCCTCGCACGCGACCTCGACGACGGCGGCGGCCGTGTTGCTCGGCAGATTGACCGGGCTACCCTTGCCTGCGGTGCTCGTCCCCCCGATGCTGCTTTCCCGGGTGGTCCTCGGGGTGCACTACCCCACCGACGTGCTCGCCGGTTCCGCGCTCGGCGCCGCGTCGGCCGCCGCCCTGCTCGCCGCCGAAAAGAGACTCGACAGTGACCGCACAAGAAAGAGCCTTGGTTGACATGAGTGAAGAGCCGACCGGCGCCGACCTGGCCGAGGCGGTAGTCAAGGGCCCGCCCAAGACGCTGGCCGGCGGTCTGTTCAAGGCAGTCCGTCCGCGGCAATGGGTCAAGAACGTCCTGGTGCTCGCCGCTCCGCTGGCCGCGGGCACCGTCACCGATGTGGACGTGCTCGCGCACGTCGGCATCGCGTTCGTGGCGTTCTGCATGGCGGCCTCGGGCATCTACCTGGTCAACGACGCGCTCGACGTGGAGGCCGACCGGGCGCACCCGACCAAGCGGTTCCGGCCGATCGCCGCGGGCGTCGTCCCGGTGAACCTGGCCTACCTGCTGTCGGCGCTGCTGCTGTCCGGGTCGATCGCGGGATCGTTCCTCGCCTCGTGGCATCTGGCCGTGGTGATGGCGGTGTACATCGGCATCCAGCTGGCCTACTGCTTCGGGCTCAAGCATCAGGCCGTGCTGGACATCTGCATCGTGTCCTCCGGCTTCCTGCTGCGCGCGGTGGCCGGTGGCGCGGCGGCGGACATCGACCTGTCGCAGTGGTTCCTGCTGATCATGGCGTTCGGCTCGCTGTTCATGGCGGCGGGCAAGCGCTACGCGGAACTGCAGATCGCGTTGGGCACCGGCGCCAAGATCCGCAAGTCGCTGGAGTACTACACCCCCACCTACCTGCGTTTCATCTGGACGCTGGCCGCGACGGCGGTCGTGGTGTTCTACGGTCTCTGGGCGTTCCAGCAGGACGGCATCAAGGACACCAACTGGTTCGGGATCTCGATGGTCCCGTTCACGATCGCGATCCTGCGTTACGCGGTCGACGTCGACGGCGGCGAGGCCGGGGAGCCGGAAGAGATCGCGCTGGGGGACCGCGTCTTGCAGTTCCTCGCAATTGCCTGGATCGGAGCGGTAGGTGTCGCTGTCTATCTCACCTGACGAGATGCTGGTAGCGGAGCAAACGGAATACGCGGCGGAGCGGCCTGCCGATGCGCAGGCCCGCTCCGCGTCGCGGTTCGCGCGTCTATCCGAAGCCACGTTCGTCGGTGGGATCGCGCTCACCGTTGTCCTTTTCGCGGTCGGAGGCTGGCAGCGACGGTGGATCGCCGACGACGGTCTCATCGTGTTGCGCACCGTGCGCAATCTGCTGGCGGGCAACGGCCCCGTCTTCAACGCTGGCGAGCGGGTCGAAACCAACACCAGCACCGCGTGGACCTACCTGGTCTGGTTCTTCAGCTGGCTGACCCAGGCGCGGCTCGAGTACGTGGTGCTCGGCGTCGCGCTCACGGTGTCGCTCGCGGCGGTCGTGTTCGCCATGCTCGGTTCGGCGCGATTGTGGGGCGGGACGAGCACCGGCCTGCTGCTGCCCGCGGGCGTGCTGGTCTACATCGCGCTGCCGCCCGCCCGCGACTACGTCACATCGGGCCTGGAAAGTGGCCTGGTGATCTGCTGGATCGGCCTGCTGTGGTGGCAGCTGATGCGCTGGAGCCAGGCGAAATCGGTGCGCCTGCCCGGCCTGCTCGGGCTGGTCTTCCTCGCCGGACTCGCCCCGCTGATCCGTCCGGAGATGACGCTGGTCGGCGCGCTGGCGCTGCTGATGATCTTCTTCGCTCCGATGCCCGAGAGCAGGCTGCGGCCGATCGTGCTGCGCGCGGTGATCGTCGCGGTGGCCGGACTGGTTCCGCTGGGTTATCAGATCTGGCGGATGGGCTACTACGGTCTGCCCTACCCGAACACCGCCGTCGCGAAGGACGCGGGCGGCGCCAAATGGGGGCAGGGCTTCACTTACCTCTGGGACCTGGTCGGTCCGTACTTCCTGTGGGCGCCGCTGCTGGTGCTGCTGGTCGCCGGTGTGCTCGCCGCACGCACACGGGCGGGTCGTACCTCCGGTGACGAGGCACGCGGCTGGTCGGTGCGGCGGGTGCGGGAGTGGCTGCGCTCCCCGGGCGCGGTGGTCACGCTGGTCTTGGTCAGCGGGTTCCTCCTCACCGTGTACGCGCTGCGGGTCGGCGGCGACTTCATGCACGGCCGGATGCTGCTGCCGCAGTTGTTCCTCTTGCTGCTGCCGGTCGCGGTTATTCCGATCCGGGTGCCGCAGGGCGGGGTGCGCGCCGCGACCTCCGCCGACTGGTCCCTCGCGGCGATCGCCGTCGCGTTCGTCGCGGTCGCGGGCTGGGCGGTGTTCGCGGCCGACACCACCGCGATCAAGACCGGCACCAAGATCACCTCCACCGGCATCGTCGACGAGCGCGTCTACTACGTGCTCAACACCGGGCACGACCACCCGATCCTGGCCGAGGACTACCTGGACTATCCGCGCATCCGCGCGATGGTCGACGACATCACCAACAGTCCGAACGGCGGTCTGCTGCTCAACTCGCCGTCGTTCATGTTCTGGTACATCGCTCCGCCGCCCCAGCCGATACCTCCCGGCGGCGCCGGGCACACGGTCTACTTCCTGAACCTCGGGATGACCAGCATGAACGTACCGCTGGACGTGCCCGTGATCGATCCGATGGGCCTGGCCTACCCGCTGGCCGCGCACACCGATCGGCTCACCGACGGCCGGATCGGGCATGACAAGAGCCTGTACCCGGACTGGGTCGTCGTGGACACCGGCATGGTGGACAAGAAGCCGTGGATGCCCTGGTATCTGGACGAGAAGTGGGTCACCCAGGCGCGCACCGCGATGTCCTGCCCCGACACCCAGGCGCTGATGATCTCGTACCGCGATCCGCTCACCTTCGAGCGTTTCCGGCACAACGTGCGCAACGCGCTGCGGTTCGCGAAGTACCGCATCGACCGGGTGCCGAAGTACGAGATCCAGCGGTGCGGACTGGTCGATCCGTTTCCGCAACAGGTCGCGCCTCGCTGATCCCTGAAATCACACTGGGCCCATCGGACACGGTGGGCCCAGCAGCCCCATTGTGCGAGGTAGACAGAGTGGCGTACCTCGCTTTATCTCTTTTTGGTAACGCCACCGTGTCGATACCGATATACGCTACGACCGTATGCCCGGCCTGGCGTCCACGGGTCGTGGGCATCGGCGGGTTACCGTGTGGACGGCTTGCCGCTGTCGCTTGTGAAACGAAAGGTTGAAACTGATGCGAGGCGTGATCGGGCGTCGTCTGAAAACTCGAAGAGCAGGTTCCTGGCTCAAGCGGTCCATGCTGGTTTCGCTGGCCGTTCTGCTACCGCTCGGGGTGTCGGTGGCAGGCCCTGCCGCCCCGGCCTCCGCCGCGTTCAATCCGGACGGCATCGACTTCTGGGTCGATTCCGAAATGGGGCCGATCAAGTCGCGCGTCTTCCGCGCCGCCGACGGCAACACCGGGCGCGTGGTGTACGCGCTGGACGGCATGCGGGCGCGCACCGACTTGAGCGGCTGGGAGATCGACACCGAGGTCGTGCGCGAGCTGACCAAGTGGAACATCAACGTGGTCATGCCGGTCGGCGGCCAGTCCAGCTTCTACGCCGACTGGAACGGCCCGAGCGACTTCTTCGGCCTCGGCAGCGCGGGGTCGTCCTCCACCGGTTCGGCGAACTCGGGTTCCGGTCTGCTGACCGGTTCCGCGGGCGGCCCTGGCAAGACCAGCACCTACAAGTGGGAAACCTTCCTCACCAACAACTTGCGCTGGGCGCTGCGTGACCGGCTCGGGTTCAATCCCAACGGCAACGGCGTGTTCGGCCTGTCCATGGGCGGCAGTGCCGCGCTCACCCTGGCGGCCTACCATCCCGACCAGTTCCGCTACGCCGGTTCGTACTCCGGCTACCTGAACATCTCCGCGCCGGGCATGCGCGAGGCGCTGCGCGTGGCCATGCTGGACGCGGGCGGCTACAACATCGACGCGATGGCGCCGCCGTGGGGCCCGCAGTGGCTGCGGATGGACCCGTTCGTGTTCGCGCCGCGCCTGAAGGCGAACAACACGCGCCTGTGGGTCTCCGCCGGTAGCGGTCTGCCGAGCGGGGCGGACGGCGTCAGCTTCAACACGCTCAACGCGATGGGTCTGGAAGCGCTCGCGCTGGCCAACACCCGCGCCTTCCAGGTTCGCATGCTCACCCTGGGCGCGAACAACGTCACCTACGACTTCCCGGCCGTGGGTGTGCACAACTGGAACTACTGGGCCGACGAGGTCTACCGGATGATTCCGGATCTGTCCGCGAACATCGGGTAGTAACCCGGCAACAGCGACGAAAGACCGCTCCGCGCCACCGGCGCAGAGCGGTCTTTCGGCGTTTACCGGGTCCACTGCGGGTACTTAGCGAACGAATATGCGGAGAAAACGGCTTCGGTAGTTGTGGTCTGGATCACCATCCAGCAACATGAAGGCATTCGTTGTCGATTGATACCCGTTCAACATGCACCGAGTTCGATTCGTCCGTTTCTCGGTGGACGCTGTGGCTTGCTGCCGCGTGAGTGACCGGTGGAGATTGCTAGCAGTTTGCCGACTAGGCCGCCCGAGTGAAAGGTCCAATGTGATGCGTAGTGCGCGCAGGAAGCGCGGGCCCGGAAGGTCTCGAACATCCGGTTCGTGGTTGCGACGGTCCGTCCTCGGCGTCGCCGTAGCGATGCTGTTGCCGCTGGGCACGGCCATCGGCGGTGCCGGCGCCACGGCATCGGCGGCGTTCGACCCCGCGGCATTCGACTTCTGGGTCGACTCCGGCATGGGTCCCATCAAGACCCGGATTCTGCGCGCCGCGGACGGAAACACCAATCGCGTCGTCTATGTGCTGGACGGCATGCGGGCGCCGGAGACGCTGAACGGCTGGGAGATCGAGACGAACATCCCCCAGGTCCTGGCGAGCCAGAACATCAACGTGGTCATGCCGGTCGGCGGCATGTCGAGCTTCTACGCCGACTGGCTCGCGCCGAGCGAGTTCTTCGGCATCCCGGCCGGCGCGGGCTCCAGTACCGGTTCCGGCGGGCTGGACGGGTTCGCGGGCGGACCGGGCAAGAGCTACCGCTACCAGTGGGAGACCTTCCTGACCAACAACCTGCGCTGGGCGCTGCGCGACCGGCTGGGGTTCAACCCCAACCGCAACGGCGCCTTCGGCTTGTCCATGGGCGGCAGCGCGGCGCTCACCATGGCGGCCTACCACCCGGACCAGTTCAGCTTCGCGGGTTCGTTCTCCGGCTACCTGAACAACTCGGCTCCGGGCATGCGTGAGGCGATCCGCGCCGCCATGCTGGACGCGGGCGGCTACAACGTCGACTCGATGGCGCCGCCGTGGAGCCCGCAGTGGCTGCGGATGGACCCGTTCGTCTTCGCGCCCAACCTGGTCCGCAACGGCACCCGGCTGTGGATCGCCGCGGCCAGCGGCCTGCCCTCGGCCACCGACCCGCCGAGCTTCAGCACCCTCAACGGCATGGGTCTGGAGACCCTGGCGCTGGCGAACACGCGCGCGTTCCAGGTCCGGATGGCGACCCTGGGCGGCGGCAACGCCGTCTACTCGTTCCCCCCGTTCGGCATTCACGCCTGGAACAACTGGGCGGACGAGGCCATGCGAATGATCCCCGATATGTCGGCGAACATCGGCTGAGTCGAATCCGCGGCGGCCGGGTCGGTCTGCGGCCCCGCGTGTTCGCGGCCCCTTTATGGCTCGTGCCCGAGCGGACGAGACTCGCGCCTGCGGCGCATGCGCTTCGTCCACTCGGCCACGAGTCCGCGAACGGTGCTCGTAAGACTCGCACTCGGCCGGGATATAGGGGTGAATCTTGCGGTTTATCGCGCGCCCGAGGGAACATTTGTGCGCTTTGTGGGGCGACCGCCGTTGTTCGCGGGAGGGCGTGGTCCGGATCTTGCGGTGGGCTCCTGGCCGAGGGCTACGGGCTTTGGAGTCGGTTGCCGGGGTGGAGGCGGTGGCGACAACCCTCCGGTGCATTTGCTGAAAGATCGCTGTTGTAGGGTCGTCTGAGTTGAGAGCTGTTTGCTCGAGTTCGTCGCCGTGGCTATCACGGCAGATCTCGGTTCCCATCTCGGTTCGGTCACGGGCTGGGCGGGTAGGGGTCCCGCCTTCCAGGTGCGGCGTCCGGGAGCCGGAGCGCTGTGGCGGTGCCGGGATTGCGAAGATCTCGGACCGGTGACAGTTCTCGCCAGGGGCGCGAATATCTTGCGTTCCAACACGACATCACCACGAGAACGCGATAAGGTCACCGCATCATTACCTTGCGCAAACGGACGGATTTCGCCAGTGGAAAGACCACGGATCTTGCTAAAGCGAGGGCCGTCGAATATCGTCCAGCGAGCGCAAGTGTGACCAGATCGTTGTAGCGCCGTCATGGGTATCGGATTGTCGGGACCATGTCCGTGACGCGTGTCTCGTTGGCAACACGGGTGCCGCTTCGCCCCTCGGGCGGCGAGTGGCACCACAACAGCAGAAAGAGAGCAGGATTCATGCGTTTCGGCAGGGCGGCCGCGCCGAAGAGAACACAGTCGGTACGGCGAGGCGCGGCTCGCGGTTGGCGTAGTCGAATTCTGGCAGTCGGTGCCGCCGTTTTGGCGCTACCGATCGCCGCAGGCCTGGCGACCCCGACGCTCGCCACCGCGGCGCCGTCGGCGCACGCGCCGGTGTTGCGGGCGCCCGCGGGTGGCTTCGAGGACCTGATGGTCCCCTCCAGCATGGGCCCGATCAAGGTCCAGGTGCAGTGGGCCGCGCGTGGCGGCAACGCGGCGCTCTACCTGCTCGACGGCCTGCGCGCCCGCGACGACCGCAACGCCTGGTCGTTCGAGACCAACGCGCTGCAGCAGTTCGGCAACGACAACATCACCCTGGTGATGCCGGTCGGCGGTCAGTCCAGCTTCTACACCGACTGGTACGCACCGTCGAACCTGAACGGCCAGAAGACCACCTACAAGTGGGAGACCTTCCTCACCAAGGAGCTCCCGGCCTTCCTGGAGGGCTACGGCGTCTCGCGCACCAACAACGCGGTCGTCGGCCTGTCCATGGGTGGTAGTGCGGCGCTGGCTCTCGCGGCCTACCACCGTGACCAGTTCAAGTTCGCCGCCTCCTACTCGGGCTACCTGAACATCTCCGCGCCGGGCATGCGTGAGGCGATCCGCATCGCGATGCTGGACGCGGGCCGCTTCAACGTCGACTCGATGGCCGCGCCGTGGAGCCCGCAGTGGCTGCGGATGGACCCGTTCGTCTTCGCGCCGCAGCTGCGCGGCCTGCCGATGTACATCTCGGCCGCCAGCGGTCTGCCGGGTCAGTTCGACCAGCCGAACTCGGCGGTCGGCGTGTTCAACACCGGCAACGCGATGGCGCTGGAGGCCCTGTCGCTGGTGAACACCCGCGCGTTCCAGGCTCGCCTGAGCTCGCTGGGCATCCCCGCCCGGTTCGACTTCCCGGCCGCAGGCACGCACTCCTGGAAGTACTGGGAGGGCCAGCTGTTCGCCTCGCGCAACATGATCCTGGACGCCACCGGCGCCTGGTGATCTGATCACCCCTTCGCATTCAGGCCGCACCGCTTCGGTGTGGCCTGAATTGCGTTCGGGGGCAGCCATGATCGCGCGCGGGCGAACATAGTTTGCTGGGCAGCGCGTGTCTCCCGTAATCGTCGCTATAACGGGAGTACAAAGCTTCTGTGACAGGGATTACGCGCGGTAGCTGTGGCATACGCGGGCGTCTCGTCGCTCGTTCGGCACGCGAGCGGCTCATGCTGCTCGCCACCGCGTTGGTGATCCCCCTAGCCGCGAGCGCGTCCGTCGCGGCGCCCGCGGGCGCGGAGCCCACGGCGGCTGTGGCCGCGCCGGCGCTGGAGAAGGTCCAGTGGCTCAGCGATCGTCGCGTCGCACTCTGGGTGACCTCGCCGTCCATGGGTGTGCCGATCCAGGTGCAGTTGCTGCTGGCGCGGGACTGGAACGCCCGGCCGGAGGCCCGGTTCCCCGTCCTGTTCCTGCTCGACGGCCTGCGCGCGACCGACGACGAGAACGGCTGGACGAAAGAGGCGGGGGCGGTCGAATTCTTCGCCGACAAGAACGTCACCGTCGTGCTGCCGGTCGGCGGGCAGTCCAGCTTCTACACCGATTGGCTCGAGTCGGACAACGGCCGCACCTACAAGTGGGAGACCTTTCTCACCAAGGAGCTTCCGCCGCTGCTCGAGAGTCATTGGCGCGCGACGCCCGTACGGGGGATGGAAGGCCTCTCGATGGGCGGCACGGCCGCGATGCTCCTCGCCGCCCGTAACCCCGGCTTCGTGCGGCACGCCGCCTCGTACTCCGGCTTCTTGACCACGACGACGCTGGGTATGCCGCAAGCCATCGAATTCGCCATGCGCGACGCGGGCGGTTTCAACGCCGCCGCCATGTGGGGCCCGCAGACGGGCCCGGAATGGGAGGCGCACGACCCGTACATGCTGGCCGACAAGCTGCGCGGCGTGAGCCTCTACATCTCCAGCGGCAGTGGCGCGATCGGGCCCTACGACCAAGCCCTTGGCATCCCCGGCGTGAGTACGAACGTAGCGGGGATGGGGTTGGAGATCCTGTCCCGTCTCACCTCGCAGAATTTCGTGACCAAGCTGTCCAAGCTGGCCATTCCGGCGCAGGTGAACTATCGCCCGTCCGGCACCCATTCCTGGCCGTACTGGGATTTCGAGATGCGTCAGTCCTGGACTCAGGCCGCCTCCGCGCTGGGCGTCGATCAGGGCAAGCCCGCCTGCCAGGCGGGCGGCGCGATCGGCCCCGTGGCCGCCGCGGCGACCTGGCTCGGGGAATGCCTCACCGGGGAGTACGCGGCGGCGGGCGGCACCGCTCAGGATTTCCAAGGCGGCCGGGTCTTCTACACGCCGGACAGCGGCGCGCACCCCGTCGGCTTCTTCGGCGCCGGCTACCAGGCGGCGGCAGGCCCCACCGGGCCGCTCGGGCTGCCGACGGGGGAGGAGCGAGCGCTGGAGGACGGGCGCGGCAGGTTCCAGGCCTTCCAGCACGGTTCGCTGTACTGGACGCCGCAGACCGGCGTGCAGATGGTTCGCGGCGCGATCCTCGACGAGTGGGGCAAGCAGGGATTCGAACGCGGTCCCGCCGGTTACCCGAACGCGCCGGAGATCAAGACACCGAGCCGCGACGGCGCCGTGCAAGGCTTCGAAAACGGTCCGTTCTACTACAGCCAGGCCACCGGCGTGCACCGTGTCCAGGGCCTGATCCTGGGCAAGTACGCCCAGCTGGGCTTCGAGAACAGCCCACTCGGCTTCCCCGTCGCCGAGGAGCAGCCGCTGAAGGACCTGGGCCGCTACAGCCGTTTCGAAGGCGGCAACATCTATTGGAGCCCGGTCTCGGGCGCCTGGGCGGTGCGCAACGGCCCGGTGCTGGACGCCTGGCGCGATGCCGGCTATGAGAACGGCAAACTCGGCTACCCCACCGGCGACGAGTTCCCCCTCTCCGACGGCATCCAGCAGAACTTCCAAGGCGGCTTCATCACCGTGCGCGACGGCAGACCGGAAGTCCACAGCCTGTGAGACCAGCTAGCCTGGGGGGCGACCCGACCCCCGCTCAGCGACAGATCGAGGACAAGAATTCATGCATCGGACCCGTGGAAAGGTATTCGGCGTGGTTGTGGCGATAGCCGCGACCGGCCTGCTCGCCGCGTGCGGCGACAATGATTCGACCGCGACGAGCACGCCGTCGACGCCTACCCGCACCACGACGGCGACGACGACGTCGCCGGCCGCGTCGACGCCCGCCGACACCGGTCAGCCCGCTCCCGAGCCGGAGCAGCCCACGACGACGGTGGCGCCCGAGCGTCCGCAGCCGGTGCCGACCGAAGCCGTCCCGCCCGCGGACACCTCGAAGCTCACCGACAAGGACAAGAAGTTCCTCGACGAGCTGGCCAAGCAGGGTGTCACCCCGTCCAGCCCGGACATCGCGCTGAGCATCGGCGCGTACGTCTGCCAGGGCACCGCCGCGGGTGCGTCCGATCAGGATCTGATGACGTTCGTCAACGCCATGGCAGGTTCCGATCCGTCCTTCGATCCGGCGAAGATGCCGGTGGAGAAGGCCGGGCAGATCTACATCACCACCGCTCGCGCCACGTACTGCCAGTGAGTTCGCGCGTTCGTTCGACCTCCCGCCGGTTCAAGCCGGCGGGATGTCTGGTCGTGATCGGCGCCGTCCTGCTGATCGTCCTGGTCGTCCTTTTGCTGTGGTACCTACTCGCGGGGCGTCTGCGTCCGCCCGGGCCGGGACCGAAACCGCCGGAGCGGCCGACTTCCCAGCCCGCCAGTTGCCCGGACGTGCAGATGATCTCCGTGCCCGGCACCTGGGAGTCGAACAGCTTCGACGATCCGCACAATCCGACGGCGAACCCGGTGTCGTTGATGCTGAACGTCTCCGGGCCGATCGCTCAGCGGTTCCCGAGCGAGCGCGTGGACGTGTACACCGTTCCCTACGTCGCGCAGTTCTCCAATCCGATCGCGATCCCGCCGGACGGCCAGCAGTCCTACAACAACAGCCGCTCCGAGGGCACCGCCCGGATGGTCGAGGCCATGACCGCACGACACCAGGAGTGCCCGCTGACCACCTATGTGCTCGCCGGGTTCTCCCAGGGCGCGGTGATCGTGGGTGACGTCGCGGCGCAGATCGGCGCGGGCGAGGGCCCGGTGCCCGCCGATCTGGTGCTCGGCGTGGCGTTGATCGCCGACGGGCGCCGTACCGGGGAGACCGGCCCGGGTCAGGCGATCCAGATCGGCACGCCACCGCCCGGTGTGGGTGCCGAAGTCGCGCTGAAGGGGTTGAACGTGCCCGGCATCACGATGACCGGTCCCCGTCAAGGGGGCTTCGGCGCGCTGGCCGACCGCACCTACACCATGTGCGCGCCGGGCGATCTGATCTGCGATGCGCCGCGGGAGGCACTGAGCCCGTGGAACATCGTGGGCAGCGTGAACACGCTGGTCCGGGCGGCGGGGAACCCGGTGCACACCCTTTACAACAGTTACGTCGTCGACGGCGACGGCACCACCGCTACGCAGTGGACGGCGAACTGGGCGGCGGGCCTCGTCGAGGCAGCGCCGCATCCGGCGCATTCGTGAGAATTCACAGTCCGTGAGATACCCCGCACCCCGTTGGCGTGACAAGCGCAACTCGAGTTGGGTAGCACGCTGTAAAGTGCGCTGGTGATCGCGACGCCGGGCACCACCGCAGCGCAGACCCGGGCGGGCGTCGCGCCCGTATTTTCCGCACAGCCAGGAGCATGAATTCATGACAGAAGCCGCCGCACCGGCCACCACGGCGAGCCGTGACGCGGATGCTGCGTTGTCCGCGCTTGGCACTCCGTTGCGTCCGTTCCGCTTCGCGGCGGCCGGCGAGGGAAACAAGCAGGAGGGCGGTGCGCGCAAGTTCGTGCAGACCGCTCAGCAGGCCGAGGAGTACGGCTTCGACACCTTCGTGGTGCCCGACCACCTCGGCGAGCAGATCGGGCCGATCGCCGCGCTCGGCGCGCTGACCCAGGCCACCGAGAAGATCCGGCTCGGCACGTCGGTGCTGGCGAACGGTTTCCGCCACCCCGTCGTCCTGGCCAAGGATCTGGCGACCATCGACGTGCTGTCCAAGGGCAGGCTCGAGGTCGGTCTCGGCGCGGGCTGGATCAAGGAGGAGTTCGACAACGCGGGCATCGCCTACGAGTCGCCCGGTGTCCGGCTGGAGAAGCTGGACGAAGCGCTGACCATCCTCGACGTGCTGCTGCGCGGCCAGGAGTGCACCTTCGAAGGCAAGCACTACCAGGTCCGCGGCATCAAAGGCACCCCGCGGCCGCGGCAGGGCCCGCGCCCGCCGATCTGTACCGGCGGCGGCGGTCCGAAGATGCTGCGCCTGGCCGCCAAGCACGCCGACATCATCTCCGTCGTTCCGGTGACCACCAAGAACGGCAAGGGCCTCCTCTCCGGCATCACCATCGAGAAGGCCGTGGAAAAGGTGAATCTGATCAAGGAGGCCGCCGGAGACCGGTTCGCCGACATCGAACTCAACTGGGCCATCACCGCCGTCGTGATCACCGACGATCGCGAGAAGACCGCGGAGATGGCGCTGTCGGCGTTGGACCGGGGACTGCACCCGAACCTGGAGGTCGACGTTCAGCTGTCCGTCGAGGACATCCTGAACTCGCCCTACGTGGCGATCGGGACATTCGAGGAGATCGCCGAGCAGATCCGCCGTGTGCGGGAACTCACCTCGATGTCCTACGTCGGCGTGTTCCCCACCCAGATGGACGCGTTCGCCCCCGTTATTCCCCTGCTGCGGGACGAGTGAGCCGGTCTTCTCTGTAACATGACTCTGGTTTGAGTACATCTAGCCGATAAGCGGTCACCGCGCAGACCGCACAAAATCTGCAGGCTGGCTCTGCACTTGGAGCACCCGCGGGCGAAAGCGAGTCGGGGCCTCACAGGTAAAAGCGGCGATCTCGCCGTCTTGCTGCGTGTGCCTCGGAGGAGAAGAAGGAATGGAAGAGACTTTCGACGACTACCTGGACGAAACCGGGAACATCCGCATTCCCGAGGATCACACCCTGGTTGATCACGTCGAGAAGCACACCCGGAACGACGCGAACACCCTGGCGTATCGCTACATCGACTACTCGCGCGAGCGCGACGGCGAGGCGCAGGAGCTGACGTGGCGTGAGTTCGGTATTCGGCTGCGCGCGGTGGCCGCTCGACTGCAGCAGGTGACCAACCCGGGCGACCGGGTCGCGATCCTCGCGCCGCAGGGCTTGGACTACGTGATCTCCTTCTTCGCCGCGATCTACGCGGGCACCATCTCGGTGCCCCTGTTCGACCCGGACGAGCCCGGCCACACCGATCGCCTGCACGCGGTGCTCGGCGACTGTGAACCCTCGGCCATCCTGACCGCGAGTTCCTCCGCGGCCGGAGTCCGGCAGTTCTTCCGCTCGCTGCCCGCCGCCCAGCGTCCGCGCATCATCGCCGTGGACGCGATCCCCGACAGCGTCGGCGAGAGCTGGGTGCGCCCGGACATCGCGATCGACGACATCGCCTACCTGCAGTACACCTCGGGCTCCACCCGGGTGCCGGCCGGTGTCGAGATCACGCACCGCGCGGTGGGCACCAACCTGCTGCAGATGGTCGACGCGATCAACCTGGACTGGAATTCGCGCGGCGTCACCTGGCTGCCGCTGTTCCACGACATGGGCCTGCTGACCGTGATCCTGCCCGCGGTGGGCGGCAAGTACATCACCATCATGTCGCCGAGCGCCTTCGTGCGCCGTCCGTACCGCTGGATCAAGGAGCTGGCCGCGGTCTCCGACGGCGCCGGGACCTTCGCGGCGGCACCGAACTTCGCGTTCGAGCACGCCGCCGCGCGCGGTCTGCCGAAGAACGGCGAGTCGCTGGACCTGTCCAACGTCATCGGCCTGATCAACGGCAGTGAGCCGGTGACCACCTCGTCGATGAAGAAGTTCAACGAGGCGTTCGCCCCCTACGGCCTGCCCAAGACCGCCATCAAGCCCTGCTACGGCATGGCCGAGGCGACGCTGTTCGTCTCCGCCACCAAGGCCGAGGACGAGGCGAAGGTCACCTACGTCGACCGCAAGGAGCTCAACGCGGGCCGCATGGTGAAGGTCGACCAGAGCCACGAAGACGCGATCGCGCAGGTGTCCTGCGGTTATGTCGCGCTGTCGCAGTGGGCGACGATCATCGACCCGGAGTCCGTCGAGTCCGGTGGCGGCCGTGAGGTACCCGACGGGCACGTCGGCGAGATCTGGCTGCACGGCAACAACATGGGCATCGGCTACTGGGGTCGTCCCGACGAGACCGCGGCGACGTTCCAGAACAAGGTCACCGAGCGCCTCGCTCAGGGCAGCCACGCCGAGGGCACGGAGCCGGACGCGAACTGGATGCGCACCGGTGACTACGGCGTGTACTTCGAGGGCGAGCTCTACATCACCGGCCGGGTCAAGGACCTGGTGATCGTCGACGGCCGCAACCACTACCCGCAGGACCTGGAGTTCTCCGCGCAGGAAGCAAGCACCGCGCTGCGGCCCGGCTTCGTGGCGGCGTTCTCGGTGCCCGCCAACCAGCTCCCGGCCGAGGTGTTCGAGCAGGGCAGCCACTCCGGCCTGCAGTTCGACGCCGACGACGCGTCCGAGCAGCTCGTGGTCGTGGGTGAGCGGGGTCCGGGTGCGGGCAAGGCCGATCCGCTGCCCATCGCCGACGCGGTGCGCGCGGCGATCTCGCAGCGCCACGGCGTGACCGTTCGGGATGTGCTGCTGGTGCCCGCGGGATCGATCCCGCGCACCTCCAGCGGCAAGATCGCCCGCCGCGCCTGCCGGGCGGCCTATCTGGAGGGAACGCTGCGGGGTGGTTACACCCAGCAGGCTTTCCCCGATGCACCGGAAGAGTAATTGCTCAGGGGCGGCCTCGGACCGACCATCGACGCTCGGCGCCGACCTCCCACGCGCCGGGCGTCATTTCACGGTACGCCCGGTACGCAGACAGGTAGCTTGAGGAACTGATGGCTGACAACGAGGGCACGCCCACCCAGACGACCGACACCCCGGCCGTGGAGACCGTCGCCGACGCGGCGGCCCCGGCCGAGTCCGCGAAGGGCGGCGCGCAGACCGACATGTCGGTGGCGGAGTTGCGTGAGTGGCTGCGGCGCTGGGTCTCCGAGGCGACCGGGCAACCGGTCGACCAGATCACCGTGGACCGGCCGATGGAGGAGTTCGGGCTCGCCTCGCGGGACGCGATCGCCCTCGGCGGGGACATCGAGGAACTGACCGGCGTGATGCTGAACGCGACGATCGTGTACCAGCACCCGACCATCGCCTCGCTGGCCGAGCGGATCATCAACGGCGAGCCGGACGTGCCGGAGGAGTCCGCCGACGACTCCTTCTACACCGCCGGCTACCGCCCGGGCGAGGCGCACGACATCGCGATCGTGGGTTTGTCGACCCGGTTGCCCGGTGCGGGCGACACTCCGGAGTCGACGTGGGAGTTCCTCATCGGCCGCGGCGACGGCATCCGGGAGCGGCCCGAAGGCCGGTGGTCGGAGTTCCTGGAGGAGCCGCAGCTGGCCGAGGCGATCGAGAACGCCAACACCAAGGGCGGCTACCTCGACCAGGACGTGGTCAAGGGCTTCGACGCCGAGTTCTTCGCCATGTCGCCGGTCGAGGTGGAGCGGGTCGACCCGCAGCAGCGGCTGGCGATGGAGCTGACCTGGGAGGCGTTGGAGCACGCCAGGATTCCGGCCAGCGATCTCAAAGGCGCGCCGGTCGGCGTGTTCATCGGATCGTCGGGCAACGACTTCATGCTGCTCGCGGCGCTCGGGCTGGGCAGCGAGCGTGATCCGAACGTGCCGGTGTCGGCCGAGGCCTACGCGATCATGGGCAGCGTCAGTTCGATCATCCCGAACCGGGTCTCCTACTTCTACGACTTCCGCGGTCCGTCGGTGTCCGTCGACACGGCCTGCTCCTCGACGCTGGTCGCCGTGCACCAGGCGGTGCAGGCGCTGCGCAACGGCGACGCCGACCTGGCGCTGGCCGGTGGCGTGAACATGCTGCTCGCGCCGATGGCGACGCTCGGCTTCGATGCCAACGGCGGCGTCGCCAAGGACGGGCACATCAAGGCCTTCTCCAGCGACGCCGACGGCATGGTCCGATCCGAGGGCGGCGGTCTCGTGGTGCTGAAGCGTCTCGCCGACGCCGAGCGCGACGGCGACACGATCTACGCGGTGATCAAGGGCACGGCGGTCAACAACGATGGCCGGTCCAACGGCCTGCTCGCCCCGAATCCCGACGCGCAAGCCGAGGTGCTGCGCCGCGCGTACCGGGACGCGGGCATCGCGCCGTCCGCGGTCGACTACATCGAGGCGCATGGCACCGGCACCCTGCTCGGCGACCCGATCGAGGCGGACGCGCTCGGCCGGGTGGTCGGCCGCGGCCGCGAAGCCGACCGGCCCGCGCTGCTCGGTTCGGCCAAGACGAACTTCGGTCACCTGGAGTCGGGCGCCGGTGCGGCGAGCCTGGCCAAGGTGATCATGTCGTTGCAGCACAACGTCATTCCGCCGAACATCAACTACGCGGGCCCGAACCCGTACATCCCGTGGGAGCAGGCGCACCTGAAGGTCGTCGACGAGCCCACCGAGTTCCCGCGCTACAGCGGCACGGCCACCATCGGCATCTCCGGCTTCGGTTTCGGTGGCACCAACGCGCACATCGTCGTCCAGGAGTACACGCCTGCCTCGGCCACGGAGCCCCAAGCTCCGTTCTCCGAGCTCGAGACCCAGCTGGACGAGGACGCGCTGGACGAGACCACCGACGCGGCCGCGGCCTCCGATGCGCTCGCCGCCGCGGCCGAGGTGGCGGCCGAAGCCGCCGCGCCCGCCGTCGAGTGGACCGCCGAGCGCACCGAGCCGCTGCCACAGATCCTGCCCGTATCGGGCTACCTGCCCTCCCGGCGTCGCCGGGCCGCCGCCGAGCTGGCCGACTGGCTGGAGTCCGAGGCGGGCGCGCGGACTCCGCTCGCCGACGTGGCGCGGTCGCTGGCCAAGCGCAGCCACTGGCGTTCGCGCGGTGTGGTGCTGGCCAAGACGCACGAGGAGGCGATCGCCGGTCTGCGTGCCATCGCGGCGGGCAAGCCGGGGGCGGGCGTCTTCACCGCGGACGCGCCCGCGGCCATGGGCCCGATGTGGGTGCTCGCCGGTTTCGGCGCGCAGCACCGCAAGATGGGTAAGCAGCTCTACCTGGAGAACTCGATCTTCGCCAATGCCGTCGACGAGGTCGACGAGCTGGTGCAGGACGAGGCCGGATACTCGGTGCGCGAGTTGTTCCTGGACGACAGCCAGGACTACAACGTCGGCACCTCGCAGGTCGGCATCTTCACCATCCAGATCGGCCTGGCCGCGCTGCTGCGCGCGCACGGCGCCGAACCCGAAGCGGTGGTGGGCCATTCGATGGGCGAGGTCGCGGGCGCGTACATCGCCGGTGGCCTCTCGCTCGAAGACGCGGTGCGCGTGATCTGCGCCCGTTCCCGTCTGATGGGCGAGGGCGAGCAGATGATCAGCGACGACGACGTGCGCAACATGGCGCTCATCGAGTACAGCGCCGAGGACGTCGCGAACCTGCTGCCGGACTACCCGGACGTCGAGGTCGCGGTGTACGCGGCGCCGACCAACACGGTGATCGGCGGACCGCAGGATCAGGTGGCGGCGATCGTCGCGCAGGTGGAGGCGGCGGGCAAGTTCGCCCGTGTGCTGCAGACCCGCGGCGCGGGCCACACTTCGCAGATGGATCCGTTGCTCGGTGAGCTGGCCGCGGAACTGGCGGGCATCGAGCCCACCAAGTTGAAGACCGGCCTGTACTCGACGGTGCACAAGGAAGAGTTCTTCCGTTCCGGCCACGACCCGATCCACGACGAGGACTACTGGGTCAAGAACATGCGCCACAGCGTGTACTTCACCAACGCGGTGAAGCTCGCGGTGGACGCGGGGCACACCACGTTCCTGGAACTCGCGCCGAATTCCGTCGCGCTGATGCAAGTGCTCGGCACCACCTTCGCCGCGGGCCTGCACGACGCGCAACTCATCCCCACGCTCAAGCGCAAGGAAGACGAGTCGGCGGGCGTGATCGCCGCGCTCGCCCAGCTCTATGTGCACGGGCACAAGGTCGATCTGTTCTCGCTGCTCGGCCCGGGCGGCTACGCCGACGTTCCGCGCACCACGTTCGTGCGCAAGGAGTACTGGCCGAAGGTGCGGCTGGCCGCGGGCGGCAACGGCCGGGTTCCCGGCGCGCACGTCGCGTTGCCGGACGGCAGGCACGTCTGGGAGGTGCAGGCGTCCTCGGTGACCGATCTCGCCGGACTGGTGCGTGCCGCGGCGACGCAGGTGCTCAGTGACGTGGCGCTCGGCGCGGCGATCCCGCACGCGGTGATCCCGGCGGCGGGCACGCTCACCACCACGCTCACCCCGCATCCCGGCGGCGCTTCGGTGCAGGTCCACGCCAAGGAAGGCAACGTCTTCCGCCTCGTGTTCGACGCCGTGGTGACCTCCGGCGCCCCGCTGCCGGAACCCGTTGTGGCCGAGCCGGTCCCGGCGGCGGCCGCGCAGCCGCAAGGTGACGCCGACCTCGAAGTCGTGGAGACCTTCGGTGACCGGTGGGATCCGAACGGCGCGCAGACCGTCGAGGAGCGGCTCGCGCTGATCGTCGCGGAGTCGATGGGTTACGCGGTCGAGGATCTCCCGATGGAGATTCCGCTGATGGAGCTCGGCTTGGACTCGCTGATGGCGATGCGCATCAAGAACCGGGTGGAGTACGAGTTCGACATCCCGCAGCTGCAGGTGCAGGCCGTGCGGGACGCCAGCCTGCACGAGGTCGGCAAGGTGCTGCGCTACGCCATCGAGCACCGCGACGAGGTGCAGGCGATGGCCGATCAGCAGGCCGCCGACAAGGCGGCGGGCGGTTCGGGCGAGCTGGCCGTCGACGCCGATTTCATCGCCACGGCTCGCGCGGCCCTGGCCACCGGAGCCGATCCGGTCGCCGCGGTGGCGGGTGCGGCGCCGGAAACCATTACCGCCGAGACCGATTCGGCTCCGGAGAGCCAGGAGAAGGCGGCCGATGGTGACGCGGCCTCCGCCGCAGCACCGGTTGCCCAGGCCGCACCGGCTCCGGCCACGCCAGCGGCCGTCTTCGGCGGCGCGTCGCAGGCCGCCGAAGAGGACGACGTCCCGCCGCGTGACGCCGCCGAGCGCCTGACCTTCGCCACCTGGGCGGTGGTCACGGGCAAGTCGGCCGGAGGCATCTTCAACACGCTGCCGATCCTCGACGAGGACACCGCGGAGAAGCTGGCCGCGCGCCTGACCGAGCGGGTCAAGGCCGAGGTCACCGTGGACGACGTGCTCGACTGCGAGACCATCGAGCAGCTGTCCGACATCGTCCGCACCCTGCAGGACAGCGGCGCGGACGTGGACGGCTTCGTCCGTCCGCTGCGGCCGCGCGCCGAGGGCTCGAACGCCGTGCCGGTGTTCGTGTTCCATCCCTCGGGTGGCAACACGCTGGTCTACGAGCCGCTGTTGAAGCGCCTGCCCGCCGATACGCCGATGTACGGCTTCGAACGGGTCGACGGCTCGATCGAGGAACGGGCTCGCCAGTACCTGCCCGAGCTGCGCAAGATCCAGGGTGACGGTCCGTTCGTGCTGTACGGCTGGTCGCTGGGCGCGGTGCTGGCCATGCAGGCCGCGCAGCTGCTGCGCGCCGAGGGCGCGGACGTGCGCGTGGTCGGCCTGATCGACCTGGCCATCCCGACGCAGGGCGAGGACAACAGCCCCGACGAGCGGGTGCGCCGGATCGAGCGTTACCAGGCCTTCGCCAAGAAGACCTATGGCGTCGACGGCGAATTGGATCGTGAACAGCTGGAGACGCTCGCCGCGGCCTCCGACGAAGAGCAGTTCAAGATGATCAGCGACCTGATCAAGATCAGCGGTACCAAGATTCCCGGTGGTGTGCTCGAACACCAGCGCACCTCGTGGATCGACAGCCGCCACCTCGCCCGGACCCGACCTTCGCACTACGACGGCAACGTCGTGCTCTACCTCGCCGATCGCTATCACGACGGGATGATCGAGCTCGAGCCACGCTTCGCCGACCGGGTGCCGAACGGCGGCTGGGACGAATACATCCCGAATTTGGAGGTCGTCCACATCGCCGGCGACCACCTGCAGATCATCGACGAACCGCGGATCGGGAAGATCGGAGCAGACCTGACCGCGAAGCTCGCCGCGATCGAGGCGAAAGGGGCCAAGTGAGCACGACTGCCGAGAAACTCGCCGACCTGCGCAAGCGCCTGGAATTGGCGCAGGAGCCCGCGGGTGAAGCGGGAGTGGCCAAGCGGGCGAAGAAAGGCATCCCCAGCGCCCGCGACCGGATCAACATGCTGCTGGATCCGGGGACCTTCGTGGAGATCGGCGCGCTGGTCCGTAAGCCGGGTGATTCCGCCGCGCTCTACGGCGACGGCGTCGTCACCGGGCACGGCCTGGTCGAAGGCAGGCCCGTGGCGGTGTTCTCGCACGACCAGACCGTCTACGGCGGTTCGGTCGGCGAGATGTTCGGCCGCAAGGTGGCCGGGATCCTGGAGTACGCGGCCAAGGTCGGCTGCCCGGTGGTCGGCATCAACGACTCCGGCGGCGCGCGGGTGCAGGAGGCGGTGACCTCGCTGGCTTGGTACGCCGAGCTGGGCAGGCGGCAGGAGCCGCTGTCCGGCCTGGTGCCGCAGATCTCGATGATCCTCGGCAAGTGCGCAGGCGGCGCCGTCTACGCCCCGATCAACACCGACGTGGTGGTGGCGACCGAAGAGGCGTACATGTTCGTCACCGGCCCCAAGGTGATCCGCGAGGTCACCGGCGAGGACGTGAGCCTCGAGGAACTCGGCGGCGCGCGCAGCCAGGCGGAATACGGCAACATCCACCACGTGGCCAAGGATGAGACGGCCGCGTTCGAGTGGGTGCGCGACTATCTGAGCTACCTGCCGACCAGCTGCCAGGAGCAGGCGCCGATCGTGAACCCCGGTCTGGAGCCGGAGACCACCGACACCGATCTGGAGCTGAACGCGATCGTCCCGGACGCGGACAACTCCGGGTACGACATGCACGAGATCCTCTTGCGCATCTTCGACGACGGCGCCTTCCACGAGGTCGGCGCGTCGGCGGGGCGCAATGTCATCACCGGGTTCGCCCGGGTGGACGGGCGCAGCGTTGGCGTGGTCGCCAACCAGCCGATGGTGTACGCGGGTGCGCTGGATGCCCGCGCCTCGGACAAGGCCGCGCATTTCGTGCGCCTATGCGACGCGTTCGAGATCCCGCTGGTGTTCGTCGTCGACACGCCCGGCTTCCTGCCCGGCGTGGAGCAGGAGAAGATCGGCGTCATCAAGCGCGGTGGCCGGTTCCTGTTCTCCTACGTCGAGGCATCGGTGCCGAAGGTCACCGTGGTGATCCGCAAGTCCTACGGTGGCGGTTACGCCGTGATGGGCTCCAAGCAGCTGGGCGCCGACGTGAACCTGGCCTGGCCCACCGCGCGGATCGCGGTCATGGGCGCCGAGAGTGCGGTCAGCCTGATCGGAGCCAAGCGGATCGACGCCGCGCCCGAAGACCAGCGCGCGGCCATTCGCCAGCAGATGATCGACTTCTACAACGCCACCGTGGCGACGCCGTGGGTGGCCGCCGAGCGCGGATATGTCGACGCGGTCATCGAACCGTCGGCGACCCGGCTGGAAATCCGTCGTGCGCTACAGCTGTTGCGGGACAAGGCCGTTGCCCGCAACCCGCGCAAGCATCACCTGCTGCCGTTGTAGCAACCGGAACACGATCGGGCCGCAACCCCCTGGGGTGCGGCCCGATTCGCGTCGTACGCGCCGAACCCTCAGCTGACGGTTGCGGATTCGATGACGACGTCGTCGACCGGCACATCCTGGTGCATACCCGCCGAGGAGGTCGCGACGCCCGCGATCTTGTCGACCACGTCGGTGCCTTCGGTCACCTTGCCGAAGACGGCGTAACCCCAGCCCGCCGGGTTCGGCGCGGAGTGATTGAGGAACGCGTTGTCGGCGACGTTGATGAAGAACTGCGCGGTGGCCGAGTGCGGGTCGTTGGTGCGGGCCATCGCGACGGTGTACTTGTCGTTCTTCAGGCCGTTGTTCGCTTCGTTCTGGATCGGGTCTTTGGTGCCCTTCTGGCGCAACCCGGGCTCGAACCCGCCGCCCTGGACCATGAAGCCGGGGATGACGCGGTGGAAGATGGTGCCGTTGTAGTGGCCGGCGTTCACGTAGTCCACGAAATTGCGCACCGTGTTCGGCGCTTTCTGATCGTCCAGTTCGAGCACGATCGTTCCGTAGTTCGTCGAAATGTTCACCTTGGTCATACACCCACCTTTCCATCCCTTCGTGGACCGTTGCGTAAGACGGGTACTTTTCCCGGTGCCCGCGGTCGGATACGGATGCCTGGTTTCGTAAGCGCACGGGTAACTCGCCGGGAATGCCCAGAACCCGCGCGGCGCCCGACGCCGAACCCGAACGCGTATCCCGCGATGCCCGACTAGCACGGCCTAAAGACCCGGATCCACGGGGGAGCCAGATAGCATTGCCAACCGTGCCCGACGCCGCAACCGCTGTTCTCACGAAACCCCCCGCCGCCCCGGCGGTGACCCCGAACGATTTCCGGACCGCTCGGCTCATCGCATTGGTCGCCGGTGTGCTCGGCGCGCTGTTCGCGCTGGCGACGCCGTTCCTGCCGGTCACCCAGACGACCGCGGTGCTGAACTGGCCGCAGGGCGGCACGCTCGGCAATGTGCAGGCGCCGCTGATGTCGCAGGTCCCGATCGACCTGAAGGCGACGATCCCGTGCGAGACGATCGCCCAGCTGCCCGAGCGTGGCGGCATGCTGCTGGCCACCGCGCCGCCGCAGGGCGACCGGGCCGCGCTGGAGGCCCTGTTCGTGCGGGTCTCGGAGACCTCGGTGGACGTGATCGACCGCAACGCGGTGGTGGTGTCGGCCGACCGCAGCCGGATGGGCGAGTGCGCGTCGCTGAGCATCAGCTCCGACATCGACCGCACCTACGCGGTGTTCAACGGTCTCACCAGGCAGGTGGAGCGGCCGGTCGAGGGCGCGGCGCCCGGGGCGACCGAGTCGGCCACCGTGCCGGTGGAGGGGCAGCTGAGCGGCGATCTGCGGCCCCAGGTGGTCGGCGTGTTCTCCGACCTCAAGGGCGCGGCGCCCGCGGGGTTGTCGTTCGACATGACGGTGGACACCCGCTTCTCCTCCAGCCCGACCGCGATCAAGCTGATCGCGATGATCGCGGCGGTGCTGTGCACGCTGATCGCGCTGGCGGCGCTGGCCCGGCTCGACAGCAGTGACGGGCGTGGGCACCGCCGGTTCCTTCCGGCGAACTGGCTGAAGCCGACCTGGGCGGACGGCGCGGTGGTCGGCACGCTGCTGCTGTGGCACTTCGCGGGCGCGAACACCTCCGACGACGGCTACATCCTCAGCATGGTGCGGGTGGCCCCGCACGCGGGCTATATGGCCAACTACTTCCGCTGGTACGGCGTGCCGGAGGCGCCGTTCGGCTGGTACTACTACGTGATCCAGGTCTTCTCGGAGATCTCCACCGCCAGTCCTTGGGTGCGGCTGCCCGCGCTGGCCTGCGCGATCCTGTGCTGGCTGGTGATCAGCCGCGAGGTGGTGCCCCGTCTGGGGCGCGGTGTGCGCACCAGCAAGGTGGCGCTGTGGACCGGCGGGCTGGTGTTCCTGGCGTTCTGGCTGCCGTTCGACAACGGCTTGCGTTCGGAGCCGATCGTCGCGCTCGGCGCGCTGCTGACCTGGGTGTCGATCGAGCGGGCCATCGCGACCGGACGGCTGCTGCCCGCGGCCGTGGCCGTTCTGGTGGCGGCGTTCACCCTCGCGGCCGCGCCGACGGGCCTGATGTGCGTGGCGGCGCTGCTGGCCGGTATCCGCCCGATGGTGCGCATCGTGGTGCGCAAGCATCGGCAGTTCGCCGCGCTGGGCGCCGGGCGGTGGGGTTCGACGCTGCCGTTGCTGGCGCCGATCGCCGCGGCGGGTGTGCTCGTGCTGACGGCCGTCTACACCGACCAGACCTTCGCGGGCATCCAGGAGGCCAACCGGGTGCGCCAGGTGACCGGGCCGAACCTGGCCTGGTACGAGGACTACCTGCGCTACTACTACCTGTTCGTGGAGACCGTCGACGGTTCGCTGTCGCGGCGCTTCGCCTTCCTGGTGATGCTGCTGTGCCTGTTCACGACCATGCTGGTGCTGCTGCGGCGCAGGCAGGTGCCGGGCATCGCGAGCGGCCCGACCTGGCGGCTGATGGGCGTGGTCTTCGGGACGATCTTCTTCATGATGTTCAACCCGACCAAGTGGACCCACCACTTCGGCGCGTACGCGGGCATCGCGGGTTCGCTGGCGGCGGTCACGGCGGTCGCGGTCTCGGCGAGCGCCCTGCGGGCCCGCAAGAACCGGGCGATCTTCCTGGCCGGGTTGCTGTTCGTGCTCGCGGTCGCGTTCTCGGGCATCAACGGCTACTGGTATGTGTCCAGCTTCGGCGTGCCGTGGTTCGACAAGCGGATCTCGCTGCACGGCTACCAGTCGAACACGCTCATGCTCGTGCTGTTCGGGCTGGCGCTGGCGCTGGTCGGCTGGTACGCGCTGCGGGAGGACTACACCGCGCCGCAGCCGTCGGCGAAGACCGCGCGCGGCAGGCGGATCCGCCGGTTCGCCGCGATCCCGCTGACCGTGGTCGCCGCGCTGATGGTCGCGCTCGAGGTGCTCTCGCTGGTGAAGGGCGCGGTCGCGCAGTACCCGGCGTACTCGCTGGCCCGGTCGAACTTCGACGCGCTCGGCGGCAGCACCTGCGGCCTGGCCAACGACGTGCTGGTGGAGCCGGACCCGAACGGCGGCAGACTGGAGCCGATCGTCGATCCGGCGCACCCGCCGACCGATCCGGCCGACCCTCTGGCCGGCGTCGACCCGATCGGTTTCGATCCGAACGGCGTGCCCAACGACCTGTCCGCCGACAGCGTCGAGGTGAAGCCGGGCACCGGCAACACCTCCACCCAGTCGGTCGGCGCGGCGTTCGCGGAGGGGCAGAGCGCGGGCACCGGCGGCGGTCAGGGCGCGCGCGGCGTCAACGGCTCCACCGTCGCCCTTCCGTTCGGCCTGGACCCGGCGACCACGCCGATCCTCGGCAGCTACCAGAACGGCGTGCAGCAGCCCGCGAACGTCACCTCGAGCTGGTACCAGCTGCCCACCCGTTCGGCGGACAAGCCGCTGGTGGTGATCTCGGCCGCCGGTCGCATCCTGTCCTTCGACGACACCGGCGCGATGAAGTACGGCCAGTCGCTGACCGTCGACTACGGCAAGCGTCAGCCCGACGGCAGCGTGCAGAAGCTCGGCACCTACCTGCCGCGCGACATCGGTCCGTTCCCGTCCTGGCGCAATCTGCGGGTGCCGCTGGACGAGATCGCGCCCGACGCGGACGCGGTGCGCATCGTCGCCAACGACCCGATCCTGATCGGAGACCAGTGGCTGGCGTTCACACCGCCGCGGATGCCGAAGTTGCAGACGCTCAACAGCCTGCTCGGCTCCCAGCAGCCGATCCTGCTGGACTGGGCGGTGGGTCTGCAGTTCCCGTGCCAGCGTCCGTTCGACCACCGCAACGGCGTGGCCGAGGTGCCCGGCTACCGCATCCTGCCGGACCGCCCGCTGGCCATCAGCTCGACGAACACCTGGCAGGCCGAGGAGTTCGGCGGTGTGCTCGGCTTCTCCCAGATGCTGGCGAAGTCGGTCACCGTGCCCACCTACTTGAAGGAGGACTGGGCGCGCGACTGGGGTTCGCTGGAGCGCTACGACCAGTACGACCGCAACGCCGTCCCGGCGAAGCTGGACACCGGCACAGCTACCCGCTCCGGCTTCTGGTCACCGGGTAGTTTGCGGGTCTTCTGATCCGTTTCGGCAGAGCCGACCGGATAGCTACCCCGAACACAGGGCCGCCGCGCAGACGAACGCTGCGCGGCGGCCCTGCCGTATTCAGCCGGTGTATACCGGGCGCTCAGACCTTCAGCCGAAGACCGAGCTCGCGCCGGAGCACCTCTTGCGAAGGGAGGCGGCCGAGCACGCGCAGCACCGCAGGCCGCAGCTCCCGTTGTTCCTCTTCGCTGAGCAGTCCGACAAGATCGCGCAGATCCATTTCATCGAATGCCGTTGTCATGGCAATCAGATTAAGGCCATCGACCTGATTCGTCTTGTGATGTTTAGCCACAGGTGGGAGCACATTTCCAGACCGGACAACCGGTTTATTGCCGGATGCTGTCGTAGTGCGTTCGCGCCGCGATGACGTCGTCCATGCGCGCCTCCGCCCACGCTTTGACGGCGCTCATGACCGGCTGGAGGCTGTGACCGAGCGGGGTGAGTTCATAATCGACCCGGACCGGCACTTCCGCCGTGACGCGCCGCTCGAGCAGGCCGTCGCGTTCCAATCCGCGCAGCGTCTGGGTGAGCATTTTGGGGCTCACGCCTGCGATGATCCGGTTCAGCTCGGCGTAGCGCTGTGGTCCGTCGGCGAGCGCGGCCAGCACCAGGCTCACCCATTTGTCGCTGATCCGATCCAGCAGCTGCCGGGTCGGGCACTCGGCGATGTACGCGTCGTAATGCTGTTTGGCCAGTTCACGGCGCTGCGCAGCGGTCTTCGTCGCCATTCGAGTACCTCGCCACCTCTAACGCACTTCCAGGTAACTACTACCCAACAGATAGTAATCCTTCGTAGGTTGGCCGCAGCCGAAAGGAAGGAAACGTCATGCGAGCTGTAGTTGTCCGCCGGCCGGGGCCGGAAGCGGAGGCGGAGATCGTGGAAGTGCCGACGCCGCAACCTGGCCCGGGCACGATTCGCATCGCGGTCGCGGCGGCGACGGTGAATCCGGTGGACCTCATGGTGCGCGCCGGCGTCGGCGGTACACCGTTCGCCGCGCCGCGCGATCAGTGGGGTGTCGGGTGGGACGTCGCGGGCACGGTGGACGCGCTGGGCGCGGGCGTCACGGAGTTCGCGGTGGGGCAGGCGGTGATCGGCATCAGCGACCGGCTCGACGTCTCGCTCGGCGCGCAGGCCGACTATGTGGTCCTGGAAACCGGGAATGCCGCGCCCGCCCCGGTTTCCGTGTCCCCGGTGCAGGCGGCCACCATCCCGCTCAACGGCCTCACCGCGGTGCAGGCCCTCGACGCGCTGGATCTCGCGTCCACCGACACGCTGCTGGTCACCGGCGCGGCGGGCGCGGTCGGCGGCTTCGCCGTCGAACTCGCCGCGGCACGCGGAATTCGGGTGATCGCGTCGGCCTCGCCCGCCGACCAGGACACGGTTCGCGCACTGGGCGCCACCGATTTCGTTCCGCGGCAGGCGTCCCTGCCGGATGCCGTCCGCGCCCTCGTCCCCGGCGGAGTGGACGCCGCCTTGGACGCGGCCGCCCTCGGCCCCGCGACGCTCGCGGCGGTGCGCGGCGGCGGACGGTTCGTATCCATCAGCGTCCCGAACACGCCGATCCCTTTGCGCGGCACCGAGGTACGCACCGTTCTCGTCCGCGCCGACCGCGCACAACTCGACCGGCTGGTCGCCCACGTCGACGCAGGCGAACTCACCCTCCGCGTAGCCGAAACCCTCCCCCTCACCTCCGTCGAAGCCGCCCACAAACGCCTGGCCTCCGGCGGCGTCCGCGGCCGCCTCGTCCTTACCCCCTAGCCCGCGAGTGGCACACCGCTGAGGAGAAACGCGAGAGCCCGCTCCACCGTGTGCCACTCACGAACAGCAACACATGGCGTCAGCGGATGCGGATGGGGTCGTCGGTGTCGAGGCCGGTGCGGGTTTGGGGAGTGATGTGGATTGTGGCCGGAATCGCGGCGGGGGCGTAGGGGGTGAAGCGCTCGAGGGAGCCCCAGTCGCGGGACCAGTCGTGGTCGAGGTAGGCGGGGACGGTTTGGGACTTCAGCAGCAGGCCGGTCCAGCCGAGGGGGCCGCCGCCGATGTCGTCCTGCCAGGCGTTGGAGGCGTCGGAGCCGACCCGGTCGGGCAGGATGCGCCAGCGCGGGATCTCGCCGACGCCGTCCTTGTGGTCGAACGGCCGCTGGCACGGGAAAGCCAAGCCGACATGCCAGTCGAGCAGCACCGGATCCGTGGACCCCACCACGGAATTCAGCGTGGCGAGCTTCGGCAGCCGGGGCGGAGTGACCGCCAGCCACTGCTTGGGCGTGATGTCGTTGTCGACCGCGACCAGCCGCACCGCGTTCACTTCCCCGGGCAGCCGGTCCAGCGGGACCCGCAGATTGCGCCAGGAGGGCGCGGGGCCGATGTCCAGCGGATCGATCGAGCCGAGGGTGTTCACCTCGCCGTCCGCGCCGCGGACGCCGTACTCCAGGTGCAGTTCCTGCCCGTAGGTGAGCACACCGTCGGCGTCCACCGACCGGATCCGGCCCGCCGCGGTGATCGCGAGCACCTGGTAGGCGGGGTCGTGGCGCATGCTGTCGGTCAGGTCGAGCCGGTACCACTGGCTGGTCAGCTTGGCTTGCTGCTGTTCACCCTCCTGATAGCTGCCCAGCACCGGGGTCTTCGCCGGGTCCAGGCCGAACGGCAGCGCGACGGTGCTGCCGTTGACGCCCGCCTGTTCGGTGGTGCCGCCTCCGGTGCCCGCGCCGGTCGTCTTGGTGGTCTTGTTCTCGGAGTCCTTGCCCACCGAGTTCGCGCCGCCGGTGACCGTCTCCTCGGCGTCGGCGGTCAGGTCGCGCGCCACTCCGTTGGGTGTGAATCCCTTGTTCTGCGCGGCCAATCCGTCCGCGGGAGACCCGGTCACAGGTTGCAGCAGCGAATCCGCGGTGTCGGTCTCCACCAGCACCTCGTTCGCCAGCGCGCACGAGTCCCCGCCGACGGATTCCATGTTCGACTTGGTGATCGAGTACGCGGGGTACTGCGTGGCCGCCGCCTTGGCGAGCGAGGCGACCTCGAAGATCACCAGCAGCGCGGCCGCCACGGTCAGCGGCGCGGACGCCCACCGGTCGAATCGGCGAGGCGCCGCGGCACTCTCGCGCCGGTACGGCTCCCGGTAGTGCTGCCAGATGGCGATCAGCAGCGCGACGCCCGCGAGTCCGAGGAACAGTGTGGACAGGCCCTTGCCCGCGATCAGCGGCGCTTTGTCCCACCACGGGACACCGTAGCTGGACACGTACCACCACCCGTTGGAGCCGGTGAATGTCACGGCGAGCAGGAAGAGCACGGCGGCGGCGAACAGCGCGCGGTTGCGCGGCGAGCGGATGCCGCTGGTGCCCACCGCGACCGCCGCGAGCGCGGCCAGGGATCCGGCCAGTCCGGCGTACACGCCGAAGTGGTGCGTCCACTTGGTCGGGGTGAACATCATCAGGAACAGCGACGCGAACACGATGCCGAGAATGCGCACCGAAGGGCCGCGCGAGGTGCCGGGAATCCGGCCTTTACGCAGGACTTGCAGCACGCAGACCAGCAGGCACAGCAGCATCACAAGCACGCCGAACCGCCGCGCAAGCGAGCCGTCCGGCGAGAGCATGAGTAGCGAGTCCCACCGGGTGCGCTCGTCGAACCACGCGACGTTGGGGCCGACGATCGTGCGGACCCGGGTCGCTTCCAGCACCGTCGAGAGGGTCTGGTCGGCGAAGATCACCACCAGCACCAGCGTGCCCGCGGCCAGGCCCGGGGCGAGCAGCGCGGCGAACCGGAACACCGCGCTCGCCCGCGACGGTGCACCCGTCTTCGCAGGGGCGTTCACCGCGGCCGCGGCTTCGGCCGAACCGGCGGCGGCTGCGTCCGCGTCTGGCCCCGTCCGGGCCGGGACGGCTCCGCGGGCCCGTTTGATGATGATCAGCAGTACGGGCCGCGACCCGGCGATCAGCGCCGCGATGCAGATCAGGCCGGTGGGGCCCGCCGCGAGCGAGAAGGCGGCGATGAGGACGGCCGCTGCGGCGGGCAGCAGCCGTCCGGTCGCGATGGCGCGTTCGATCGAGCACCAGGTGAGCAGCGCGCCCGCAGCGATCAGCGGCTCCGGACGCAGACCGTTGTCGTAGGGCAGCCAGAACGCGAGGAACACCAGCCCCGCCGTCCACAGCGCCACCTTGTTGCGCCGCACCCGTGCGCCGAGGCGCGGCAGCACTTCCCGGCTGATCACCAGCCAGCAGACGATCCCCGCCAGCAAGGTGGGCAGTCGCATCCACAGGCTCGCGTCGGAGATCCGGGCCATCCAGGCCAGCACCTCGTAGGACCACCCGAACGGCGCCTCGGGGACGGCGAACCAGCGGTAGTAGTTCGCCATGTAGCCCGCGTGCTCGGAGGCGCGCGCCATGTTCAGGATGTAGCCGTCGTCGGAGGTGTTCGCCCCGATGACGTGCCACAGCGCCAACGTGCCCAGCACGACGCCGTCCGCGGAGGTGACCCGCCACCAGTGCGCGGGCAGGAACCGCCGTGGTTTGCGCCCGTCGGCGGTGTCCAGCAGGTGCAGTGCGACGAGTGCGATCAGCGTGAACACGGCGGCGGCGATCATGGCGGCCAGCTTCAGCGGCGTGGGTGAGGAGGAGAAACGCGAGTCGATGTCCGCGTGCACCTGCGCTCCGGCGAGCCGATCGGCGGCGAGGTCGGTGAACACGCCGACCAGTTGCGGCCGGATGTCCCGCCCGATCGTGGTCCGGAACGGCGTGCCGTCCTTGCGGTTCACGCCGGTGAGTTCGACGGTCGTCGCGGCGGCGCCGGATTCGATGCCGATCGTCGCGCAGGACCCGACCTCGGCCAGCGGCGCGGACAGCAGCGGGATGTCCCGCAGCACCACCGAGAGCGCGCCGTCGGCGACCGAGACCACCAGCCCCTTGGTCGCCGCCTGGCCCGACGCGACCGGGACGGTGGACAGCAGGGTGCCCCCTGCTCCGAGTTCGCCCGCCAGCGAGCAGGGCAGCGTCGCACGCAATCGCAGCGGCTCGTAGGACACCAGCGGCGCGGCCACGCTCGCGGCGCCGGGCTCGGGCCAGTCCAGGCTCGCCCGATCCTGCCGCACCGGCAGGATCGGGGTCAGCAATGCCAGCAGGAATCCGAGAAGCCCGGAGAGAAGGGCGATCAAGCGGATACGGGTGAACGCTCGAGAAGATCGGTCCGGTCGCACGGTGGTTGATGCTAGCTACCGTCCGGTGTGATCCCGACTGCCCCCGACCAGCGCAGCGTATGAACGTCCCACAACCAGACGTCTTCCACCCGCGTCGGCGTGAATCCGAACAGCTGCGTGACCGTTTCCCGCAGCACCTCGCCGTTCTTCGTCGCGGGCAGGACCAGGACGTCGGCGCGCCAGAATCGCAGGTCGTCCAGCGCGCGGGCGCGCACGCCCGCGTCGATGAGCGGAACCGCCCCGGTGTCCTGCGCCTGTACCAGCAGCGTGGCGGTCGGGCGGGCCTCAGGACCGTAGATACCCTTCTTCGTCGTCCCCGTCGGCCCGACGAAGTAACCACCCGCCAGCGGGAAGGAGAACCCGGCGTCGGCCTGCCAGCGCAGCGCCCGTGCGTCGGGCGGCCGGGGTGGCGGCAGAAGGACCACCGAGCCGTCGCCCACGTAGCGGCCGACGGCGCCGTCGGCGAAGAAGTCCGGTGTCGGCGTCCGCTCGACAACCGGCAGGGTGGTCGGGATCAGCGGCAGCAGGGCACACGTGACCGCGCCGAACCACGCGAGCGGCTTCCAGTCCACCGCCGACTGCTTCCAGGTCGTCACGGCGCGTTCGGTGACCAGAGCGAGTACGACCGCGATGGCCGGTATCGCCGCCATGCTGAGCCTGCTCTCCAGCACCGTGTTCAGCAGCGGCACATGTTCGGCCCAGCGCCACGGCAGTTCGACGCCGGTCGGCCGCTTGCCGATCGTGGCGACCGCACCCAGGGACAGCGCCCCGAAGACTACGATCACCGCGCTCGCGGCCCGCACCACCCGGTCTCGCCACAGCAGTCCCACGGTGAACACCACCAGGAGCAGCAGCGGCCAGCCGAAGTAGGCGTTCTGTTCGGTCGGGTTGATCGCCACGTTCCGCCCGGGTGCGAACACGCCGCCCAGCGATTCGGACGGGAACTGCACCAGCGCTTCGAGGTCGTTGCCCATCGGGCCGTGGTCGATCGAGCGGTAGCTCTGCGGGCCGAAGAACTGCCACCACAGCGGGATCTCGGCGAGCGTCAGCGTGATCACCGCGGCCAGCGCGAGAGTGGGGGCGAGCGCACGCGTCACGCGCAGCCCGACGCGCGGAGTGTGCAGGTAGTAAACGGAGGCGAACACCCCGAACGCGAGGGCGAAGATCAACAGCGGTTCCTCGCCGAGCGCGATCTGCATGGCGACCAGCAGACCCAGGACGACCGCGTCGCGCGCCCGTCCGCGCGGCCGTTGCGGCTGCGCCGCTGCCGCTCGCCGCGCCATCCGGATCAGCCGTCCGGCGATGATCGGAAGCAATAGCAGCACGACGAAATTCGGGTGCGCGTTGGCGTGCGAGATCATCCCGGGCGCGAAACCACAGAACAGGCCGCCGAGCACGGCCGCGGCCCGGGACCGGACGAGCTCGCGGGCGAACAGGCGGTACCAGGCGAACGCCGTCCCGCCCAGACCGAAGGTGAGCACGAGCACGAACGTGACGGTGGGCCCGAAGAGCAAGGTGACCGGCGTCAGCGGCACGCCGACGCCGAACATGGCCGTATTGGCCATCATGTTCACCCCGGCGGGGAAGTTCTGCAGGTCGGTGCCGAGTGGGTTGCCCATGGTCTCCACCGAGTGCGCGGTGACGCCGAAGAACCACTCCCACATCGTCTGGTCCTGACCGCTCTTGACCAGATAGCCGCTGTCGGTATTGCGCCACTGGCCCGATAGCACCGCCGCGGCCAGCGTCAGGTAACCGACGCCGACGAGCAGATCGGCGCCACCGGCCCGCAGGCGCGGGAACCACGGGGGGCGGGCGGGACGGGTGAGCACTCCGGCCGTTGTCGCTTCTTCCGTCGCGACCGCGACCGCCGTCGAATCCGTCTCGGAGCCGGTTTCGACGTCCTGTGCCCGTGTCACCCGCGCATCACTCCTCGACAGCGCCCTCCGTACCAACCACGCTGTGCGTGGACCGACAAACGGGAGGGGTATCCACTCTGCGCGTGTTCAACCGCGGCGATTCCGCCGCATCGGTCAGCGGTGGACGGTGACCAGCACGAACGGCCCGATATTCGTGGTGGTGAAATGCGGGTCGGCGAACAGTTCCTTGGGGAAGCTCACCGAATAACGCGCCACGTTCGGGTCGTTCGGATAGACGTCCTCGGCCAGCCGCAAGGTGTAGGTGTCGCCACTGCGCCGGAACAGGAAAGCGTCCGGCGCGCGCCACGGGCTGGCCGCGAGCGCGTCGAGCAGCTCCTGCGACGTCTTCAGCTTGCTCCAGCTCTTGATGGTGTCCGCGCGACCCGCGAAATCCGCGAGTGGGTTGGCGTAATGCGAGGTGAGCGCCTGGAAGCCGAAGTAGGGATAGAAGGAAAGGAAACTGGTGTCGGCGGTGAGCACCACCGTGTCCGAGCGCGGTCGCCCGGTCTGCGCGGTGAGCGCCTCGTCCACTTGGCGGTAGTGCGACACCGCCGAGGCAGCCCGTTTGTCGGCCCGCTTTCCGTCGCCGTCGGTGTCGGTGTAGGCGGTGGTGATCTCCGCCGTCAGCACATGCGGGATGTCCTGGGCGAACGCCAGCGCGCCGATCGTCGCGACGACGATCGTCATGAGCCGGAACCGGGCGGGCTCGTTCAGCGCCTGGTAGATCGCCCGCGCCCCCTCGACGAACCCGAACGCGCCCGCGACCGACAGCAGCACCAGCAGCACCGGCTCGAGCCGGAACGACAGCAGCGTGGTGCCCGCGGCGGTCGCCACCATGGACAGCAGCGTCCACAGGTAGATCGCCGCCACCCCGATGCCGAGCGCTTGCGCCCTCCGCGACGACGCCGCGCGTAGCACCAGCCAGATGGTGCCCAGCAGGCACAGCGCCCCGAGCAGGGAGAACTGGAACATCGGCAGGGGCAGCTGCGCCCCCGATTCCGGCAGGTAGTGCAGCGCGGTTCCGGAGCTCGCGGTCGTGCCGCGCAGTGCCTTCGCCAGGTACGGCGCCCACACGACGAGCGCGAGCAGCCCGGCGATCACCGCGATCACCACGAGCCGGACCAGCGGCGGCATCGCAGCGCGCCAGGCGGGGCGGCTCGAGTCCGATGTCGTGCCGGCGCGGCGCGGACGGCCGGTGCCACGCTGCGCACGCACCGCGAGGAAGGCCGCCAGCAGACCCATCAAGGCGACCGCGAAGGCGGCCACCATGAAGTACAGGGTGTAGAACGTAGCCGCCCAGCCGAGGAACAGGCCGGTGCCGGCGACCGCGCCCCACCCTCCTGCGGTCCGCTGCTCGGCGCCCGCCGCCTTGCGCACGTCCTCCAGCGGACGGTAGAGCGCGCCCCAGGCGAGCACGAGCGCGGGCGGCAGCAGCAGCACGATGACGGCGCTGTACGCCTCGGGCGCGGCGTAGGCCAGGGTGACCGCCGTACTCGCCGCCGCGACGCCCACCGCCCAGTCCGCGCGGATCAGCTTCGACCACAGCACCAGCGCGACGACCGCGGCCACCGCGAGGAAGCCGATCGCGTACGGCTTGAACACTTCCCAGCCGTCCAGCCCGAGCAGATCGCCCACGCGCCCGCCGATCCAGAACCAGCCCGCGGGATAGAACGACGGCAGATCCGCGTACGTCATGTCGCGCAGTGCGGCGGAATCGGTGAGCCGGGTGAGGAACTCGGTGCGGAACTCCTGATCCACCGAGACGCCGAACAGATACAGCTTCGTCGCCGCCAGCGGCATGCCGAGCGTGAACGTGACGAACGTCGAAAGACCGATCCAGGAAAGCAGTTTCGCGACCCAGGGCCACTTGTGCAGCCGCAGCAGCGCGATCGCTACCGCGAGCAGGACCGCCGCGCCGACCTGGCCCACGGTGGTGAGCGCCCGCGTCACATTCGAAGAATTGAAGGCAGGCCACTGCACCAGCGAGAACGCGACGAGCCCGACGGCGGCCACCACCGCGGCGACTATCGCCGCGAGCACGGCCTCGCCGACGCCCGAGACGATCTGCCGCACCGCGAGCGACTTCCGCCCCGGCGCCGGGACCGGATCGGCGGGCCGCGGCGGCGCTTCGTCCGTCGCCGTCGCCGTGCTCAACGGACCGCTCCGCGCTCGTCGCACTGGATTACTCGCATGGCGCCTCCGGGGTTCACAGGGTCCACTCCGTCAGACGATAGGTGCCCGCGCGATCACCGATCACGCGGGCACCGGGCTCGTTCGCCGAGGATCAGATCGGCAGTCTGCGGAAGATCGCGCGCGGCACGTGCCGCAACACCATCATCACGTAGCGGAAGGCTCCCGGCGCCCAGACCAGTTCCTTCCCGCGCTGCGAGGCCGCGACCGCCAGCGCGGCGACGTCTTCCTTGTCGACGGTGAGCGGAGCCTCTTTGACGTGAGACGAGAACCTGGTGCGCACCATGCCGGGCCGGATCACCAGCACGCGCGGGCCGTGCGGCCGCAGCGCTTCGCCGAGCCCGAGGTAGAACCCGTCAAGGCCGGCCTTGGTCGATCCGTAGACGAAGTTCGAGCGCCGCACCCGCTCACCGGCGACCGAGGACATCGCGATGATCCGCCCGAAGCCCTGCGCCTTCATCTTCTCGCCGACCAGCACGCCGACGGAGACCGAGGCGGTGTAGTTGATCTGGGCGACTCGTACCGCCTTGCCCTGGTTCTGCCACAGCTCTTCGGGATCGCCGTCGAGGGCGAAGGCGACGATCGCGACGTCCACGTCACCCGCGTCCCAGGCGGCGTCGATCACCTTGGGGTGGCTCTCGGTGTCGAGCGCGTCGAAGTCGATGACGTCGACCTGGCTCGCGCCCGCCGCCTTCATCTGGGCGACCGCGCCCTCCCGCAGGGGATCACCGGGCAGTGCGGCGAGGGTGACGCGCGCGGGCCCCTTCTTCAGGTACTCCGCGCAGATCGCCAAGCCGATCTCCGAGGTGCCACCCAGCAGCAGAATCGACTGGGGGTTGCCAACGGCATTGATCACTGCAGCTCCAGCCTTCTCGCCATATCGGACATGAAAACGCCTGTGGGGTCGACGCTACGACGGACCTTGATCCACTCGTCGATCCGGGGATACATCTTGTGGAAGGTCTCGGCGGTGGTCCGCGAGTCCTTCGCGGTGTACAGCCGCCCGCCGAACTCGAGCACCCGCCGGTCCAGCTCGCCGACCAGCTCGTTGAGACCCGGCTTGATCGGGAAGTCGACGCAGATGTTCCAGCCCGGCATCGGGAAGCTCAACGGCGCCTGGTTGCCCGGGCCGAACAGCTTGAACACGTTCAGCGCCGAGTAGTGCCCGGAGGCCTGGATGTCGACGATGATCCGCTTGAACTCCTCGACCGCCTCGGTGGGCACCACGAACTGGTACTGGAGGAAGCCGTTGGAACCGTAGCCGCGGTTCCACTCCGCGATCATGTCCAGCGGGTGATAGAACTGCGTCAGGTTCTGCACCTTGCCGGTGTAGTTGCCGCCCATCCGGTAGTACGCCTCGCCGATGGACATCAGCGTGACCTTGTTCATCGTCCAGTTCGGGAAGATGTCCGGGACGGTCATCAGCTGCGGCGCGTCGAACTTCAACGGCTTGCTGCGCAGCCGCTTGGGCAGCTCGTCGAGCTTGGCCAGCCTGCCCCGGGTGATCGTGGCCCGGCCCAGCTTGGGCAGCGGGCTGATCACGTCGAACCAGGCGCTCGAGTAGGTGTAGTTCGCCTCGCTGCCGTCGCTGTGCGCGGCGATGGTCTCGTCGAGCGTCGTGGTCTTCACGCCGTCGTTGAGGAAGTAGGCGGTCTCCGTGGGCACCATCTCGATGGTCGCGCGCAGGATGATGCCGGTGAGCCCGTTGCCGCCGACGGTCGCCCAGAACAGCTTGGCGTTGCGCTTCGGCGTGATGTGCTGCACCTGCCCGTCGGCGGTGAGCAGATCGATCGAGCGCACGTGGTTGCCGAAGCTGCCCTCGCTGTGATGGTTCTTGCCATGGATATCGGAGGCGATCGCGCCGCCGATGGTCACCTGCCGAGTGCCGGGCAGCACCGGCACCCAGAGCCCGAACGGCAGCGCGGCCTTCATGAGCTGGTCGAGGCTGACGCCGCCGTCCACGTCCACGATGCGGGTGTCGCGGTCGATGCGGTGGATGTTGTTCAGCGCGGTCATGTCGACGACCAGGCCGCCCGCGTTCTGCGCGTGGTCGCCATAGGAGCGGCCGAGGCCGCGGGCGATCACACCGCGCCGCAGGTGGGCGGGCTTGCCGTCGTTGTCCTCGGCGACCATGGCGACTGCCTTGGCGATCAGTTCGGGATCGCTGGTCGAGAGCACTTCGGAAGAGGTGGGTGCGGTGCGACCCCACCCGGTCAACGTGCGGGTGCGCGTGGGGAGGGTGAACGCGTTCCCCGCGGCCGGGCCGTCGTTCGTGACGCCGGCGCCCTTGTCGTTCCCGGTTGTCTTGGTGGCGGTCGGAGCTTTCGTGGACATCGGCATAGAGGCTACAGGTATGACGCCAGATGGGGATGGGGTCGCTCTACCCATGGGTAGTGACGTACACGTCGGTTCAGAACCGGATCCCGATCATTTCCCGGTCGACGCTACGCTCGTCGGCGTGCAAGCCGAACCCCACCTGCCGCTTCCGGCCGAGTTGCCCCTGGTCGACGAGCCCGGCGGCACCGAGGTCGACCTCAAGACCCAGATCATCCGGTTCACCCTCACCGGCGGCTTCTCGGCGGTCGTCGATTACGGGCTCTACAGCCTGCTGCTCAACCTGATGGGCCTGCCCGTCATCGTCGCCAAGTCGATCAGCTTCGTGGCGGGCACCACAACGGCCTACCTGATCAATCGCCGGTGGACCTTCCAGGCACCGCCGAGCCGGATCCGCTTCCTCGCGGTCGTGGCGCTCTACGCCGTGACGTTCGCGGTGCAGGTCGGCATCAACAACCTGTTCTACTTCACCTTCCCCGGGGAATGGTGGCGTCAGCCGCTGGCCTTCGTCATCGCCCAGGGCACCGCCACCGTCATCAACTTCGTCGTCCAGCGCTTGGTGATCTTCAAGATCCGCTGACCTATCCGCTCGTCGCGGCGCGGTCAGCCAGGAAGGCTTCGACCAGGCGATTCACTTCATCGGGGACCTCGGCGGCCGCGAGGTGGGCGGCTCCGTCGAGGACGACGAGCTGCGAGCCGGGGATGGCGTCCGCCAAAACTTCGAGTTCGGGCACGGGAAAGGTGCGGTCCTCGCGACCTCCGACGACCAGCGTGGGGCAGGTGATCGAGGAGAAGAGGTCGCGCTGGTCCGGGCGGTCGATCACCACGGATCGGACGGCGTGCGCGAGCGACGCCGGGTCATTGCGGCGAGCCACGTCGAGGACCTGCCGGACGACCTGCGGTCGCGTGCGTTCGGTCGTCGGACCGAGGAAGGCCCGGACCACCGATCCGGTCAGCGGCGGCCGGATCCCGCCGAGAACGCGGGTCATCAGCAGAAGCATCCGGTACTGCGTCCGCTGAGCGAGCGGGGCCGGCGACGCCGTGCCGTTCATCAGGATCGCGGATTCGACGCGGTCGGGGAATGCGGCGGCGAAGGTGCCGCCGGTCATGGCGCCCCAGGAGTTCCCGAGGAAATGGGTCCGCGGTAATCCCAACTGATCGAGGATGTCGACCACGCACGCCGCGCACTCGTCGAAGGTGAAGGGCCGTTCGAGGCGGCTGGACCGCCCGTGCCCGGGCGGGTCCACCGCGATGGTCAAGAAATCCCGTGCGAAATAGCCGACTTGGTCGTCCCAGAGGCCGGCGTCCATGAGAAGGCTCGGCCACATCACGATCGGATCGCCGCTGCCGGTCAAGACGACGTGCAGCAGCCCCAGCCGAGTCGGTACGTGAACATGCCTACGGTCCATGACTGTGCCCATTCCTTGCAGTGAGCGGCGGGCCGACCCGAGCTTGCGCCGCACCCGGTGACGGGTTCCCGCCGGCGCCGGCTACGACGCGCCGGTGCCTGGGTGTGATCTGTACGATCGGATTCACGTTAGGCGTGGACCTCTGCGCGCTCGACCTGATCCGTGCACGAGTCTGACGGAAACGCGCACGTCGGTCTGGGAGGTTGCTCGTGTCGGTCGCCGAGCCGTATTTCGTGGAGCGCGTCGATACCGGCGCGGTCCTGCCCCGCGAGTCGGCCGACCTCTGGGCTGAGCACGTCTGTCGTAACCAGGGCACCTTGCAATGCCGTTTCGCCAGTCCGTCGTCGTTCCGTGGAGCGACGGCCGTGCAGCGATACGCGGGCTACCAGCTGATCGACTTCTGGTCGGACAGCATCGGCTACTCCCGAACCCGTGCGGATATCCGGCGTGACGGCGACGAGAGTCTGCGGGTGACGATCCCGACCGCCGGAGTATTGCGTCTTCGGCAGGACGGCGGCACCGCTCAGGTGGCGCCGGGGCACGCCGCGGTCGTCACGAAGACGCGTCCGGTGGATTTCGACCAACCCCTGGCTGCGCGCGGGTGGGTGATGAACGTCCCCGCCGGCGCTCTGCCGCTCGAGACCGGCGCGGGACCGGCGCTGATCGACCTGGGCGAGGGCTTGGGCTCGGTCGTGGCAGGCATGATCGGCGAACTCGGCAGGCAGCGTGAGGCTGTCGACGGGCCCGAGTTCGCCTCCGCCTGTGACGCGATCGTCGACCTGCTCGGTCTGTGCCTGCGCCGCCGCAGCGTGATGCCCACCGTGCTGGCCACGGTGGACACCGCGGTTCGCAACCACGTGCGCAGGCACGCCGACGACCCGAACCTGACACCGGCCGCGATCGCGCGAAGCCTAGGCTGGTCGCTGCGGCAGATCCAACTGGCCTTGCGTCACACCGGCACCGCACCGAGCGAACTGATCCGCAGCGAGCGGCTCGACCGCGCGCACCGCCGCCTGCGCGAAGCCCCATCCGCCCGTACCGTCGCCGACATCGCTTACGCCAGCGGTTTCCGCTCCCTCAGCGCCTTCGGCTCCGCGTTCAAGTCGCGGTTCGGGGTCACTCCGCAGGAAGTACGACCGCGCTGACCAAGTGCCATCGGATACGGTGTCCGTCGGCATGCGGGGCCAGGACTCGAATCCAGTGCACTCGATTGTGGCAGCCGAACGCTGGCCGACCCCGATGGCGGAGTACGACGAAGACTCGCCGACGGTGACCACGATGCGTCGGTTGCCGACCATGGTGGACCGTTGGTTGCACGACGTGACCTTGCGGGATTCCATCGAAGCCGAGGTCAGGAGACGGCGGAGGCGCACCGGTGGCGTTGACGAATTCGCCTTGATCGTGGTGACGTCGGCGAGCACGTGTCGCCGACGTCGCACACGGATTCGGGTCAGGGGAGCGACCTGAAAAGGGCGGCCCCGACCCGATTCACGTCGGCGCAGGGATCGCCCACATCGGTCTGGATGCGCGTATTGCGCACCGCGAACACGATGCTGCCGTACGCCGCCGGTGTACCGACCTCGCAGCCCAGCTTGTGCGTGTCCGCCACCGATCGGAATTGCACCACTTGCCTGCCTGCGAATTCGGTCCTCCGGAGATCCTGGTAGGTCCCGGGTTCGAGCAGATCGGCGATCGTGCGATCCGATGCGGCGATCACCAGTTGGAAAGTCCGGTCGATCGATTGCCACTTGCACATCTGCCAAGTCGGAAACGTGGCGTCGGAAATTCTTGTCTTCGTGGAAGTATCCAAACCTGCCGCGCTGAGGTCGGAATCCCGCAGCGTGCAGGGGTCCCAGAAGGGGCTTGCCGGGGAATCCGTAGGCGTGGCGGCCGGACTCCCCGGTGCAGGGGTGCCAGGTGCGGCGGTGCCAGGGGCGGGAGCGTCAGGTGCGGGGGCGCCGGGTGCAGGAGCGTCAGGTGCGGGGGCACCGGGGGCAGGGGTACCGGGTGCGGGGGTACCGGCCTCGACCCGAGTGGGTTCCGGCGCGGCCGATTCACCTCCGGCGCGGGCCGTCGTGGGCGCGGCGACAGTGTTCGTCGCCGAGGCGGTCCCACCCGGAGTCGGCGAAGTCTTCTCGGAGGAGGCGGTTTCGCAGCCGGCGAGCAGCATCACCGCGCTACACGCGACGGCTGTGAGGCCGCGCCCGATAGCCCTGCTTGTCATCTCGCGATTTCCTTACGTCAGGCTATTTCACGGCGATTCGAAGTCGGCTGGTCAGAAAGAGCAGTCGGTGGGACGCCCCGCCCAGCCGCCCTTCAGGAACTTGATGACGGCGCAGAACAACTCCTCCGACCAAGAACCCACCGGAGCCGCGGGCGAGGTCGTTGCGACAGGTGCGGAAGCAGGTGCGGGGGCGGATTGCGCCGCAGCCGAACTCGCCGGGACGAGGAGTCCTGCGATCACGGCGGTGGCAACGATGAGCTTCTTCATCAGGCGTCCTGTTCTGCGGTTGGGGATGGGGGCTCGTAGTGTTGCATATTTGACTGATCGGTCGCAATAGCTCTACGATCTCGAAACATGGCGCGTACCAAGACCTTCGACCCCGATGTGGTGCTCGATCGCGCGCTTGTCCTGTTCTGGCAGCGGGGCTACGAGACGACCTCGATAGCGGATCTGACGGAGCATCTGGGCATCGCCAGGGCCTGTCTCTACTCGACCTTCGGCAGCAAGCACGATCTCTTCATGCAGGCGCTGCAACGCCATGTGGAGGTCGTCGACGCGCTCGTCACGGCGGAACTGGCTCGTCCAGGTCCGGTGCTACCCGCGGTCAGGGGACTGATCGACCGGTTCGTGACCGAATCCTGTTCGGAGAATCGATTCCTGGGCTGTCTGGTGACCAACGCGGCAGTCGAACTCGCCGCCAGGGACGCCGACGTCGCCCGCCTCGTCGAATCCAGCTGGGCGCGCACGGAAACCGCGCTGGCCTCCGCATTGTCGCGCGCCCGAGCCCAGGACGAACTGCCCCCCGACGCTGACCCGCGCGCCATGGCCCGCTTCCTGCTGGTCTTCTTGCAGGGAGTGTGGGTACTCGAGCGCACCCCGAACGCCGCCACCCGCCTACGCGATGCGGGCCGCATGGCCACATCGATACTGGGCTGAGTCCGTACGGTCGCGGCGAGCGTCCGCCCGGGCATCCTGATCGACAACCTCGAGCGGGCCACCCGACCGCTCCGACCGAATAAACGCGCCATACCAGAATGTTCGGTCCAATAACCCGAAACGTTACGCGATCCGTCCGCAGGCGCAGTCAGAGCACGAGTGGCGCAGGGCTGCGGCATCTCCCGAGAAGGGGTCTCTATGGTGTGCCACTCATGGAGGTGGGCTCGGCCGCGTACCGTCCCCTCAGGATCCGCTGACCAGCGTGTCGGCCAGTTCGTTCTTCTCCGCCTTCGCACCGAAGTAGTCGCCGCCCTTCGCGCGGACGTTGTCGGTGCCCCACTCGCGCTGTTCGCGCGGGGCGGGGACGAGATGTGGGATGTGCTTGCGGCAGTGGATGTACGCTTCCTCCACGTCGACCACCACCCACTGCTGGGCGGCGCGGCCCTTCAGATTGACCGGTAGGTCCGGCACGCCGGCGCGGAGGACGGGGTCGGAGACGATGCGGGCCGAACCGTTGATGTGCAGCCCGATGAGGTCGCGCACGAAATCGATGAGCAGTATCCCGACGTGCGGATTCTCCAGGATATTGCCGAGACTGGCCATGACGCCGTTGCCACGGTATTCCGGATAGGCGATCGTACGGTCGTCTATCACATGCAGGAAACCTGGCAGTCCGGCGCGAAAACTGGCGTCGCATTCGCCGCTTTTGTCCGCGGTGGCGATGAACGCCATATCCATCCGTCCGATGAATTCGATCATCGTCGGATTGAGCCGGTCGAGCACCTGATCGTCGTAGAACCGCTGGGCCCGATCGTGTGTGCCGTACCGTTCCTGCAGCTCACGCTCGCCGTCGCTGCCGTTCTGTGTGCCGGGCATCGCCGCCCCCTCTGGTCGCCGGAATCCGGGGTCCACCAGGCTCGACGTTGAACCGCGGTCGCACCGAGATCGCATCTATTTTAGATGAGAACGTCTCGGTTAAACCTCGAAATCGCGGCCGGAAATAGCTCGGATTTCCGGGCGTACCAAGCATTTCGGACGATTAGCTAAAAGCCGACCGGCCGGAACTGTTTCCGGCCGGTCGGGATTTGCGGGAGCGATTCGAGGGGTGTCAGGCCGGGGCCAGCGTGACCGGAACTCCGTTGAACACGGCGTTCCCGGACGGCGCGTCGACCACCGAATCGTCGGTGAGCACATTGGCATTGACGCCCGCGTGCGCGCGGGCCACGGACTGCCCGCTGTCACCATGACCCCACCCGTGCGGCAGGCTCACCACGCCGGGCATGATCGCGTCGGTCGGCTCCAGCGGGACCGTCAGCGTCCCGGCGGCCGATTTCACCACCGCCTGATCGCCGAGCCCGAGCCGCTCCACGTCGGCCGGATTGATATGCAAGGTGCAGCGATTGGACCCGCTCACCAGCGGCGCGATGTTGTGCATCCAGCTGTTGTTGGACCGCAGCTGCCGCCGCCCGATCAGCACGATCTCCGGTGCGGCGTCGGACAGACGCGCCCGCATGCGCGCCACGTCGTCCAGCAGCGGCTGCGGAGCCAGGTCCACCCGCCCGCTCGCGGTGCGCAGCACGCCCGGCAGGCGCGGCTGCAACGGGCCGAGGTCGATGCCGTGCGGGTTGTCCAGCAGCACCTGCAGGTTGAGTGTGCCGCCGTTCCATTCGCCGTACGGCCCGAGACGCAACATGAGGTCGATGCGTTGCTCGGTGCTGTTCTCGCCGATCAGATCGCCGCGCCGCTGCGCGAGCCCGGCCTTGTGCAACAACCCCGCGATGACGAGTTCGTCCACGGCGGCGAGCGGATCGACCCCGTCGGAGCCGTCGTGCGGCCTGCCGGTCAGCGCGGCGGCGAGACGAGCCAGGACGGCCGGCTCGGACGGGCGGTCCCCCAGCGGCACCAGCGGGCGCGAGTAGCGGGTGTAGTTGCGCACGGCGAATTGCAGCAGCGCGAAGTCGTAGTGCGGGGACTGGGTCGGCCGCGGGGGAGGCAGGATCACATCGGCGTGCTTGGTGGTCTCGTTCACGTAGCGGTCCACGCTCACCATGAAGTCGAGCTGAGCGAACGCCTCGTCCAAGCGAGCACCGCTCGGCGCGGACAGCACCGGATTGCCCGCGACCGTCACGAGGGTGCGGATCTGCCCCTCGCCCGGCGTGGTGATCTCGTCGGCGAGCGTCGCGACGGGCAACTCGCCCATCGCCTCCGGCAGCTCGCGGACCCGGCTGGTCCAGCGTCCGGCGCGGAACGGCCTGGTCCGGGGGATGCCGCCGGCCGCGGCGGTGGCGAACATGGCGCCGCCCGGGGAGTCGAGGTTGCCGGTCAGCGCGTTGATCGCGTCGACCAGCCACTGCGTGATCGTGCCGAATTCCGCGGTGCAGGTGCCGATGCGGGCGTACACCGCGGCGGTCGGCGCCGCCGCGAGCTCGCGGGCCAGCCGCACGATCGTCGACGCGGGTACGCCGGTGCGGCTCGCCACCGTATCCGGATCGAACGGGGCGGCGGCGGTACGCAATTCCTCCAGCCCGGTGACCTCGACGCGCAGGTCGGTCAAATGCTCGGCGAAGAGCGTATGCACAATGCCGAACAGCAGGTACGCATCGCTGCCCGGACGGATGAACAAGTGCTCGTCGGCGAGTTTCGCGGTGCGGGTCACTCGCGGATCGACCACCACGAAGCGACCGCCTCTGCCGCGCAGCGCCTTCAGTCTGCCCGGGAAATCCGGTGCGGTGCACAGCGAGCCGTTCGACTCCAGCGGATTGGCCCCCAGCATCAGCAGATAATCGGTGCGGTCCAGGTCGGGCACCGGCACGGTCAGCGGATCGCCGAACATCAGCCCACTGGCCACCTGCTTGGGCATCTGATCCGCGGTGCTGGCCGAGTAGATGTTCTTGGTGCCCAGCGCCCGCAGCAGTATCGGCAAGTACAGGGCGCCTGCCACAGTGTGCGCGTTGGGGTTGCCCAAGTAGGCCGCCGCCGATTGGTTCCCGTGCTCGGCCACCACGGCGGGAAACCGCTCGGCGATGTAATCGAAAGCTTCATCCCAGCTCACGGTGCGCCAGGTGCCGGTCGCGCGATCGCGGATCAGCGGTTCGGTCACCCGGTCCGGATCCTCGTCGAGGTGGCCGAAGCTGGCTCCCTTCGGGCAGATGAAGCCCTTGCTGAAGGGGTCGCTGCGGTCGCCGCGGACCGAGGTCACATGGTCGTCGGGGTCCAGGGTGATGTCCAGGCCGCAGACCGCCTCACAGAGGGGGCAGGTCCGCAGCAGATTGCGCGATTGCGTGATCGGGGCCATACCCCATCTTGGCGTCCGGTCGTGAAACTGAAAAGAGAACGCTCGACATCCGCGCGCTCGATATCGGCAACGCCGAACGACCGGTACCCGGCGGCGCTCCGGGGTGGGGATCCGGAGCGCCTGATCGGATACCGGTCGCAAACAGGCCGGGTAGCGCGGCCCCGGCCCGCGATCAGCAGGTGAACGCGATCAGGGTGCTCAGCAGGCGATGGTCAGCTTGGCGCGGCGTGAGGTGGTGGCGGCGCGGACGGCCGCGGCGATCGCGACGACCGGCGGCACCCAGCGGGCCTCGGCGGGCGCGACGCCCCAGCAGGCCGAACCGGCCGAGAGCTGGGTGGGCGGCAGCGGGATACCCGCGCCGTCGGTGTACACGGTGGCCCCGGCCTCGCGCAGCGCCTGCAGCGCCATCGTGGCCTTGCGGACGCCGGTGACCAGGTGGATCTCGCGACGCTCCGTGCCGGGAATCTCGATCACCGCACCGGACAGGTTGTTCGCCCGCAGGAAGCGGCGGACCTCGCCGGCCAGTTCGCCGGTGACCTCGATGCCGGACAGGTCGTCGTCGGTGATCAGGCTCAGACCGTTGGCCGTTTCGGCGACCGTCCACCCGCGCTGGTCGTAGTCCTGCGCAGCGGCGGTCAGTTCGCCCGCCTTGACGGAAGTCGGAAACGTGGTGCGCACTGTCTTCTCCATTCCCCGGTAGATCTCTGGGTCCTGCATTCATGGGTCGTATCGGCGGGGGCTGCCGTGGGCGTTACGCGTTCTCCGAGAAAATTTCCGGAGTGTCGCCTACGTCTCATTTCCGAGAGGTTCGTCCGCGTATCGCCGGGCATCCCGAGGTGGCTCGCCGTGGTTGCCACGCAGCTACTTTCGGCCCAGGACCTGGCCACTCGCTGCGCCGGAGCTGTGAGGTCGCTGTGGATGGGCCGCGATGGGTGTTGCGGGTGCGAAAACATACCGGCGGCGTGCGTTTCCAGCTGGATCCCCCCGCCCCGGGCAGGAAGGATTCTCGGCATCAGCGCACCTACGGCCCGCGCATGCGGAGGAGGACACGGCATGAGCGTCAGGCCCGGAGGAGGACCTGGAATGAGTGATGAATCGCATAGTACGGGCGGGTCCGCGGACCGTCCGGTCGCGGACCCCGAGGAGTACGAGGCCGAGTCGCGCTGGCCGACGTGGAAGGATTCGGCGGCCAAGCGGTTCGCCGGGGCCGCCTCCGGCGAAGAACAGCCCGCCGAGCCGTTCCGCAGTCCGCACGCGTTCGCGCAGTGGAGCGCGGCGGCCGCACGGGCCCTGGTCGACGTGCAGTTCCATCGCCCGGCCACCCGCACGCTCTTGCCGCTGGCCTACATCCTGGGGCTGGTGTTCGCGTTCGCCGTGCCCATCACGCTGACCGTCTCGGCCTGGCGGGCGTCCGCGGTGCTGGGCGTGCTCGCCGCGGTGCTGGGGGTCCCGCTCGGCCTGACAATCGCGGCCGCCGTGCGCCTGATGCTGGAGTTCCTGGTGAACGCCTCGCGCCTGGCCACCAGGGTGGAACACATCAGCGAGCTGGCCGACGACCTGTTCCAGGCGTTGTCGGACGTGGCCGAGCCGGTCAACCAGCTGTCCGAAGACGTTCGGGCGGTGCAGTTCTGGCGCTTCCGCAAGCGCGGCCCGCGCAGGTAGAAGCGAAATCGCGCCGTGCGGAAGTGGTTTGACTCGCGGTAGCCATCGGCCTGGCTGAGACACGCGCCGTGACCGCTGTGAGTTTCACTGTGAACAATGCTGTTCCGGTACCCGGCACATCCACCTCGGGTGTTCAGGGTAGGGCGCGCCGGACCGCAGACGGACACGATTCGCGGTGCGGGGCACGTCGAAACAGGGGGGAAGCATGGCTTTACCGCAAGGAACGACCGGATCGACCATGCCGCGACGGCAGCTCGGCAGGCACCTGCGTGACCTGCGCAACCGCGCCGGGATGACCACGCGGGTAGCCGCGCGGCAGCTGGAGTGGTCGGAGGCGAAGATCTGGCGGATCGAGACCGGCCAGACCTCACTGCGCGGGCTGGACGTCGAGGCGATGTGCAAGGTCTACGGCGCTCCGCCCGATCTGCTCGAACCACTGCGCGCGCTGGCGCGCGACACGAAGGCCAAGGGTTGGTGGACCGCCTACGGTGACGTGATCCCCGAGGGCTTCGACGTCTACATCGGGTTGGAAGAGGCGGCCGCCCGGGTGTTCACCTATGAGAACGAGCTGGTCCCGGGGCTGCTGCAAACCGAGGGCTACACCCGGGCGGTGATCGCGGCGGCGCACCCGGAGCTGTCCGCCGACGAGATCGATCGCAGGGTGCGCCTACGTCAGGCCAGGCAGGCGCTGGTCAATCGCCCGGACGAGCCGTTGGTGCTGGACGCGCTGATCGACGAGACGGTGCTGCGCCGGCGCATCGGTGGTCCGGAGGTGACCTCCGGGCAACTCGATCATCTGCTGCGGATGGCCGAGTTGCCGAACGTCCGGATCCGCCTGGTTCCCATGGATTGCGGCTATCACGACGGCATGACCTCGGGCCGGTTCGTGCTGCTGGAGTTCCACGAGGCGCGTTCCGGCGAGCCGCCCGAACCGCCGGTGGTCTATCTGGAAGCGTTCACCGGGCCGGTCTACGTGGACAAGGAACACGAGATCGGACGCTTTCGAACGGCATTCGCGAGCATCGAGGCGGCGGCGGTCGACCCGCGCACGCGCATCGAAGAAGCTCGGAAATCGCTCTGAGCCGCGCTATCCGGCGCTGATCAGCACCGCGGCGGCCCCGGCAGGTCCCAGGTGTCGTTCAACACCGCGCGGTGGGTGGGCAGGGCCTGCTCGTAGACTTCGCGGCCCTTCTCGGTGAGGCAGACGAATACGGCGCGGCGGTCTTCCGCGCACATGGTGCGCTGGACCAGCCCGTCGCGTTCCAGCCGGGCCACGGCTCGCGAGAGCGCGCTCTGGCTGAGGTAGATGTCGTTGGCCAGGTCGCTCATCCGGTAGTCGCCGCAGTTCGCGTCGATCAACCGATCCAGCGTCTCGAATTCGCTGAGCCCGATCCGGTGACCGTTCTGGAGCGCTTTCTCGAGTGCGCAACTCACCGCCGCGTGCCGGTCGAGCAGCTCGCGCCACTCTCCAACCAGCCCGGCCGGCGCGGTCGCGCGCCGGGGTGTGCTCACGGTGGTCGGCTTCGACATGGCCCCATCTTAGTGGGACAGCCGTGTCTATGCAACGACATTAAATGTGTTGGCATTTAATGCACACGCATGTAATGTTCCCCGCATGACTTCACCAGCAACGCTCTCGGCCGCTCAGGCGACCGATCCGACCAGATGGTCAGCCCGGCTTTGGGGCATGCTGATCACGCTGTGCATCGTGTTGTTCCTCGACGGCCTCGACGTCTCGATGATCGGTGTCGCGCTGCCGTCCATCGGCGCGGAACTCGATCTGTCCACCTCCACCCTTCAGTGGCTGGTCAGCGGCTACGTGCTCGGCTACGGCGGTCTGCTGCTGCTCGGCGGCCGCACCGCCGATCTGCTCGGGCGGCGCAAGGTCTTCCTGATCGCGCTCGCGATCTTCGCAGTCGCCTCGCTGGCCGGCGGCCTGGTCAGCTCCGGTCCGCTGCTGATCCTCACCCGCTTCGTCAAGGGCCTCGCCGCCGCGTTCACCGCGCCGACCGGCTTGTCCATCATCACCACCAACTTCGGCGAGGGTCCGGCCCGGAACAAGGCGCTGTCCATCTACACCGTCTTCGGCGCGGGCGGCTACTCGATGGGCCTGCTGTTCGGCGGCCTGATGACCGGTGTCGGCTGGCGCTGGACCTTCCTGCTCCCGGTGCCGATCGCGCTCGCCGCGCTGGCCGCAGCGTACGTGCTGGTGCCCAAGGACAAGCCTGCCGAAGAAGGCGGACACGACCTGCTGGGCGCGCTGCTGTCCACCGCCGCCATGCTGCTGCTGGTCTACACCGTGGTCGCCGCGCCGGAAGCCGGCTGGGCCTCGGCACGCACCATCGGCTCGTTCCTCGCGGTCGTCGCGCTGTTCGCCGGGTTCGTCGCGGTGGAGAAGCGGGTGCGCTACCCGCTGGTTCGCCTCGGCATCCTGCGCAAGTCGTCGCTGGTCCGCGCCAGCCTCGCGATCGTCGCGGTGGCGGGTTCCTACTTCAGCTGGCAGTTCATCGTGACCCTGTACATGCAGGACACCCTCGACTGGTCGCCGCTGAAGCTGGCCATGGCGCTGCTGCCGGTCGGTCTGCTGGTGGTGCTGTCGGCCTTCTTCTCCGACAAGCTGGTGGATCGCTTCGGCACCGGGCCGGTGATCGCGGTGACCATGGTCGTGATGGCCGTCGGATACCTGCTGTTCCTGCGGCTGGACACCGCCCCTTCCTACCTGACCATGCTGCTGCCCGCGGTGCTGCTCATCGGCATCGGGTGGGTCGGCTTCCCCGCCATCAACATCCAGGCCACCAACGGCATCGAGGACGAGGAGCAGGGCCTCGCCGCCGGCGTGCTGCAGACGTCCATGCAGGTCGGCGCGGCAATCGTGCTCGCGGTGACCACGGCGATCATCTCTTCCGGAGCACACGCCGACATCTCCGCCGCGGGGATGCTCGACACCTACCGCCCGGGTCTGGAGTTCGCCGCGGGCGTGTCCATCGTCGGCGCGCTGGTCGCCCTGCTGGCCTTCGTCCCACGGTTCCGCGGCGAGAAGGCGGCGGCGGAAGCGCCGCAGGAACTGGAACTCGTCGGCTGATCGTCGCATCGTCCGCCCTCGCGCCGTCACCCGCTCCGGGTGGCGGCGCTCGGCGTATGCGACTGCTTCCCTCGGCCCGTCGGGCGGGCTTCGGACCGGTGGTCTCGCTCGGACCGGGCATCGACGTCGAGACGCCGCCGAATCCCTCGCTCGGATCAGGAGAACGGCGGAGCCACAGTGTCTTTCGCGGAACGGACGAAGGTGAGTTCCTTGCCGTCGCGCCCCACCCGGGGCCACTCGATGCCCAGCGTGGGATCGAACGCGTCGATATCGTGGTCGAACTCCGGCTGGTACTCCAGGGAGCACAGGTAGGTGACCGTCGAGCCGTCCTCCAGGGAGAGGATCGCGTGGCCGAGACCTTCGGAGAGGAACACCGAGCGTCGGTCGACGTCATCGAGCAGCACACTGTCCCAGCGCCCGTAGGTCGGCGAGCCGGGGCGCAGGTCGACCACCACGTCGAGGAACGCGCCGCGCACGCAGGTCACGTACTTCGCCTGCCCGGGTGGGTCCTCGGTGTAGTGGATGCCACGCAGCACCCCGGCGGCCGACACCGAGCAGTTCACCTGCCGCAGGTCGAACGGCCGCCCGGTCGCCTTCTCGAACTCCGAGGCCTTGAACCCCTCGAGGAACATGCCGCGATCGTCGCCGTGCTGGCGCGGCGTGACCACCCACGCGCCCGGCACCGCGAGCTCCCGGAAATCCATGCTCACCAGTCCCGTCCGCGGTCGAGAAGATCCAGCAGGTAGCGGCCGTACCCGGAGCGGACCATCGGTTCGGCGAGTCTGCGCAGCTGCTCGTCGTCGATGAAGCCCATCCGCCAGGCCACCTCCTCGGGGACGCCGATCTTGAGGCCCTGCCGCTCCTCGATGGTGCGCACGTAATTGGCCGCGTCGAGCAGGGAATCGAAGGTACCGGTGTCCAGCCACGCGGTGCCGCGGGCGAGTACGTCCACGCTCAGGCGATCCTGTTCCAGGTAGGCGCGATTGATGTCGGTGATCTCGTATTCGCCGCGCGCGGACGGCCGGAGCGACCGCGCGATCTCCACCACGTCGTTGTCGTAGAAGTACAGCCCCGGAATGGCGTAGTTCGACCGGGGAACTTTGGGCTTCTCCTCGATGGACACCGCGCGTCCGCCGGTGAACTCCACCACGCCGTAGGCGGTCGGGTCGGACACCCAGTACGCGAACACCGCGCCGCCGTCGATCCCGTGGAAACGATTGAGGCTGGTGCCGAGACCGGGACCGTGAAAGATGTTGTCGCCGAGCACCAATGCGGCGCAATCCCCGCCGATGTGATCGGCGCCCAGGACGAAGGCCCTGGCCAGGCCGTCGGGCTCGGGCTGGACCACATAGCTGAGCGACAGCCCGAACTGCGTGCCGTCGCCGAGCAGCCGCCGGAACGCCGCTGCGTCCTCGGGCGTCGTGATCACCAGGATGTCCCTGATCCCCGCGAGCATCAGCGTGGAAAGGGGGTAGTAGACCATGGGTTTGTCGTAGACCGGGACCAGCTGCTTGCTCACCCCGCGCGTGATCGGGTGCAACCGGGAGCCGGTGCCGCCCGCCAGAATGATTCCGCGCATGGTTGGAGTCTGCCAGTTCGGCGGCTCCGGGATTCGGTGAGGTTCCGAGTAGTCCTCGATTCGGTCACGGCTGTTTCGCGGGGACTGTGTTGGAGCGATTCTGTTGCGTAGGTCACGATGCGCGTGGTGTTCTGAAAAGACTCCGCGTGAGATGTCAGCGCCGACAGCTCGCCTGGGCGACCTCGGTCCGGTCGTGATTCGGCGCGCCAGTTGTGAGGTAGGTGCGCGATGGCGACCAGAGACGGTGAGCCCGGCGTGGTGATGAATCCGAAGGGCCCCAGCGCGCAGTCGCGCCTGCTGCTGGCCACCTGCATGGGCGTGGTGCGGCCGATGCTGCGAACCTTTCCGGTGACCAGGACGACCATCCCGGTCGGCGCCGCCACCGTGGACGGGCTGGCGCGTTTGCGTCCGCGGCCGCACGGCATCGATCGGGAGCAGGTGTCGCTGCACGGTCTCCGCCTGGAGATCATCCGCCCGGCCGGCGCGGCGCGGGCGCTGCGGCATGGCGCGGTGCTCTATATGCACGGCGGCGGCTTCGCGATCTGCAGCACCCGCAGCCACCGTCCGATCGCGGCGAGCCTGGCCCGTCGCACCGGCCTGCCCGTGATCAACGTCGAATACCGCCAGCTGCCCGGCACGCGGATCACCGACTCGGTACGGGACTGCCTGGCCGCCTACCGCTGGCTGCTGCGCCACGGCGCGGATCCGGCGCGGATCATATTCGCCGGTGACTCGGCGGGCGGATACCTCACTTTCGCGACCGCGCTGCTGGCCGTGGAGTCGGGGTTGCCCGCGCCGGCCGGGTTGGTCGGCTTGAGCCCGCTGCTGGACCTGGACTACGGGGCGAAGCGGGACTACGTGAACGTCACGCGGGATCCGTATATCCCGCTGTCGGCGCTGGAAGCGGTGGTGCGTATCGGCGCGGAGATCGACGGGGTGCTCGATCCGGCGCTGTCGCCGGTCAACGCGGTGCTGTCCGCGCTGCCGCCGGTGTTGCTGATCGCCGCCGAGGACGAGGTGCTGCGCTTCGACTCCGAATTGATGGCGCAGCGGCTCACGGCGGCGGGCGTGCCGAACGCGCTGGAGCTGTGGCGCGGCCAGGTCCACGCATTCATGAGCATCGCGCCGAACCTGCCGGAGAGCAGGGCGGCGCTGGCGCGGGTCTCGCGGTTCGTGCGGGCCCGGATCGAAGGGGACCAGCGGGCTCGGACGGCGTAACCGGTCGGGCCCCGACAAGGCGAGCCCCGCCCCGCACCGGTCGGGACGGGGCTCGCGTCTGTGTGGGGATCGGCGGCCTCTCGCGAGACTATTTCCGAATCGAAGTTATCCGGCCTTGATAGGCCAGGTCACGAAGCTGTGATCTTCTATTTTTCCGTTTAGTTCAGCAATTGTTCACCTTGCCGTCTGTTGCCGGAATAACTGAAGCCCCGCCCGCGTGGACAGCGCGGGCGGGGCTTCTGTGTTGTTCGATTGTGCGTTCCCGGCGGATTACTTCGGGGCGTTGAACGGCTGGTTGATGGTGGTGAAGTACTGGATCGCAGCACCGATCGCGACCGGGGCGGTGATCAGCAGCTGGCCGGCGAGGGTGCCCAGCGCGCCGACGGCGATGATGCCGCCGAGGCAGCCGATGGCCGCGGCCGGGATGAACGCGCCGAACAGCCCGACGATGGCCGCCGAGGCGACGGTGGCGCCGGCGATGCCGCCGAGCACGCAGCCGACGGCGCCGCCGCCGATGCCGCCGACCAGGGTGCCGATGGTGGCGCCGGTCGAGATGGTGTCCTTCATGCGGTTGAAGGCGGCCGTCTCACGGTCGTACTCGGTCTTCCACGGCGCCTTGTCCTCGAAGGGAAGGGCGACCGGCTTGTAGGTCGCGTGGGCCATGTCGAACTGGGGGGTCAGGGTGGCGGTGCGGTCCGCGATCTCGGCAGCGATCGGGAACTCGAAGTCGTCCACCCGGAAGGTCAGCGGCATGCCGGTCAGCACGTCGCCGTTGGCGGCCTTGACCTTGAACGTGCCATCCTCGACGACCATGGAACCGGCATCGGTCGTGATGATGGACTGGGTGTCGGTCGCGTGGGCGGTGAAGTTCACCGCGCCATCGGCCTCGGTGGCCGGAGCCGCGTTCACGGTGCCGGCGGTGACGCCGAGAGCGGCGATCAGCAGTGCCGACGTCGCGGCGAATTTCCTCATCAGCATTTTGTTTCGAACCTCGATTGGAACGTTCGGAGGGGACTAGACGAGCAAAATCTAGACCAGCTAACGCGTGGTGAACCCGTTGTGACTGTTTATTCAAATTTTGTTCACCGTCGAGACTTGCGACTTGGTGGGGTCGCGGAAATGTGGGCGCTGACCGGGGTTTTCTGTAACAAACCAAGCTGAGAGTTACTTTCACTGGGGAGTCAATGAGATGAAGGTCACAGATCGAAAACCTGGAGTGGCCCTCGGCCGCACCGGATTTCGAGTCCGTCGCCGGTGCGCCACGGCCCCACGTACAGTCAGGGGGTGCGATTGCTCGTCACCGGCGGCGCCGGGTTCATCGGCGCGAACTTCGTCCTGCAGACCGTGTCCGACCATCCGGATACGACCGTCGTCGTCCTCGACGCCCTGACCTACGCCGGGAACCGGGCCTCGCTCGACCCGGTGGCCGACCGCATCGACTTCGTGCACGGCGACATCGCCGATCTCCGCTTGGTCGATGAACTGGTCAGCGGCGTGGACGCGGTGGTGCACTTCGCCGCGGAGTCGCACAACGACAACTCCCTCGCCGAGCCGTGGCCGTTCGTGCAGACCAATATCGTCGGCACCTATTCCCTGCTGCAGGCCGTGCGCAGGCATGACGTGCGCTACCACCACGTGTCGACCGACGAGGTCTACGGCGATCTGACCCCGGACGACCCGGCGTTCACCGAGACCACCCCGTACAACCCGTCCAGTCCCTACTCGGCCACCAAAGCCTCCAGCGACCTGCTGGTACGGGCATGGACCCGCTCGTTCGGCGTGCGCGCCACCATCTCCAACTGCAGTAACAATTACGGCCCCTACCAGCACGTGGAGAAATTCATCCCGCGCCAGATCACCAACCTGATCGATGGCGTGCGTCCCCGGCTCTACGGGGCTGGGCATCAAGTACGCGACTGGATTCACGTCGACGATCACAATCGCGCCGTGTGGGAGATCCTGCGCCGCGGCCGGATCGGACAGACGTACCTGATCGGCGCAGACGGCGAACTCGACAACAAGTCCGTGGTGCGGATGATCCTCGCGGAGTTCGGCCGCGACCCCGACGATTTCGACCACGTGACCGACCGCCCCGGCCACGACCAGCGTTACGCGATCGACGCGACGTTGCTGCGTTCCGAACTCGGCTGGCGGCCCCGCTACGCGGACTTCCGCGCCGGCCTGGCCGCCACCATCCGGTGGTACCGGGACAACGAATCCTGGTGGCGCCCATACAAAGACGCCACCGAGCGCGCCTACCTCGCGGCCGGGGAGCGGACGCTCAGCGCAGCGGGCGAATGAAACGGCGACGGCGCCCCGGGGAAAGCCCCGAGGCGCCGTGACGAATTCGCTGCGGGTCAGCCCCAGACGATGGTGTAGTACTTCGCCGCCGCCGCGACCAAGGCCACACTCGCCGCCACGAGCACGGTGACGGGCGGGCCCACCGTCGGAGTCTTCCCGGTGGAATCGGTGAGCCGCAGGGGCATCCAGCGCAGCAGCACCGCGAATGTCACGAGTGCCAACGGCACGAAGTAGCGGCCCTGCACGCCGTCGATGATGTAGTAGCCGACCGGCGTGAACGACATGTAGAGCGTCACGTAGATCATCGCGACGCCGGCGGCCATGGTGAGCGCGATGATCAGGGTGCGGCGGAAGGCCGGGACGGTCATCCGTTCGGCGATGCCGAGGCTCACCGCGAACGCCAGCAGACAGGCCAGCATCGAGAGGGCGGGCACGTCGACGTAGGCGAAGCCGAGTTCGCCGAAGAACTGGCTGAACCAGCGCTGGTCGCGCAGTGCGATGCTCTCGCCGAACACGTGCACGAACTCGGGCGGATCGCGCAGGATGCCGCTGAGTTGATCGCCGGGACGCACCGAGTGCCACTGGTGCGGCGGCCGCATGAGACCCATCCCGTCACCGGTCGGCGCGGCGATCTTCATCCACACCGCGAAGACGAGCCCGCCGGCCGCGGCGAAGGCCCACGGGATCCCGCGCCGCCAGCCGCTGAACCCGAACCGCTCCGGGGGTACCAGGGCCACAAGGAGCGCGAGCAGCACATAGGTGGGCTTGCTCACCGGCAGCAGGATCGTCGCGGTCAGCAGGGCGCCGATCTCCACTCGGCCCAGGCGCGCGCCGAGGAACACGGCCTTCACCAGCAGCGCGGAGACGAGGATGGCCAGGGCATTGGTCATGGTGTCGGCGGTGACCGTGCCCGCCTGGAACACCGCGATCGGCAGCACCGCGACGGTGAACGCCAGCCACTGCACCCGGTGCGCGCGCAAGGCCCACAGGCCGAACCCGACCACCGCCAGGTAGGCCACCAGCCCCGCGAGACGGGTGAGCAGCAGCAGGCCACCCACGTCGAGCCCGAAGAGTTCACCGAGCCGGATGCCGATCGCGGCCGGGATGTAGGGGACCGGCGAGTACGCGGCGGTGTTGGTGAACCAGACCGGTTCGGTGGCATCCGAAACCGCGGCGCTCGTCAGCTGGTCGTAGCGAGCCGGGTCGGCCACCATGGGGTCCGGCTCGTCCGGGTTGGTGGTGTAGTCCTGCAGCGCGTAGCCCATCAGCTTCGTGATGCTGGACGGGACGTCGCCGCCGTAGGCGATGCCCCGATCGTCGTGGATTTTCTGCGGGAGGAAACCCCCGTGTGCGACCTGGTAGGCGCGACCGAACTGGGTGATCTCGTCATGGCCCCAGAACGGCGGGGTGAGGACGGTGAACAGCGCGCCGAAGATCGTGGCCAGCAGGGTGAAGGCGATGGTCGCCCCGCCCAGCCGGGTCACCAGTCGGCCCGCGAAGCCTTTCGCGGACCGGTCCGTGCCGGCGGACGCCTCGCCCTCCACCGCGGGGAGCGGCGCGGTGTCGGTCGCGGGTAGGGGGGTGGTGTCGGCGCGCTCTTCCACATCCTTGTCCGGCGTCGCGGTCTGATCAGCCGAAGTCGTCAACGCCCGGCTCCGCCGTTGCCCGCACTGCGCCGGTCGTCCGCGCCCACCGCGGTGTACCGCAGGTAGACCAGGCGCGCGGCCTCGTGACGGGAGCGCCGGATGCCGTCGAGAATCAGGCCCGCGGTCCAGGCGAGGCTGCCGAGCAGCAGCAGCGTGAAGCCGAGGAACAGCGTCGGGAACCGCGGCACCGCGTGGGTGTTGTAGAACTCGACGACGATCGGAATGGTCAGGATGATCGAGACCAGCCAGGCCAGCGTGCCGAACAAGCCGTAGAACGCGACCGGCCGTTCGTGCCGGGCCAGGCCGACGATCAGGGCGAGGATCTTGAACCCGTCGTGGTAGGTGCGCAGTTTGCTCTCACTGCCCGCCGGACGATCGCGGAAGCCGACCGGCACGGCGGTCTGCGGCACCCGCAGGTGCAGGGAATGCACGGTGAGCTCGGTCTCGATCTCGAACTCGCGCGACACCGCGGGGAAGCTCTTCACGAAGCGGCGGGAGAACACCCTGAAACCGGAGAGCATGTCCTCGACGTTCTCGCCGAACACCTTCCCGACCACGCCGTTGAGCACCTTGTTGCCGGTCTCGTGTCCCGCCCGGTAGGCCGAGCCGCCCTCGTCCTGCTTACGCACGCCGAGCACGTGGTCATAGGGGCCGTCCAGCAGGGTCTTGATCATCAGCGGCGCGGCCGACGCCTCGTAGGTATCGTCGCCGTCGATCATCAGATACACGTCGGCCTCGATGTCGGCGAAGGCGCGGCGCACCACGTTGCCCTTGCCCTTGGTGTGCTCGTGCCGGACGATCGCTCCGGCCTCGCGGGCGCGCTCGGCGGTGTTGTCCGTGCTCAGATTGTCGTAGACGTAGACGACGATTCCCGGCACGGCGGCCTGCAGGTCGGCCACGACCTTGGCGACCGAAGCCTCTTCGTTGTGACACGGAACCACGGCGGCAATACGGAGCTCGGTGGAGTCCACCCGGGTCAATCCTCGCGATCGGTGGTGAATGTGGGAACACGGGGAGGGTACAGGGAACGCACAGCTTGTGCGTGGCCGACCTCACCGTGCGCGGGAGCGGAATTTCCCGTCGCGGACGGTTCTCCGCGCCTGCGGTACCGTCGGGCCGTGCCATCCAGTGAGTCCACCGCATCCGCGGGCGAGCCAGTGACGCAGGAGACCGGAACGGTCGTTCGCAAGGTCTTCACCGCGCTGCGCAGAGGCGGGGCTTTCCTGGTGGTCGGCGCGATCGGCTTCCTGGTGGACGCGGGCACGTACAACCTCCTGGTCTTCCTGGGTGGCGAGGGCGTGCTGTATCACTACCCACTACCGGCCAAGATCATCGCGATCGCGGTGGCGACGGTAGTGACCTATTTCGGCAACAAATGGTGGACTTTCGCGCACAAGCAGACCGATAATCCCGGTCGCGAGTACCTCCTGTACGCCGTGTTCAATGTGGTGGCGATCGGCCTGCAACTGGGCTGTCTGGGCTTCTCCCGCTACGTGCTCGACCTGTCCAGCCCCCTCTCGGACAACATCTCCGGTACGTTGATCGGGCAGATCGTGGCCGTGGTGTTCCGGTTCTGGGCATACGACAAATGGGTCTTCACCGGGGCGCGAGCGGACAAGGACAGTGCTACCGACAACGAATCGGCGAACGTTTAGCAATGGTTCGAGCACACGTCGGCGTGGCTGTACGGCGGGCAACCGCACAGGGCGGTTGATATCCTCACCCCCGCCGTGAAGGCATCGAGGGGCGTGTCTGTCCCGTCCGGCACAATGAGAATTTCGAGGATTTCATGGATCAGTCGGCTATCGAGGCCGTTACCGAAACAAACGATCGCTCGACGGCCGCTGAGGCGCCTGCCGCGCTGCGCGCCGACCATCGGGCGCCGGACCGGTTAGTGCTCCAGCGCGGCATCTTCACCGGTCCGTCGGCGAAGGTGAGCGACGAGCTGTACGCCGTCGTGAAGGGCGGCGCGCACCGGGAACGCCAGACTTTGCGCTTGGACAAGGGCGCGACGGCGCACACCAACACCTACTTCGGCCGGTTCGCCGCCAGCTACTGGCAGCGCTGGACCACGGTCACCGAAGTGCGGGCCACCATGGTGCTCGAGGTGGTCGCCAAGGCGAAGATTCGGCTGGTGGCTTCGGATATCGCGGGTCACCGCAGGATCATCGACACCGCGCGGGTCGACGCGAGCGGTTCGGTCACGCTGAGCGCCCCGCTCGACCAGTACGTCGACGGCGGCGCGCTGTGGCTGGAGTTCGACGCCATCGGGGGCGCCCTGGGCATCGCGGAACTGAGCTGGACCGCCGTCGCGCCGGAGCGCGTCCGTCCGGTCGCCATCGCGATCTGCACCTTCAACCGTGCCGAGGACTGCGCCGAGACGGTCGCGGCGCTGTCCTCCGATCCCACCGTGCTCGCCGCGATCGACGCGGTGTATGTCGTCGACCAGGGCACCGATCTGGTGGAGAACCGGCCGCGCTACCAGGAGGTCGCGCCGGTCTTCGGTGAGAAGCTGCGCTACCTGCGCCAGCCGAACCTCGGCGGCGCGGGCGGCTTCACCCGCGGGCTCTACGAGGTGTCGGCGGTCAACGAGCACGCCGACGTCATCCTGATGGACGACGACATCCTGTGCGAACCGGAGACGGTGCTGCGGCTCAACGCGTTCGCCAACCTGACGGTCGAGCCGACCCTGGTCGGCGCGCAGATGCTGTTCCTGCTCAACCCCGACTACCTCAACGTCGGCGCCGAGGAAGTGCATCTGAACCGGCTGCGGCACGGCCAGAAGGTGTCGAAGGCGCTGCGCAACACCAGCATGCTGAAGAAGAACCAGGAGCGCCGCGTGGACGCGGGCTACAACGCCTGGTGGACCTGCCTGATCCCGGCCGAGGTGGTCGCGAAGATCGGCTTGCCGATCCCGATCTTCTTCCAGTGGGACGACGTCGAATATGGCATCCGGGCACGCGAGCACGGGTTCGTCACCGTGACGCTGCCCAACGCCGCGGTCTGGCACGCGGACTTCTACTGGAAGGACTACGACGACTGGGCGCGCTACTTCAGCACCCGCAACTCGCTGATCGTCGGCTCGCTGCACACGGAGCTGAACGGTAAGGAGATCGCGGGCAAGCTGTTCCGGGAGATGTCCGAGCAGTTGGTCGCGATGCAGTACGGCCTGGTGCACACCACGCTGCAGGGCATCGAGGACTTCCTGAAAGGCCCGAAGGTGCTGCGGGACGGCGGTATCGAAGCACTGGCCGCCGCGCGCACCAGTCGCGCCGACTACCCCGAGACGATCAAGCATCCGGCCGCGACGCCGCCGGTCCGCTCCGCGGACATCACCCTGCGCCGTGCCGGTGGCGAACCCAGTCGCGCGAAACTGGTGCTGATCAAGCGCGCGATCACTCAGTGGCTCGGCCGTACGCAGCACGGCATCATCGGCGTCACCAGGGAAGACGCCTACTGGTGGCATGTCTCGCTGTTCGACCACGTGGTGGTCACGGATGCCTCGCAGTCCGGCGTCCGGGTGCGCAGGCGGGACAAGGCCCGCGCGCTGCAACTGCTGCGCCGGATGCTGCGCGTGCTGCGTCGCCTGCGCCGGGAACTGCCCGCTGTGCAGGAGCAGTATCGCGCCGCCATGCCGGAGCTGACCAGCCGCGAGAACTGGGAGCGGCTGTACGGGATCAAAGGTTCCGAGCGCGACAGCTGATCTCGTCGACACCTGAGTAATTCGTGGGGGACGGGCTGACCAGCCCGTCCCCCGATCGTCGCCGTGAACGCTGCTGGCGCGGCGCCTGAGTCCGGCCTAATGGCGCGGAGCGGCGGACAGGAAGAGGTCGGTGGTCAGTTCGCCGTCGCCCGGGGTGACGCGGTACTTGTCCAGGTCGGTGATGCCGTGGGCGGCGAGGACGTCGTCGTCGATGAAGAAGTTGCCGCTGGTCTCCTTGCCGGGCGAAGTCAGCACCAGGTAGGCGGCGTCGGCGTAGATGTCGGGGGTGCGCGAGGTGGAGACCATCTCCTCGCCGCCGAGCAGGTTCTTCACCGCCGCCGTGGCGATGGTGGTGCGCGGCCACAGCGAATTGACGCCGATGCCGTCGCTCTCGAGTTCCTCGGCCAGCCCCAGCGTGGTCAGCGACATGCCGTACTTGGCGATGGTGTAGCCCAGCGCCATGCCCGCCCACTTGGGGTCGAGGTTCAGCGGCGGGGAGAGGGTGAGGATGTGTGGGTTGCGCCCGGCCTTCGCCGATTCGCGCAGGTGCGGGATGCTCAGCTTGGACAGCAGGAAGCTGCCCCGGCAGTTGATGTCCTGCATCAAGTCGTACTTCTTCATCGGCAGGGCGTCGGTGGGGGACAGGTCGATCGCGGAGGCGTTGTTCACCACGATGTCGATACCGCCGAAGCGTTCGACCGTCTGGCGCACCGCCTCGGCCACCGACTCGTCGATGCGGACGTCGCCGACGAACGGCAGCACCTGCCCGCCCGCCTGCTCGAGTTCCGCGGCGGCGGTGTGGATGGTGCCGGGCAGTTTGGGATGCGGCTGATCGGTCTTCGCGATCAGGGTGATGTTGGCGCCGTCGGCTGCGGCCCTTTTCGCGATCTCCAGCCCGATGCCGCGGCTGCCGCCGGACATGATCATCGTTCGGCCCGCTAGCGGCTTGGATCCGGGTTCCGTCATCTGACCTGCTCCTTCGTTTCCGCCACAGGATCGAGCCCGCGGCTGTACGCGCTTGCAGACTAAGCGTAAACCCGCGTGCTATGCAACTAGTTGCATATACGTTGCTGAGAGAGGGCACCGGCCTGCCGGTGCCCTCTCTCCTGCTCAGACCGAGGCGGCGACGAGCAGGATGTTCAGCAGGAACATCACTGCGACCAGAGCCCAGACGATGTACAGGAAGACCATGCCCGGCGCCTTCTGCGGAACCGGTCCGATCGCGCCGTTGAGGAAGATCACCACCGGCGGCTTGTAGTAGAACCGGGCGGCCTGTCCCTCGGCGATCGGCACGGTGACGTTCGCCTGACCCATGTCGAACAACCACGGGGTGGTGACCCGGACGTGGTACTGGCCGGGCCCGACCGGAATGTGGTTGGCGCCCCAGCGGGTGTTGGGCACCCGCTGACCGTTCACCAGGATCTTCGGCTTGGTCAGCGCGAGCATGAACGTCCACAGCGAGTACGAGGCATCGATGGTGATGCCCGGCGGGTCGGCAGGCCCGCCGTAGCCGGGCTGAGCGAACTGCTGCGGTTGCCCATACGGCTGCGGCTGACCATGCGGCTGCGGCTGGCCATACGGCTGCGGCTGACCGTACTGCGGTGCGGGCTGACCGAATTGGGGCGCGGGCTGACCGTACGGCGGCTGGCCCACCTGTGGTTGGGCGAGATGCGGTTGGCTCGGATGCTGCCCCGCCGGCGGCGCGTACTGCGCGGGCGCCTGCGGAGGCGGGTACTGGCCGACTGGCGGCTGCTGACCGAACGTCGGCTGCCCTGGCCACGGGCCGGGCTGCTGACCGGGTGGCGGGTACCCGCCGGGTTGACTCATCTATCCCTCCCAGATAGCGAACGATGCGAGGGGCACCCTACCGTGCCCCTCGCTCGATCACCGTCCCGAGTTGCGCTCCTGGTACATCCGGCGCTGCTGTTTGACGATGCCCCGCCAGGCCCGCTGGCGCTCGGCCTGCAAGCGCTTGTCGCTGCGCGCCTGCATCCATTCGTTCTCTCGGGCCAGCTTGTTGTAACTGTCGAGCCTGCGCTGGGTGATCTCGCCGCTGTCGATCGCCTCCCGCACCGCGCACCCCGGCTCGCCGCGGTGTGCGCAGTCGCCGAAACGGCACTGAGCGGCAAGGGATTCGATGTCGCTGAAGGTCTTCTCGATGCCTTCGCCCGCATCCCACAATCCGACGCCGCGCAGCCCGGGCGTATCGATCAAAGTGCCGCCACCGGGCAGCGGGCGCAATTCCCGGTGCACCGTGGTGTGCCTGCCCTTCTTGTCCGTGTCGCGGACGGAGTTGGTGGCGAAGACCTCCGCGCCGAGCAGCGCGTTGGCGAGAGTCGACTTCCCAGCACCGGAGGGTCCGAGCAGTGCGACGGTGCCGTCGAGCATCGCCGTGAGCACATCCAGCCCCAGGCCGGTGTTCGCGCTCACCTCGAGCACGGCAGCGCCCGGCGCGACGGCGCGCACCTCGTCGAGCGGAACGTCGTCGGCCGCATCGGTTTTGGTGAGCAGCACGATCGGCTGGGCGTTGCTCTCCCAGGCCAGCGCGAGCATGCGCTCGATGCGCCCGAGGTCCACATCACCGTCGGCGGCGGTGCAGATCAGCACGGTGTCGACATTGGCGGCGAGCACCTGGCCCTGCGACCGGCCGGATACCGATGAGCGCACGATCGCGGATCGGCGCGGAAGCAGCCGACGCACTGCCGAGGTGGCGTCGACCGTCACCCAGTCGCCGGTGCACAACCCGCTGACCTCGGCATCGGGACGCGGGCAGCGGACGCGGGCGAGCCCGTTCGGCGTGACCGCGTCGCATTCACTGCGATCCATGCGAATCACGCGCGCGGGCACGCAGTCTTCGTCGATCAGCGCGGCGTAGCCGGTGGATACGGCTTCGGTCCAGCCGTAAGGGACGAGAAGGTCGTAGTCGACCATGATGGAAGGAATCCTTCGTCGGGCGCCGAACCCGAGAAGGGCTCAGCGAGCGGAGAATGAGGTGGAGTTTCGTGTGGCGGCACGACGGAGGTCAGCTCGCCAGGGCACGACAATCCCAACGTTCCTCGTCACGGACCACACCTCCTTACCTCTCTCGCAGCTCCGCTCACTTTCGCACTCGATCACGCTTCGCGCAATCGAATTTCCGATTCGATCGCCGAAGGGCCTCGCACATCCTCGACCCGACGCGCGGGCGATCCGGATTCAGTCGGGTTTGCCGAACTGCTCGTGGCGGCCGAGGGAGCGTAGGTGGAACCACTCCCGCAGGCCGGCGGGGTCGCGCCGGGTGACCAGGAAGAACCAGGAGAAGCGGACCCATTCCTGGGGAAGCAGTTTCCGCATGCCCGGCTGGGACATCAGGTAGCCCCGGTTGCGGTAGGTGAAGTAGCGCTTCACCGGATCGTCCGGGTACTGCGTGTGCATCCGGCCGCCGAGGATCGGCTTGAACTCGGCCGCGCCGTTGGGATGCAGATACGCCGTCTGCAGGCAGGTGCCGAACGGCAGCCCGGAGCGCACCAGCCTGCGATGCACCTCGACTTCGTCGCCGCGCACGAACAGGCGCAGGTCCGGCACCCCGATCACGTCGACCGCGCGCGCGGAGATCAGCGCGCCGTTGAACAGCGAGGCGATGCCGGGCAGGAAATCGTCGTCGCCGAGTTCCGAGCGCAGCCGGCGCCAGACCACGCCGCGGCGCAGCGGGAAGGCGAGGCGGTCGGGTTCATCGATGTCGCAGACCACGGGCGAGACCTCGACCAAGCCGTGCCGGTTCGCGCAGTCCAGCAGCGTGGACAGTACGTCGGGACCCTCGGGCCTGCCGTCGTCGTCGGCGAGCCACACCCAATCCGCGCCGATGCTCAACGCGTGCAGCATGCCGAGCGCGAATCCGCCCGCGCCGCCGAGGTTGTGCGCCGAACCCAGGTAGGTGGCCTCCACCGGCTGGTCGCGCACCAGATCGGCGACCTCGGCCTCGTTGCCGTTGTCGACCACGATGAGGTGATCCACCGGGCGGGACTGGGACGTGACGACCTTCAGCGACTCCGCGAGCAGTTCGCGGCGCTTGTGCGTGACGACGACGGCCACGATCCGCTGCTGCGCACCGGAGCCCGTTCCGGCGGATTCGGCCGGGGCCGGCTCACTCATGCCGCGGCAACCTTTCCTGCACGAGCGGGACCGTCCGTGGTCACGCTTCGCCGCCGCCTCCGGGCCTGACCGCTCATGCTTGATTCCGCTCCAATTCTCGCTGGTCCGTTCCGGCCCGTTCGGCTTCCATTTCGCGCAGCACGGTCGCGACGTGATTCCCCGCCTCCGGCCCCTCGTAGGCCCGCACCACTTCTTCGATGCCGCCGCGCAACCGGATCTGGCCGTGGTCGATCCACAGCGCGGTATCGCACAGCTGCGCGAGGAATTCGTTGGAGTGGCTGGCGAAAACCAGGATGCCGGAACGCGCGACCAAGGACTGCAATCGCAGCCGGGCCTTCTTCATGAATTCCGCGTCGACGGCGCCGATGCCCTCGTCGAGCAGCAGGATCTCGGGATCGATCGAGGTGACCACGCCCATCGCCAGGCGCACGCGCATACCGGTGGAATACGTGCGCAACGGCATGGACAGGTATTCGCCGAGTTCGGTGAAATCCGCGATCTCGTCGATCTTCGACAGCATCTGCTTACGCGTCTGTCCGAGGAACAGGCCGCGAATGATGATGTTCTCGTAGCCGGAGATCTCCGGATCCATGCCGACGCCGAGATCGAACACCGGAGCCACCCGCCCGCGGATGCGCGCACTGCCGCGCGAGGGTTCGTAGATGCCCGAAAGCAGGCGCAGCAGCGTCGATTTGCCCGCGCCGTTGTGCCCGACCAGGCCGACTCGGTCGCCCTCCTTCAGCGACAGGTTGATGTCCCGCAGGGCCTCGACCACGACGACGTCGGACTGATTGCGTCCGATCGCGCCGCCCGCCTTGCCGAGGAACGCCTTCTTCAGCGACCGCGATTTGGCGTCGAAGATCGGGAATTCGACCCAGGCTTCCTGGGTCTCGATACTCACACGACTCATCGGGGCGCTCCTATACCCAGTACGGTACGCGCGAACGGTACTGCTTCATGGCCAGGATCGCGGCGATCCAACCCACCAGGGTGATCGTGCCGACGACCAGCCAGTGCCGCAGTTCCTGCGGTTCGCCGAGCAACGGCGCCCGGACGATTTCGAGATAGTGGAAGGTTGGCACCAGTTCGGCCAGTTTCGCGCGATCGCCGTTGCCCACCTGCGATTCCAGCGTCTTGGTCGTCCACATGACCGGCGTCAGCACGAACAGCATCAGTGTGGTGCTGCCGAGAATCGGCGCGATATCGCGGTAGCGCGTGCTGAAGATGCCGAACACGATCGACACCCACATCGAATTCAGGAAGATCAGCGCGATCGCCGGAATCGCCATCAGGCTGGCCACCCCGAGATGGCGCCACACGCCGAACGCGGCGAGCATCACCAGGTAGATCACCATGTTGTGGGCGAAGAACAGTAACTGCCGCCACACCAGCCGGTAGACGTGCACGCTCAGCGCCGAGGGAAGCTGCTTGATCAGGCCCTCGTTGGCGATGAAGACCTCCGAACCCTCCAGGATGCTCGCGCTGATCACGTTCCAGATGACCAGCCCGACCGTCACGTAGGGCAGGTACTCGCGCAGCGGCTGGCCGAGCAGCGCCGCGTACAGCACGCCCATCGCCACGGCCTGCAGGCCGGTGGCGATGGTGATCCAGAACGGGCCGAGCACCGAGCGGCGGTAGCGCTGCTTGATGTCCTGCCAGCCCAGCGACAGCCACAGTTCACGCTGCGCGAACCCGCCCGCGAAGTCCTGGAACGCGCGCCGGAACGTCTGGGAGTCGGGCACGATCTTCGCGACGGTGGCCCCCGCGTGCAGGGTCTCCGCCTCCGGCGTGGCCGCGCTCACCGGACGCTCCCGCGAGTCGTCGCCGGACGGCGCCGTGTGCTCGGCCGAGTCGGACGGCGAGCTGTCATCTGAACGCGCTTGGTCATCGGAACCAACTGAGCTCTCTTCAGGACGCACCGCACTCGGGTCGGAGACCGAGTCGGAGCGAGCGGCAGCGGCGGGCACGGTGCACGAGACTACCCTTGCGGCTTCGCGCCACCGCGTGGCACACGCTCACAGGTACTGGCCGGAACCGCCGGTGATGTGACTCGCCTGGCCGCCGCGCGGGTCGGCGGCGTGGATGCCGGGCGGCAGCGCGCCCTGACGCATCTGTTCGAGCTGGGCGCGCGCGGCCATCTGCTGGGCGAACAGCGCGGTCTGGATGCCGTGGAACAGGCCCTCCAGCCAGCCGACCAGCTGCGCCTGCGCGATCCGCAGCTCCGCGTCGGACGGCACGGCGTCGTCGGTGAACGGCAGGGTGAGCCGCTCGAGCTCCTCGCGCAGCTCGGGGGCGAGCCCCTGCTCCAGCTCCCGCACCGACGACGTGTGGATCTCCTTGAGGCGGTTGCGGCTGGCCTCGTCGAGCGGAGCCGCGCGCACTTCCTCGAGCAGCTGCTTGATCATGGTGCCGATCCGCATGACCTTCGCGGGCTGCTCGACCATGCCGGCGAGCGATTCGCCGGAGTCGTCCCGGTCGTCCGGCTCGTCCTTGTTATCGTCGGTCACCACCTGCGCGGTGAACGGCGCCTCCGATCCGGCGGCCGCAGGGATGGCCAACGGCCTGCCGTCGGGTCCGACAACGACGATGTGGTCCGGTGCCTCGTCCGAGTGCGTCATGGTCCCTATCATGTCGTGTCCGGCCCGAACGCGCTAAGCCGGTGCTCCGGGGCCGGGCGTCGCGGGACGGTATGGCACGCGTCTGCGGTCCGCGCCGCCGTGTGGGCCTGGCGTTCTATTCTGTTCAGGTCGTGTGGTTCGGATTTGTCGAAAGTCGGTCGCCATGCTGAGTCCCAGGTCGCTGTGCTCCCGCCACGATGTGGAGGGGAACGCGGTTACACAGGCTCGCCCGCTGCCCTTAGAGTGGCCAGCATGACTTACGACGTCGCGAGGGTTCGGGGCCTGATACCGTCCCTGGGCGACGGCTGGATCCATCTCGACCCGCAAGCGGGCATGCTGGTTCCGGACGCGGTATCCCGCGCTGTTTCCACGGGTTTTCGGACCTCTTCCTTTTCGCATATCGGCCGCAACGGCGCCGCCGTGCGCAGTGCGGCGATCCTGGACGCGGCCCGCGAGGCCGTGGCCGACCTCGTCGGCGGTGACCCGGCCGGCGTCGTCCTCGGCCCCGACCGCGCGGTCCTGCTGGCCTGGCTCGCCGAATCGCTGAGTTCGCGGCTCGGCCTCGGCACCGGCATCGTGCTCTCCCGGCTGGACGACGAGGCGAACGTCGCGCCCTGGCTGCGCATCGCCAATCGCTACGGCGCCCACGTGCGCTGGGCCGAGGTGGAGATCGAGACCTGCGAGATGCCGTCCTGGCAGTTCGAGGAGCTGATCGGGCCCACAGCGCGACTGGTCGCGCTCACCGCCGCCTCGCCGATCGTCGGCTCGGCGCCCGCCGTGCGGGTCGCCGCGGACCGGGTGCACGAGGTGGGCGGCCTGCTGGTGGCCGACGCGTTCGGCGCCGCGCCCTACGCGCTGATCGACATCGATGAACTGAACGCCGACGTCGTCGCGCTGAGCGCCCCGGCATGGGGCGGTCCGCAGATCGGCGCGCTGGTCTTCCGCGACCCGGCGTTTCTGGACCGGATCCCGTCCATGTCGTTGAACCCGTACGCGAAGGGCGCCGAACGGCTCGAGGTCGGCGGACACCAGTACGCCCTGCTGGCGGGCCTGACCACCTCGATCGACTTCCTGGCCGGACTGGACGAGCGGGCGCACGGCACCAGGCGCGAGCGCCTGGAGATGTCGATCACCTCGCTGCAGGACTATCACGACCAGCTGTTCGAGCACTTGATGAGCGTGCTGGACTCGATTCCGAGTCTCACCGTTATCGGCCGCGCCTCCACCCGCATCCCCACGGTCAGCTTCACGCTCGCGGGCATGCAGGCGGAGAAGGTCGCGGCGAAACTCGCCGACAACCGGATCGGTACGGTGAGCGGCGTGCACGGCGGCAGCAGGCTGCTGGACGCGCTCGGCGTCAACGACGAGGGCGGCGCGGTGACCATCGGCCTCGCGCCCTACACCACGAAATTCGAGATCGATCAGCTCGGCAGAGCGCTGCTCGCGCTGGAGTGAGCGACGTTCACAGTTCCGCCACCCGCAGCACCACCTTGCCGAAAACCTCGCCGGAGTCCAGCAGACGGTGCGCTTCGGCGGCCTCCTCGATCGGCAATTCGGCCGCGATGACGGGCGCCACCGTGCCGTCGGCGATCAACGGCCACAGATGCCGGTGCACCTCCGCCATGATTTCCGCTTTGCTGCCGACACCGGTCGCGGGCCGCGCGCGCACATTGGTGGCGTGGACGGTGCCCCACTTGCGCAAGAGGACGCCCAGATTCAGGTCGGCGGTCACGCCACCCTGCATGCCGATCACCACGAGGCGGCCGTGCTCGGCCAGCGCCTCGACGTTGCGGCCCAGGTAGACCGCGCCCATGTTGTCGAGGATGACGTCCGCGCCGGGGCTGCCCGCGCCCGATCGCTGGGCGCGCACGACGGCGACGAAGTCGTCCTCCTTGTAGTTGACCAGCACATCCGCGCCGAGCTCCGCGCAGCGCGCCAGCTTCTCCGCCGATCCGGCGGTCACCGCGACGCGCGCGCCGAGGGCCTTGGCGACCTGGATGGCGTGCGTGCCGATCCCGCTGCCGCCCCCGTGGATCAACACCAGCTGGTTGGCCCGCAGCTGCGCGGTCATCACCAGGTTCGACCACACGGTCGCCGCCACTTCGGGCAGCCCCGCCGCCGCGCCCAGATCCAAGCCGTCCGGGACCGGAAGCACCTGGGTCGCGGGCACCACGACCCGCTCGGCGTAACCGCCGCCGGACAGCAAGGCGCAGACGCGATCGCCGACCGCCCACTCGCGCACTCCGTCGCCGATCTCGGCGATCACACCGGAGCATTCGAGGCCGAGCAGCGGGCTGGCTCCCTGCGGGGGCGGGTAGTAGCCCTGACGCTGCAACAGATCGGCCCGGTTGACGCCCGCCGCGGCGACCTCGATCAACACTTCGCCGTGTCCGGGCTTCGGATCCGGCACCTCGGCAAGGGACATGACGTCGGGACCGCCGGAACCTTCCAGATCTATCGCGCGCACCGTGCCATAGTGCTCCGCGCGGACCGGCGGCTGCGCGCGGCCCCCCGCGTCGGCCCCCCGTGTCGGCGTGCCGGGCCGGGGCCCGAGCGGAAACACTCTACGCACACGCAATCCGGCAAGCGCCCTGCGGTGATCGGCGTCACGGACTACCGTTCCGGTGGTGAGTGGCGGCTTCATCGATTTCCAGAACGAGATCTACCTGGGTGGTCTGGGTGGTGCGGCACCCGAATTGCCCATGACCGCCGCGGGTTTGGAGTCGCTCGCCCAGCAGAGGCTGGATCCGGCCGCTTTCGCGTACGTCGCGGGCAGCGCGTCCGCCGAGCGCACCGCCGCGGCCAACCGGTCCGCCTTCGACCGTTACCGCATCCTGCCGCGGATGCTGCGCGGCTCCACCGGCCCCGGCGCACGCGATCTGTCGGTCGAGGTGCTCGGCACGAAGCTGGCCGCGCCCGTGCTCACCGCGCCGATCGGCGTCCTCGAACTGCTGCACGAGGGCGGCGAGGTGATCGCGGCCGAAGTGACCGCGGAACTCGGCATCGGCACCGTGCTGTCCACCGCGGCCTCCTCGACCATCGAAGACGTCGGCACGGCGGCCGGTGCCTGGTGGTACCAGCTGTATTGGCCCGCCGACGACGAACTGGCCTGCTCCTTCGTCCGGCGGGCCGAACGGGCCGGGGCCTCGGCGATCGTGGTCACCGTGGACACCCCCACCCTCGGCTGGCGGCCACGCGACCTGACGCAGGCGCACCTGCCCTTCCTGCACGGCAAGGGCATCGCCAACTATCTGTCCGACCCGGTGTTCCGGGCCAAGCTGCCCGCCGCGCCGGAGGATAGCGAGGAGGCGATGCGGACGGCGATCCTCACCTGGGTGGGGTTGTTCGGCAACCACACCTTGCGGCCCGCCGATCTCGCCCGGCTGCGCGAGTGGACCGACCTTCCGATCGCGGTGAAGGGCATCCTGCACCCCGACGACGCGCGCCAGGTGGTGGACGCCGGCGCGGACGCGGTCGTGGTGAGCAATCACGGCGGCCGCCAGGTGGACGGCTCGATCGCGGCGCTGGACGCGCTCCCGGCGGTGGTCGCCACCGTCGGCGACCGCGCCGACGTGCTGTTCGACTCCGGGCTGCGCACCGGTTCGGACGTGCTCGTCGCGCTGGCGCTGGGCGCGAAGGCGGTGTTGTACGGGCGGCCGTGGGCCTATGGTCTCGGCTTGGCCGGGGCCGCGGGCGTCCGGCACGCGCTGCGGATGCTGCTGGCCGATTTCGACTCCGCGCTCGGCCTCTCCGGATGCACCAGCCCGGCAGAGGTGAACCGCGCACTGCTGTCCACGGTGCGCTGACCTGCGAGAGTTGCCCGTTTCCGCAGTTCGTCGCGCATAGAATGGCCACCGTGCATCCCGAACCGAGCGGTCGCGTCCTGGCCGAGCCACGCTGGCTGACCCCGGCCCAGCAGCGCGCATGGCGCGCTTACATGGACGGCCACCAGCGCCTGATGACGGCGCTGAATCGTCAATTGCAGCGGGACAGCGACCTGACCGTCGCCGAATACCGGATCCTGGTCCTGCTCTCCGAGGCGCCCGACCGCTCGCTGCGAATGAGCGAGCTGGCCGACGGTGTGCTGTCTTCGCGCAGCAAGCTGACCCATCAGATCCGGCGGCTGGAGGCGCAGCAGATGGTCCGCCGCAATACCTGCCTGGAGGACGGCCGAGGTGTGCTGGCCGAACTCACCGACGAGGGCTTGCGCCGCCTGCAAGCCGCCGCGCCCGGCCACGTGGAAGCCGTCCGCCGCCACTTCATCGACCTGCTCGCCCCGGCCCAGCTCGAGGTGATCGGCGACGTCTTCGAACGCGTCGACGAGGAAATCGGCAAGCACTCCGGCTGATCCGTCCGCTACGATCGGGTCCCTGGAGACGTGGCAGAGCGGCCGAATGCACTCGCCTTGAAAGCGAGCGTCGCGAGAGCGACCGGGGGTTCAAATCCCTCCGTCTCCGCAACACTCGCTGGGCGATGCACGCTCATGGAGAGCGAGCCCTGCTCGTTCCGCAATGTCTTGTGGGAGTCCAACCCCCGTACCCCGCCCGGCGACACCGTTCGTGGCGCTGTCGCGCTGGTTACAACGTCGGGCCCGCAGCGACGTCTCTGCGGACGAAGTTCGGACGGATATCCATGTCGGGCGGATCGTAGTAGCGGTGGAAGGTCGGGGTCAGTCCCGAGGAGATCGGCGGGTTGATCCAGGACCAGTCGGTGGGGCACGCGCGGCCCGCGGCTTCCTCGCGCTGAACGTGATCGCAGAACTGCTTGGCGACGGTGTGGTGGTCGACTATGTACACGCCCGACTTGCGGAAGCTGTAGAGCACCGCCCGGTTGAGCTCGACCAGCGCCTGATCGCGCCAGAGATTGCGTTCGGCCCTGGTGTCCAGGCACATCATCTCCGCGATGAGCGGGAGCATGTTGTAGCGGTTGGCGTCGCTGAGATTGCGCGCCCCGATCTCCGCGCCCAGATACCAGCCGTTGAACGGAGCGAACGGATAGGTCATGCCGCCGACCTCGAGATTCATGTCGGACACGGCGGGCAGCGCGTGCCAGCGCAGGCCGAGACCGGCGAACCACTCGAACTCCGGGTGCTCCAGTTCCACCTCGCGCGTGAGCTCGGGCGGGATGTTGAACCAGCGTATCGGCTCGTCCGGTGTGCTGATCAGCAGCGGAAGGATGTCGAAAGGCGTACCGGCGCCGCGCCACCCGAGCGTCATGGCGAATTCGGTGAGTTCGACGTTGGCGGCGTCGCCGGTGACCGTGCCGTCCCCGTTGCGATAACCCGCGTAGCGGATGATCTGTGGGCTGACGATGCGGAATTCGCGCCCGTCCGGCTGCCGCGGCGGCCCGACGGTGATCATCGACTGGATGGCGCCGCCGTTGGTGGCCATGTGCAGGTGCTGCCAGCAGACCTCGGCCAGATCGCGCGCCGTACGCACCCGGCGGGCGTCGAGCAATTTGAGCGAGCGCCAATGTTTCCGGCCCACGCAGCGGGCGTGATTACGCCACGCGAGCTTGGCGCCGATCAGGATCTCCTCGGCGGTCTGGAGATAGGTCCCGGTCTGTTCGAGCTGCTCCAGCGCGCTGCGTCTGCGCTGAGCGTTCAGGTGCGCCAGTTCCGGCAGCCGGAAGAACTCGTCGCACTCCCGCATCCGGCGTTCCAGATCGGGAAGACAGGTCGTTGGGTCCGATACGTTCGCGAGCGAGCAGGCGGGTGACACTGGATTCACGGTTTTCTCCGGTCGGGCATGGATCCTGCGGTGGAACAGAAGAATCGAGCAGAGAATTCGCGCCGGTACCGCCGGCGTGGCGGGGGCCCGCGAAGGCGCGCCAGGCAGATGCCACGAAATAGCTTTCGCCCACGCCTCGCCCGGACGACAGAGGGGATGTCGCGGCCGCGAACCGGGCGTCCGGTCCGCGTCGCGCACCGAAGCGCAGCGCGGTGGCCTCGACGCCAGCGGTGCGAATACCCGATCATGTCCGTCCTGGTTCGATACCGGGAAATGGCCAGGCGCTCAGCGTACGACCGGTGTGCTGATGGTGTGCCATGATTTGCTGGATTTGCTGGATCAGCCGGAGACGCGAACCGGAATCAGCGGTGTCGAGTATCGTTGACCGGGTCTGCTTTTCGGGGGCTGAGGGGTTCACTCGTGCGCAGTGTCATCGGTATGGCCGTCACCGTCGTCGCGCTGCACGTCCTCGGCTGGGGGACGCTTCTGCTGTTCGTGGCACCGAATCACTATGTGATCGAGGGTTCGGTGTTCGGCGTCGGACTCGGGGTGACGGCCTACACGCTCGGCATGCGCCACGCGTTCGACGCCGACCATATCGCCGCGATCGACAACACCACGCGAAAACTGGTGGCGGAGAGCGGCAAGGGAAGGGTCCATACGGTCGGCTTCTGGTTCGCGCTCGGCCACTCCACCGTGGTGTTCGTGCTGGTGGCCTTGCTCGCGTTCGGCATACGAGCACTGGCGTCCAGCCTGGAAGACGAGGATTCGGCCCTGCAACGCTGGACGGGCCTATGGGGCACCGGTGTCTCGGGGACCTTCCTGATCCTGATCGGCCTGCTCAATCTGGCGTCGCTGACAGGGATCTGGCGGGTGTTCCGGCAGATGCGCCGCGGCGAGTACGACGAGGCGCAGTTGGAAAGGCAGCTGGACAGCCGGGGCCTGCTCAACCGGGTGCTGCGGCCGGTGATCGGCCTCGTTCGCAGGCCCGGGCACATGTACCCGGTGGGCGTGCTGTTCGGCCTCGGCTTCGACACCGTCACCGAGGTCGGACTGCTGGTGATCGCGGGCGGCGCGGCGGCCACCGGGCTGCCCTGGTATTCCATCCTGGTACTGCCCGTGCTTTTCTCGGCGGGCATGGCGCTGTTCGACTCGCTGGACGGCTCTTTCATGAGCTTCGCCTACGACTGGGCCTTCGCCAGGCCGGTGCGGAAGATCTACTACAACCTGGTGATCACGGGTCTGTCGGTGGCGGTGGCGCTGCTGATCGGTGGGCAGGAGATCGTCTCGATCTTCGCCGAGAGGCTCGAGGTCGAATCGGGCGTCGTCGCCTGGGTCGGGAATCTCGACCTGGGCGATCTCGGTTTCATCATCGTCGGATTGTTCGTGCTCACCTGGGCGGTCGCCATCGCGGTGTGGCGTCTCGCCGGTGTGGAGCGGCGCTGGCAGGACGGTCTGGCCGCCCGGTGAGCGCCGTGCGTGTTCCTGGACACGACAACAGGCTTCGATCCGCCCTCGGCGTCTCTGGCAGGATGGTTCGCATGCTGTGTCGCCGCGGGGTGCGGCGTTGGCTCTCCAGCGCCTTGATCAGTGCCGCACTCGTCTCCGGTGCGGTGTCTTTCGGTGCCCCGCAGGTCACGGCGGCGCCCGGTAATCCTCCGCCGGTGAACACCGGGTCCGCCGACGGCCCGGGCCCGGCCGAGCCGACCAGCAAGCAACCTTCGACCCCGCGGATCGAGCGCATCGAACCGATCAACGATCGATGGCTGCGTGTGTACGTCGCCTCGCCCGCGATGAGCCGGGTGGTCGAGGTGCAGGTGCTGCTGCCGCGCGACCAGTCACGTCCGCGGCCCACCGTGTACATGCTCGACGGCCGCAGCGCGAGCCCCGACAGCAACAACTGGACCGAACTCGGGCACGCCGACCGCTTCTACGCGGACAAGGACGTCAACGTCGTGCTCACCGTGGGCGGTCCGGCCAGCTTCTACACCGACTGGCAGCAGCCCGACCCGGTGCTCGGGACCAACAAGTGGGAGACGTTCCTCGCCAAGGAACTGCCCCCGCTGATCGACGCGAAGTTCGACGGCAACGGCACCAACGCGGTCATGGGCGTCTCGATGGGCGCGGAGGCAGCGATGATGCTCGCCTTCCGGCAGCCGACGCTCTACAAGGCGATCGCGGCGCACAGCGGCTGCTTCTCGATGGGCACCGACATCGGCCAGGCGCAGGCGCGCGCTGTGGTGGCCACCTACATGGGGGAGCCGGACAACATGTTCGGCAAGCAGGACGACCCGGCCTGGCTGGCGCACGACGTCACCCTGCACGCGGACGCGTTGCGCGGCAAGACGATCTATCTGTCGGTCGGCAGCGGCCTGCCCGGCGTGCACGATGTGCCCGGCACGCCGAACGTCGACCTGCCCAGCGCCATCACGTTCGGCGGGCCGCTGGAGGCCGCCACCAACGCCTGCACCCGGCGGCTCACCGATCGGCTGCGGTCGCTCGGCATCCCGATCACCGCCCACTTCCGGGCCACCGGCACGCACTCCTGGCCCTACTGGGAGGACGAGCTCGCCCTCTCCTGGCCGACGATCGCGCCCGCGATCGGGGTCCGCTAGGCCAGGAACCGGGCCAGCACTTCCGGCTCACCGGCGAAGCTCAGGAACAGGTCGTTCTCGTGCGGGTCACCGATGGTGACGCGCACGCCGTCGGTTCCGTACGGCCGCACCAGCACCCCGGCCGCCGCGCTGGCCTCGCCGAACTCGGCGCTGCGCGCCCCCAGCGGCAGCCAGACGAAATTCGCCTCGCTCGGCGGCACCGGATACCCCATCGCCACCAGCGCGTCGCGCACCCGCTCGCGCTCGGTGACCAGAAGGTCGGTGCGATCCAGCAATTCGTGGCGTGACTCCAGCGACGCGATCGCCGCCGCCTGCGCGAGCCGGTTCACGCTGAACGGGATGTGCACCTTCAGCAGCGCCGTGATCACGGCCGGGGCGCCCACCGCGTAACCGACCCGGAGGCCCGCCAGACCGTATGCCTTGGAGAAGGTGCGCAGCACAACCACATTGGGCCTGGTGCGGCCGATCTCGACGCCGTCGGGGTGGTCGGCCAGCCGCACGTACTCGTAGTACGCCTCGTCCAGCACCACCAGCACGTGCGACGGCACCGCGTCCAGGAACCGGACCAGCTCGGCCTTGCCGACGGCGGTCCCCGTCGGGTTGTTCGGGTTGCAGACGAAGACCAACTTGGTCCGCTCCGTGACGGCGGCGGCCAGCGCGTCCAGATCGTGCACCTGGCCCGGCGTGAGCGGGACCTGCACGGCGGTGGCGTTGCCCACCTTGGTGACGATCGGGTACGCCTCGAACGAGCGCCACGCGAACAGCACCTCGTCGGACGGGGACGAGCAGGTGATCTGCACCAGTTCCTGGCACAGCGCCACGCTGCCGCAGCCGACCGCGACATTCTCGTAGCCGACCCCGAGGAACTCGGCCAGCGCTGTCCGCAGCTCGGTGACCTGATTGTCCGGATACCGGTTGGCCAGCTCGGCCGCCTCGGCGATGGCCTTGGCGGCGGCGGGCAGCGGCCCGACGGTCGTCTCGTTGCTGGCCAGCTTGACCGCGCCGGGATTGCTGCGGCCGGGGGTGTACGCCGGGATCGATTCGAGGTCCGGCCGGATCTGCGCTGTCACACTCCAACCCTAATCCGGACGGTCACCAACCCGATCGGCGTACCGGAAATTCTCTGGGTTATAGGCCCTCACGTGCAATTTCTACCGAAGATCAGCAACTCGCCCTACGCTGGTTTCATGTCGGGCACCTACGACGATATGGCCCCGCTGCGGGGTAGCGACCAGGAAGACGAGCGGCCGGCCAGCGGTGGGCAGGTGCCCATCACAGTGGTGGAGCCGGAAGGAAACGCCCGCGGCGGGATCGTGGTGCTGCACGAGTCGCGCGAGTTCACCGGCGCGTTACGCGACCTGATGAACGCGCTGGCGGGCGAAGGGTGGACCGTGGTAGCGCCCAAACTCTTCCATCGGGCGGACGAAGACCCCGGCGCCGGAGTCTTCGGCGACGAGCTGTTCCAGGACTTCGACGCCTGCTTCGACTGGCTCACCCGGCGCGGGGTCTTCCCCGACACCATCGGCGTGCTCGGCTTCGATTCCGCGGGCACCGCCGCGTTCCTGGTCGCGACCAATCGTCCGATCGGCGCCGCCGTGAGCGTCGCGGCGCACGGCATCACCGAGCCGCTCACCGAGCAGGCCGACGCCCTCGTGCGCGCCGCCCCCCACCTGCAGGCGCCGTGGCTGGGCCTGTTCGGCGCCGACGACCCGGCCACCCCGCCCGCCCAGGTCGACGAGCTACGCGACGCGACCGCCCGCGCCGCGGTCGCCAGCCTGGTGGTCACCTACCCCGGCCTGCATCACCGCGCCGACACCTCCGAGACCGACGACGGTGATGCGGTCGATTCGCAGACCAGAATCTTCGATTGGTTCGACAGTAACCTGCGCTGACCAGCCGTTTTGTGATCTGGACGGTAGCTGCTGTAACCTTTCTGCTCGGCGGTTCGAAAGGACCGGTGCCCTCGAAGAGAAGGCTCCAGGAGGCGTGCCAGAGCGGCCGAATGGGACTCACTGCTAATGAGTTGTCCCTTCACGGGGACCGGAGGTTCAAATCCTCTCGCCTCCGCCACACCCGGGAAACCGGGCACAACTGAAGAACACAGGCGCCCGTAGCTCAACGGATAGAGCATCTGACTACGGATCAGAAGGTTAGGGGTTCGAATCCCTTCGGGCGCACTTACGAAGGCCCCTCCGACTCATTGCGGAGGGGCCTTCGCGCGTGTGGTGACAACATGGTCGGCCGCCTGGCTCCATGCGCGTGTAGCCGTCAGGAGGGGAGCGGCGTACGGCTGTGTGGCCGGCTCCCCGACCGCCCACGGCGGCTGGGCGGGCGAACTGTCCGGTCCTCCGCACCAGACGTTCCGCATCGGCAGGCGCGGTGTGCGATGCGGGCCATCTCACCCGATCTTGCAGCGAATCGGTGTCCGGTCCGGACACCGGCTTGTTGCCGATAACGTGCGACGATGACGCTGCCGCGGGCCAAAACAATCGTGTAGCGACGCGCATTGTATCTATGATGGGCCACGGCGGCCATTTCCGTGGCGGTTACGTTCGCTCGTCGTACGCGGTAATAGCACATGGCAGCGCACCTCGGGAGGGATTTGCAGGCAGCACATGTCGATGAGTTATGGGTTATCCGCGGATAGGTCGTCCATCGTCGACCGATTCCGATGATCAGAACGGGACAAAATGCGCGAGATATCCGTCTTGCTGCCATGCCGGATAAATGAAGAACATCAGGGATCCAGCAGATTGCGGTTGACCCTGGAGTCGTTGCTCAATCAAGATCTGCCGGACGAGCGCTATGAAATAATCCTCGTCGACGACGGCAGCGACATGCCGATCGAAGAGCTGTTGAGCGAGTGGGGGATCGACGCCGACAATCTTGTCTTGAAACGTCAGGCGCCGACCGGTATGTGCACGGCCTACAACGTAGCTGCTGCTGCGGCGGGCTCCGAATTGCTGTTCTTCGCCATAGATGACAATCTCGCGGAAAAGAGCCTGCTTCGGCGGCATGTGCGCGCGCACCGCACCGCGGGCGAAAAGCTCGTGGTCGGACGTGAGTTGTTCTGCTGGCCGACGCAGCTGTTACGCGATGTCATCACCGGAGAACGCAATGACATCATCGGGGACGACAGCGCGCACACCAGTTTGGTCGAAGCCATGCAGATCGGTGAATTCCAGCTCTCGGTGGCGGACGTGCGCGAGAATTTCGGCTGGATTGTCATGATGTCGAAGCGGCCGGCCTCGTACGCGGATATCGAGGAAACTATCGCAACGGGAAGATTCGGTGACTCCGCGGTCGGATGGCTCGCCATGCGCTTCGGAAACCACTCCATGCCGAAGCGGCTGTTCGATGAACTCGGTGGGGCCGAAACCAAGTTGGACCCGACGGGCTGGTACGCGGACTTGGAGCTGGGGCGCCGTATCCAGCGCCGTGGGATCGTGCCGATACTGGACACCGAAGCGATCACAGTGCACCTGCCGCACGACAAGCCTTACATGGTTCCAGAAGTCGGTTACCGGTGTTTGCGGGAATTCTATGCGACCACCAGGGACACCGCGGTGCTGATGGTGCCGTCGTTCTTCGCCGAGCGGATGACGATCGCGCAGTTCGGCCGCATCGTCGATGGCATCAAGGACGTCGAGCGGGAGCCGATGGCAGCCGGCTTCGGACGATGAGGGCAGGGGCCGAGGGATGCTGATCGTATTCGAGGGTGTGCACAGCTCTGGCAAATCATCGCAGCTGGCACTGGCAAGGGAGCACTTGCGGAAAGCCGGAAAAGAAGCCGTCGTCACGACCTGGAATTCAGCGGCAGGGCTGGGCGCGGGCGTCAGCAGACTCAAGATCGACGACCGGCTCGATCCCTTCGCGTTGGTTTGTTTAGAGGCGGCCGACTTGCGTATCCGGCTGCGGGATGGGATCGGACAGGCGATACGTGACGGCATCGTGCTGGCCGATCGATGGTTCTACACAACCTTCGCGAGAGGAATCATGCGCGGCGTGCAGCCATCGCTGCTGGGCGAGTTGTTCCAGGGATTGCCGGAGCCGGATGCGGTCATCTGGATCCGCACTTCCGGTGAAGTGACCTGTCGGCGGCGGCTCGCGGCCGGACTGCCGCTGCGCGGACATCAATCAGGACACGATCACGAGGAGGAGGGGACGTCGCTCGAGCAGACCTTCGTGCGGTACCAGGACCGGCTCGACGCCATCTACGAATCGATTCTGCCCGAGCACACCTGCGAAGTATCCGGTGAGCGAGCTGCCGCTGCCATCGCCGCGGATGTCGCCGCTCGAGTCGATCTCTTACTGGCGGGAGAACCGGCATGTCCGTGCTGATGGATCGCCTCCGTATATCCGAGAAGTCGCTGTCCTGGTTCCTGACCGCGCGTGGCGTGTCCGTTTTCGGTGACGGAATGACATCGGCCGCTCTGGCTTTCGCGGTACTCGCTCGGGGAACCGCCGCCGACCTCGCGGCGATAATATTCGCGCGGACATTTGCGATGTTCCTCTTCGCGCTGATCGGCGGAAGCATCGGTGATCGATACTCTCGTATCCGGGTGATGGTGGCGGCGGACATCGTGTCGGCGAGTTGCGTCGCCGTGTCGGCTGTCCTGTTGATGCAGGACGATCTGAACCTGGTCGCGCTGTGCGTATTGTATTTCATCTACGGGATCGCCTTGTCATTCTTCCGGCCCTCGCTCGGCGGAATCATCCCCCTGCTGCTCGTGGAGCAGGCCAACCTCAAGGCTGCCAATGCAGCGCACAACTTCATCTATTATCTGTGCATCACCGTCGGGCCCGCGGCAGGCGGTGTGCTGGCGACCGTGCTCGCGCCGGTGGATGTACTGTTCATCGACTGCTGTACTTTTCTGGCGTCGGCGCTGTTGCTGGCCGGCGTACGTCTGCGTGACGTCGAACCCGAAGAGGGTCCCGGATCTTTATGGTCCGGCGTTGTCCACGGGATAAAGTTCGTTTTCGCGACTCGTTGGCTGCTGGCCATGATCTGTGTGGGCGCCGGTGCGCAGTTCGTATCGCAAGGTATCGTCGTCACCATCGGGCCCGCCGTTCTGGAGACCGTCTCGGGCGGCAAAATTGTCTGGGCGGCATCGATTTCGGCCGCCGGTATCGGCGCACTGATCGGGGCACCGGTCGCTGCCCGGCTGAATCTCGTCAACGCTTATCGGACCTCGTGTTTGGCGTCGCTTCTCGGCGTACCGCCGATCGTGCTGCTCGGTGTGCCCGCGTTGCCGATCGCCATCGTCGTCTCCTTCGGTGTCAGCGGATTGGCGGCATGTGTTGCGGAAACCTTCCGGGAGACGCTGATTCAGCGCGTGATTCCCATGGGCTACCTGTCGCGGGTGTCGTCGGTCGAGTGGGTGGTCGAGAGCAGCCTCCGTATGCTGGGAATCGCTAGCGCGCCGGTACTCTGGAGCATCCTCGGCACTACCGCGCTGTTCGTCTGCAGCGGGGTGCTTCTGATAGTCCTGCTCATCGGCGCTGCCCTCATCGAATACAGCGGGTTTCTCGAGGTGCCCCGTTTGCCGGCCGAGGCGTGAACGCCGTGGTTGTGATGGCGGCGCATCAGCCTGCCTATCTCCCGTCGCGGAGGTTGCTGGAGAAGATCTCCGCGGCCGACGTGTTCGTCATCCAGGATGACCTTCAGTTCACCCGCAGGGATTTCCAGCATCGCAACCGGATCGCAGGTGGCCGATGGCTCACGATACCGGTGCACAGCAGCGAGAAGACTCGGATCTGTGATGTCCACCCGGCCGATCCCCGTTGGCTGGAGAAACATGACCGGATCATATCCGCATACTATCGGGCGAGCCCGAACCTAGCGGCTTGGCACTCGATCAGGGATGCGATCGGGGCGCAGGGTGAAATTGCTCCGCTCTCCGATATAGGAAACGCATGCCTGACCGCAATGATGACACTGCTCGGCATCCGTACCCCCATGATACGGCAAAGTGAGTTGGGCCTGACCGATATCGAGCAGCGCAGCCCCTCCGCGCGCCTGGTGGCGTTGTGTCAACGTGTCGGAGCACGGACATATCTTTCCGGTGCCGGCGGACGGAACTACCTCGAACAGCAACTGTTCGCGGATTCCGGAATCTCGGTTTTATGGCAAAGCTTTTCGTTACCGCCAGGGGCGCAAGAATTGTCTATTCTGCACGATCTGCTCTCCTTCGAGGGGCCGCTTCAGCGCTGACCGGTGTCCGCACCGGACACTAATCGACCCGCGCTGATCTGGGAAAAGGCGACAAGGTGGTTGAGCCCTTCGGATTGCGCTGCATACGATGACGCAGACCGAAACGTGAACGTGGGGGGTGAGTTCGGTAGCCGATGAATCAGCCGGGACGCCCAGCATCCGGGATGTTCCGATAGACGATATTGCGGCGACGTTCACCCGAGATCGTGCGGACGCGCGGCCATTCTTGCGAGCGCGTGCGGCGCGCGGTGAGAATGCTGGCTTGCCGACGTTGGTGAGTGCCTGGCTCGACCGCGGAATCCGGGTCAGTGAGCCCCATGCGGCGGAATTGCGCTTGCATCGCGAGCGGATCGAAAGGTATCGAGCCGTCCTCGACGACCTACGCGTGGTGGAGCCGCGCGCGGTGTGCCTCAAAGGTTTGTCTGCGGCGTTCTGGTACCCGATCGGATTGGACCGCGATATGGCGGATCTCGACCTGGTGGTTCCCGACGTATCGGCGGTATGGCGCTGTGGCCGTCGGCTCGCCGAACAGGGCTGGGCGCCAGGCGCGATCCGGGTCTGGCAGGTCGGCGGACAGATGGAATCGACTTTGGTGATGCGACGGCCGGCGGCCGACCCCGATCTCACGCCCGCGGACGAGGTCGATCTCTCCACGATCGCCTACGAGGGCGATCGTGTGACGATGCCACCGCGGCGTCGTGCGTGGCCTGTTGATCCTGCGCTGACATTGGCTGATTGCGTGATGTGTCTGCTCGAAGAGGTGCGCGATCGCCGGATCCGGATGCGTGACATGTTCGATCTGGCGGTGTTCCTGGAGCGAATGCAACCCGCGGATACCCGAAAAGTTGTCGAGCTCGTCGTCGAGTATCGAGCACTGGCGCCGCTGGCTTCGATGATCGAGGCTGCCCGCATCCATCTGCCGTCGGCCGTCGCCTGGTTGTGCGAGGTCCGTACCCAGGCACGTCGGCGGACACGCAAACCGCACCTGCCGTGGTGGGCCAGTCGCGCTCCGATGGCCTCAGTGCTCGCTGTGGCAGCGGAGACGCACCGTCGCCGCTCCGGCACCGCCGCTGCGCTGGCTGAACGCGTGCTGCTCGGCGCTCAGCGCAGCTTCGGTGTGGACCGCCTGATCGGAATGGGGGTCGCTCTTGTCGGTATGCCGCTCGGCGAGCCGGGAAGCGGTGTATCGCGACCGTATCGCGATGGTCGTTCCCTGCTGGACGGAGCGGAGTTGGTATCCGACGGGGGGCGTGCCCATCTCTCGACACCCGTCGGGCGCTTCGTCCTAGCGCTCAGTAGTGCGGTGCGCGAGGAATGGCTTGTGGAGTTTCCGCTGCGGGCGGATCAGGCCTAGGAAAGGTGATGGGAGGGAGGAGGTGATATGCGATGGGCGCAGCTGGTCCGATTTTTACGATCCGTAGGAAGAAGTCGAAGAAGGCGAAGAAATCCGTGAAGTCTCAGTAGCGGATCGGGTGGGGCGAGCCATTCGCCTGACCGGGCCCGCCCCACCTCGTGCACAGGTAAGAGGAGATACGCATGGGCGCCGAGGACGTGCATATGGTGACGTCGCCGCACGAAGTGCTGGACGCGCTGAGCATCCCGTATGCGCGGTGGTGCATCGAGGACTGGGTAAGCGAGGGACAGCTGTACAAGTCCGGCGCCGCTCCCTTCCTCACCGGGATCGACTTCGATCCGGTAGCGGGTACGCAGATCCGGATCGTGCGGTTCGGGACGGCACCGACGCCAGTCGAAATGCGGGCGACACTCGATTGGGCTATAGCCACGTGTGGCGAAGACATGTTCTCGATAGACGCACCGGGGGCAGCCGACCTGCGGGACATGCGCTGTAGCCAAATATACGTCGAGCGGATGATCACGCACGACGGAGACGGCGATATCCGGCGAACGACACTCGCGGAAGCACCCGACTGGGTGCGGTCCAACCTGGAAACGTCGCTACGCAATGGCGCGGCCGCTCGTGGACTCGTCTTCGCGGAGGCGGCTTTGGCGAATTACCTCGGCGATTTGTTCGGCAATCCGAACTTCTTCGTGTCCCATTCCACCACCCGCACACTGGCTGCCGCGTGTCTGCTGGTCGAGGACGACTGGGACGGACGGCAACGGCTCGAGCTGTTCGACCTCGTCGGCACCGATACACGATACGCAGAGTCACTGCTGGCGAGTACGGCACGAATGGAAGGGTTCGATCGAATTCGCGGCACGGTCACTATGGGATCGGATACTCGTGGACCGAAGGTATGGACGGCACTGCGCGCGCGAGGGTGGAGTCGTGTCGGCTCCCAGATCACCGCGTCGCGGCAGGACCTGGGGATGTCATCGAATTGAGGGGGATATGGACGAGATAATCGAGCCGCTGCGCTCACTCGACTGGGAAGATATCGGCGCGGTCCAGCGTCAGGCGGGAGCGGCGCTCGCGCAGATCGCCGGGCGTCCGGACATCCTCGCTGCCGCGCTGCGGCAAATACCGGCGCGGCCCGAACTACTTCGCTTGTGCGAGCACCAGGAACGCTATTCCGTGGACAAGCTCATCCTGTACTCGGACGCAGAGTCGGGCATCAGGGTCAGGCTGCATGTTTTTCTTCCTGGTCACGCGGATCTGCCACACAATCATCGGTGGACGTTCGCGACCTCGATCCTCAGGGGTGGGTATCGGCATCTGGTGTACGGCGACGCGCCGAAGGGAGTCATGCCGCCGATCGTTCACGCACGGCATGAGGGACCGGGTGACGGCTACGTCCTGCACCACTCGGTAGTCCATGCGGTGGCCGCCGAGCCGAACACGGTTTCGCTGGTCATCCGCGGGCCCGCCGTCAAAGACCGTTCATTGGTCTTCGATCGACAGAAGTCCTGGTGGCATTACAGTGCCACGCAGGATTCCGCGGAAGATTCCGCGCGTAAGGAGTTGACGCCGGCGCGCTTACGTGAGCTGACCGGCCTGCTGGAGGATTGGGGTCTGTCGGCTTGACCGGTTCGGCGTCATTCGGCCGGCTTACGACGAGTGTCCGCACCGGACATGAATTAATGGCGCTCGACCTGCGGAAAAGTCCACAATCGGGTTGAGAACCGGCAGTTCCCGATCTAGATTCGAATCAGAACGCCGGAGTGATAGCCGGAGGGATAGGCAAGCCGGAGGGATAGGCAAACCGCTGCAGGGTCACGCTTCTGCAGCCAGGCGGCATCCACTTCAACCGGGGGACCTGGCATTCGATAGGGGAGATTGAATCATGGTGGAAGTGGTACACGAATACTCGTCGGCGCTGGCTGCCGAGTACTGGGGAAGGACCCGTCTTCCCGCAGCTCGGGACAATCTGGAGGCCGTTCTGGCTTTCAATAGATCGACCGAGTGGAATAACACCTATGACGAGTGGCATCGGGTAGTGCTCGCACGGGCCCTACCGGAGGATATCTCGGGCTTACGGATCTTGGATATCGGGTGCGGTGTCGGGCGGATTTCGATCGGGCTCGCGCGCCGAGGCGGCGAATTGACCTGTGTGGATGTGTCGAACGAAATGCTCGATGTTCTTCGTCGCACGGCCGCTGAACACGCCGTCCGGGTGGAAACCGTCCAGGGCGACGCACTCAGCGTTGTCGATAGGCCCGGCTATGCCGGCAGCTTCGACATCGTCGCGTGCCTCGGGTTGGTCGAACATCTTCCACCGGAGGCCCTGGATTCATTCTTGGCCGATCTGGTTCGGATGTGCGCGCCCGGCGGAACTCTCGTGCTCGAGGTCAACAGCGAAAACAGCGTATTTCTCGCCGGGGACGCGGACAACCCCTTCCGTTCGAAACAACAACAGCCCAATGGTTACCTCTGCAATGTGGTGCCGACCAAACATGTGCTCGGGAGGCTCGTCGACTGTGGGATGACTGTCTCCGAGATCTACGGCAGCCCGGCGACGACTGTGGTGCGCCATCTCATCGCGAACAAGCAGGTCGAGGTCGCCGGCAAGATGCACGCCCTCGCGATCGAAGCCGACTCGCATCCGGTCGATGACATCTCGGATCATCTGTCCGAACAGTTCGTGTACGTCATGCACAAGCCGGGTCGATAGTCGACCGATGGCAGGATTCATACCGTTCAGCAAACCGGTGGTCGGCGAAGCGGAGAAGGCGGCTGTACTGCGGGTGCTCGAATCCGGCTGGCTCACCAGCGGACCGGTCACCGAGGAGTTCACGAAGAAGTTCGCCGCCATCATCGGGGACCGGCCCGCGATCGCGGTCTCGAACGCCACCGCAGCATTGTTTCTCGCACTGCGCGCTGCCGGCGTAGGTCCGGGAGACGAGGTCATCACCAGTGACTACACCTTCGCGGCCACCGCGAATGTCATCGCCGCGTGCGGGGCCACCCCCGTGCTCGTCGACGTGACGTTGCCCTACCTGCGACTCGATGTCGAACTGGTCGAAGCCGCGGTGACGTCGCGGACCAAAGCGATAATGCCGATTCACATGGCGGGGCATCCGGACGATATGGACGCCTTACGCGAAATTGCCAGGGCCAAAGGCCTTTTCATCATCGAGGACGCGGCGCACGGGATCGGGGCGCGGTACAAGGGCATGCCGGTCGGCTCCTTCGGTGAATGGGCCGCTTTCAGTTTCTATGCGAACAAGAACATGACCACTGGCGAGGGCGGGATATTGATATCTACCGAGGAGAATCTCGGTGCCGCCAGATTGCTCGCGAACCACGGAATCCGGAAAACGTTGGCCGGTCGAATCGACGGTAGTAACCCATACTACGAGGTGGTCGCACCCGGGCTGAAGTTCAATATGCCGAGTATGTCGGCGGCTGTCGGCTTGGCTCAGCTCGATCGCCTTTCCGGAATGCAGCGGAATCGACACGAAGTCGCGAAGCGGTATGACGCTGCCCTCGGCGCATCGTCCGGCCTCAGGCTGCCGAGCACTGCTCCCGAGGTCACGCACGGCTGGCATCTGTACATGGTGGAGCTGAACCCCGCCCAGGTGCGGTGCGGGCGCGACAGATTCATCGAGGAACTGCGTGTCCGGGGCATTGGAACGTCGATTCATTTCGTGCCGATCAGCAGTCAGCCTTTCTACCGAAATGCCCGGCTGCACACCAGAGGAAAATCTGTGGCGAAGGCTGTCGCGGCGAATATTTTCAGTATTCCCATGCACGGCGGGCTGTCGCCGGAAGAGGTCGATCGCGTGTCGGATGTCATCGGAGAAGTCCTGCACGCGCATCGCATCTGACCTCCGCGTTTCCAACCGGGAAACGACTTCGACAGCGAAAGGAGGTGAATCATGCAGATCGTGCGGAAGTCTTACAAGAAGCCGGAATTGACCCGAGGGTTGAACCCTGTCCCGGTCATCTGATTCAGGCTGTGCTATGTCAGGCCTGGCCTGCGCGGGTGTATCGCGAGATGCACCCGCGCAGTTCCGAAATAGAACGACGAGAACGGATCAGTATATTGTTGACTCTCGATCCAACTGAAGTCCTTGCGCGTCTCGACTTCGCGTCGTCCGCCGTGGCAGTCTACGCGAGCGGCTCGGCGGTCGAGGGCTTCGCGCACGCGGAAAGCGATATCGATCTCTACGCCATCGTGCCGGAATATACTTCTGCGGAATCCGCAACGCAGTATCTGTGGTTGCCCGCCATGCGAGATCCGGTGAATATCCGGATCATCGAAGCGGAAGACTGTCGCTGGGATGTCGAAGAGTGGACCACAAGCCATTTCGAAACAGTGCTCGACCATATATCGCGCGCTGGTCGCAGTGGCCGATTCGGTGCGCTCTCCGACGATGAGGCGGAGTTCGCCTGCAGACTGTGCACCGGAACTGCGGTCATCGGTGCGGATGCCTTCGAGGAGCTGAGAGCGCGCATGCTGGACAGCGGCCTGCGAGAGGCTTTGAAGATCCGCGACTGGATGACGGCCAACGCTGCCCTCGAAGATGCCGCGGGACTGCTGGAATCCGGCGATCTGGAATCCGCGACCATCTCGATACGGATCGCCGCGAGCCACACCGGCAACGCCTTGGTTCTGGACAGCGGATACCTTTCGTCGCGAGCCAAAGACAAATGGATCGTGCGGCGCATGCGGCGGGCGCTCGATTCGACAGTGAACGATCGCCTTGTGCCGATCATCCTCGGGGGGCCGGCCGAAGGGGCCGATGGCCGTCGCGCAATCGCGCGAGACCTGCGCACGTGCCGTGCTCTGCTCGAGACGGTGGTCGTGCGATGGAGCTGACCTCGCGGGTACCTGTCAAGGCGCTGGGCGCGTCGTCGCGGCGCAGGCCCGACGGCCAACTGGAGATCGTGCGCCGCAGCCGAGCGTATGTGCTGAACGAAACCAGTGAGCTGATCTGGAACGCCTGCGATGGCACCAAGGACCTTAGCCAGATCGCCGCCCTGCTGAACCAGGAGTACGACGTCTCCCTCGATGACGCACTCGCGGATGTGCGGGAATTCGTCGCCAGGCTCATCGATGAACTGTTCCTCGAGGAAGCCGACGACGATGACTGAGCTGTCCGTGCTTTTGCCATGCCGGATCAACGACGAACACCAGGGCCCGAGCCGGCTTCGGCTGACTATCGAGACCTTGCTGCGCCAGGACATCGACTCGGACCGCTACGAGATCATCCTGGTCGACGATGGCAGCGACGAACCGATCTCGGACATGTTCGCGGCCTGGGGCGTGGCCGCGAGCAATCTGCGGGTGATACGTCAGGATCCGGCCGGGATGTGCTCCGCCTACAACGCGGCCGCCGCGGCGGCACGGTCCGAGCTGTTGTTCCTGGCCATTGACGACAACCTCGCCGACACGGACTTGCTGCGGCGTCATATCGAGGCGCATCGAGAGACTCGAAAGCCGACCGTGGCGGTGGGGCGGGAGCTGTACTGCTGGCAGGCGGCGGCGGTTCGTGACGTCATCACCGGCGAGGTTCATTCGGCGTTCGTTTCACGTCCCGGCGAGAGCACACTCGTCGACCTGTTGCAGCTGGACGAGTTCCGGCTGTCGGTTGCCGATGTCCGCGACCGGTTCGACGCCATCAAGATGATGTCGAAAAAGCCCGCCGTCTATCGCGATATCGAAGCGGTCATCAAATCCGGCCGTTTCCAAAGTGATTCGGCTGGCTGGCTGGCGATGCGGTACGGCAACCATTCGCTGCCCAAGTCATTGTTCCATGATGTGGGTGGCGTCAATACACTGTTCGACCCGACCGGATGGTACGCGGATCTCGAATTCGGTTACCGCTTGCGGGTGGCGGAGGTCTCGCCGCTTTTCCTGGCGCGCGCGGTCACGGTGCATCTACCGCACAGCAAGCCCTACATGATCACCGAAGAGGGCGTCCGGTGCCTCACGGAATTCTATCGGTCGACGAACGATGTTTCGGTGCTGATGGTGCCATTCTTCTTCACGGAGAAACTAACTGTCGCCGAATTCAGCAGAATTGCGGACGGTCTGCAGAAGAAGGTTGAGCAATGAGCGCAGTCGATGTTCGAGATATGAATTTCCTGGTGACCGGAGGGGCCGGGCTGGTCGGCGGAGCGATCTGCCGCACAATCGCCAGAGCGGGCGGGCGAGTGACGGCATTCGACAATCTCAGTGCGTATCCAGCGGAGAGCAGGCGGTATCTGTTCGACAGCGACGCCGATATAGCGCTCGTCCGCGGCGATGTCCGCGACAGCGATGTTGTGGAGGCTGCACTGCGAGGTCGGGATGTAGTGATACATGCGGCGGCGCTTGCTGATGTCGCCGCATGTACACGGATGCCGGGCGAATGCGAGGACGTGAATGTGCGGGGTACGGCGACGGTGTTGGCCGCCGCACGCCGCGCCGGAGTGTCCAAAGCGGTGTTTGTGTCCAGTGCGAGTGTGTACGGCAACGGGGTGGTCGGCAGCGGACCGCAGGTCTTCGCTGAATCCGATGCTCCCGATCCGATCTCCGAGTACGGCAGATCGAAACTGGCGGGAGAGGAGATCGCGCTGACGAAGGCGGCTCCTGAACACACCGCGGTAGTGCGCTACTTCAGCGTATACGGTGGGCCGCAGATTCCCAAGGAAGGCAGCCACAGTTGGGCGGTCGCGATATTCGTTATGCGTGCGATGCTGGGCCTGCCGATCGAGCTGAACGGTGGCGGTCATCAAATTCGTGATTTCACGCATCTCGGCGATATCGTGGAAGGCACGATCCGGGCAGCGGTGACCGATAGCGCGGCCGGCCGGATTCTGAACATCGGTACCGGGCAGGCCACGGCCATCAGAGACGTGGTCACCGAGTTGGCGGAGTACTTTCCGGCGATGACGGTGACATCGACGGACATGCCGGAAGGTGACCCGAAAGGCGGTGTCGCGGATACCGAAGTATGCCGGAAGGTCCTGAACTGGCGCCCCGGCATCACCTTCTCCGACGGCGTGCGGCAGTACGTGGATTGGATGAGTGCGAATCCTTCCGCGATTCCGACATGGCTGCGGCTCATCGCAGAGAAAGCACGAGTATGAAAGTCACAGTGCTGGGCGGGGGCGGCTATCTGGGCAGCGCCATCGCAGGATATCTGGCCGGCTCGGGCCATACCGTGCGGGCCGTCGACAACTTCATGTACGGACATCGTTGGAGCGAGGAGATGAGCTCGGGCGACATCGAACTGATCCATGCCGACTATCGGTCGAAGAGTTCGTTGACGGAGGTCCTGCGTGGCGTCGACGCCTGCATTCATATGGGCGGGCTGGTAGGCGAACCGGCCTGCCAGGTCGATGTCGATCTCGCCGTAGAGCTGACCTACACCAGTGTCATCGGCGCTGCCCAGGTGGTCGACGAGTTGCGGATTCCGGTTTTCGTCGCGGCGTCTACATGCAGCGTCTACGGCGCGGAGGCGGCTGTGGTCGACGAGACGTCGACGGCATGCCCGATCGGTGTGTACGCCGCCACCAAGCTCGGAATCGAGCGAGTCGTCGGTGGGATGTTGACCGGCCGGACGGCCTGTGCGTTCCCACGTTTCGGCACCGCGTTCGGGCTGTCGCATCGGCCCAGGCTGGACACCGTGGTGAATCTGATGAGCGCTAGGGCGGCCGCGGGCATCGCGCTCGAGGTGCGCGGCGGCGGGCAGTGGCGGCCATTCGTCCACGTCCTCGATATCGCCAGAAGCGTGGAGTTGCTGATGTCGTCGGGCTACGTCGGACCGATCAACGTCGGTGCAGACGACGACAACCTCACCATCGCCGACCTCGCGGCGCGGATCAGAGCGGTATCCGGTGCGACAGTGCACTTCGGCGATACCGCGGACAACGAGGATCGGCGGAGTTACCGCGTCGATTTCCGGCGGCTGGCCGAGCTCGGCTATCGGAAGACCCGGACGATCGAACAGGGTATTGCGGAAATAGCGGACGCCGTGCGGGCCGGGGCCATAGCAGACATCGAGAACGACGCCTACAGCAATATTCGCTCGCTGCGTCGTGCGATCGCTTCCGGCAAGGTGGCACGCGACCATTCGCCGTGGATGCGTGAACTCGTTGCGGCTTACCCTCTGCAGGTGATGTCCCATGGTTGACCGCGACTGTGATTTTACTTTCGCGCATTACGCCGACTGCCTCCGGCTCGCGGTAGATATGGGTTACGAGTTCAGCCGGTGCGCCGACCTGATCGGCGCGACAACGGGCGACCGGACCGTCGTGCTGCGGCACGATGTGGACGAGGCGCCCGACCGGGCGGCGAAATTCGCCGAGATCGAGAATGCGCTCGGCATACCGGCAACGTATTTCTGGCGAGTCTCGGCGAACGGCTACAACGTATTCGGTTACGAGGTGTACAGCCTGATCAAAGATCTGCAGGCGGCGGGGCACGAAATCGGCTTGCATGCGGAGCCACTCGACTACGAGTCCGCGACCGGGGTCCCGCGCGAGCAGGCGCTGGAACTCCAACTGGCGATATTCCGGTTGCTCGCGGGGACCGACAAGCCGCCCGGTATCGCGAGTCATCGCGATCAGACGCGGGACAACAATCTGGATTTCTTGTCAGCCGTCGACCCTGCCGCCCACGGCTTCGCCTACGAAGCTTACGGACGCGAGCCACTCGATCTCTTCCATACGGCGCAATACATCACCGACAGCCTCGGCCGGTGGCGGCGGTTCGACCGCGGCGTATTGACGGACGATGAGCGCTGCCTGTGTGCGCAATTGGCGGATCGACGACCCCTCGTCTACGTCCTGACGCATCCGCATAATTGGTATGGAAGGCATTTCCATCGTGTCCGATACTGACTGGGATATCGCGCTGTTCCGGCCGGACGTGACCGATGTCGATGTCTCCGCTGTGGCGCGTGCTATCGGGTCGGGATGGATAGCCGCCGGTGCGGAGGTCGCTGCATTCGAGTCGAGAACGAGCGCAGTGCTCGGTCGGCGCACCTTCGCCACGTGTTCCGGCAGCATTGCGCTGTGGATCGCGCTGCGGCAGGTCTTGCGCGGAGACCGACGTGAGGTCGTCACAACTCCGATTGTTTGCGAGGGAGTTGTCGACGTCATCCGCTTCGTCGGCGGAACTCCGGTATTTGCCGACTTGACAACCGACACGCTGGCACTGGCGCCGGGTGCGGTGGCGGAATGCCTCACCGAACGTACCGGGGCGGTGGTGTTCGTGCACTACGGCGGACTTGTCGGTGATATCGAGCCGATTCGTTCGCTGTGCGACCATGCGAGCATTCCGTTGATCGAGGATTGCGCGTCTGTATTCGGTGGCGCGACGCGCGGGGGGCCGGTTGGACGCGACGGTGACTTCGGCATCTTCAGCTTGAATGCCACCAAAAGCATGACGACCGGCGAAGGCGGATTGCTGGCATGGACCCAGCACGGCACAAGCGAGAACTATCCGGTCGAGGGCTATCCGAAGCTGGGGATGAGCGATATCACCGCAGCGATGGCAAATGCGCAACTCGATCGCTTGCCCGCGATTGTCGATGTGCGCCGGCGACTCGCCGCCGGTTATGCCGAGCGACTGGTCGAAGTTCCGGATGTCGAATTGCTGGCGAGTGCGCCGGGATGCGAGGGTACCTGGACGTCCGCTCTGCTCCGTTTCGATTCGGCCCATCGACGCGGACTCGCCGAACGAGCGCTCAACGGTAATGGGATATCGGCCAGGGGGGTGGATGCGATCCCGGGTGTCGGGTTACCGCCTGTCGCCGATGCGGCGCGGAACACCGTGCTGCGTGTTCCTTTGCACGCACGAATGTCACGACAGGATATGGATCGGGTAGTGCAGTGTTTATCCGATGCCGTGGGGAGATGAGGTACGGGTGATTGCCACCTACTATCTGCTGCGAGACGAGACTCCGGAAAAACTTGCGAGCGATGACATCAGACAACGGGACCAGATCCTGGAGCGCCTGCGATCGGTGCCGGACGACGCGCTCACTCGACTACAATATTTCCAGCCGCAAATAGGCTGCTTCAACAGATGTGCATTTTGTAGCCAGCACGCCGCGAATGTGGTGTGGGAGTTCCCGAACAGCTCGCTTCGGGCATTGATCTGGGCGCTGCGCACGATTGCGGCGGAACGGGGGCTTGCCATCGCGAGTGAGCGAACGCACAAGAAGAAGGTGCTCTTCCCCTATATCGACAACGATATCGGCTCCTATTCTGAACTACTCGATTACGTGCGGCTGTGCTCGGCTGAACTCGGCTGTGGCGTCCGCATTACCACGGTAGGATTCTCGCGGTCGAACGTTCGGCTGCAGGAGATGCACAGCGCGCTCGCCACCCTCCCGTACGAATCTCTCGCCGGCGTCCGGTTTTCGTTCACCCCGTGGACCTGGTCGTATACGGCGGCCGCCGAATCACGCCGACCGGGGGCGCGGCGGGAGTACCTGCTCGATTTCGCGAATGCGCTGCGTACATACTCGCCACGGTTCACCGCGGTAGCGCCGGTGCGCGAGCGAACATGCGTCGAACTGCGTTTCGCGCCGCTGGTGGACAATGCCGAGGTCGTCGAGGACTTCGTGGACGGGCGGCACCGGATTCGCTGTGGTCCGCATCTGCTCGTGTCCGCAGATCCGGTCTCCGAGGTCCCGTCGACGGCACGGATAACGGGGTTGGACGACCGGTGTGCGCCGGACGGCACGCCCACAGCGGCGAGCCCCATCTTCGATCTGCCGCCCACCGACTATTGTCATGCGGTCCTACCGCCGATGACTGATATGTCGAACGACGAGGTCCTGCGGACCGGTGTGCGACGGCGGCTGTTTCGCCTGGAGAACATCGACGGGCCGTACTACGCGGTAAACCCGGGTTTCGACGAGAACGGGTTCTACGGGCTGAACCTCTACCCCGCTTCGTCCACCCGGAAATCGGGTTATAACGATATGCAGCGGGTGTTCCTGGCTGCTCTCCTCACAGTGAAGAAGGCGGCGGGTATCGCTCGTCGGGCCGAATGGGCCGCGGCGACTGCGGCAGACGTGGACGCGGTGATCCTCGAGATCCGCGCCCAGGCTGATGCGTGGTCGGTCCGCGACCCGAGAAAGTCCGAGCACATCCGCACCAGCGTCCTTCCGCTGGTCGAGGATTACTGGTGGGCCCTGCGTGCGGCGGGCCTGCCGCCGTCCTACTTCTTCTCCAGGGACTTCACCGTCGACACCGGTCAGATCGTGAACCAAGGCCGCGCCAACAACCTCTTTCGCGGCTTGGTCTCGATACCGGATGAGCCGGTGACGCCTTGGGAGGAGCGAGGCAACCTGGTCTCGAACTCCAAAGGGGATATCTGGCGGATCTGTCCTATCCCGAGTGCCTCCGATCCGACCGTCACCGCCGGAGCGGTAGCGCCGGGCCGGCTCATCGGCAAGAACTTGGCTGCCGGCGCAGCGGGGATCGCCGTTGAATGCTTGATCCCGGAGCGCATCTCGAACGTTGCGAAAACGGGGACTCGCTTGGCCCGCTACACCGTCGAAGGGGTCCCCGTCGATCGGGTCCCGTTGCGGGTGGCGGAGGATCGCGGATTGTTTCCAGGCGCGCTCGAGCGCCGGAACGCGTCCACCAAACCCGCACCGACGTGAAATCCGACCTCGAGCGACTGGCGCGAGAAGTCCGGAACTGGCACGGGCGGTGCACGAAGCTGCGCGACGGGTATGCAGTCCCTCGGCGAACGAGCTCGGTGCCCGCGTGCTCGGTTCTCGCACATGCCGCGGAGGTGCGCCGCTCGTCACTTCCAGGCGGGGAGGGGTGGGAGATCGCCGGTGAGGTCTGTGCCGGGGCTGCGGCCGAGGAGCCAGGCGGCGAGGGATGAGGCGGGGCCGGAGATGGTGTGGGTGGGGGAAGGGCCGATGGGGGCGGTGTAGTCGGTGTCGGTGGCCTGGATGGTGAAGGAGAGTGCTGACTCGGCAGTGAGGCAGGTGAGGTCGGCGGTGGCCTGGGGGAGGATGCGGGCGACGAAAGGGGCGGGCCAGTCGGCGGGGGTGTAGGCGGCGTTCAGGTCTACGTGGTGGATCTCGACCTCTTGCAGACGCATCCACAGGACTTCGGTTGCGGGGATGGGGCGGCCCTGGCGGGTGCGGACCTGCGCTTGCCACGCGTCGTCGGTGAGTGAGCGCGCGAGGCCGAGAAAACGCGTGGTGGCGGCCTCGTTGTCGGCGATCTGTTCGGCGAGTGGGCGGGGCGCGCCCGCCTCGATGTCGGCGTCGCGCAGGAAAGCGCTGGCGTATTGCGGAATTTCGACGCCGGTGTGCGCCCACAGCAGCAGGTTCACCAGGCTGTCGGCGTTGCGGGCGAGGTGTGCGAGGACATGGCCGCGGGTCCAGCCGGGAAGCAAGGAGGGCGCGGTGACGGCGCTCTCGTCGAGTCCGCGGATGGTGTCGAGCAGGCGGGTGGTCGCCTCGGCGACGGTGTCGAGCTGCACAGGGGTCTGCGAGGCGGTGGTCACGATTCCGACCCTAGCGAGGCTCGGCCCGGTCCGCCGCGATGACGGGCCGGGTTCGAGAACTTCGCCTACCCGCCGACGATCGCGTCGGCTTCGATCTCGACCAGCAGGGCCGGGGTGATCAACCCTTTGATCTCGTACATCGCCGTCGCCGGACGGATCTCGCCGAACACCTCCGCGTGCGCCTTGGCGACCTCGGGCCAGCGGGCGATATCGGTGACGAAGATGCGGGTGCGCACGACGTCGGCCAGGCTCGCGCCCGCCTCCTCCAGCGCGGAGCCGATGCGCCGCAGAGTCTCTCTGGTCTGCTCGCCGATGTCGTCGCCGCCGACGGCCGTGCCGCCGGGAGCCGAGGCCGTGGTCCCGCTGACCGCGATGACATTGCCGAGCCGGACCGCCCGCGAGTAGCCGACGAGGTCTTCGAACTCCGAACCGGAGGAGATGTTCACGCGATCACTCATGGGCGACAGCATCGCACGGCCCTCGGCGCCGCAGCTGCCGGTCCTCCACGACGACCCCGACGGCCAGGGTGATCAGCCACAGGGACATCGATCCGACCTGGATACGCTGGGCGATGCCGAGGGCGTAGTTTCCCGGCAGGTTGTCGGCCACCAGCATCCACACCGTTGCCAGCGCGCCGATCACCAGCACGACCAGGCCGAATTCGCGCAGTATCCGCCAGCGCCGAGAGCGGAACGCGGCGATGCTGAAGGCGAAGGCGGCGACGGCGATCGAGGTGACGGCCAGGGTGCTCGTCAAGGCGTGTGGCTGATGCAGTTGGGGAAACAGTTCGCTCGGGCCGCCGCATCCGCTCTCGCCGGGCGTGCAGTCACGCAGCGGCAGCAGGACGTCGGCGATGGTCGCCGCGCCGAAGCAGAACAGCGCGATCCAGCCGACGTCGGTCAGTCTGCGGCGCGGGAACAACCACACCCCCGTGACCGCCGCCGGCATGAGCATCGCCCCGACGATCAGGTCCGCGGTCGCGAAGACTTGGCGGTACGGCTTGCCCTCGGCGTCCAGCTCGCTGAGGAAGGTGTCGACCGGGTCGAGGTCGATGGGCAGCGCGAATTGCAGCAGCCACGACGAATAACACAGCCCCGCGATTGCGATCGCCGCGGCGACCAGCACCGATACCGGTCGTACGCGTCGAACGGCGTTCTCCGAGCCACCCGTCACGTCCCCATTGTGCTGATTGTTCGAGCGCGCCGGACAGCGGCAGGCCGCACACGTCATTACCATCCGGCACACAGGGTCTTGTCAGCTACGCCCGGCACGCTGGACGACAGCTGCAACTCGAGGAGGTTCCCATGCTCGGTTTCGCGACTGCCGCCGCCGGAATCGCGGTCATCACGGTGATGGTGATGTCCGGTTACCTGGCCGCACACGCTCCGCGTTCACTGGTGCGGGTCCGGCACCGCTGACAATGTCGCCTGGACGCGATCGGCCGCCCTGACGGGGTCCTCGTGCTCCCAGACGCGGACCACGCGCCATCCCGCCGCGGTCAGCGCCGCGTCGGTGGCCCGGTCGCGGGCCACGTTGCCCGCCAGTTTGGCCGCCCACCATTCGGCATTGTTCTTCGGGTCGGCGGCGTGCTGCGGGCAGCGGTGCCAGAAACAGCCGTCCACATAGACCGCGACGCGGCGGCGGGGAAAGACCAGGTCGGCGCGCCTGCGCTGGCCCCGGATCGGTGCGCGATCGACGAAGTAGCGCAGCCCGCGGCGATGCAGTTCCCGGCGCAGCGCGAGCTCCGGATCGGTTCCGGCGCGCCGTTGGCGCGCCATCCGCGCGCTGGTGGCCGCGTCGGTAGGAGGCCGGTTCACGCCGCCCACCCGCCCATTCGGTCCAGATGACTTTCCACGTCGGCCAGGAACCCCGGCGGAAATCGCAGACTGCCCATGGTGGTGCGGCGGAGGAATCCGGCCGTCGCGCGGGCGGAGAGCAACTGCGCGTCGGTGAGGAAACCGGCCAGATCCTCATACGGCTGGTGTACCGGCCAGGTCGAGACCGGCACACGATAGGCCACGCCGGCGTGCCCCCACGCGGCGACCGGCCACGGGGTGCCCGGCGCCAGCGGCTGATCGCCGGAGACCGGCTCGAGCGGAGCGGCCAGCCGCGACCCAACCCAGGCCGCCATCCGCACGCTCACCGCATTGCCGACCAGCTTCCAGCGGTGGCCCTTCCTGATGCCCGGCAGTTCGGTCGCGGGCGCTGTCCAGCCGGGGTCGAAGCCCTGCAGGCGTTCGGCGTCGGCGATGCCCGGCGTGACGATCTCCCCGGACGGCAGCCGCACCGCGGGCGGACTGGCGATGCCGAGCGCGGAGCCGCCCTTCAGCGTGGGCACCGCGTTCACCGCCCAGCCGAGTCCGCGCACTCCCTCGGTCCAGTAGAAGCCGCACGGATCGACCGCGGGATCGCCGATGGTGCGAGGACCGGCGTCTTCGCCGAACAGCACCCCGCGGGGGTCCTCGGTGCGGGAGGCCAGCATCACCACCCGCTGCCTGCGCTGGGGCAGGCCGAAGGCCCGGGCGTCCACCACACGGTAGGCCCAGGTGTAGCCGAGTTCGTCGAGCGCGCCGGTGATGTGCCGCATGGCAGCGCCGCGGCCCAGCTGCAGCATGAACGGCACATTCTCGATCACCAGCCAGCGCGGGCCGCGCTTGCGGCGCACCAGCCGGAAGACTTCGTCGACCAGACCCGAGCGCGTGCCGGTGATGCCCGCGGTGCGGCCCGCCTGGGAGAGGTCCTGGCACGGAAATCCGGCCGCGACCAGCTCCGTTCCCGCCGGGATGGCCCGCAGCCGGGTGATGTCGGAATGCAGCGGTACGTCCGGGAAGCGGGCGGCGAGCACGCCTTGCGCCCCGGGCTCGATCTCGCACAGCAGTTCGGTATGCCAGCCGTGCTTGCCGAGGCCGAGCTCGAGCCCGCCGATCCCCGCGAACAGCCCGACCATCCGCGCGCCCGTCAACGACCTTCCCTTTCTCGCGTCCACACCGGACGCCGCCCGCGCGTCCCGTGCCCGGGGAGCAGGTTACTCGAGTCGTCCGGGGCGAACACCGAACACGCGACCATCATCCCCGGCACCTGGTACGGTCCGCGTGTCACGCCGTGCGATCGACGCGCATTTCCAATAATGCACAAGGGTGGTCGCACGCGGACGTGATGATCGGCTGATCCGCCTGCGCTCCAGTGCCATCCGTGCGGGCCGCCCACGATCCTGGTGGCGCGCTCGCGCATTGCTTTTGCTCGACGAAGTTCCAGAGCGACGCTAGGGAAAGTGAGCGAAACATGCAGATGCCTTCCACGAGAAACGGACAATTTCCCTCGGTTGTGGTCACAAGCCTCGCGGCGACCACGTCCCTCGCGGGTGACGTGGATTCCACGTGGAAGGGCTTGCTCAACGGCGACAGCGGTATCGACGTCCTGGAAGACGATTTCATCGACGAATTCGAGCTGCCGGTCCGCATCGGCGGGCATCTGAAAGTTTCACCCACCGCGTATCTGGACCCGGCCGAGGCCCGCAGGCTCGCCTACGTCGAGCAGCTGGCCCTCGTGCTCGGGCGCGAGGTCTGGCGCAACGCGGGCAGCCCCGAGGTGGATACGCACCGGCTGGGGGTGTCCATCGGCACCGGGCTCGGTGGCGCGGAGGCGATGATCCACGCTCGGGACAAGCTGCACAACGGGGGCTACCGCAAGGTGTCGCCGTACACCGTCCAGGCCGTGATGCCGAACGGCGCGGCGGCCTGTGTCGCGCTGGAACTCGGTGCGCGGGCCGGGGTGACGACACCGGTGTCGGCCTGTTCGTCCGGTGCGGAGGCGATCGCCAACGCGTGGCGGACGATCGTCATGGGCGACGCCGACATGGTGGTCACCGGCGGTGTGGAGGGTTCCATCCAGGCCCTCGCGATCGCGGCGTTCACCATGATGCGCGCGATGAGCACCCGCAACGACGCGCCGAAGAGCGCCTCGCGTCCGTTCGACGCCGACCGCGACGGTTTCGTCTTCGGTGAGGCGGGCGCGCTACTGGTGCTGGAGACCGAGGAGCACGCGAAAGCGCGCGGCGCGACCATCCACGCCCGGCTGATGGGCGCGGGCATCACCTCCGACGGCTTCCACCTGGTGGCGCCGGACCCGGAGGGCACCGGCGCCGCGCGCGCGATGACGCGGGCGATGCGCACGGCGGGGCTGGCCAAGACCGACGTCACGCACGTCAACGCGCACGCGACCGCCACTCCGATCGGGGACACGGCGGAAGCGCGCGCGATCAGCCAGGCGGTGGGCGATCACGCGTCGGTTTACGCGCCCAAGTCCGCCCTCGGCCACTCCATCGGCGCGGTGGGTGCGCTCGAATCCGTGCTCACCGTGCTCACCGTGCGCGACGAAATCGTGCCGCCCACGTTGAATCTGGACAATCAGGATCCCGAAATCGAACTCGATGTGGTGCACGGCCGCTCCCGGCCCGGCCGGATCGATTACGCCCTGAACAACTCGTTCGGATTCGGCGGCCACAACGTCGCTCTCGCCTTCGGACGGTACTGACCGCCAGGTGGCCGGGATACCTGCTAGCCTTCCCGACGCTTCGTTATCGACCTGTGTTCGGTGTCATTGCACGGCCTGAGTGCCGATGCGCTGGAAAAGGATAAGGCGATGATCGACGAAACCTTCGACGACTATCTGGACGATCAGGGCAATATCAGAATTCGCGGGGACAAGACCCTGATCGACTTCGTCGACAAGCACAGCACGGAGAACGGCGACGACCTCGCCTACCGCTTCATCGACTACTCCAGGGAAAGGGACGGCGAATACCACGAACTCACCTGGCAGCAGTTCGGTGTGCGCCTGCGCGCGGTGGCGGCCCGGCTGCAGCAGGTCACGCGGCCGGGCGATCGCGTGGCGATCCTCGCGCCGCAGGGGCTCGACTACGTCGTCTCGCTGTTCGCCGCGGTGTACGCGGGCAATATCGCCGTTCCGCTCTTCGATCCGGAGGAACAGGGCCACACCGACCGCTTGCGCGCGGTCCTCGGTGACTGCACCCCCGCCGCGATCCTCACGGCGGGGTCCGCGGCGAGCGGCGTGCGGAAATTCTTCCGGCACCTGCCGCCGCCGCAGCGTCCGCGCATCATCGCGGTGGAGGCGATCCCGGACAGCGTCGGCGCCTCCTGGGTGCGTCCGGACATCAACATCGACAGCGTCGCCTATCTGCAGTACACGTCGGGATCCACCCGGACGCCCGCGGGCGTGGAGATCACCCACCGCGCGGTGGGCACCAACTTGCTGCAGATGATCGACGCCATCGGCGTCACCGAGAATTCGCGCGGGGTCACCTGGCTGCCGCTGTTCCACGACATGGGTCTACTGGCCGTGATCCTGCCGACCGTCGGTGGCGGCTTCATCACCATCATGTCGCCGAGCGCGTTCGTCCGTCGACCGTACCGCTGGATCAAGGAACTGGCCGCCGCCTCCGACGGCGCAGGGACCTTCGCGGCGGCACCCAACTTCGCGTTCGAGCACGCCGCGGCGCGTGGCAAGCCGAAGCCCGGTGAGGAATTGGACCTGTCCAATGTGATCGGGCTGATCAACGGCAGCGAGCCGGTCTCGGTGTCGTCGATGAAGAAGTTCAACGAGGCGTTCGTGCCGTACGGGTTGCCGGAGACGGCGATCAAGCCCTGCTACGGCATGGCCGAGGCGACGGTGTTCGTCTCCGCCACCAGGGCACAGGACAAGGCGAAGGTCGTCCACGTCGACCGGGCGGAGCTGAACGCCGGGCGGATGGTCGAGGTCGCCGCGGATGCCGACAACGCCATCGCGCAGGTGTCCTGCGGATACGTCGCGCTGTCGCAGTGGGCGGTGATCGTCGATCCGGAGCACGGCGTCGAGCGACGTGACGGCGAGGTCGGCGAGATCTGGCTGCACGGCGAGAACATGGGCATCGGCTACTGGGGCCGCCCCGAGGAGACCGAGGCAACTTTCCGCGCCAAGCTGGCCACCCGCTTGCCGGAAGGTAGTCACGCGGAGGGTGCGCCGCCGGACGCCAATTGGATGCGCACCGGCGATTTCGGCGCCTACCTCGACGGCGAGCTGTACATCACCGGCCGGGTCAAGGACCTGGTCATCGTCGACGGCCGCAATCACTATCCGCAGGATCTGGAGTTCTCGGCCCAGGAGTCCAGCACGGCACTACGCCCCGGCTTCGTCGCGGCGTTCTCGGTGCCGGCCAACGAACTGCCCGCGCTGGTCTTCGAACAGGACAGCCGCTCCGGGCTGACGTTCGACGCCGCGGACGCCTCCGAGCAGTTGGTGATCGTCGCGGAGCGCAATACCGGTGCGAGCAAGCTCGAGTCGGAGTCGGTCGCCGACACGGTGCGCGCCGCGATCGCCCGCCGGCACGGCGTCATGGTCCGTGACGTGCTGCTGGTGCCCGCCGGTTCGATTCCGCGCACGTCCAGCGGCAAGATCGCTCGCCGCGCCTGCCGGGCCGCCTATCTGGAGGGCACGCTGCGCGGCGGCCACCAGCAGCAGGCATTCCCGGACGCGCCGCAGGAGTGGGAGTCGGAGACGGCGGTCGTCGGCTAGAGCCGCGTCTCCGTCTCGTAGTCGAACTCGCGGACGTCGGCGCCCACTATCCGGGCGTCGAGCTCGCCCGAGGTGCCCGTGCCGCGGAAGCGTTCCACCGCGGCACGGGTCGTCCAGCGCTCGTAGACGTTCACCCGATCGGGTTCGAGCAGATCCGCGCCGAGACTGAAGTCGAGACAGCCTTCGGCGGCGCGGGCGAGCGCCACGACTTCCCGGCAGCTGTCGAGGTAGCGGTCGCGATCGGTGACCCGCAAGTATCCGGCGACGATCAGCATGAGGGGAGTCCAGATGCGCCTGGCTTGACCTCGAGTTCGCTCGAGGTTGTCGACTTGGCGAATGAGTGTGGATCCCGTCGCCGCGGCGAGCGCGGATGTCCGGCGCCGCCCGGAAAATCGGTTGGTCGATGCCCGTTCCGGTGCGACCCTGGAATGTCGGACCCCGCTGCGAACATCACCGTGGGTCCCGTTCTCCGCCGCCAGTCGCATACCTCGAGGGGGAGTTTTGTCTGTCGCACTGGACGTTTCGCCGGCCGAACCGGAGGCCGACAGAACGGAGCGGCCCGCCGCCACGGGCCGCCTGCATTCGCTGCGCCGATTCTGGCCGTACCTGCGCCCGCACGTCGGGATTCTGCTCGCCGCCAGCGGACTCGCGCTGCTGTCCGGTCTGACGGCCGTCGTCATTCCGCTGATGATCGCCCGGATCATCGATGGCCCGGTCGCCCACCGCGATCTCGGGGGCGCGCTCTGGCCGGTGGCCGCGGTGCTGGCGCTCGGCCTGTTGGAAGCCGGTGGCGTGTGGGGCCGCCGCTGGCTTATCGCCGCGCCCGCGACTCGGTTCGAAATAGCGTTGCGCGCGAGGATCTTCCAGAAGCTGCAGGCGCTGTCGATCGGCAGGCACGACGCGTGGGAGTCGGGACAGCTGCTCTCGCGGGCGATCGATGACCTGGCCACCATGCGCCGGTTCGTCTCGTTCGCGGGACCGTTCCTGCTCATCCACGGTGTGATCATTCCGGTCGGCCTGCTCGTGCTGATCGCGCTGAGCCCGCAGATCGGCCTGATCTTCGCGATCATCTCGATCCCGCTGGTCATCGGCTGCATCCGTTTCGAGCGCCGATACGCGGTGGCCTCGCGGCGTTCCCAGGACCAGTCCGGTGACCTGGCCACCACCGCCGAGGAGTCGGCGCAGGGCGTGCGGGTGCTCAAGGCGTTCGGGCGGGGCGTGTTCTTCGGCCGCAGGTTCACCGCCCAGGCGCAGGCGCTGCGGCAGACCGAGCTGCTGAAAGCGCGCCTGGACGCGACATTGTGGTCGAGCATGGTGAGCCTGCCGCAGCTGGCCATCGCGTTCGCGCTCGGCTACGGCGGATACGCCGTGGCGCACGGCACGATGACGCTCGGCACCTTGATCGCGGGCATCACGCTGGCGACCTTCCTGCAGTGGCCGATCATCTGGACCGGCTTCTTGCTCGCCGAGCTGAACGACGCGCGCACCGCGGCCGACCGGTACTGGGAGATCATCGACACGCCGGTCGACATCACCGATCCGGCCGACCCGGTGGATCTGCCCGAGCGCATCCGCGGCGAATTGAGTTTGGATGCCGTGCGTTTCGCCTTCCCCGACGCGGAGGCCGACGTACTGCGGGAGGTGTCGCTGCGGGTGTGTCCCGGTGAGACGGTGGCGCTGGTCGGCGCGACGGGAAGCGGTAAGACGGCACTGCTGAACCTGATTCCGCGGCTGTACGACGTGTCGGGCGGCGCGATCACCATCGACGGCATCGACATCGCGACGATGCGGGTCGCCGACCTGCGGTCGCTGGTCTCGGTGGCGTTCGAGGACCCGGTGCTGTTCTCCGCGAGTGTGCGGGAGAACGTGGCGCTCGGCGATCCGGCCGCCACCGACGCCGACGTGCGCCGCGCTCTGGAGGTCGCACAGGCCACCGAGTTCGTCGACGACCTGCCCTGGGGCTTGGACACCAGGATCGGTGAACAGGGCCTGAGCCTGTCCGGCGGCCAGCGGCAGCGGCTCGCGCTGGCCCGCGCGGTGCTCACCGGCGCGGGCGGGGGCAAGGGCAGCCGGATCATGGTGCTCGACGACCCGCTGTCCGCGCTCGACGTGGAGACCGAGGAGCGGGTGCAGGCGCGCCTGCGCACCGTGCTGGCCGACGCGACGACGCTGCTGGTCGCGCACCGTCCGTCCACGGCGGCGCTGGCCGATCGGGTGGCGGTGCTCGCCGACGGCCGGATCGTCGCGGAGGGGACCCACGATCAATTGCTGCGGACCAGCAGAAACTACCGCGAACTGATGGGAGGTGAGCAGCTGTGAGTATCACGACCACCGAATCGAAGGATGGGGCGCCGGAGGAGATTACCGAGCCCAAGGAACGGGCGGCCGACTGGCGTGGCATCGCCGGTGAGGACAAGGAGGTCACCCAAACCGGGAATCTGGTGCTCGCCGGGCGCTCCCGGCGGCTACTGCTCGACCTGGTCAAGCCCTACCGCAAGCTCACCGCGCTCGCGCTGGTGCTCATCGTGCTGGACAACGTCGCCAAAGTGTCGGCGCCGCTGTTCGTCGCGCACGGCCTGGACACCGGCATCGCGCGCGGCGCCGAGGGAGATTGGGCGCCGCTGGCGTGGACCGTGGCCGGGTTCCTCGGCTCGGTCCTGATCAGCGTGATCTGCACGTACTCCTTCCTGCGAGTGTCCGGCAGGCTGAGCCAGAGCGTGCTGTTCGACCTGCGCGTGCGCGCGTTCGCGCACACCCAGCGGCTCAGTGTCGCGTTCCACGAGAAGTACACCTCGGGCAAGGTGGTGGCGCGGCTCACCGGCGACATCGAGACGCTGCAGGAACTGCTGGAGAGCGCGCTCAACCAGGCGCTGAGCGCGATCCTGTCGGTGGTCACCATCGCGGCGCTGCTGATCTACCTGGACCAGGCGCTCGCCGCGATCGTGCTGGCGGGATTCGTTCCGCTGGTGGTGGTCACCCGCTGGGCGCAGCGTAGGCAGCGGGCGGGCTACCGACGCACGCGCGCGGCGATCGCCAAGGTGGTCGTGCAGTTCGTCGAGTCGATGGGCGGCATGCGGGCGGTGCAGGCGTTCCGCCGGGAGCAGCGCAACGAGTCGGTGCTCGCGATCGAGGACTCCGAGTACCGCCGCGCGACCACCGCGGCCATGCGCGGCATGGGCGACTACGCGGGCCTGACCAAGCTGCTCGGCAACCTGACCACGGTGATCATCATCGTGGTCGGCGCCTGGCGGGTGATCGAGGGTGATCTCGCGGTCGGCGTGCTCGCGGCCTACCTGCTGTACCTCAACGAGTTCTACGGTCCGCTGGACGAGCTGGCGCAGGTGTTCAACGCCTACCAGTCCGCGGCGGCCGCGCTGGAGAAGATCTCCGGCGTGCTGGAGGAGGAGCCGTCGGTGCCCGAGCCCGTGCGGCCGGTGGCGCTGGACAAGGCGTCCGGGGCCGTGCGGCTGGAGAAGGTGTGGTTCGGCTACTCGAGCGTCCCGGCGCCGCCCGCCGAACCGGGCAAGGCCGACCACCGGACGCGACCGGTGCTGCCGGAGTTCACCTTGGACATCCCGGCGGGGCAGGTGATCGCGCTCGTCGGTGCGACCGGCGCGGGCAAGTCGACGCTGGCGAAGCTGCTGACGCGGTTCTACGACCCGTCCGGCGGCACGGTCACCCTGGACGGCGTCGACCTGCGCGACCTGTCCGACGTCGACCTGCGACGCAACGTGGTGATGGTCACCCAGGAGTCGTACCTGTTCTCCGGGTCGGTGGCCGACAACATCCGGCTGGGCAGGCCCGAGGCCACCGACGCGGAGGTGTTCGCGGCGGCGCGCGCCGTGGGCTTGTACGACTTCGTGCAGGCGCTGCCCGAGGGCTTCGCGACCGACGTGCGCAAGCGCGGCGGCAGGCTCTCGGCGGGGCAGCGGCAGCTGGTCGCGTTCGCGCGGGTGTTCCTGGCCGATCCCGCCGTGATCGTGCTGGACGAGGCCACATCGAGCCTGGACATCCCCAGCGAACGGCTGGTGCAGCGGGCGCTGGAGACCGTGTTGCGCGGGCGTACCGCGGTGATCATCGCGCACCGGCTGTCCACGGTGGCGATCGCGGACCGGGTGCTGGTGCTCGAGTCCGGCCGGATCGTCGAGGACGGCGCGCCGGAGGCCTTGATCGCGGGGACCGGCCGGTTCGCCGGCCTGCACTCGGCGTGGCGGGAGTCGCTGGTGTGATGAGCGGTGGTTGTTCGGGCCGGGGCCGGGTGTCGCTTACGGTAGATACGTGACGACCCCAGCCTCCGACCCCGAGAGCGCCGCCGCGAGCCCGCAGGAATCCCGGTGGCCGGCGATCCTCACCTGGCGTGCCCACGACGCGACGCGCATGGAGTCGGTACGGGTGCAGCTCAACGGCAACCGCATCCGCGCCGCCGGGCGCATGATCGGCGGCGCGAGCGCGGACCATCCCGCGTTCAGCGCGTCCTACGACCTGGTCACCGACGAGAACGGCGTGACGAAGCGGTTGTCGCTGCGCACCACGACGGCAGCCGGTGAGCGGCACGCGTCGATCGCCCGCGACGAGGAGGACTACTGGCTCGTCGACGCGGGCGGCAATCATGTGCGCTCCACCTTCGCCGGGGCGCTCGACGTGGACGTGGTGCTCAGCCCGTTCTTCAACACGCTGCCGATCCGCCGCTACGACCTGCAGCACGCGGTCGAGGACGTGCAGGTCCCGGTGGTCTACGTGCGTCTGCCCGACCTGCTCGTCCAAGAGGCCACGCTGATCTACAGCAGCGCCGCCGACGGGATCAGCGTGCTGTCGCCGGTCTCCAGCGCGACGGTCACGGTGGATGCCGACGGCTTCCTGCTGGACTACCCGGGCCTGGCCGAACGCATCTGACACAGCCCGCCCTGGTCCGCGACGTGTGAAAGCGGCAAGGCCGAGGCTTTCCGCTGGGGGCGTTACCGGCGATCGGCAGCAGCCGGAACCAATCCGGTGCGCCGGGGTTGGTGGTGGTCGGCAGGTGCCGCACTTGTTCGACCCGACCCGCAGGTCGGCGCGCGATCAGCCGAGCCGCGTGAGCACCCCACCGCGCTGACCGGCCGCGCGCAGCTCTTCCAGCCAATCGCGGTCGCCAGGGCGGATATCCGTGATCTCCCAGCGTCGCGCGGATTCGTACCGCCGCCGCGCGTCGTGTCCGGCCTCGACCAGATCCGCGAGCGACGTCTCGGCGCGCAGGCTGTCGCGGGCCGTGGCCAGCACGGTGAGCGTTTCGTCCAGAACTTCCAGCAGCGCCGCCGAATTCGGTTCGCAGATCGCGCGAACCAGGCCCGGCGCCGTGCCCGCGACGCGGGTGCCGTCCCGGAACGATCCGGCCGCGAGTCCGAGCGCGAGATCACCGCCACCGGCGCCCGCCAGAGCCAGCGCCTCGGCCAGTACGTGCGGTAGATGGGAAATGCGCGCGACGGCGCGATCGTGCTCGGCGGCCACCACCGGGACCACCACCGAGCCGCAGTCCAGTGCGAGCCGTACCACGCGGGTCCACGGGTCGGTCCGGGTGCCTTCGTCCACGCCGACCGCCCACACCGCGTCGCCGAACAACGTGGGATCGGTGGCGGCCCAGCCGGATTCGGAGGTGCCCGCCATCGGGTGACCGCCCACGTACCGATCGGCGAGACCGTGGGCGCGCACGGCCGCCGCGACCGGCGCCTTCACGCTCACCACGTCGGTGAGCGCGCACTGCGGCGCGTAGGTCGCGATGGCGGAGAGCATGTGGTCGACCGCGGGCATCGGCACCGCGACGACGATCAGCGCATCGGTCGCCGCCGCGCGGCGCAATGCGGCGGGTAGGTCTTCGATGACGTCGAATCCGTCGGCCCGCGCGGCCTGCGCGCCCGCCGCCGACCGGTTGTATCCCCAGCCGTCGTAGCCCGCGGCGACGGCCGCGCGCAATAGCGACCCACCGATCAAACCGGTCCCGAGGACGCACACGGGAGCTTTCTTCGCCGAAGTCACCGGAACAGATTGGCATACGACTTCAACATTTCCCCTCGAGCCGACTACCGTTGCGGCCATGGCAGCACAGCGCTCGGGCACTAACAGGGCGGCGTCGGACGACTACGACGACGTGGAAGGGTTCGCAGTGGCGGTTGTCCGCGAAGAAGGCAAATGGCGATGCAGTCCGCTGAGCCGGGACGCGCTCACCGATTTGTCCGCCGCGGAGAGCGAACTGAAGGCTTTGCGCAGCTCCGGAGCGGTGTTCGGTTTGCTCGACATCGACGACGAGTTCTTCATCGTGCTCCGGCCCGCGCCGAGCGGAACCCGGATGCTCGTCTCGGACGCCACGGCCGCGATCGATTACGACATCGCGGCGGACGTGCTAGAGGCCCTGAACGTGGAAATTCCCGATATCGATCCGGACGAATTGGACGACGTGGAGCCCTGGGAGGAGGGCGACCTCGGGGTGCTCGCCGATCTAGGCCTGCCCGAACCGGTGCTGAGCGTCATCCTCGCCGAGACCGATCTCTATCCGGACGAGCAGCTCGGCATGATCGCCCAGCGTCTCGGCTTCGCCGGAGAATTCGCCGCGGTGCTGGACAAGCTGCCGCGCTGACGTGGGCGTTCTCCCGGACGGCCCGATCCTGTCGGACGCCGACATGGTGCGCGCCGCCCTCGCGGCCGCGGCGGCGGCCGGGGATCGTGACGTGCCGGTCGGGGCGGTGGTATTCGACTCCGCCGGAAGGGAACTCGCGCGCGCCGCGAACGCCCGGGAGGCGCTCGGCGATCCGACCGCGCACGCGGAGATCCTGGCGCTGCGCCGGGCCGCCGCCGTCCACGGCGACGGATGGCGGCTGGAAGGCGCCACCCTCGCCGTCACGCTGGAACCGTGCACCATGTGCGCGGGCGCGTTGGTGCTCGCGCGGGTCGGCCGCCTGGTCTTCGGCGCGTGGGAGCCGAAGACCGGCGCCGTCGGGTCGCTGTGGGACGTGGTGCGCGACCGTCGGCTCAATCACCGGCCCGAGGTGCGCGGCGGGGTGCTCGAGGACGAGTGCGCGGCCCTGCTCGACGAGTTCTTCCGGTCGCAGCGGTGAGCCCGCAGGTCAGCGGGCGATTTAGTGATCCGGCCAGGGTCCGGTATGGTTGTCGGCGGTGGCGTGTCCGAGCGGCCTAAGGAGCACGCCTCGAAAGCGTGTGAGGGGTAACCCCCCTCCGAGGGTTCAAATCCCTCCGCCACCGCTTACGCCCCTCATCTGTTCTTACAGGTGAGGGGCTTTTTCGCAGGACGAGTGCGTCGGCTGCTGAAGGAGGGCGATCCGGTGACCGAGCCCCACCACCGCTACTGGATGAACCGGGCCATCGAGCTGGCGCGCTTGTGCCCGGTGGCCGAGGGCGCCTTCTCGGTGGGCGCGGTGATCGTGGCCGAGGGCGCGGAGATCGCGACCGGCTATTCCCGCGAGTCCGGCCCGAAGGAACACGCGGAGGAGGCCGCGCTCGGCAAGCTCGACCCGGCGGATCCGCGGCTGGCGCGGGCCACGCTCTACAGCACGCTGGAACCCTGCTCGGAACGCGGGACCAAGGACCGGCTGCCGTGTACGGACCGGATCTTGCGGGCCGGCATCCCGGTGGTGGTGATCGCGTGGCGGGAGCCGTCGACGTTCGTGGTGAACTGTGTCGGAGTGGAGAAGTTGCAGCAGGCGGGCGTCACGGTGGTGGAGCTTCCCGAACTGGCCGAGGCGGCGATGTCGATGAACCGGCACCTCGACCTGTCCTGAGCGCGCTCAGTCGTAGTCCCAGTACTGCAGCCAGCGCACCGACGCGAACAGCAGCAGTGTCAGCGCGTAGAGGGCGACGACCACCGCCGCGCCCGCGACGCTGATCCGCGGGCTCGCGCCGTCGATCGGATCGAGCCAGCGGCGGAACCACCTCGCGACGGCGGGCGAGAGGAAGTAGCTCATCAGGCCCACGCTGACGATTTGGCTGAGCCACAAGGCCAGCCACGGCGGCGCTCCGAGCCGGTCGAGCACCGGCCCGAGGAAACGCGACAGCACCATCACCGTCGGATACAACACCAGCAGCACCATCATGGCGGTCTTCCACGTCGGCGTCATCCTGGTCTCGCCGTCGACCGTTCGCACGGTCGAGCCGAACGGTGTGGTGTGCGCGTCCACGGTGAAGTCCTCGGTCAGCTTCGCGCGCAATTCCGGTAGGGCGGCGGCGCGTTCGTCCGAGTGCAGCCAATCCGCCAACTGCCGTCCCGTGCGGAACCGGAGCAACGAGAACCACCGCCCGCCGTCCGCCGGAAACAGGGCGGCGCCCTCGAATCCCGGAAACTTCGAACTCACCGCGACGAGGCTCGCCTCGGTCGCCTCGAATTCGGCTTCCCTCTCGCGCGCGACGCTGTGCCGGAATACGCCGATGCCCGGCGGCGGCGGCTCGCCCTCGACGAAGACCAGATCCGCGCTCTTGCAATGAAATCCCAGCGCTGTGCCGTCGGACAGCGCCGCCGCTCGTTCGGGCGAGTCCAGGAATGCGTGCAGGGACGGCTCGGATCGAAATGTGACGCTGAATCCCGGGTCGAGCAGCGGGTCTCCGGTCACCGCCACGGAGGAATTCACGAACCCGTCCATTTCGCGGGCGAATTCGGTCATCCGCGCCAGCCATTCCCGGAAAGCCGCGTCGTGTGCCGGTCGGTGGAAGACCGTTACAGCGGTGGCGGCGGCGTCCATCGGGACTACGCGGCGTCGACGCGACGGCCCCGCACGTATACCTGGGTGATCGCGGGCTCGCGAATTCCCATCAGCAGCGCGAACAGCGTTTGATCGCGGGCCAATACGGGGTCGTCGGAACGAGTGCCGTATGCAAGCATGCTCTCCAGCGCCGGAACGCGCGCCGGTTCGATCACCAGGAAGTCGGCTTCCTTACCCGCGTCGAAATTACCGAACCGGTTTTCCATGTCCAGGGCGCGCGCCCCGGCCAGCGTGCCGGTGAACAGCATTTCCGCCGGATGCATCGATACGCCGAGTTCGCCCGGCTCGGAGATGTGCACCTTGAACGCGGCGGACAGCACCTGCGGGATCAGCCATTCGTCGCCGCCGCCGTAATCGGTGCCCGCGGCGACGGTGACGCCGGAGGCGAGCGTCCGCTTCCACGGCATGGTGCCGGAGCCGAGGAACTGCTGCGACACCGGGCAGTGCGCGACCGACGTGCCGGTCTCGGCCATCCGCCGCAGTTCGGCGTCTTGGCAGTGCACACAGTGGGCGAGGATGCTGCGCCTGCCGAGCAGGCTCTTACCGCCCACCGCGGATCCGGGCAGGAACTTCCCGTCGTAGGTGTCCAGATAGGTCGTCACGCCGTACGCCTGTTTGGTGCTGTCGACTTCGCCGGTGCCGGGGCGGTTGTTCTCGTTGAGGTGAGTGTGGAAATAGACGCCGCGCTCGCGCACCGAATCGTAGAGTTCGCCGAGGTTCTTCAACGTCGCGCGAGTGACCGCCAAAGAGAACCGCGGGACGATCGCCACGTGCAGGAGCGCGGTGTCCACGTCACCGGTGTCGGCGGCGTGCCACTTGCCGATCTCCTCGTCGGTCAGGCGAATGGCGTCGTCTTCGGTGGTGATCAGAGGAGCCGCCGCGGGCTCTCCCGTCGTTTGGATACCGCGGCCGCCGACCATCCGCAGTCCACGCCGCCGGGTTTCGGCGAACAAGGCGTCCTGCGCGTGCGGGAACGCCGAGCCGAACACCATCGCCGCCGTGGTGCCCGCGGCGATGCGGCGCGAACAGAATTCGGCGGCGGCCCGCTGCGCGAATTCCGGGTCGGCGTACCGAGATTCGGCGGGATAGATGCACAATTCGAGCCATTCCAGCAGCTGACCGCCCCCGTAGGCGTCCCCGGCGAAGGTCTGGGGAAAATGAATATGGGTGTCGACGAATCCGGGAAGCAGAAATCCGGGGCGATGATCGAACACCTTTTCGGTGCGGTATTCGGCGGGGATATCGGAGCGCGGCCCGCAGAATGCGACGCGGCCGCTGTCGTCGATTATCAGCGCACCGTCGGGGACTTCGGCCAGCGCGTCGGTCACAGCGCCGGCAGCGGGACTCCCGGCGATGTGAAAAATGTGCCCCAAGTGGACTTGGCTCACCATTCGAGGAGAACACACTTCGATCCGGTACGCGAGCGGATCGGTCGAAATGAGGTCAGACGCCGCGGGAGAACAATGTCACCGGCGGCGGCATACGGTAACCGGCGAGTTTGATGAATCGCGCGCTCACGCCGCGCTGCCTGTCCTCCAGCGGTCCCGCTCCGACGGTGTTCATCATGCGATTGATCACATTGAAGCAGGTGCCCACCCAGACGGCCTCGTCGAACGCTTCGCGGGAGACGCCCGCCAGCCGGACCAGCGCCGCGTCCTCGGCGGTCAACCCGTCGGGGTCGCGAGCCATCTTGGCGAGGAAGCCGAGCATGACGCGCGCCTCGGGACGCAGCGGGGAATCCGAGCCGTCGGCCAAAGCGCGGGTCACCACGTCGGCGTCGACGTACGCGCCTGCGATCGCCTCGTGCGAGGTGGCGCAGAACGGGCACTCGTTGGCCTGGGAGGTGTGCGTCGCGAAGATCTCGCGTTCGGCGACGGTCCAGTACGACGGGCCGCGCATGACGTCCTGAATCAGCTCCGACAGCGGGGATCCGAAGAACCTGTGCCGGTAGAACAGCACCTTCAGCACGGCGGGAACCTCCACGCCGCTGAATCGCCGCATGGTCCACAACACGAATCTGGTCGGCCGGTCGTGGCCGGAGCGAACCGCTTCGAGCCACATCTCAGTGCCCCTCCCACGCCAGGCGGGCAGCGCGCAGGCGCCGGTCGGCCGCACCGTAGGCGGCGATCGCGGTCGCCTCGAAGATTTCGTCGTCGGAGTGGCCTGCCGCCTTCAACGCCGCGATCCGCTGCTCGGTGACCCGGTAGGACCGGTCGGCCACCAGTTCGGCGAAGGCGGCCAGTTCTCCTCCGGCGTCCTGGCCGGAGCCGGCGGCCCTGTCTCGCAGGACACGGCGGACCTCGCTCGGCAGCCGTCCCGGCGCGGACGCGAGGTGCTCGCCGAACCGCTGCCATTTCTCATCCATCGAGCCACGCATGGGCCTCATTCTGGCCGACCACCGACGCCTTCGCTGGAAATCGCAGGGGCGCAGCGGTTTACTGACCCGCTTCCGTGCGCAGCACCACCTTGCGCCCGTCCAGGTCGACCCCGACCAGCGGCGGCGCGCCTTCGTCCTGCTCGTCGCGCAGCATCGACACCGATTCGCGATGATCCAGCTCCATGCGCTTGGTCGCGTAGAACAGCGCGGTGAACTCGTCGGTGAACGTGCCGGAGATCGGGGTGCGGCGTCGTCGGCGGCGTTTGTTCACGGTCAGCTCGTAGACGGCCACCAGCACGAGCAGGATGACCCACCCGGGGATCCACCACTGCAACACCTCTGCCATGCCTGCCGACGGTACCCGCCCGCGCTGGGCGGATCCGAAAATTGCTCGTTTCGCGAAGGGTAACGAGCGCGATCGCGGGTATACGCCCGATACGGAAAGTGCGGGAAGGACGCGATGCCAGATGCGCCGTCGGACAATCCGCGCGGGAACGATGCGCGAGAGAAATATGAGAATCGGAAGTGTAATCGTCTTGATCTGGTTGCTGATCGGCGTGATCGCCGCGGCACAACGCCACTATTTCGACAGTGGACCGGTCAACTGCGCCGGTTTCGGCACGATCGCCGTCACTGTCATCGCGGGACCGCTCAACTACATGGGCGTCAATCCGAAGGTCGCGGATTGCAATGTCCCGCAACCGAGTCCGTAATTCGATCGAGTGACCACGGACAGCCGGGCGGGCATGCCATGCCCCTCGGCCGTCCGCTTTGGTGCGCGGGTCACGATCGCCAGCCGTGAACCAGATATTTGCTGTCTGTTGAAAATGCGGTACTTACTCGCATTTGTTGGATAACTGGCGGCATGTCCGGGTATCCCCCCTCGACGGGGAGCACGGAAGGGACCGATGATGCGCGATTACGAACGTCGTGGGCGGGATTACGAACGCCGTGCGCGTGCCGGGCGCGGCCCGGGCGTAGGTTCCCGGGTGTTCGGGTTCCTGCTGCTGGCCTGGCTGGCGATCGGATTGCTCGCGGCCGGTCAGCGGCACTATTTCGACAGCGGCCCCCCGCTGAACTGTGCCGGGTGGGGCACGATCGGTCTCACCGCCCTCGCGGGCCCGCTCAACTACGTCGGGGTGAACCCGCGAGTCGGCGACTGCGAACTCCCGCAACCCAGCCGGTGAAACGCACTCGGCCCCGCATCCGGAGTCCGGATGCGGGGCCGAGGCCGTCGGATCAGTTGACGCCGACCGGCATCTTCGCCGTCTCGGCCGAACGCTGCTGTAGCTCACGCAGCTTCGAGCCCTCGACGTCGATATCGGGCAGGATGCGGTCGAGCCACTTCGGCATCCACCACGACCACTTGCCCATCAGCACCAGCAGCGACGGGATCAGCACCATGCGGACGACGAACGCGTCCAGCAGCACGCCCACCGCAAGCGCGAAGCCGAACGACTTCGCCGTCACGTCGGTCTCCAGCAGGAACGAACCGAACACCGAGATCATGATGATCGCGGCCGAGGTCACCACGCGCGCGCCGTGGTGGTAACCGGCGACCACCGCCTGCTTGGCCGACTTGCCGTGCACGAACTCCTCACGCATCCGGGTCACCAGGAAGACCTGGTAGTCCATCGCGAGACCGAACACGAGGCCGATCAGCATGATCGGCATGAAGCTGACCAGCGGATGCGGATCCTCGATCAGGCCGAGCTTGCCCTCCTGGAAGATCAGCACGGTCGCGCCGAAGGTCGCGGCCATCGACAGCAGGAACCCGAGCGCAGCGGTGAGCGGCACCAGGATCGACCGGAAGACCAGGATCAGCAGCACGAATGCCGCGCCCGCCACGATCGCCAGGTAGGGCACGATCTTGCTGAGCAGCACGTGGTCCACGTCGGCGTAGATCGCGGTGGTACCGGTGATGCCGTACTCGATGCCGTACTCGGCCTTCAGCTGGCCTTCGGCCTCCCTGGCGTCCTGCACGAGGTCCTTGGTGGCCTGGTTGTTCGGCCCGGACTTCGGCACGCCGTCCAGCAGTGCACCCTGCTGGTCCTGGCTCCACTGCGGCTCGGTCACGTAGTCCATGCCCGGGTAGGACGCGAGCTTGTCGCGCAGCGCCTTCACCGCGGCATCGCGGTTCTCGGCCGGCACGCCGCTCAGGTCGACGGCCACGTTCAGCACGCCGTTGCTGCCCTCGCCGAAGCCCTCGGTACGCAGCTCGTAGGCCTTCCGGATGGTGGAGGTCTTGGGCATGCTGTCGTCGCCGGGCAGGCCCAGGTTCAGCCCGGCCGCGGGAGCGGCGAGCGCGCCGAGCACCACGACGCTCAGCGCCAGCGCGACCCACGGCATGCGGCCGATCAGCCGGCCGAAGCGCATGCCGTTGGTCACCGAGCTGTCGTCCTCGGGGTCGTGCTGGGCGACCACGGGCAGCTTCGGCTTGAACAGGAAGCGACCGAACGCGCCGAGCAACGCGGGCATCAGGGTGATCGCGGTGAGCACCGCGAAACCGGCGGCGATCGCGCCGCCCAGGCCCATGAAGGTCATGAACTGGACGCCGACGATGCTCAGGCCCGCCAGCGCGATGATGACGGTCAGGCCGGCGAACACGACGGCGGAACCGGCCGTGCCCAGCGCGGTGCCCGCCGCCTCTTCCGGCGAGTCCTGGACCGCGAGTTCGTGCTTGTACCTGGACACGATGAACAGCGCGTAGTCGATCGACAGCGCGATGCCGATCATCGAGGCGAGGAAGGTCGTGAAGCTGGGAATCTCGATCACCGAGGTGCCGAGCATGATCAGCGAGGTGGCCGCGCCCAGTCCGATGATCGCGGTGACGATCGGCACGAACGCCGCGACGATGGCGCCGAACGCGACGATCATCACGACCAGCGCGACGGCCATGCCGATCATCTCGGACTTACCGCTGGGCGCTTCCTGCTTCTGCGCGATCGAGCCGCTCATCTCGACCGTGAGCCCGGCATTGCGCGCGTCGGCCGCGATGTCGTACGCCGCTTCCCGGTGGGCGTCGGTGACATCGGTGAACTTCGCGATCGTGAACGGGACGTTGATCACCGCGACGCTCGCGGGCGCGGTCTTGCTGAGCACGTTCAGCGGGGCGCCACTGCACTGCGCGGGGTCGGGGTCGGTCAGGCAGCCCATCTTCTCGGCCGCCTCGACCGGATTGGTGATGGGTTTGCTGTGATCGACGATGTCGAGCTCGCCGAGCTTGGCGATGAACGCTTCCAGCGCCGCACGGTTGGCCGGATCGGTCAGCTTCTGCCCCTCCGGCGCGGCGGCGACGTAGGTGCCGGTGACCGCGTCGAACTTGAACGCGGCGGAAGCGCCGGGGAAGTGCTTGTCGAGGATGTCGTTGGCGCGTTCGGAGGGCAGGTCCGGCATGCTGAAGTCGTTGCTCATCGGCTTGCTGAGCTGTGCTCCCAGACCACCGAGGAGCACGAACAAGACGAGCCAGACGGGAAGGACTATCCATTTCCGGCGGAAGGCGAACTTCCCCCATCTGTACAGATAAACGGACACGAGTGGTTACTCCTAGCGATGACTGGGATCGTGCTGGGTCTGCGTGTAGACAGCACTCGCGGGGGTGCCCTGCCTGCCTCCGCCTCCACTGACGCTTTCTGCCTACCGTGCGGTAGGTAGACTACCCAGGAGCTAAGCGGAGGTACAACCTCTATTCTGCGGGCGACGTTCGCTCGATGCGAAGGTGATGAGAGGATCATCCAATGGCTGTGCGTGACACACCCGGCGCTGTCGCCGCAGGTGGAGGCACTAAAAGCGCGATTCGGGACGCTGCGGTGAAGCTGTTCGGAGCCAAAGGATTCGAACAGACCAGCCTGCGTGAGGTCGCGGATGCGGTAGGAATCACAAAGGCGTCGCTCTACTATCACTACGCGTCGAAGCTCGATCTGCTATTGGCGATCATCGACCCGATCGTCGATCACATGCGTTCGGTGGTGGACGATCTCGACCAGGTGCCGCACGACGCCGAGAGCATCCGCCAGGTCCTGCGGACGTATCTGCGCGGCCTGATTCATCACCGTGACGCCGGGGCGCTGGTCGTGCGCGACACCGTCGCGATCATCAACGCCATGGCCGACCGCTATCCGGATCTGATGGACGCGAGCCAGGCGCTGCGCGAATGGCTGGCCGGGCCGGACGCCACCGAGGAGGCGCAGTTGCGCGCCTGCGCCGCGCTCGAGGTGATCGGGGTGGCGCTGGTGTCCAAGGAACTCGTGCCCGGCGCGGACGATTCGCTGGTGGAATCGTCACTGCTGGATGCCGCGACCTGCGTGCTGGCAGGCGGCGGCGCGTAGATTCGAGCTATCCCCACGAGGCCAGGAGTCGTCGCTGTGCACATCACCGCGAAGGTCGATTACGCGGTGCGGACGCTGCTCGAGATCGCCAGTGCGCCGCGGCTGGATCAGTCCGTGGTCGGACTCGGCGCACCTCTCGTACAGGCCGCGCCGGTGGTCAAGGCCGAAGCGATCGCCACCGCCCAGCGGATCCCGCCCAAGGTGCTCGAGTCCGTGCTCGGTGAGCTGCGCCGAGCCGAACTGGTGATCAGCAGGCGCGGTCCGGACGGCGGCTATTGGCTGGCCAGGCCCGCCGCCGACATCTCCATCGCCGACGTGATCCGCGCGATCGAGGGCCCCCTCGCCTCCGTGCGCGGCGCGCGCCCCGAGGACGTCCGCTACTCCGGCGCGGCCGAGCCGTTGCAGCGGGTGTGGATCGCGCTGCGGGTCAACATCCGCGCCGTGCTGGAGAACGTCACCATCGCCGACATCGCGAGCGATCGGCTGCCCGGATTCGTCGAGGCGCTCACCGAAGACCCGGGCGCCTGGGCGCGCCGCTGACACCGTCGATCCCCACGGGAGACCATCCATGCAGGTCAGAAATCTCCACGACGCGTCGCGCCGACAGCCGGTAGCCTGCGATTCATCATGCTGATCAGACTCCTCCGCTCGCATCTGTACCCTTACCGCGCCCAGCTGGCGGGGGTCGTTGTGCTTCAGCTGATTTCCGTCATCGCGATGCTGTATCTGCCGAGCCTGAACGCGGACCTGATCGACGACGGCGTCACCAAAGGTGATATCGGCTACATCTGGACCACCGGCTTGTGGATGCTCGCCGTCACCGGCGTGCAGATCGTCGCGTCGGCCGCTTCGGTCTATCTCGGCGCGCAGGCGGCCATGGGCGCGGGCCGCGACCTGCGCGGCGCGCTGCTGCACCGGGTCGGCACGTTCTCCGCGCGCGAAGTGGGCATGTTCGGCGCGCCGTCGCTGATCACGCGCAACACCAACGACATTCAGCAGGTGCAGCTGCTCATCGTGATGTCGGCGACCATCCTGGTGATGGCGCCGATCATGTGCGTGGGCGGCATCATCATGGCGTTGCGCGAGGATCTCGGCCTGTCCTGGCTGCTGCTGATCGCGGTGCCCGCGCTGGGACTGTCGATGGGCGTGCTGATCTCCAAGATGGTGCCCGGCTTCCGCGACATGCAGGCCAGGATCGACGAGGTGAATCGGGTACTGCGCGAGCAGATCACCGGTATCCGCGTGGTGCGCGCGTTCGTGCGGGAACGGCAGGAGACCTGGCGGTTCGGACTGGCCAACACCGAACTCACCGACACCGCGCTCCGGGTCGGCCGGTTGATGGCGCTGATGTTTCCCACGGTCATGCTGATCAGCAATGTCACCGCCGTGGCGGTGATCTGGTTCGGCGGGCGGGCGATCGACGCCGGGCACATGCAGATCGGCTCGCTCACCGCGATGCTGTCCTACATCATGCAGATCCTGATGGCCGTGATGATGGCCTCGTTCCTGGCCATGATGGCGCCGCGCGCCGCGGTCTCCGCCGACCGGATCGGCGAGGTGCTCGACACCGAGTCCTCCGTCCATCCGCCGCGCCTGCCGCAACCGTTCACCGACGACCCGGCCGTCGTGGACATCCAGTTCGCCGAGTTCGCCTTTCCCGGAGCGGAAAAGCCGGTGCTGAAAGCCATCCGGTTCCAGGTGCGGCCCGGCACCACCACCGCGATCGTGGGCTCCACCGGCGCAGGGAAGACCACGCTGATCAACCTCATCCCCCGGCTGATGGACGTCACCGACGGCGCGGTCTACGTCGGCGGCACCGACGTTCGCCACATCGACCTGGAGGTCTTGCGTGCGCAGATCGGCCTCGTGCCGCAGAAGGCGTACCTCTTCTCCGGCACGATCGCGAGCAATCTGCGCTACGGTGATCCGCACGCCACCGACGAGGAACTCTGGCGCGCGCTGGAGATCGCGCAGGCCGCCGATTTCGTCCGGGAGATGCCGGAGGGGCTGCAGACACCCGTTGCCCAGGGCGGCACCACCGTCTCCGGTGGTCAGCGCCAGCGGTTGGCCATCGCGCGAGCCCTGGTGAAGAAGCCGAGGGTGTACCTGTTCGACGACTCGTTCTCCGCGCTCGACGTCGCGACCGACGCCAGATTGCGCGAGGCGCTGAAGCCGGAGACCGCGGACGCGTCGGTCCTCATCGTCGCGCAGCGCATCGCCACGATCCGGGACGCGGATCAGATCGTGGTACTCGAGGACGGTGCGGTGGCGGGCATCGGCACCCATGAGCAGCTCCTGCGGGATTGCTCGGAGTACCGGGAGATCGTCGAGTCGCAACTGAGTGCCGAGGAGGCGCGATGAGACCCGGAATGCCCACCCCCGGCGCGCCGGGCACCAAGGCGAAATCGTTCGGACCCTCGCTGAAACGGCTGCTGCGCAGGCTCGCGCCGGAGCGGTTACAGGTCGGGCTGATCGTCGCGCTGGTGATCGTCTCGGTGGTGCTGAACACCATCGGCCCGTACATCCTCGGCAAGGCGACCAACTTGGTCTTCGACGGCGTGGTCGGCAAACAGCTGCCGCCGGGCGTGTCCAAGGACCAGGCGATCGAAGCTCTGCGGGCCAAGGGCGACAACACCTTCGCCGACATGCTGAGCGCCATGGACGTGGTGCCCGGCGTCGGGGTGGACTTCGGCGCGGTCGGCCGGGTGCTCACCGTGGTGCTGCTGCTGTACATCGGCGCGGCGGTCTTCGGCTGGTTGCAGGGCTACCTGCTCAACGTCGTGATCAATCGGACGGTGAAGCGGCTGCGCAGCGAGGTCGAGGACAAGATCCACCGGCTTCCGTTGCGCTACTTCGATTCCGCGCCGCGCGGCGACGTGCTCAGCCGGGTGACCAACGACGTCGACAACGTCTCCCAGAGTCTGCAGCAGACCATGAGCCAGCTGCTCATCTCGGTGTTCTCGGTGCTCGGCATCCTGGTCATGATGTTCTGGATCTCCTGGCAGCTGGCGGTGATCGCGCTGCTCACCGTGCCGGCCGCCATCGTGGTCACCGCGCAGATCGCGAAGAGGTCCAAGCCGCACTTCGTCAACCAGTGGAAGTACACCGGCCTGGTGAACGCCCAGGTCGAGGAGGCCTACTCCGGACATGAGGTGGTCACCGCGTTCGGCCGCAACCGCGAGGTCGGTAAGGAATTCGATCAGCGCAACGAGGAGCTCTACCAGGCCAGCTTCAAAGCGCAGTTCATCTCCGGCCTGATCATGCCCGCGATCATGTTCCTCGGGAACGTGAATTTCGTGCTGGTCGCCCTCGTCGGTGGGCTCAAAGTGGCCACCGGCAGTCTCTCGCTCGGCGAAGTGCAGGCGTTCATCCAGTACTCCCGCCAGTTCAGCCAGCCGCTGACCCAGCTCGGGGCGATGGCCAACCTGCTGCAGTCCGGCGTCGCCTCGGCCGAGCGGATTTTCGAGATCCTCGACGCCGAGGAGCAGAGCCCGGACCCGGTGATGGCCGACGCGCGCCCGGTCGACCGGGGCCGGGTGGAGTTCGAGGCCGTCTCGTTCCGCTACGAACCCGACAAGCCGGTGATCGAGCGGCTGTCCCTGGTGGCCGATCCCGGGCATGTGGTCGCCATCGTCGGCCCCACCGGTGCGGGAAAGACCACGCTGGTGAACCTGCTCATGCGGTTCTACGAACTGGACGCGGGCACGATCACCATCGACGGGGTCGACATCACCGAGATCACCCGAGATCACCTGCGTTCGCGCATCGGCATGGTCCTGCAGGACACGTGGCTGTTCCGCGGCACGATCCGGGAGAACATCGCCTACGGCAACCCGAACGCGAGCGAAGAAGAGATCCTCGCCGCGGCGCGCGCCGCCTACGTCGACCGTTTCGTGCACGCCTTGCCAGACGGCTATGACACGGTCATCGACGAGGAGGGCTCCGGCGTCAGCGCAGGCGAGAAACAGCTGATCACCATCGCGCGGGCGTTCCTGGCCAAGCCGTCCATCCTCATCCTGGACGAGGCGACCAGCTCGGTGGACACCCGCACCGAGCTCCTGGTGCAGCACGCCACCGCCGCGCTGCGCCGCGACCGGACCAGTTTCGTCATCGCTCACCGTCTTTCCACCATCCGCGACGCCGACCTGATCGTCGTCATGGAGGCAGGCCGGATCGTGGAACACGGCTCGCACGAACGCCTGCTCGAGGAGCGAGGCGCGTACTACCGCCTGTACAACGCGCAGTTCGCCGGCGCTGTGTAGGTCTCGCAGCGCCAACGGCGCGCTTCGGTCGAAGGATGTCGGCGTCGGCCGGGGCGCGTCGAGTCGGGACCGCGGCACTGCGAAGGGTTTCGTCGTCGCCAGGGGCGGCGCTTCGCTCGGGCTGGAGTGACATCAGCCGCAGCGAGGAGATACGATACGAAACGTGTCGTATCTCAACCCGGACCGAGGGGCGCATCGCGGAGGTCGCCCTCGTGATGACGCACGCGAGAGCGAGATCCTCGAGGTGGTGAACGCACTCCTGGTCGAGCGGGGCTATGAAGGCGTCACCTTCGAAGAGGTCGCCCGTCGGGCGAGCGCGTCGAAGGCCACTCTCTATCGGCGATGGAAGTCGAAGCGGGAGATGGTGGTCGCCGCTTTGAAGGCGGGCCCGGCTCGGCGCGAGGACCCCGATGACATCGATACGGGGAGCCTGCGCGGTGACCTGATCGCGTTGTGTCGACGACTGATCACGACGATGCGCTCGACGGACGGCCGGACCGCGCTGTTGCTGCTGCAATCAGGCCTCGAGGATCCCGAGCTCTGCGACGCGATCGAGGAGGCCGTCGGTCCGACCGGCGCCCGATTGCCCGCCTCTGTGATCGAGTCCGCCATCCTCCGCGACGAGCTGCCCGCCGATGTCGATCCCTTTCCGTTCGAGGAGGTGGCCGGAGCGGTACTCCTGCTGCGGCGGCTGAACGGGCTCGAGACCGGCGACGACTACCTCGGGTCGCTCGTCGACGCCGTCCTCATCCCCGCCCTGCGGGCGACCTCCCCCCGGCCACGCTCGCTCCCCGCCGGCATCTTCTCGGGCCGACCGGCCCCCGAATCGAACCTCTGACCAGCGAAGGAAACCGTGACCATGCCCATGATCGATGGATTCGACTATCGGAAGCTACCTGGTGAGCAAGGCGTCGAGCTGAACGTCGCAGTAGGCGGGACGGGCCCGGCGGTCGTCCTGCTCCACGGCTTTCCGCAGACGCATTACATGTGGCGCGAAGTAGCTCCGCGGCTTGCCGAGGAGTGCACGGTCATCGTTCCGGACCTGCGCGGCTATGGCGAAAGCGGCAAGCCGCCGGAGGGCAGTCCGCATACGTACTCCAAGCGGACCATGGCCAACGACATCGTGCGGGTAGCCGGTGCTCTCGGTCATGGCAGGTTCGGTCTGGTGGGCCACGATCGGGGCGCTCTCGTCGGTGTCCGCGCCGGACTCGATCACCCGGCCGTGGTGCGGTACCTCGGAATCCTCGACGTGCTGCCCACCCTCGACACCTGGGGCGTATTGCGCGGCGTGGAAGCGAAAGTCGCCTGGCACCTCTATCTGATGGCCCAGCCGGTCGGGCTGCCGGAGAAGATGATCACAGCGGTGGCGGACGAGTTCTTCGCCTCGTTCCTCGACGCGTGGGACACCGATGGCGCGACCTTCACCCCGGAAGTGCGACGGCACTACATCGACAGCTCCGTCCGGGCCGTGCACTCCATCGTCGCCGACTACCGCGCTACCGCGGGCATCGACCTGAGCATGGACCGCGAAGATCGAGACGCGGGAAGGCAATTACGGATGCCGGTGAGCGTGATCTCCCAGGACTGGGGTGCGCGGCTCGGCTTCGACGCCGCGGCGCTGTGGCGAGCATGGGCACCTGACCTGACCTACGAGCCGATCGAGGCCGGTCACTTCATGGCAGAGGAGAAACCCGAAGAGATAGCTCGCTTCATCCGCGAACTGTCGGCGCGCGGACGGGATTGACTTCCCGCAGAGCACCCCACGGGAAGGGCTGGCCGCTGCCGAGTGGCCGGTTACGCGAACGAAGCCCGGCAGCGCTCAGGCCCGTTTGCGACCGAAGCCGAGGCTGTGAGCCAGGCGGGCCATGAGCTGGGACATCCTCGATGGGAAGGAGTCCGGCTCAGGGATTCGCACCGGGCGGACGCGGCCGTTGTGCAGCGCGGTGATCTTCCAGCCCTGGCCGGTGCGCAAGGTCACCAGGGTCTGGCGGGACCGGCGGCGCTCGGGCAGGTGGGAACGCCATGGCATCAGGACCGAGGCGGTGCCGTGCACGATCGCGACGTCCGGGGCGAGGAAGCGGATCGACTCGAGTTCACCGACCAGTGCCGACCCGGCCAGGACGCCGCGGAAGAGCTTGTCGTGGTTGTCCCGGTGCTCGGCGCGACCGATGGCCCGGGTGCCGTCGTAGGAGACGTAGTCCGAGTCCTCGGTGAACAGGGCTGCGTAGGCCGTGGCGTCGTTGGCGGTCCAGGTCCGCATGAGGTCGTCGAACAGGCTGCGCAGGGCGCTCTCGTCGGTGCGGTGCTGATCGAGCGTCGCGTTCATGGCTGAGTACCTTCCGATGCTATGATTCGATTGTCGAAATATACGATAGCAGAAAGTTTCGAATGTCGAAAGATGAGCTGATCGCCGAGATCGCCCAGCAATTGCGGCTGCTGCAGCAGAGCTTCGACGCGTTCGACGAGGCCGCCGCCGTGCGCCTGGGCTTGAACCGCACCGACCTGCGCTGCCTGGACATCGTGCTGGCGCGTGGGCCGCTGGCGGCGGGGGAGCTCAGTGCCGCGCTGCGACTGAGCCCCGCCGCCACCACTACTGTCGTCGACCGGCTGGTGCGAGCCGGTTTCGTCACTCGGGCGCAAGATCCCGGCAATCGGCGGCGGATACTGATCGAAGGCACCACGCGAGCGAGGGAAGTCGCGCGAGAGATCTTCGAGCCGGTGGGGGTGGCCGGGGCCCAGGCTCTCCTGCGTTTCGACACCGTCGAACTGCGCACCGCGCTCGACTTCTTGCGCACCGCGCTGGCGGTGCACCAAGCCGAAACCGAGCGGGTGTCGCGCGCCGGGAAACCTGGATGACCGCGCCTTCGGGACCGGCGAGCGGTGGCCTGGTTCGGGCGGCGGGCGCCGAACTGCGAGGATAGCGGGGTGTCCGGTCCCGAATCGTTCTCCTTCACCGTCGGTACTCGCCTGGACGGGCGGCACGGCCGGTCCGGTGTGATCGCCACGCCGCACGGGCCGATCGCCACGCCCGCGTTCATCCCGGTGGGCACCAAGGCGACGGTCAAGGCGGTGCTGCCGGAGACCATGCGGGAACTCGGCGCCCAGGCGCTGCTGGCCAACGCCTACCACCTCTACCTGCAGCCCGGCGCCGACATCGTGGACGAGGCAGGCGGGCTCGGCGCGTTCATGAACTGGCGTGGGCCGACCTTCACCGACAGCGGCGGATTCCAGGTGATGTCACTGGGCGTCGGGTTCAAGAAGGTGCTGGCGATGGAGGCGGTCGACGTACGCAGCGACGACGTGATCGCGCCCGGCAAGGAGCGGCTGGCCACCGTGGACGACGACGGCGTGACGTTCCGCTCCCACCTCGACGGCTCCACGCACCGGTTCACGCCCGAGGTGTCCATGGGCATCCAGCACCAGCTCGGCGCCGACATCATGTTCGCCTTCGACGAGCTCACCACGCTGCTCAACACCCGTTCCTACCAGGAGCGATCGGTCCAGCGCACACACGAGTGGGCGCAGCGCTGCATCGACGAGCACGAGCGGCTGACCACCGCCCGCGCGCACCGTCCGTACCAGGCGCTGTTCGCCGTCATCCAGGGCGCCCAGTACGAGGACCTGCGCCGGAAGGCATGCCGCGGGCTCGAATCGATACGCGGAAGCGCGGGAACGGGATTCGACGGCTACGGCATCGGCGGCGCGCTGGAGAAGCACAACCTGGGCGCCATCGTCGGCTGGTGCTGTGATGAGCTGCCCGAGGACAAACCGCGGCACATGCTCGGCATCAGTGAGCCGGAGGACGTCTTCAGCGCCATCGAGAACGGCGCGGACACCTTCGACTGCGTGAACCCGTCGCGGGTCGCGCGCAACGCCGCCATCTACGTCGACACCGGCCGGTTCAACATCAACACCAGCCGTTTCCGTCGCGACTTCACCCCCATCGACGAGCACTGCGACTGCTACACCTGCGCCAACTACACCCGTGCCTACCTGCATCACCTGTTCAAGGCCAAGGAGATGCTCGCCGCCACGCTGTGCACGATTCACAACGAGCGATTCACGGTCCGCCTGGTCGATCGCATCCGCGACAGCATCGAAGGCGGCTACTTCGACGAGCACAAAGCCGAGACCCTGGGGCGCTGGAAGAACTCTGTCTGATTCTGCCGGTACCGGACGACGGAGGGCGCGGGCCGTACGGACGACCGGTGGCCGCAACAGCGTCTTCGGTCTTCTTCCGTGGCCCGCGCCCTCCGCGGCTTCGTCGGGAACTTCGTCAGGCGCGCAGCGGATCCGCTCCGGTCGGCGCGTAACTGGGTTCGTGCTTCTTGAGCCACGCGATCACCCGGTAGGTGATCGGGAGCACGACCACCTCGCAGAGGGTCTTCCAGAGGAAGCCGATGATCACGTAGTTGACGAACTGCTGCCAGGTGTCGATGCCGATGGCGCCCGCGGCGATCGAGCAGAAGATGAGGGTGTCGGCGAACTCGCCGACGATGGTCGATCCGATGAGCCTGGCCCACAGGTATTTTTCCTTCGTCCGCTCCTTGATCAGCACCAGCGTCGCGGAATTCAGCAGCTGGCCCACGAAGTACCCGGCCAGGCCCGCGAGGACCAGCCGCGGCGTCGTCCCGAGGACGGTTCGGAACGCCTCCTGGTTCTCGTAGAAGCTCGCGGAGGGCAGCCGGATCGCGATGGCGAAGCACGCCACCGTGAGCAGCAGCGCGGCGAAGCCGTAGTAGATGGCGCGGCGAGTGGCGCGGAAGCCGTACACCTCGCTCAGTACGTCGCCGAGGATGTAGGCCAGGGGGAACAGGAAGAAGGCGCCATCGGTGGCGATCGGCAGGACTTGCAGCGGTCCCAGCGACACCGACCGATCGCCGAGGAACTCCACCCCCTTGGTGGCGCAGATGTTGGAAATGATCAATGTCGCAGTGAACAGGGCCACGATCGGTGCGTAGTACCCCCGCGCGACCTGGGCAAATGCCGCATGGTCCGCGGGGCGTCCAGGCCCGCCGTGCTCTTGCGTGGTTTTCGACTCACTCACCCGCATCATCCAACCAGGTTGTGGAATACGCTGTAGCAATGACGAATCCCGGCGATTCCGACGAGTGGTGGAAGCAGTACGGCGGCCAAGGCGTGTCGCCGGAGTCCGGTGGCCAGAGTTCGGTCCCGCAGTATCCGAGCCCGGAGCAGCAGCCGTCGGGCTACCCGTCGGCGCCGCAATACCCGGTCCAGCCGCCCTCGCAGCCGATGACGCCGCCTCCGCAGCCGCAGTACCCGTCCTATCAACAGCCGGCGCAGCCGTATCCCCAGCCGAGTTACGGCTACCAGACTCCGTATCAGCCCTACGGGGTCCCGGCGCAGGGCACCAACGGCATGGCGATCGGTGCGCTGATCTCGTCGCTGGTCGGGTTCGTCACATGCGGGCTCGGCTCGATCGTCGGCATCATCCTCGGCGCGGTCGCCCTCAACCAGATCAAGCAGAGTGGCCAGGAAGGGCGCGGCATGGCGCTCGCCGGCATCTGGATCGGCGTCGGCGCGATCGTGCTCGGCATCCTGTGGTTCGTCGTCGTGATCATCGCGGGGGCGACCAGCGCGTAGCGGCCCGGCCGGGAAACCAACAGGGGGCGCACCCGATTCGGGTGCGCCCCCTGCGCGTTGGTGCCGCCTTGGCGATCAGGCCTTGACGACCTGTGTGCCGCCGGCGAACTTGTCGTGCCAGCCCTGCTTGTTCGGGTCCTGCGAGATGGTGACCATGATGTAGATCGCCAGGACCAGCGAGATGAGGCCGCCGACGCACGGGATGATGCTCGCCGCGATGAAGATGTTGCGCTTCAGCGAGGTGACCGGGTCGATCTTGGCGGCGCCGCCGGGGGCGAGCACCTTCAGGCCGAGGATCTTCTTGCCGAGCGTGGTGCCCTGCGAGGTCTCCATGCCGACGAAGTAACCGAGCTGCACCAAGGTCCACACCAGGCCGAGACCGATGGTCAGGCCCAGCGAGTTGTCGACCAGGATGTACAGGATGAAGTAGGGGATGTACAGGATGATCGCGTCGATGACGCGGGCGCCGATGCGGGTGCCGAGGTCACCCGGCTGGCCGCCGTAGTTGTTGAACCCGGGCTGCTGCGGGTACTGACCGTAGGGATCCTGCCCGTACTGGGGCTGCTGCTGCTGGCCGTATTGCGGCTGCTGCCCGTACTGGGGCTGCTGCTGCTGGCCGTATTGCGGCTGCTGCCCGTACTGAGCCTGCTGGCCGTACTGGGGCTGCTGCCCGTACTGGTCGCCCCCCTGCGGGTACGGCTGCCCGTACGGCTGCCCGCCCTGAGGATACTGGTTGGGGTCGTACCCACCGCTTGTCATAGTTGTTTGTCCTCGTCGATTGATCAGTAGTTGGACGATGCGTACGTTACGGACATGGGCTGCTTCGCAACAACCCATGGACGTCGAGTATCCACGGTTCGCGGGGCAGCCGCCGGGCGTCGAAACGCGCGAGTAGCTCGGACGACGATGTCGCGGTGAAGCCGAGCGAAGCGGCCAGTGCCGAGACTACTTCCTCCGGCGTGTTGCCGAGAGCCAATTGTTCGCGGAGTGTCACCGCCCCATCCCGTTTCGCCAGTCGGCGCCCCTGCGCGTTGAGCACCAGCGGCACGTGGGCGTAGTGCGGTACCGGCAGACCGAGCAGCGTGGCCAGGTATGCCTGCCGTGGGGTCGAGGGCAGCAGGTCGTCGCCGCGCACCACCTGGTCGACGCCCTGTGCCGCGTCGTCCACCACGACGGCGAGGTTGTAGGCGGGGATGCCGTCGCCACGGCGCAGCACGACGTCGTCGACCGGGCCCCGGTAGCGCCCGTGCAGCTCGTCGTGCACCTCGAATTCGGTGGTCGTGGCGCGCAGGCGCAACGCGGCCGGGCGGCCCTCGGCGCGCAGCCGGGCCCGCTGGGCGTCGCTCAGTGCGCGGCAGGTGCCGGGGTAGGCGCCCATCGGCCCGTGCGGCGCCGTCGCGGCTTTCTGTATTTCCCTTCGAGTGCAGAAGCATTCGTACGTGCGCCCGGCCGCGGTGAGGCGTTCGATGGCCGCCTCGTACCGCGGCAGCCGATCGGATTGGCGCACCACGGGTTCGTCCCAGTGCACGCCGATCGCTGCCAGGTCGTTCAGCTGCCGCTGCTCGGCGCCGGGACGCACCCGGTCCAGATCGTCGATCCGGAGCCGGAATCCGCGGCCGGTGGAGCGAGCGAAGGCCCAGGCCAGCAGCGCCGTGCGGAGATTACCCAGGTGCAGGTCCCCGGACGGGCTCGGCGCGTACCGGCCCGCACCCGGCTCAGGCACGGGCTCGGCTGAAGGACGATGAGGTGCGCACGTCGGCCATGGTAGAAGCGGGACGTCAACGGCGCAGACGTGGCCGCAGCGCGGCCTCCGCCGGTTCGGCGCCCGCGTCCAGGGTGGCCAGCAGCGCCTCGGCATGGGCGACCAATCCGGGGAGGTCGATATCGTAGGGCGCCCGTCCGTCCGCCGGCCGGAATGCCGTCAACCGCGACACCGCGCGGCCGAGCAGTGTACGCGCACCCTTCGGATTTCCGCGTTGTATGTGGGTCAGCCCGACAGCGAACTGTGCGAGCGCCTGCCACAGCATCCGCTCGGCGAACGGCCCGTTCTTCCATGCGGCCTCTAAAACCTCGTGCGCATTGAATGCAAGTCCGTCGTCCAGCAGTTGCTGGGCGAAGGTCAAGGTTTGCTGGGGTGGAAGATCGAGATCGTCCGGAATTCGGGCAACTCCGGTGCTGCCGGGAGGCAGCGGGCGCCCGAGGCGGTCGCGCGGACGGGCATTACGGGCGCGACCTGCATCGTCGCGATCGCGTTCGACCATAGGTTCCATCATGCACGGCGGCTGCGCGGCCGTCGACGCGGCCTGCCGCGGGATGTGAATTGTCGGCTGATAACAGAGCAATCACATCCGTTAAAAACATTGTGGTACGCCAGTGTGTGGAATGAATGCCGAGGGCTGGCAATGCTCCCGCAACTCCCTTGCTTCACAAACGTGTGTGTTTGCGATGATTGAATAGGCAAGAGGCAGGCAAACTTTCGAAGGACCTGCTAGTGTTACCGCGCGGGGACAGGCCCCGCGCGAGGTTAATTTCCTCTCGAACTCGATGTGCGATATCGACGCACCGGGAAAGTGTGCTCCGGTGAGGGGTGCATCACGGGATTCGGCTTACCAGTCGGGTGCCGATGCTAGCTGGAACGATGTCAGGAGAAATCTCGCTTCCGACGCAGCAAAGGAGCTAGTGCCGTGGAGGTTGATTGGACGGGCGCTGTATGGCGCAAGAGCACATACAGCGGTCCGGATGGAGCCTGTGTGGAAGTCGCTTTTCTCGTCGACGGCAATGTCGCGGTTCGTGACACCAAGGACAGTGGGAGTGGCCCGGTCTTGGCGTTTGCGCCGGGCGAGTGGGATGCATTCCTAGTGGGGGTCTCGACGGGAGAGTTCCGGCGCGGCTGAACCGCTCCGGATTCGCCTGAACAAGGCAAAGCGGGCCCCGGGTCGCACGGACTCGGGGCCTTCGCGGTTTTCCGGACGGGGTGCCCGGCGAATCCTCAGTGGGCGGAGCCGTTTCCGTTGCCGTTCGCCCGGTTCTGGACCTTGCGCAGCACGGTGAGCTGCCTGCGTTCCTCTTCGTGCTCGATCTCGAAGTGCCGCACGCTCTCCTCGCGCGGATCCGCGCGCAGGAAGCTGCCGGTGCCCGGCTTGCCCGCCGCACCCAGCTTGCTCATCTTCTTCGGCACGGGGGCGCCCTGGTACTCCAGCGGGAGGGGGTGGCCATGCGCGTCCACCGGGCCGAGCGGCTGGTGCACCTCGATGTACTCACCGTGCGGCAAGCGCTTGATCACGCCGGTCTCCACGCCGTGCTCGAGCACCGAGCGGTCGCTGCGCTGCAGACCCAGGCAGATGCGGTAGGCCAGGAAGTAGGCCAGCGGTGGCGCGACCAGGATGCCGATGCGGCCCGCCCAGGTCGTCGCGTTCAGCGAGATGTCGAACTTGTACGCGATGATGTCGTTGACGCACGACAGCGTCAGCACCACGTAGAACGCGATCGCCATCGCGCCGATCGCCGTGCGTACGGGCACGTCGCGAGGGCGTTGCAGCAGGTTGTGGTGTGCGCTTCGGTCACCGGTGAGCCGTTTCTCGATCCACGGGTAGGCGATGAGCAGGGCGAAGACCAATCCCATGATCACGGCGACCCAGAACACCGCGGGCACGGTGTAGCGGCCCAGGTACAGCTCCCACGGCGGCATCAACCGGGCCATGCCGTCGGTCCACATCATGTACATGTCCGGCTGCGAACCCGCCGACACCTGCGACGGGTTGTACGGACCCAGGTTCCAGATCGGGTTGATCTGGAAGAGACCGCCCATGATGCCCACGATGCCGAGGGTGAAGGCGAAGAACGCGCCCTGGTCGGCGGCGAACACCGGCACGATGCGCGCGCCCACCACGTTGTTCTCCGTGCGGCCGGGGCCGGGGAACTGGGTGTGCTTCTGGTACCACACCAGCGCCACGTGCGCGGCGATCAATGCCAGGATGATGCCTGGGAACAGCAACACGTGCGCCACATACAAGCGGGGGATGATGATCTCGCCCGGGAAGTCGCCGCCGAACATCAGCCAGTGCATCCAGGTGCCGATGATCGGGATGGAGATCGTGATGCCCGAGAACGCGGCCCGCAGGCCGGTGCCGGAGAGCAGGTCGTCGGGCAGCGAGTAGCCGAAGAAGCCTTCGAACATCGCCAGGATCAGCAGCAGCGAGCCGATCACCCAGTTCGCCTCACGCGGCTTGCGGAACGCGCCGGTGAAGAAGATCCGGAACAGGTGGATGATGATCGACGCCGCGAACAGCAGCGCCGCCCAGTGGTGCACCTGTCGCACGAACAGGCCGCCCCGCACTTCGAACGACAGATCGAGCGCCGTCTCGTACGCTCGCGACATGGTCACCCCGCGCAGCGGCTGGTAGGCGCCGTCGTAGACGACCTCCGTCATGGAGGGGTCGAAGAACAGGGTCAGGTAGACGCCCGACAGCAGCAGGATGATGAAGCTGTAGAGCGCGATCTCGCCGAGCAGGAACGACCAGTGCGTCGGGAAGACCTTGTTGATCGACCGCTTCACGAACGCCGCGGCCTTATACCGTTCGTCCGCCTCATCGGCTTGGTTGGCAATTGTGCGTGCTAGATCTATAGCCATGGCCGACACCCCGCCTGGGTGAGTGGAATCCGTTCTACTACAGACGGTAGCAGAGCTAGGTGCCGGAATCGATGCCGTTTTCCGGTGATATGTGGAACAAGATCATTCACATTGCCCAGGGCTCGTCGGGCACCGACGAATCCGAGTCGATATCGTTTTACTTGTGAGCGCGATGGCACCGCAGGACGCGACGATGTATTGGCTGTCCGAACGCACGCGCAACGACCTTTTTCTGCTGTATTGCTTCGCCGATCGCGGAGTGCCCACCGAGGAACTGCGCGCCGCCGTCGCCGAACGCAGCGCGCGGATCGCGGACCTACGGGTCCGGCTGCGCGAACTGCCCGCGGACATCGATTACCCGCGCTGGGTACGCGGTGAATTCATTGCCGAGCAATTCGTGGAACATGGACTGGCAGAGCGTAATTGGGCCCATCTGCTGCACGTGCTGGGCGATCTGCTCGGCACCGGCGTCGACGCCGCCGTACACCCATGGCGGCTGCACGTCTTCCGCGCGATCGCCGATGCGCCAGGGCAGGGAGGTGAACCTGCGCTGGTGGTGGTGCTCCAGATATCCCATGCGCTGGCGGATGGGCGACGGGCCTCGGCGATCGCGCGTGCGTTGTTCGGCGGGACGGGGAATCACCGGGTCGAGGAGGAAGGCCGTGCTGGGTGGGCGGTCTCCGGTGAGGTACCGGCTGGAGGTGACCACACCACCGATGCCGTTGGTGCTGCGAGTTCGGGTGGCAGAGCGCGGAGCGCGCCGAGTGATCGAACGGTTGCGGTGGTATCCGCGCCAGGGGAAATCGCTGATCCGCAAGGGGGCGGCTGGACCGCAGTTGCCCGAGAGGGGGACACGGTGTCGGCGAGCGGGTCGTCGGCCGAAGTGCGCAACGGTTCGGCGTTAGTAGGCAGGGGCGCCGTCGGTGATGCGATGCCGGCGAGTGTGTCGTCGGTGCGGGGGCGGGTCGGCGCGGCGGCAATGCGTTTGCGGACCCTCGCGGATGCGATGTGCGGGAGCGCGCCCGCGGCGAGAGTGCTGGTCGATTCGGCTGTCGGTCTCCTTCGCGTTCCGGCTCGGCTGGCCACGACCGTGCTGCGTGGCTACCAGGCGTTCCGAGCTCAACAGCGGCTGGCGGCGTTGACGGAGGCAGGCGAATTGCCGCCGCCCGGACCTGGTTTCCCGCCGAGCGTGCTGAATCGAGGAGCGGAGCAGGCGATTTCGCGGCACGAAGCCCGGATGCTGGTGTTCGCGGCCGACGACTTGCGCGTGCCCGGTCGGACGGTCACGGTCGTCGTCCTGACCGCGGTGTCGCTGGCGCTCGCCCGCTACCTGGCCGACCGGGGCGAGCCGGTGGGGCGTCTCGGTGCGCAGGTCCCGATGGCCCTTGCCCAGGCAACCGGTCCCCGCAACAACTATCGCAGCCTCGGCGTCGACCTCTTCGTCGACGAACCCGATCTTCGCCTGCGCGCCGACAAGATCGCCGCCGCGCTCGCCGACCGGCGCGTCCGCGCGCGGCATCCGCTGCTGTCGGCGCAGGACCGGGTCACGGCGACGGTTCCCGCCTTCATGCTGCGCCGGGACGTGGACCGCTATCCCCTCGACACCGTGCCCGACTCGATCGCGGGGCACACCGTCGTCTCCAGCGTCGACCGCGGACCGGCCGACCTGTCCTTCGGCGGCGGCGCCGTGCGCTTCACCGCCGGGTTCCCCGCTCTCGGCTCCGTCATGCATCTCACCCACGGGGTGCACGGCCTGGGCGACACCGTCACTATCTCTTTGCACGCCGATCCCGCGGTCCTGCCGGACCTCGACGCCTACGCCGCACACCTCCGAGCCGCGCTGCTCGAAGCGCGGCGCGCAGGGCTCGGCTCCGCTCCGGCGTGACGGGTCACGCGCGGACGAGGGCCGGCTGCGGCGTGGACTGATGGACCTCGGCGGAGATCTTGATCTCCAGTTCGAGCCGGGTGACGGCGATGACCGAGCGTTCCTCCTCGACGGTGTTCTCGATCGCCCGCGACCACAGCGCCTGGATCTCGGTGATCTCTTCGGCGGTGGCCTCGCCGTCGAGTTCGATCCGGCGGCGTTGCAGGCTGATGTTCAGCGCCGCGGTGAGCGTCCGCATCAGGTCCTCGCAGCGATTGGGGATCTTGCGGTGCGCCACGACGCGCAAGGTGCTGATGAAATCCCGCGAGCCGGTGACGGCATGCCTGACCTCCGCCTCGAGTTCATCCAGTTCTTCCGCTTCCCAGCGATCGCAGTGCAACAACTCCCGGCGGACGTCGCTCGAGATGGCCAGCACCGCCGAGACCGCCGCCAGCACCGATTCCCGCCGCCACTTGTCGAGCTCCCGCCGCTCCGCCGCCGCGTTCGTCAACTCCACGTTGCGCTGCGCCGCGTCCAACGTGACCCGATTCCGCTCATCCGCGGCGGTCACCGCCGCCCGATTGGCGCGGTTGTTGACCAGCGCGCCGACCAATACCGCAATGCCGACGACAAGAGAACCGATGAGCGGGAGCCACTGAGTCACGGGGACGATCATTCCATCGGAATGGGAAGTCGCACAGTCTAGATCGGGCGAATCCGGCTCCTCCGGCTACTCGAGAGGCATTCCGAACGGTGGACCGGCGTCAGTCCCGTGCGGCGCCTTCCGGCCATACGACATCGACCGGCACACCACGTGCACGTGCGAGTTCGACTACCGTCCCGGTGCCCGCCTTCTGCCCGGCATCGCCATCCCACACGGCGATCAGTCGATCGACCGACCCCACCACGGCATCGTTGGCTGCTTCGTACGCTGCACGGTCCGCGTCGTCGAAATCCATCACACGCACCTCGGCCGCGTTCTTCACGAGCTCGTCGAACAGTTCGGCGTGATCCGGTTTCACCTTCCGCTCGCGGTAGTCCCGGGACGGCAACATCACTTCCAGCCGCCCACCGGCGTCGAGCACCGCCCGCGCGAACACCGAATCGGAACCGCGCGCAATACAACTCACTCCGACCAGTTCGCTCGGAGCGTGCTCGTCCAGCAGCGCTCGCACCGCCTCGTACACCAACGGTGCTGTGGCTTCTGTGATATTCATATGCCCGGTGACGCCGATACGCACCATGCAGATGTGCTCCTATGCTGTCGCGGCAACGAGCGGCCGCATCCGCTCCCGCAATTCGACCCCGCCCCGGTCGAGTTCCGCATCGAGTTGCAGTTATGGCATCGGTCGGGCACCAGCAACCCGAAGCCGAAGGGTGACCACGTCGTTGTCACCCAGATCCCCAAACCGACGCTTCACGTCGCCACGATGGCGTTGGACTGCGTCCCCGGCATGTGGCAGGGCAAGATCGTCATGCGGGCTACCTGGGACACCGGGGCGAACGAGGTCCGTAAGGACACCGCGCCCACCATCGTCCCGTGCTGGGTTGACGCCGTGAAGCTGCTCTATATCAGTAGCGGCCCTGTCACATGGTCGACTCGCTGGCTCTGGTTGCGGCAAACCGTGTACCTCCGATTCCGGAGTATCTCCCGCCCGCCCGGCTACACCAGGAAACTCCAGTGGAATTCTCGCCGCGAATACGGTGGATGGGTCATCCGTGCATCCATCGGTTGGCGTCGGATCCGCTGGGTAACCCCACCGCTGCACTACACGCGCGCCATTCCCGCTGACGACATGTACGCCCTCGGCAGTTGGATGCTGGAAAAGCTGGAGATGTAGACCGGGACATCATCGCCGTCCGGACCGCGCGGGTTCGGACGGCAACCCGTTGTTGTCAAAAGGCTGGGTCCGGAGCGGCGAACTGCTCCGGACCCGGCCTTTCGTGGCGGAGGATAGGGGATTTGAACCCCTGAGGGCGTTAACCCAACCCGCGTTCCAGGCGAGCGCCATAGGCCACTAGGCGAATCCTCCGTGGAGCAGCATACCGGTAGCCCCCGGCCCGTCGCCAAATAGGTCCGGCAGAAGGGGTGAAGTGCCTGGTCGAGGAGTGTCGTGGACCCGGAGGATGGCGTTGCGGGCGGGAGCCGCTACACTGGCCGACGGATCCCGCGCGGCGCGCATCCTGTGAACTCCCCCAGGGCCGGAAGGCAGCAAGGGTCAACGGGCTCTGCCGGGTGCGCGGGGTCCCCTTATCAAAGGTTCGCGCGGGTGTCTCGCTTCCCCCGGCCGGTGCGGGCCGTTGAGGGGACCGGTCCGGTCGCTTCCCGCCCTCGGATAACGCCTCCAATTCCGGCCACCGCACGGGTAACGTGAACACCGTCCGCGGATGCACGTGCGTCTGCACGGACAACAGTTCGGCCGCCGACCTTCGGTCCGGCCAGACCATCGTCCCCTCGCTGCTTGAAAGGCTGCCCAGGATGCCCCGGCAAACGCAGATCGGTTTGATGAGCCATGAGGAGCTCGTGCTCGAGCACGATACCCAGACCGCGAACTACGCGACGCTCAAGACCGAGAAGCTCACGCTGGACCTGACCCGGGGGAAACCTTCGCCGGAACAACTCGACCTGTCCGCCGCGCTGCTGCACCTGCCCGGCGACGGGGATTTCCGCGACGGCACCGGCACCGACTGCCGTAACTACGGTGGCCTGCACGGTCTCCCGGAACTGCGCGCGATCTTCGGCGAGCTGCTCGGCATCCCGGTGGACAACCTGCTCGCGGGCAACAACGCCAGCCTGGAGCTGATGCACGACGTGATCAGCTTCGCGATGCTGTACGGCACCAACGATTCCGAGCGGCGCTGGGCGGCCGAGGACACCCTGAAGTTCCTGTGTCCGGCGCCCGGTTACGACCGGCACTTCGCGATCACCGAGGCGCTCGGCTTCGAGATGATTCCGATCCCGATGCGCCACGACGGCCCGGACACCCACGCCATCGCCGAGCTACTGGCGAACGACCCGCAGATCAAGGGTTTGTGGGCCGTGCCGAACTACTCCAATCCGACCGGTGTCGTCTTCTCCGAAGACGTTGTCCGCGAGCTCGTTTCGATGCCCGCCGCAGCGCCGGACTTCCGGCTGTTCTGGGACAACGCGTACGCGGTGCACCCGCTCACCGACACCGCCGCCCCGGTGATCGATGTGCTCGGCCTGGCCGCGGCGGCCGGGCATCCGAACCGCCCGTTGGTATTCGCCTCGACCTCGAAGATCACCTTCGCGGGCGCGGGCGTCAGCTTCATCGGCGGTTCTACCGCGAACCTGGAGTGGTACCTGAGCCACGCCTCCAAGAAGAGCATCGGTCCGGACAAGATCAATCAGCTGCGCCACCTGCGTTTCTTCCGCGATGCGGACGGCGTGCGCGCGCACATGCAGAAGCACCGCGCCATCCTGGAGCCGAAGTTCGCCTTGGTGCTGAAGATCTTGGAGGATCGCCTCGGCGCGTCCAAGGTGGCGTCCTGGACCGAGCCGAAGGGCGGCTACTTCATCAGCCTGGACGTGCTGGAGGGCACCGCGGCGCGGGTGATCGCGCTCGCGAAGGAAGCGGGCATCGCGCTCACCGCGGCCGGTTCCGCCTTCCCCTACCGGAACGACCCGGAAGACAAGAACATCCGCATCGCCCCGAGCTTCCCCAAGCTGCCCGAGCTGGAGAAGGCGATGGACGGCCTGGCCACTTGCGTGCTGCTGGCGGCCACCGAGAAGATGCTCGGCAAGTAGCAGGCGGACCCGGAGAACGACTGATCGCCCGGCACGCATTTCGTGCCGGGCGATTTCCGCTCCGCTCGACGGAAGGCCGTGGCAGCCCTACCCGGTCTCCAACAGTTCCTTCAGCCGCGCCAGATCCGCGCGGTTCGCCCGCCGGATCGCCGCCTCCACGAGCGGCGCGGCGATTCTTCCCAAGCCGCTCGGCTCGCCGCGGTTGCGCAGCGTCATGCGGGTGCCGCCCTCCGGCGTATCGGCCCAGGTGTACGTCGTCTCCATCGGAAACGGCCCCTGCGCGGTGCGCATCACCAGGCGTCGGCCGGGGTCGTAGTCGACCACCTCATAGGTGTAGGTCAGCCGGTTGCCGAGGAAATGGGCGACGAAGGTCATCCGCGAACCGGCGCGCAGCGGCGGATCGGTCTCCCAGGCGACGCTGTGGATGCGCGCGTACCAGGCCGGGGCGTGCGCCGGATCGGCCGCGTACGTGGCGACCAGCTCACGGGAGCGGTCGATCGCGACGTCGGTCAGTACGTCGACGGCCATCGGCCGGGTCAGTGCGGCTTGTGCGCGAGGACGGCGAACATGGTCACCGAGAGATGGATGTCGCCGTCGGCCGCGGCCCTCTCCAGGTCGTCGAGCAGTTGCTTGCGCTGCGCCTCGGTGATCGCCCCGCGCGCCACCGCCATCGCCGAGATCCTGGTCACCAGCGAGCCCGCGCCCACGCTGCGGTCCTGCACCAGGGCCTGCGAGCCGATGTCGTCGACCACCAGGCCCGCTTTGGTGAGCAGACCGGGGAGCCTGCGGCCCGACAGCGGGTTGGTCGTCGCAGACACGAGGGTGTCGATCACCTCGCGGACGACCTGCCGGTCACCGGGGTGCATGATCGCGGTGCCCCAATCGCTGTCGACCACGACGACCCGGCCGCCCGGGCGGAGCACGCGCGCGATCTCGCGGGCCGCGCGGGCAGGGGCGGTCAGGTGCTGGAAGACGCGCTCGCACAGGACGGCGTCGAAACTGTCCGCCCCGAACGGCACGCCGTAGGCGTCGCCGGAGTGGAACTTGGCGGCCGAGCCGGCCTGGGCGGCGCGGCGCTCGGCGGAGGCGAGCAGCTGCGGGTCCGGCTCGACGCCGACCGCGCTGCCGTCCGGGCCCACTGCCTCGGCGAGGGCGATGACCTCCGAGCCGGTGCCGGAGCCGATGTCGACGGCGTGTTCGCCGGGCCGCAGCGCGAGCGCTTCGTGCGCCCAGGTGCGCAACCGGCGGATGCCGGGCAGCGCGGCCTGTAGGTCGCGTACATCGACGAGCTGGTCCTGACCTGCTCGGTCGAACCGATCGGGGCGCAATGCGTAGGTGTCCATAGGCCCGTGTCCATCTCTGGCCGTTGCCGTCGTCTTGGTCGGTGTCGCCGTCATCTGAGGCATGGCCTGGAGCCTACGCGGCACCTCATCTACCCGCGCGTAGGCGCTGTGAGGTGAGTCACTATGGTAGATGAACGGGGTGCTTTCCTGAGTACAGGGGTAACTCGGGCACGCCGGAACAGAAGTGGCACCTACTGGTACGGCCCGAATATACGGAGAGGCGGGACAGTGACGCGCACGCTGTGCCTGGCGCAGGACGCCGAGGCGGACAGGCTGCTGACCGAGGACCACTTCGCCACGCTGCTCGGCATGCTCCTGGACCAGCAGTACCCGATGGAGCACGCCTTCCGCGGCCCGAAGAAGATCGCCGACCGGATGGGCGGGTTCGACATCCACCGCATCGCCGAGGCCGATCCGCAAGAGTTCGAGGAGCTGGCGGCGACGCCGCCTGCGATCCACCGCTACGGCCGGTCCATGGCCAGGCGGGCCCAGGAGCTGGCTCGCTACGTCATCGAGCACTATGACGGCAAGGCGGAGAACATCTGGACCGCGGGTGACCCGGACGGCAAGGAGGTGCTGCGCCGCCTCAAGGACCTACCCGGTTACGGCGAGCAGAAGGCGAAGATCTTTCTGGCCCTCTTGGGTAAGCAGCGCGGCGTGCGGCCGGACGGCTGGCGCGCCGCGGCGGGCGCGTACGGCGACGAGGGCTCGCGCCGGTCGGTTGCCGACGTGACGGACGCCGAATCTCTCGCGCAGGTAAGGGAATTCAAGAAGCAAGCGAAAGCGGCGGCCAAAGCTCAGTAGTGCGGCGGGTGTAACTCCCCGGTTGCCTATTTGAAATCGTCCTGCGTTTTTTCCTCGTTCTCGCACAGCAGTTGCCTGATGCTTTTGCCTGGAACCGCTCCACCTGAGATGAGGGATTGCAGGACATGAGGATGAGGAAGCTCGCCGTGGTGGCGGCGCTGGTGACCATTGCGACCGGAGTGGCCGCGGGCACATCCGGCGCCGCACCGGCGGAAGAAAACGCCGAAAACGCAATAAATTTCACCGCGTACGCGACGGATAGCCAGTCGATCATCGAAACCGACGCGGGTTCGCTGGCGGTCGAGGACGAGGTGTTGCAGGTGAAGGCCTCCAACGGTACCGTGCTCGCCGCCCAGCCGTTGAGGTTTCAGCTCGAGGACTTCGAATTCCCGATCGCCGCACAGGTCTCCGGCCGCAGCGCGACGTTGACGCCGCTGTTCGACCGGGAGCACGCGGTCTACAAGCCGGTCGCCCTGCCGTACGAGGACAAGGCGCCGTGGAAGACCGAGTACGACCGTGAGGTCGCCGCCTGGACCCGCTTGACCAGCACGATCGCCGCCGGTGCCACTATCGGCACGCTCGTCGGCGGCCTGGCGGGCGGCGCCGTGGGCTGCGTGCTCGGCGGCATCGCGGGCGCCACCGTCGCCTCGGCGGCGATTGTCGGCCTGTTCGGCGCGTTCATCCCGGCCGCGGCCATCGGCTGCCTCGGCGGCATCGTCGCCGTCGGCGCGCTGGGCACCCTCGCGGGCCAGCTGCTGGTCACCGCTCCGGTGGCGGTCGCCGCCGCGATCCAGTACTTCACGACGATCAATCAGCCGTTCGTCGCCCCGAAGTAAACCTTCCGCGTGAAAAGACCCCGCCCCACGGTCGCCTGGGGGAGCGGGGCTTTTTCGCGTGCTCGCGACCTGGGGAAACTATGTGCGTGTGCGCACAACGGCGCGTCGAGGGTTGGTGCGTCGCGGAAATCGGTGTTAATTTTAATGACATGTCTGCCGGTCGATGGAACCTCCTGCGCGTCACTTACGTGACCGCCGCGCTGGGTCTTCGGCTGCCATTGACGCGCGAACTGTGTCGCCTCTCTTGCTGCAGCTGAGCTGGTTTTCCTGCTCGTTTGCTGCCTCGCCGCCCATGTAGGCATGTCCCGTGGATTACGGGACTTCAGCAAGGATCTGCACAATGTCCATTCCCACCCTTGAACGATCCGTCTCCAGGGTTGCCACCGGCCGTGCCCGCGTTCAGCGTCCGGTCGTCGCTCCCGAACTGCGCATCGGCGACAACCCCGCGGCCGCGGTTCTGCGGGCTGCCACCGGCGGGCCCGTTTCCCGTGACAATGCCGCGCGCACAACCGGTTTGAGCATCGCCACGGTCAACCGCCAGGTCTCGGCGCTACTCGCGGCGGGCCTGCTGCGGGAGCGCCCTGATCTGACGGCTTCGGGTGCGGTCGGACGCCCCCGTGTCCCCTTCGAAATCGATCACGAGGCCTATCTGACCATCGGCATCCACATCGGCGCCGCGGTCACCAAGATCGTCGCCGCCGACCTGCGCGGCCGCATTCTCGGCGGGCTGGCCATCGCCACTCCGCAGACCGGTCAGGAGTTCGCCACCACCACCGTGGCCCGCAGCGCGAAGGCGTTCCTGCAGCGCTGGCACCGGCGCAAGGCGTTGTGGGCCGGCGTCGCGATCGGCGGCCGGGTCGACCCGCTGACCGGCGTCGTCGACCACCCGAAGCTGGAATGGCGTGGGGCGCAGGTGGGTTCGGTACTCGGCGAGGTGCTGGAGCTGCCGGTCTCGGTGGCGCCGCACGTCGAGGCGATGGCAGGTTCCGAGCTGTTGCTGCCCACCGGCGAGCCCAAGGACCAAGCCCGCGTCGAGCGGGGCAGCAGCCTGTACTTCTATGTGCGTGAAACCGCCGGTGTCGCAGTGACTCTGGACGGGCGGGTGCACACGCCGAGCAACGGCCCCGGATCGATCGCGCATCTGCCCACGGGCTCCGACGTCGAATGCACCTGCGGACGGCGCGGCTGCTTGGAGGTGACCGTCGGCGATCGGTCGCTGCATTCCAGGGCCGTCGGTCGTGGCATCATCCCGGCGCACAACGGCACCGCGGGTTCGACCATCGCCGACCTGTACCGGGCCGCCGAAGCGGGTTCGGAATCCGCGCGCGAGCTGCTCGCAGAACGGGCCACCATTCTCGGCCACACCGTGGCGATGGTGCGCGACATGCTCAACCCGGATCGGGTGATCCTCGGGGGCCAGGCCTTCACCGGCTACCGGCCCGCCGTCGCGCATGTGGCGCGGGCGTTCAACCAGGGCTCGACGCTTCCGCCCACCGACATCCGGATCAGCGGATTCGGCGGCAAGGTCCAGGAATACGCCGCCGTCGTTACCTCGCTGAGCGTCCTCTACGCCGACCCGCTGGCCGCCGTCCGGCGAACCGCGTTGAGCGACTGAGCAATACGACGAAGGGCGACCGGTCGCACGACCGGCCGCCCTTTTCGTATGTGGTGACGCTAGCGGTGCGGATCGCCCGCGACGGCGAAAAGCCCTTCCAGCGCGGTGATGAAGAACGGGAAGTGCCCGGCGAAGCGCTGCAGGTTGCGGTCGCGTTCGAAGCCGCTGAACCAGTAGAGGCCGGGTTGCGCGTCGGCCGACGGATCGAGGTCGCGGAAGGCCCGGATCCAGTTGTCGGCGCGTGCGCCTAGCACCATGAACGGCAGGGCTCGGGAGAACACGGTCTCCTGGTCGATCGGCGGGATCTGTTCGCGCCGAGTCGTTTCCAGGCCGCGCTGGAGAGCGCGGATCTGCCGGGCGAGTTCCAGCCCGCGCGCCGTGCGCGCCGGCAGGTACTTCGGCGTGAGCAGGGCGGCGACGCCACCGAGCGCGATGGCGACACCGACCAAGGCATGCCCCGAGGTGAGCGCGAGGGCGACGGTCGCCGCGACACCCGCCACCACCAGCGCCGCGCCGAGCCACATCGCCAGGCCGGGACGACGGCGATCGAGGAAGTTGCCCCGGGTGACGGCGTCGGCCACCATGGCGGTGCGCACCGGACCGGAGGCGACTCGCCCCGGTCTGCGCAATTCGCCCAGGGTCACCGCGTCGGCGTCGTCGGGGAGCAGCGCCAGGTAGACGGCCTTCTCGTAGTCGCGCAGCTGATCGTCCGGCGTGTTCACCCGGGTGATCCGCCAGTCGCTGTCGCTGAGCGGCGTGATCCGCAAGTATCGGCGCACCGCGAGGTCCACCACCGTGGCGGCGACGTCGACCGGATCGACATGCCCGTCCAGCAGTAGCCCGGCCTCGCCGGGCAGCGCGCCCTCGGGCGAGGTGAACTGCACGCGGTCGCCCTCACGCAGCAGCGGGTCGATCGTCTCCGAACCGCCGCCGACCGCCGCTTCCTGACGACGTGCGCGCAACACGAACGCGATCAGCGCCGCCAGCGCGAGCAGCAGGACGCCGAACGCGATGAGCACCGGGGCGGTGATCGCGAAGGGGCCCGCGTCACCGCTGCCGCGCACGTCGGCGTTGCTCGGCACGGTGCCGGGCGGCAACTGCAGCGTCAGGTCGATCGCGTCGCCCTTGTGCAGGTCGGTCTGCTCGAGAAAGAGGACGCCGTCGCTTTCGATCTTGACGTCGGCGCAGGGCCGGGTGTTGCCGGGCGGGCCGAGTTTGCAATCGACGATGCCCATTTCGAAGCTGGGGCTGATCAGCGAGGCGCTGATGGACGCGATGTCGGTGTTGGGCACGCCGAGCCAATGGAAGACCTGGGTGCCCCGCGCGTCGCTCACGGTGTTCTGCACGGAGTACCGGAAAGTAGAGGTGCCGGGCTTGGCCTCGATGGTGAACTGGTCGTTGGCGACCGTCGCGGTGCCCGCGCCCTCGGTGTCCACGTCGGTGACCCGGAAGACGCGCTCCGCGTCGTCGCCCACCTTCAGTCGCAGCGGAAGCGCCATCCGGAACGTGCCGTCCGGCGGCACCGAGACCTGTTCGACCACTTCGAGGATGCCCTCGCGGTTCAGCTTCAGATCGGCGGTGATGGTCACTCCGCCCGGCTCCGGCTGGGCCTGGGCGACCGGGGCCGTCGCGAACATTCCCGCGATGGCGAGAAGCAGCGCGCCTAGGGCGGCCCCCCGAAAAGTCAGCATGGCTGCCTACTCTAGACAGCTTGCTATCCTGCGTCAGCGGCTGTCGGCGATCACTGAGACGAGGGGGTACGGGGGCGTGACACAACCACCGTACGGACACGGACCGGTCCCGCATGGGGGGCGTCCGGTTCCGCCGCCGCCCGGCTACGGTGCGCCCTACGGCCCGCGACCGGGTTACGGCCCGCCCCCTGGTTATGGCCCTCCTCCTGGCTACCGGCCGCAGCCGGGATACGCCCCGCCCGCCTATGGCGCGCCACCGGGTTACGGCCCGCCGGTGCCACCGCCGATGCCCTATGGTCCGCCCGGGCGGCCGCCGTATCCGCCGCCGCGCAAACGGGGTGGCGGCGGATGGGTGGTGTTGCTGGTCGTCGTCGTGTTCGTGGTCGCGGCGGGGCTGGTACGCAATGCGATCTCAGTGGGTCGCGGCGACGACGCGTCCGGCCCACAGCCGAGTTTCACGTTCGACGCCCAGCCGGACGGTTCGTCCGGACCGTCGGAGACCGGCAACAACCCGCTGCTGACCGATCCGAGCGCGACGTTGCTTCCGGCGCGGTGCGATTACTCGCCGTGGGGAACTCAGGTGGACGCCGCCCGCGAATTCTTCGAAAGCGCCGCGTCGTGCCTGGAGACGGCGTGGAAACCCGTGCTGCGCAAGGCGAACCTGCCGTTCCAGCCGCCTGCGCTGAACGTCAGCGCGACCACGGCGGGTATCACCACGCCGTGCACCGGCTCGACCAGCAATTTCGCCGCTTTCTACTGCCCGGCGAACAAGACCATCTATATGCCGATCAGCCAGTTGCAGACCGACTACTTCAAGGACAACTGGGTGGTCTACCTGTCGGTCTTCGCGCACGAGTACGGCCACCACGTGCAGGCGATGTCCGGCATCCTGCGCAAAGCCAACAGTGAGCGCGCCGACGTGGGACCGCGCAGCTCCAAGGGGCTGGAACTGTCACGGCGAGTGGAGCTGCAGGCCAACTGCTTCGACGGCATGTACCTGTCCTCGTCGTCGAAGGGCGGTTCGCTGAGCGACCCGCAGCTCACCCTGGCCCGCAAGGACGCCTACGGGCGCGGCGACCAGGCCGGGGACATGCGCGACCACGGCTCCGCGGAGAACGGCGGGCAGTGGTTCGAGACGGGCTTGGAGAACAATCGTGCCGCCCAATGCAATACGTTCACCGCGTCGGCCGGCTCCGTGAGCTGAGGCGACGGCAAGCCGGTGGACCACGCACGGTGGTCCGTGCGAGCGAAGCGCTGCTCGGCATCGCGCTGCTGCCTACGGCTCACGGCCGGTGCGAGCGCGGTTGTCATGATGCCGGTGACGAGGCTGTCATCCGCCGCGATCAGTCCAGCTGATCGTCGAGCGGGCGATCTCCGAGTGGACGCCCGAAGTGCCCCTCGCCGAGGCGGCGGGGGGCATGGCCGTGCACGCCCTCGGCATACGCCGTTTCGGCGTGCAGGGCGAAATCGATCCCGGCCGTCTCGTCCTCCTTGCTGACCCGGAACCCGATGAGCCGGTCGATGCCCTTGCCGAGCGCGAACGAGACGCCGAACGCGTAGGCGGCGACGACGAGCACCGCCACCAGCTGCTTGCCGAGCTGAGTGAGCCCGCCGCCGAACAACAGGCCCTCGGCGCCACCGGTCATCACCTCGGTGGCGAGCAGGCCGATCAGCACGGTGCCGACGATGCCGCCGACGAAGTGGACGCCGACCACGTCGAGCGAATCGTCGTAGCCCGCCTTGAACTTCCAGCCCACCGCGAACGAGCACAGCACGCCCGCCGCGAGCCCGACCAGCAGCGCACCCAGGGTGTTGACCGACCCGCAGGAAGGAGTGATGGCGACCAGGCCGGCCACTACGCCGGACGCCGCGCCGAAGGTGGTGGGCCTGCCGTCGCGGATCTGCTCCACCGCGAGCCAGCCGAGCATGCCGAGGCAGCCCGCCACGAGGGTGTTCAGGAAGACGGCCGCCGCCAGGCCGTTGGCCGCCAGCGCCGAACCGGCGTTGAAGCCGAACCAGCCGAACCACAGCAGGCCCGCGCCGAGCAGCACGAAGGGCAGGTTGTGCGGGCGCATCGCGTCGGTCCGGAACCCGATGCGCGGGCCGAGCACGAGCGCCAGGGCCAAGGCCGACGCACCGGAGGCGATCTCCACCACCAGCCCACCCGCGTAGTCCAGCGCTCCGAACGAGGCGAGCCAACCGCCCGGGCCCCACACCCAGTGCGCGATCGGCGCGTATACCGCCAGCGCCCACAGCGGCACGAAGATCATCCACGCGCTGAACTTGGCCCGATCGGCGATGGCGCCGCTGACCAGCGCGGCGGTCAGGACGGCGAAGGTGAGCTGGAACGTCGCGTACAACAGCTCGGGAACCGAGCCGCGCACCGAGCCCGGATCGATGCCCGCCATCCCGAGGTGGCCGAGGCCGCCGATCAGACCGCCGCCCGCGTCGGCGCCGAACGCCAGGCTGTAGCCGAACAGTAGCCAGGTGACGGTCACCAGGGGAATCGCGATGAAGTTCATCATCAGCATGTTGAGCACCCCGGTCGAGCGCACCATCCCGCCGTAGAAGATCGCCAGGCCCGGGGTCATGAGCAGCACGAGGGCCGTGCTGATCAGCAGCCAGGCGGTGGCGGCGGGATCAATGGTTGAAGACACGGGTTCACTCCTTCCGCGCGTGTGCGCTGCGAGGAAGTTACCGAACGGTCGCTCACGGCCTGACAGCCGCTCTGCCGAAGCGCGGTCAGGCCGGGGACGGGCCCTTCCTCAGGTGGCGCAACCACGTGGTGACCGTGTCCGGCGTCGGCGGGTCCGCGCCGAGCAGGTCGAGCACGCCGTAACCCAGGCACGCCGCGCCCATCACGCGGGAGGCGACCGCTTCGGCGTCGCCCCAGGGCAGGAAGGGTTTGGCCAGCAGCAGGGAGGCGATGCCATGGGCCACGGACCACAGTTCCAGCACGATCGGCCGCGGGTCGCGCGGCGCCATCGTCCCGTCGTCCATGCACTTGCGCACGGTGGCCTCGAAATGCTGGAAGGCCCCGCTGGTGAGGACTTGGTCCACCACGCCTTCGGTCTCGGTGGGCGCGGTCGCCAGCCGGTACTGCTCGGGATGCGCGAGGGCGAAGCGGACGTAGGCCATGCCTTGTTCGTGCAGCTGGGTCACCGGTGAGGCCGCGGGGTCGGTGGCCGCCCGCATCGCGTCGGCCAGGTCTTCGAAGACCTGTGCGACCACGGCCTCGATGAGTTCGTCCTTGTCGGCGAAGTGCCGGTAGATCGACGGCGCGCTCACGCCGACCAGCTTGCTCACCGCCCGGATGGAGACGGCGTCGGCGTGCCCGGTCCTGGCGAGCAGTTCGGCCGTGGCCCGCAGGATCTCCTCGCGCAGCTGTGCTCCGGAACCGCGCGGTGATCGCGGTCGCCTGCCACCGATCATGCCCGCCCTGCGGTTTCCAGCGGACGTGCGGCGGCGTCCTCCTCGCCCTCGGTCAGTCCGATCTTGGCGTGCAGGCGGGCCAGCGGTGCGGGCGCCCACCAGTTCAGCGGCCCGAGCAGACGCATGAGCGCGGGCGCGAGCAGGCCGCGGATGATCGTGGCGTCGGCGAGCACGGTCAGCGTGAGGCCGAGGCCGAGCAACTGCATGAACGACACCTTGGCGGTCACCAGCGCGCCGAGCACGATGGCCATCAGCAGCGCGGCCGCGGTGAAGATCCGGCCCGTGCGGGCCAGGCCGATCGCCACCGCGCGGTTGTTGTCGTGCGTGGCCAGCCACTCTTCGCGCACTCGCGACAGCAGGAACACCTCATAGTCCATGGACAGGCCGAAGGCCAGGCAGAACATCAGGATCGGCATGGTCGGCACCAGGTAGCCGACCGCGGTGAAACCGAGTAGACCGGACAGGTGGCCTTCCTGGAAAATCCAGACCATCGCGCCGAACGCGGCGGCCAGCGACAGCGTGTTCAGCACGAGCGCTTTGATCGGCAATACGACACTGCCGGTGAACAGGAACAACACGATGAACGTGGTGAGTGCGATGAGGGCGGCCGCGAGCGGAAGCCGGGCGGCCAGTGCCTGCAGTGAGTCGGCGTTGGCCGCCGCCGCGCCGCCGTAGAGCGCGTCGCCCGGGGATGGGACCGCCCGGAGCGCGCTCAGCTGACGGTCACCGGCGGGTGAGAACGGATCGAGCTTCGTCGCGACATTCAGGTAGGTGCCGGTGTCGTTGATCATCCCGGGCGGCGCGGGCGCGACTCGCGCGCCGGTCGTGTAGATCCCGGCGGCGGAAAGGACCGCGGGCACGCCCTCGACCTTCGACAGTTCGGCCGCGTATCCGCCCAGCGCCGCGAGGTCGCCGCGATAGCCATCCAGCACGATCGTGGTGCTGGCGACCGGGTCGGCCTGCGGGAACTGGGTGCGCATGGCGTCGCCGACCTGGCGGCTGGACGCGGTCTCCGGCAGCACCCGGTCGTCGGGATAGCCGAACTTCACCGACAGGAACGGTGCGCCGAGCGCCAGCAGCAGCGCGATGATCACGATCGCGACCGGAGCCGCGTGCCGCATCACCACGCCCGCCAGGCGATACCAACCGCTGTCCTCGGGGGCGTGCGGGCCCGGCGCGGGTGCGTCGCGGCGGAACAGGCGGCGCAACGGAGCCCGCAGGTCGAGGGAGTTCACCCGGTGCCCGAGCAGGACCAGCGCGGCGGGCAGCACGACGATCGACGCGGCCGCCGCCGCGGCGACGACCGCGACGCCGGCGTAGGCGAAACTCTTCAGGAAGTACAGGTCGAACACGCTGAGCACGGCCAGCGAGAGTGCGACGGTGAGCGCGGAGAACAACACGGTGCGCCCCGCGGTCTGCACCGACCGGATGGTGGCCGCGGCCGGATCCAAGCCACGCGCCAGTTCCTCCCGGAAGCGGCTGACGATGAACAGGCTGGAATCGATGGCCAGCGCCAGACCCATCGCCGTCGTCATGTTCAGCGCGTAGATCGAGACGTCGGTGAACAGCGTGCACAGGCGCAGCAGCGCCAGCGTCGCCAGGATGGCGAACACGCCGATGGTCAGCGGGAGGGCCGCGGCGACCAGGCTGCCGAACACCAGGACCAGCACGATCATCGACAGCGGCACCGCGACGCCCTCGGCCAGGGTGAGATCGCGGGTGGTCTGCTCGGTGACGTCGTGGTAGATCGCGGCGATGCCGCCTTGACGCACCGTGATGCCATTGGAGACGCCCGCGAACTGCCGTTCCAATTCGCTCGCGGTCTGCTGGACCTGCGTCTCGTCGCCGTCGATGTAGGCGACGACCAAGGCGCTCTTGCCGTCGGTGCTGCGCAACGCGTTGGCCAGCGGCTGCGGCGTGGTCCAGTAGGACTGGACGCCCTGCACGTCACCACGGTTCTTCAGCGCGTCGGCCAGCCCGATGCCCGCCGCCTTGGTGGCCGGATCGTCCGCGCCCGCGTCCGAGCCGACCAGCAGGACGAAGTTGGGCGCGGCCCCGGCGAAGTTGTCGGCGATCAACTCCGCGACGCGCGCGGACTCCGCGTCGTTCGACGTGAATCCGCCGGACTTCAGGTGCGCTGGCGCGGTGGCGCCGAAGACGCCGCACAGGACGGCGACGAGCAGTGCCGCGGTCAGCACCGCGCGCGGAGATCGGGTGATGAATCGGGCCATCCGGGTCAGCATCGCGGCTCCGCTCGTTAGGTTAACGGCGTTAGAGTAACGCCGTTAACCTATGGTGTCGAGCCAGCATGACCGGCTCCGGTTCAACCGCGAGATCTACGGATGGCGCGCAATCCGCGCCGCCCGGGCACGGGCAGGTCGTCGCACATCTCCACCCACTCCGCTGTGGTCAACCACAGCTGCTGGGCGCGGGCGTCGGCGGTGTTGTGGAAGATGCGGCGGCCCCGGTCGTCGCGCAGTTCTTGCGCGACCACCGACCAGCGCGGCGGGCGGCCGTGCTCGGCCTGGTAGTCCGCCAGATAAGTCGCGATCGCGGTGCCGATCGTGTTCACCGGGCGCAACGAGACCCGGTTGCCGTACTGGGCGGCGTAGAAGCGCCGCGCGGCGCACAACGACCGCGGATTGGCGTTGGAGGCGATCCACCCCGCACGTTGGGCCCGCTCGATCAGCCAGAGATGCTTGACCGCCGACGGCGCGATATTGCCGACGCGGGTGCGGATCAGTGTCATGATCTGCTCGGTGCACAGCACGTCGCGGCGGGTGGGTCCGTAACCGTGCGCGGTCCAGTGCGCGTCCGCCAGCTTGGCGAGCACCCTGCCGAAGTCGTCGATGCTGCGCTGAGCGCGGCGGCCGAGTCGTTCGATGCGTTCGGCCTCGCGGCGCATCTCGTTCTGCGCGGTCAGGGTGCGGATCGCGGCCATGGTGGGCACCTGGCCGCGTTCGAGGAGTTCGAGGATGGCCGCGGCGGTGGTCGGATCGGCGGCCGCGGTCACCGGCAGTGAGTCGCGCTTGATCGCGAATTCCTGCGGGCTGATGGCGCGGCTCAAGAGGGCGACGGCGGAGTGGTCGCCTGCGAAATCGGTGCTGGACAGCCAGGCGGCGGCGATGTCGTCACACGACACGGTGGGCGGTCCTCCGGTGGAAGTGGGGATTGACGCTGTTCACCCGTGGGCTGAGTTCGGTAGGTTGTGCCCCGGTCGGGATGAGGGACCGGCCGGGGTCACCAACCTGATGAAGGTTTGGCTACCGAAGTTGCCGAGTGCCACGTTAGCCAGCGGATTGCATCGATGTCACCCATGGTGACGGTTTCGTTATCTCCAAAAAGTCGTGGTAAATCGGGGTGGGAGTCCATATTTTCCGGCGCGGGCGGGAGGCCGCGCCGGGCAAGTCCGGACATCTCTCATGCAGCATGAGCGATAGCTCTGAGGTTGCTATTACGCACATGCTGGTCGGCCTTCGAAGAAGGCGGCGGGCATGTTGTGATGTGGATCACAGTAATTTCCTCGGGTGGGGCGGTCGCTCGCGCGGCGGGCGGGAATGTCCTTTGTCGGCGGTCGCCGGTAACCTCTGGCCGTGGCTCTGTACCGGAAGTACCGACCGGCAACGTTCGCTGAGGTGGTGGGTCAGGAGCACGTCACCGACCCGCTGAGTACCGCGCTCGACACGGGGCGGATCAGTCATGCCTATCTGTTCTCCGGTCCGCGCGGCTGCGGCAAGACGTCCTCGGCGCGTATTCTCGCCCGTTCGCTGAACTGCGTGGAAGGGCCCACCTCGACACCCTGCGGCACCTGCCCGTCCTGTGTGGCGCTGGGTCCGGGCGGTCCGGGCAACCTGGACGTCATCGAACTCGACGCCGCGAGCCACGGCGGCGTCGACGACACCAGGGAACTGCGTGACCGCGCCTTCTACGCGCCGGCCGAGTCCAGGTATCGGGTGTTCATCGTCGACGAGGCGCACATGGTGACCACCGCGGGGTTCAACGCGCTGCTCAAGATCGTCGAGGAGCCGCCGGCGCACCTGATCTTCATCTTCGCGACCACCGAGCCGGACAAGGTGCTGCCCACCATCCGCTCGCGTACGCATCACTACCCGTTCCGGCTGCTGCCGCCCGCCACCATGCGCGGACTGCTCGGGCGGATCTGCGAGCAGGAACACGTGCCGGTCGAAGAAGCGGTGTACCCCTTGGTGATTCGCGCGGGCGGCGGTTCGCCGCGCGACAGCCTCAGCGTGCTCGACCAGCTGCTGGCGGGCGCGGGACCCGAGGGCGTCACCTATGCCCGCGCGGTCTCGCTGCTCGGCGTCACCGACGTCGCGCTGATCGACGACGCGGTCGAGGCGCTGGCCGCCGATGACGGCGCCACGCTGTTCGGCACTGTCGACGGGGTGATGGAGGCGGGTCACGACCCCCGGCGTTTCGCCGTCGACCTGCTCGATCGCTTCCGCGACCTGATCCTGTTGCGAGCGGTGCCCGACGCCATCGAACGCGCTCTGGTCACCGGCCCCGGTGACGTGCTCGACCGGATGCGCGACCAGGCGGCGCGTTTGGGCTCGGCCACCCTGACCCGTTACGCCGAGCTGCTGCACGAGGGGCTCGGGGAGATGCGCGGCGCGACGGCGCCGCGACTGCTGCTCGAAGTGGTCTGCGCGCGCATGCTGCTGCCCTCCGTGTCCGATGCGGAATCCGCCACGCTGCAGCGGTTGGAACGGCTGGAGCGCGGACTGGCCGGTGGCCCCGTTGGTTCGGCTCCCGCCGTGACCGCGCCGCCTGCTGCCACCCCGGCTGCTGCGGCCGGGTCGCCGTCGGGCCCGCCTCGTCGCCGGGGCGCCGAGGCGCTGGCCGCTATGCGGGAGAACCGTGGAAACTCCGCTGCCGACGCCGGTGGTGCTGGTCCGGTGCGGACCGATGGCCCGGAGCGAGTGGTGCCCGCCGCAGGTGTGTCCGCTGACGCGCAAATCGCCGATCGCCCAGCTCCGGCCGGTAGCGAGCGGGGGACAGATCCGTCTTCCGGTGCGGCAGCTTCCGCCGCGCCGCGTGGTGGCGGGGAATCCGCGGGTGGCGAGCGTCGGCCGACGCCCGCCGGTGATGAGTCGGCCTCGGACTCGATGGCGTCGGCCGCGAGGGCGGGAGGCGGCGCGAATCCTTCCGCGCCGGTGGCCGAACCGGACTCCATTGCTCTGTCCGGTAGTGGGCCGGCGGGAGAGTCGAATGCGGTCGCCGAGATGAGTGCTCCGCAGGCCGGAGCTTCCGGGGCCACACCTGTGACGCCCGGGCAGGCCGATGACGCCGCGCGCGGTGGAGAAGTCGCAGCGGGGCAGGTCTCCTCCGAATCCCCTGCTGCGCAAGGTGGTAGCGATGGCACAGCGCGAGGATCCGCACCGTCGGCGCGGGCGTCGGGTGCTGCGGCGTCGGGCGCGCAGACGGTGTCGCCCGCCGTCGATCCATCCGGTGCGCCTGACGGTGGCGCGGACTCGAGTGCTGTGCGTGGTGCTGGGCCTGAGCGCGGAGGCGTGGACCGGAGCGCTGCGCGGAGTGCTGAGGATGATCCGGGTATCGCGGTGTCCGGAGCTGGGCCCGATCGCGGGGTGGCCGACCCGGGTGCCGCGCGGGGTGCTGGGCGTGATCAGGGGGTGGCTGACCCGGGTGCCGCGCGGGGTGCTGGGCGTGATCAGGGGGTGGCCGACCCGAGCGCTGGGCGCGGTCACGGTGGCATCGACCAGACCGGCACGCGAAGTTCTGCTGCCGGATCTGATCCCGAGGCCGCCGACTCGGCTGCCACGAGTAGCTCTGCTGTCGGGGAGGGCGCTCGGGACAGGGCCGACGCGCAGGCCTCCCACTCGTCCTCACCGGAGCCCGCCGGTTCTTCCTCGGCGCCGAGCGGTGACCTGCTGCGTGAGGTGGAAGCCGCCTGGGCGGACATCCGCGCGAAAGTGCGGGAGTTCGGCGCGGCCGTGCAGGCGATGCTCGCCGGTGCGTCGGTCGCCCGGGTGGAGGGCGAGGTCATCGTCTTCGCGCATCAGCACGCGCCGTTGGCTCAGCGCCTGTCCGATCCGCGGAATCTGGACGCGGTCCGGTCGGCGGTGCGGGCGGTGCTCGGACGCGACCACGAGGTGCGCTGGGAAGCCGGCGGCGCGGCGCCACGGCCCACGGCGGCGCCGCGGGCGGGCGGTTCGGGTAACCGTCCCCGGAACCAGGCGGGAAATCAGCCGGGACGTGAATCCGGCAACGCGACAGGCCGGGCTTCGGGCGCTGCCGCCCCGCCGCGGTTCTCCCGCCCGAGCCAAGCCAGGAACGCGAATGCCGAGAAGCCGGGTGATGCCGGACGTTCGCGGGCGAGCGGCGCCGACCCGCGTCCGTATCCCGCGGACGACGACATCCCGCCGCCCGACTACCCGGATCTACCGGACGACCCGGGTCCCGCGGACTATGCGCGGTTCGACGCGGGGTCGAGCGCGAACGACGCGCCTGCCGAGCGCGGCTGGGACCGGGCCGGGGCCGTTCCCGCCTCCACGCCGGAAGAGGAGCAGGAGATGATGGCCGCCGCGGCCGATCCGGTGGCTCCCGGAGACCGGCGCGACCCGGACGAGGTCGCCCTCGAATTGCTGAAGAGTGAGCTGGGTGCCACACGGCTGGATGGTTGACAACCACCGTTCTCACGACGTTAAGTTAACCGGAGTTCGCACTCCACGGTAGTATGGGCGGGTAGCCGGGAGCTTCGGTACGCCGACGTTCTATGGTATGCCCAGGCGTACGGGCGACCGGGTCGTGCGTCCGCTGTTGCCTGCCTGGTTTTGTACAGCGTTAGGAACGGTCGGCCGCAAGGCCGGTCGGCGAGGTCAGCCGCAGCCACGCCGCACCCGCGGTGTCGCCGCACACCCGCGCTCGGACGGACGAACGTCCGGCCGCAGCACATTGAGGAAGGAACACTCCATGACCACAGAGGCCTACATTTACGAGGCCATCCGCACCCCGCGCGGCCGTGGCAAGAAGAACGGCTCGCTGCACTCGGTCAAGCCGATCGATCTGACTGTTGGTCTGATCCAGGAGCTGCGCGGTCGCTTCCCGAACCTCGACGAGGACCGGATCTCCGACCTGATCCTCGGCGTGGTGGCGCCCGTCGGCGACCAGGGCGCGGACATCGCCCGTACCGCGGTCACCGTGGCCGGCCTGCCCGACACCGTCGGCGGCTTCCAGCTCAACCGTTTCTGCGCCTCCGGCCTCGAGGCGGTCAACCTCGCCGCCCAGAAGGTCCGCTCGGGCTTCGACGACCTGGTCATCGCCGGTGGCGTCGAGTCCATGTCGCGCGTGCCGATGGGTTCCGACGGCGGCGCGTGGGCCCTGGACCCGGCCACCAACTACGACACCTACTTCGTCCCGCAGGGTGTCTCCGCCGACCTGATCGCCACCATCGAGGGCTTCAGCCGCGACGACGTCGACGCCTACGCGGTGCGCTCGCAGGAGCTGGCCGCCAAGGCCACCACCGGCGGTTACTTCGCCAAGTCGATCGTTCCGGTGAAGGACCAGAACGGCATCGTCGTGCTGGACAAGGACGAGCACATGCGTCCCGGCACCACCGCCGAGGACCTGGCCAAGCTGCAGCCCTCCTTCGCCGTGATCGGTGAGATGGGTGGCTTCGACGCGGTGGCGCTGCAGAAGTTCCACTTCGTCGAGAAGATCAACCACGTGCACCACGGCGGCAACAGCTCCGGCATCGTCGACGGCGCCGCGCTCGTGCTCGTCGGCACTGAAGAGGCGGGCAAGGCTTCCGGCCTGACCCCGCGTGCGCGCGTCGTCGCGACCGCCACCAGCGGCGCCGACTCCACCATCATGCTCACCGGCCCGACCCCGGCCGCCAAGAAGGTGCTGGCCAAGGCGGGCCTGACCCTCGACGACATCGACCTGGTCGAGATCAACGAGGCGTTCGCCTCCGTGGTGCTGAAGTTCCAGAAGGACCTGAACGTCCCGGACGAGAAGCTGAACGTCAACGGCGGCGCGATCGCGATGGGCCACCCGCTGGGCGCGACCGGCGCGATGATCACCGGCACCATGGTCGACGAGCTGGAGCGCCGCAACGGCCGTTACGCGCTGATCACCCTGTGCATCGGCGGCGGCATGGGCGTGGCCACCATCATCGAGCGGGTCTGAGCCCCAACCGACAGCTGAAGATTCAAGGAGACACAGAGCTGTGAGCGAAACCAACATGATCGGTTGGGAGCAGGATTCGGACGGCATCGTCGTGCTGACGATGGACGACCCGAACCAGGGCGCCAACACCATGAACGAGCTGTACAAGAAGTCGATGACGGCCACCGTCGATCGGCTCGAGGCGGAGAAGGACAACATCACCGGTGTCGTCCTGACCTCCGCGAAGAAGACCTTCTTCGCCGGCGGCGACCTGAAGAACATGATGAAGGTCGGCCCGGACGACGCCCAGGCGCTGATGGAGGAGCTCGGCGAGATCAAGAGCGCCCTGCGTCGCCTGGAGCAGCTGGGCAAGCCGGTCGTCGCCGCCATCAACGGCGCGGCGCTGGGCGGCGGCCTGGAGATCGCGCTGGCCACCCACCACCGCATCGCGGCGGACGTGCCGGGTTCGCAGATCGGTCTGCCGGAGGCCACCCTCGGCCTGCTGCCCGCGGGCGGCGGCATCATCCGCACCGTGCGCATGCTCGGCCTGCAGAACGCCCTGATGCAGGTGCTGCTGCAGGGCCAGCGCAACCGGCCGGCCAAGGCCAAGGAGATCGGCCTGGTCGACGAGCTGGTCGGTTCGATCGAGGAGCTGGTTCCCGCCGCCAAGGCGTGGATCAAGGCCAACCCCGAGGCCGGCGTGCAGCCGTGGGACAAGAAGGGCTTCAAGATCCCCGGCGGCACCCCGTCCTCGCCCGCCTTCGCGGCCAACCTGCCCGCGTTCCCGGCGAACCTGCGCAAGCAGCTCAAGGGTGCGAACATGCCCGCGCCGCGCGCCATCATGTCGGCCGCGGTCGAGGGCTCGCAGGTCGACATCGACAACGCGTCGCTGATCGAGTCCCGCTACTTCGTGCACCTGCTCACCGGTCCGGTCGCGAAGAACATGATCCAGGCGTTCTTCTTCGACCTGCAGACGATCAACAACGGCGGTTCGCGTCCGAAGGACGTGCCGAAGAAGGAGATCAAGAAGGTCGGCGTGCTCGGCGCGGGCATGATGGGCGCGGGCATCGCGTACGTCTCCGCGAAGGCGGGCTACGAGGTCGTGCTGAAGGACGTCTCCATCGAGGCGGCCGAGCGCGGCAAGAACTACTCCGAGAAGATCGAGGCCAAGGCGCTGTCCCGGGGCAAGACCACCGAGGAGAAGTCCAAGGCGCTGCTGGACCGGATCAAGCCGACCGCGGACGCGGCCGACTTCGCCGGCGTCGACTTCGTGATCGAGGCCGTCTTCGAGAACACCGAGCTGAAGCACAAGGTGTTCCAGGAGATCGAGGACGTCGTCACCCCCGACGCGCTGCTCGGCTCGAACACCTCCACCCTGCCGATCACCGGTCTGGCGACCGGCGTGAAGCGCCAGGAGGACTTCATCGGCATCCACTTCTTCTCGCCGGTCGACAAGATGCCGCTGGTGGAGATCATCCGGGGTGAGAAGACCTCGGACGAGGCGCTGGCCCGGGTGTTCGACTACACCCTCGCGATCAAGAAGACCCCGATCGTCGTCAACGACAGCCGCGGCTTCTTCACCTCGCGCGTGATCGGCACCTTCGTCAACGAGGCGATCGCCATGCTCAACGAGGGCATCGAGCCCGCGACCATCGAGCAGGCCGGTCTGCAGGCGGGCTACCCGGCCGCGCCGCTGCAGCTGTCGGACGAGCTGAACATGAAGCTCATGCAGAAGATCGCCAAGGAGACCTTGGAAGCCGCGCAGGCGGGTGACACCACCCTTGGCGTCAAGCGGCACCCGGCGCAGGACGTCATCGACTACATGGTGTCCGAGGGTCGTCCGGGCCGCCTGGAGAAGGCGGGCTTCTACGAGTACGACGAGAACGGCAAGCGCACCGGTCTGTGGCCGGGCCTGCGCGAGCACTTCAAGACCACGGCGGACTTCGGCGTCCCGCTGCAGGATCTGATCGACCGCATGCTGTTCGCGGAGGCGATCGAGACCCAGAAGTGCTTCGACGAGGGCGTGCTCACCTCCACCGCCGACGCCAACATCGGCTCGATCTTCGGCATCGGCTTCCCGGCCTGGACCGGTGGTGTGCACCAGTTCATCGTCGGTTACCCCGGCGGCCAGGAGGCCTTCGTGGAACGGGCCGACTACCTCGCCAAGACCTACGGCGAGCGCTTCGAGGTCCCGGCCTCGCTGCGCAAGTAGTCTCGCGCCGGAACGCGGGCGACGAAGCCCGCCACCGCTTTTCGCGGTGGCGGGCTTCCGTCGTTTTCCGGCCCGTTCATCTCCGCGTCCGTCCGGCCGGATAGGTTGGCAGTCGTGTCGAGACGTAGTCGCCCTGTTCTGATCGCCGGTTGCGCCCTTGCGCTCGCCTCGGCCCCGGTCGCGGCCGCCGCCCCGGTGGCGGCCCCCTCGGTGCGCTTGCTCGGCGAGCAGACGATCGCATCGAACTCGGATTTCGAGGGCACCGTCGTCGGTGGTCTCTCCGGAATCGATTACTCGCCGCGCACCGGTGAATTCGTGCTGATCAGCGACGATCGGTCGAGCAAGAACCCGGCGCGGTACTACACCGCGCGCATCGAGGTCGGCGAAGGCGGTGTCGGACCGGTGGCCCTCACCGGCACGCGACCGTTGGCGACCGCGACGGGCGCCGTCTACCCGCCGATGTCGGTGGATCCGGAGGAGATCCGGGTGGACCCGTGGACCGGCGACTACTACTGGACCCAAGAAGGCGAGCGGGCCGGCTCCGTGCTGGACGACCCGTCTGTGCGGATCACGCACCCGGACGGCTCCTACGCCGGTGAGCTGCCGATTCCCGACAACGAACGGATGCGTCCCGACTCCGGTCCCCGGCGGAACGCGACGCTGGAGGGGGCGACCTTCCTCGCCGGCGGCACGTTGTTCGCGACGTCGATGGAGGGGCCGCTCCTGCCGGATGGCCCCGCCGCGACCCGGGCCAGCGGAGCGCTCACGCGCATCACCATCCAGGCTCGATCCGGTCCGCTGCTGGCCCAGTACGCGTATCCGGTGGAACCGATCTTCGCCGAGTCGCGGCCCGAGCCCGGCCGCGGCGAGACCGGGATCGCGTCCATCCTCGCCGCCGATCCGCTGGATCCCACGAAACTCCTTGTGCTGGAGCGGTCCTACTCGCCGGGCATGCCCAACAAGATTCGCGTCTACGAGGCGGACCTGAGCGCGGCGACCAACATCCTCGACGCCCCGATCGGCACCGCGCGTCCGGCGACCAAGCGGCTGCTGATCGACCTCGACGACGTCGGGCTCTCCGCCGTCGACAACGTGGAGGGCATGACCTGGGGCCCGCGCCTGCCTTCCGGCGAACGGACCCTGGTCCTGGTCAGCGACGACAATTTCGACAGCCGTCAGATCACCCAGCTCATCGCCCTCGCCGTCGCCTAGTCCGCGGGACGCAACTCCTCGGCGGCCGCCTGGTACGCGGCGGCCGCCCTGGTGAAGTAGTCGAACAGCACGTCGCGCTGTTCGGGGGGGTAACCGCGGATGATCTCGCCGATGCGCTGCCGCGCGGGGGCGAGGACCTCGTCGAGATCGGCGGGCTTGCCGACCAATTCGACGATCACCTTGCGCCGGTCGCCCGGGACCGGCGCGCGGCGGACGTAGCCCGCGTCTTCCAGGCGGTCGATCAGCCGGGTGGTCGGGCCGGTGGTCAGGCCGCTGCGTGCGCCGAGTTCGCCCGGTGTCATCGGTCCTGCCAGCTCGAGGATGTTGAGCGCGTAGAGGTCGGTAGCGCCCAGGTCGACGGCTCGCGCGCCGGCTTGTCCGTGCAGCATGACCGCGCTCAGGTAGCGCCGATAGACCGAACCCGCGTCCGGTGGTAGCCCGCGTGCCGCGGAATCGTCGTCGGGACCAGGCGTAGCCATCCAATTCCTCCTAGTCCAACTTCTACCGATAGAAACAGGCTTCTCCAACGAAGAAAACTCCGTGATGAAGCAAATTATCACGGCCGGATGGTCCCGATTCGGAGCTCCGGGAGTACGTCTGCTTGACGCGATCCTCCTTGGGTAACCGTTGTGGTGGACCCGATGTGGCGGTGTGATCATGAGCCGAGACGACGTCTGCGAAGACCCTCGATCCCCCCAGCCGCGCGCCGTGAAACACGCGGAATCGAGACACACCCGACCTGTTGGGAAACGTCACCCGCGTGATACCGCACCGCGCTACGTTGGAAGATGCGCAGACATATCGGACACGGCGTCCGGAGGTCGGCGCGGAGTTGGTCGCCGATGTCGCCGATTCGATGTGAGTTCGAGGTGATCACATGAATCCACAGACGCGTTCGGGCCGGGTGCGCCCCGAATCGACTGCGGCCGAGACGAAGACGCAGCGGCAGACGCGCGCCGGCATCGCCGACGAACTCGAGGCGATGGGTTTGTCCGGAGCGGTGGAGATCGGTCGCGGCGGGTTCGGTGTGGTCTACCGCTGTGTCCAGACCGCGTTGGATCGCGTGGTCGCCGTGAAGGTGCTTCCCTCGGAGATCGACCAGGAGAGCCGAGAACGATTCCTGCGCGAGGAACAGGCGATGGGCAGGCTGTCCGGCCATCCGAACATCGTCGACATCCTCCAGGTGGCCGTGACCGAATCCGGCATGCCGCTGATCGTCATGCCGTACTGCACGCACGGGTCGCTGGAGCAGCTGATCCGCGATCAAGGCCCGCTGACCTGGGCGGACTCCCTGCGCGCCGGTGTCAAGCTGGCGGGCGCCATCGAGAGCGCGCACCGCGCCCACATCCTGCATCGCGACGTGAAACCGGCCAACGTCCTGCTCAGCGGCTACGGCGAGCCGCAGCTGACGGATTTCGGCATCGCCCGCATACCCGGCGGGTTCCGCACCTCCAGCAGCCTGATCACCGGCTCACCCGCGTTCACCGCGCCGGAGGTGCTCAAAGGCGACGAGCCGACCATCCGCTCCGACGTCTACGGGCTCGGCTCCACACTGTTCGCCTTGCTCACCGGGCACGCCGCCTTCGAGCGGCAGGCGGGCGAGCGGGTGGTCGCGCAGTTCCTGCGGATCACCACCCAACCGGTGCCCGACCTGCGTGAACAGGACATTCCGCCGGATGTGGCCACCGTCATCGAGCACGCGATGGCGCCCAGCCCCCGTGATCGCCCGGCCAGTGCCTACGAGTTCGGCGAGATGCTGCGCGCGGTGCAGCGCGGCCACGACCAATTGCCGGACGAGATGGCGCTGCTGGACACCACACCGGAGGCCGATCCGGCCGCGCCGACCGCGATCGGTGAACCGACCGTGGCCTGGACCGGCTCGCGCCCCGCGGTCACCGCCCGGCGCAGCTGGCCGTTGACCCTGCGCCCCGCCGTCTCGCAGCATTCCGCGTCCGCGACGACACCGCCGACGGCCGTGACCAAATTTCGTCCCCCCACGCCCACCCGGGCCCCGATACCCCGGCCGCGTCTGCTGGACGTCTTGCGCGGGGGCGGGCGGCGCAGGCTCGCGGTGATCCACGCTCCCGCCGGATTCGGCAAGAGCACGCTGGCCGCGCAATGGCGCGCCGAACTCACCGAAGGTGACGCCGCCGTCGCCTGGATCGGGATCGACCGTGACGACGACAACGAGATCTGGCTGCTGGCCCACCTCATCCAGGCCATCCGCCGGGTGCACCCGGACGTCGGCGCCGGTCTGGAGCAGGTGCTGGAGGAGCGGCCCGCCGACGCCGCCGCGTTCGTGATCCCCACGCTCATCGACGAGATCCACGCGGCGGGCAAAACGGTCGTGGTGATCGTCGAGGACTGGCAGCGGATCACCGACGCGGGCGCGCATCGGGCGATGGAGGCCCTGCTGGACAACGGCTGCCACCACCTGCGTTTCGTCGTGACCAGCCGGGAGCAGTCCGGTCTGCCGACCAGCCGGATGCGGGTGTACGACGAGCTGGTCGAGATCGGCTCGGCCGCGTTGCGCCTCACCGAAGCGGAAACCAGGCAGATCCTGGTAGAGCGCAATGGATTCGACCTCACTCCCGAGCAGGTCACCGAGATCCACACCGCCACCGACGGCTGGCCCGCGGCCATCCAGCTGGTCGGACTGTCGCTGCGCGGCAACGCCGACCCGGCTCAGCTGATCGCCACCCTCTCCGAGGGCAACCACGGCATCCGCGAATACCTCGCCGAGAACGTGCTGGACACACTGGAACCGAGAATGCTCGAGTTCTTGATGTCTATCGCCGTGACCGAGCGGGTGTGCGGCTCGCTGGCCGCGGCGCTGTCCGAGGAGCCGGACGCCGAACACCTGCTCGAGCAGGCCGAGCAGCGTGAGTTGTTCCTGCGGCGCATCGAGCACGACCCGGAGTGGTTCCGGATGCAGCCGCTGTTCGCCGAGCATCTGCGGACCCGGCTCGAGCGCGTGCATCCGGGCAAGTCGAAGTCGCTGCACCGCAAGGCTTCGCGCTGGTACGCCGAACACCAGTTGCTGCGCAAATCGGTCGACCACGCACTCGCCGCGACCGACCTGAAGATGGCGCTGGACCTGCTCGAGGGCGGCGGTATGGACCTCATCGACGGTTCCCGGCTGGCCACCCTACTCGGCAGCGTGTCGAAACTGCCGATGCAGCAGGTGGCGTCGCGCTCGAAGTTGCTGATGGCGGTGGCCAGGGCGAATGTCAACCTGCAGCAGTCCGGCGCGGCGCGCAATGCCCTGGGCAGGCTGTCCAACATCCTGGCCCGCGGCTCCACGAGCGACGCCGACGTGCGCGTACAGCGCTGCCAGGCGGCGGTGCTGGCGGCTTCCGACCAGATCGCGCGCGACCGCACCGAAGGCGTGCTGGACCGGGTCGCCGATTGCCTGCGGGAACCGGACGATCTCCCGGCGTGGACCGTCTCGACGGCGGCGAACCTGACCACCTTCGTGCGCCTGTGCGGGTTCGACTTCGAGGGCGCCGGGAAGATGCAGGAGTGGGCCGAGGAGTACCACCAGCGCTCGAAGGATCCGCTCGGCCTGGTGTTCGGCCGCTGCGGCCGAGGCGCTGCCGCCTACGAGCAACTCGACGTCGCCACCGCCACTCGCTGCTTCCAGCAGGCGTGGGACGCCGCTCGCGAGCGTTCCGGACCACGTTCGCACGCGGTGCGCGTGGCCGCCGCGCTACTCGGCGAGATGAGCTACCGCCGCGGCGATCTGGCCACCGCCGACCGGCTGCTCGACGAGAGTCACGAGCTGGTCACCCGGGTCGGACCGGTGGACTTCCTGATCTCCACTTTCGTCGTCGGCGCCCGGGTCAAGGCGGTCGGCGGGGACCTGCTCACCGCGGCCACGCGGCTGGACGAGGGCGCGCGCATCGCCGCCGACAACCGCCTGGCCCGGTTGGCCGCGCACATCCGCGCCGAACGGCTCCGCCTTGGCCTGCCGCTGGAGCCGGGCGAACGCCGGTACACCGATCTCAGCGAATCGACGCCGTTGCAGGCAGCGCATCGGCTGACCGGCGGCGCCTTGCTCACCGCCGAAGCCGAGGAACTCGCCGCGATTCGCGCATTGCTGGCCGAACACCGGCCCGGCTCCGATGACCGAGCGGTCCGCCGCGCTCGCGCGCTGTACGACCACACCCTGCAGAAGCACCGTCCGCGCGCGCAATTGGACGCCGCGGTGCTGCTCGCGGAATGCCTGGCCGCCGCGGGCTGGGTGGGCGAGGCCACCAATCTGCTGTTGCCCGCCGTCGCGACCTGCGCAGGCCTCGGCTGGACCAGGCCGCTGCTGGACGCGGGCCCCGGTGTGGTCGGCATCCTGCGCGTCCTGCGGACCGACCTGCCCGCCTCGGCGCAGCTCGGCGACATCGAACTGCCCGCCCCGTTCCTCGACGAACTCCTGAACGGGGCGGGCAGCAGGGCCTATTGAACGAACCGGGTTACGGCTGCCACCACGGGCGCAGCGGCACGGTCCAGTCGCCGTCGGGGGGCACCTTGACCCCGAGCACTTGGTGCAGCTGAACCACGTTGCGCTGGAAGCCGAGCCTGCAGCCGGCCATGTACAGGCCCCACACCTTCGCGGTGCCCTCGCCGACCTCCGCGACGCAGGCGTCCCAGTTGGCGACCAGGTTCTTGCACCATTCGTGCAGGGTCAGCGCGTAGTGCTCGCGCAGGTTCTCCTCGTGCAGCACTTCGAGGCCGATGTTCTGGATCTCGGAGATGATCCGGCCGGAACCGATCAGTTCGCCGTCGGGGAACACGTAGCGGTCGATGAAATCGCCCGCCTTGGTGGTGCGGGTGTTGTCCGGACGGGTGATGCAGTGATTCAGGAACAGGCCGCCGTCGCGCAGCTTGTTCTTGATGTACTCGAAGTAGAACGGATAGTTGTGCACCCCGATGTGCTCGGTGAGCCCGATCGAGGAGACCGCGTCGAACTCGCCTTCCGGCACGTCGCGATAGTCGGAGTGGCGCACTTCGGCCAGATCGGCCAGGCCTTCCTCGGCGATCTTCTTCCGCGCCCAGTCCGCCTGCTCGGCCGAGAGCGTCGCGCCGATCACCTTGACGCCGCGCTTGGCCGCGTAGCGCACCATGCCGCCCCATCCGCAGCCGATGTCGAGCAGCCGATCGCCCTCCTTCAACCGCAGCTTCTCGAACACCAGGCGGTACTTGTTCTCCTGCGCCTGCTCCAGCGTCCAGTTCTCGTCGCCGTAAGCCGCGCAGGTGTAGGTCATCGACGGACCGAGCACGTACTCGTAGAAGGCGTTCGAGACGTCGTAGTGGTGGTGGATGGCTTCGGCGTCGCGGATCTTGGAGTGCCGCAGGCCCTCGAAGGCGATCCGCCGCCAGCGCGGCAAGGTCTCCTGCGGCGGCGGGGCGACCGGCTTGAGCCGCTCCCAGCCCAGCGAACGCGCGATGGTCACCAGGGCCAGCGCGGACGGACGGCGGAACTTCAACTGCTCCATCGCCTTCAGGATCGCGTACGGATCCCCGGGGTGCACGCCGCTGGCGGTCATGTCACCTGCGATGTAGGCGCGGGCCATGCCCAGGTCGCCGGGGGCCGTCGCCAGATAGTTGATGCCGCGCGGGGTCCGGATGTCCAGCGCGAACTCCGAATCCTGCGGTCCGGTCGCGCTGCCGTCGTAGGCCGTCAGCCGGATCGGGACTTCACCCTCGACGAGGGTCTCGAAGATTTCGGCAATGCTGAGTTTGGTTCCGAGGTCCGCGAAGACATCGGAACGGTCCTTGAATGTCGTCATTTGCGTTGCACCGCCTTCGAATACAGATCCAGCAGGCGCTGGTCCGGGTCGTAGCGTTTCTTGAGTTCGGTATAAGTGTTTCCGCCGTAGAGCGCGGCGAATTCATCCTCGTCGTAGAAGGAATCCGAGTACAGCGACTTATGACCGTCGAACTCGGTCACCGTGCGCTCGATGGCGCGGTTGGCCGCGCCCTCCTGCTGCCCGGGGGTGGTGGGCACGGCCGACCAGAATCCGACATTCACGTAGGTCCGGTCCGGCTCCAGGGGATACAGCGGCCAGGTGCGTCCGCCCGGCCGATCCGGGCCGCCGGTCGCGCGCAAGCGCAGCGGGCACAGCCAGATCGGCTCGATCGGAATCTCGCGCAGGAACCACTCTACGAAGTCGGCGGTGCGTTCCACGGGCACCTCGATGTCCTGCACGACCCGCTCGCGCGGGGGATTGCCCTTGCGGGCCTCCAGCCTGTCCGCGATGGCGTACTTGTGGTCCAGCGCCACCAGCTTCCAGTAGAAGCTGCTGCGCCGGTAGCGTTTCGGCCAGAATCGGCGGATCTTCGGGTTCTGCGCGCCGAACGCGCGCGAGCACCAGAACCAGTCGGTGTCCCAGCGCCACAGGTAGTCGTGGATGGTCAGGCGGTCGCGCTTGGGCGCGTCGCCGTCGTGCTGGAGGGACCGGTAGTAGACGTCCATGCCGGTGTAGTCGCTCACCGTGCCCGGTTCGTCGGTCCGGCGGCCCAGCGTCAGGTAGCTCTCCTCGGCGGAGAACACGACGCCGTCGAGGTAGTCGACGGTCTCGCCCTGGTAGATCCGGTCGGTGACGATCGTCGCGAGGGTGGCCTCCAGCTCGCGCACGTCACGGAAACGCACGTGCCGCAGCGCGACGTACGGCTGAACTTCCTCCAGCTCGATCTTCAACCGGACCGTATAGCCCAGCGTGCCGTAGGAGTTCGGGAAGCCGCGGAACAGATCGGCGTGCTCGTTGTCCGGCGTGGCGGTGAGGATCTCGCCCGCACCGGTCAGCACGTCCATCTCCAGCACCGACTCGTGCGGCAGACCGCTGCGGAAGGACGTGGACTCGATGCCTAGACCGGTGACCGCGCCGCCCAGCGTGATCGTCTTGAGCTGCGGGACGACCAGCGGCGCGAGGCCGTACTGGAGGGTGGCGGCGACCAGCTCCTCGTAGGTGGTCATGCCGGCGACGTCGGCGGTCTTGGCGGCCGGGTCCACCGCGATGACCCGGGTCAGCCCGGAGACGTCGAGGCCGGGCGCGGTGTTCTTGGCCCTGGCGCGGAAAAGGTTCGAGGTCTTCTTCGCCAAACGGACATTGGCGTGCTCGGGTATCGCGCGGTAACTCGCCAATAGGCGGTCCACGCCCGCTCGATGCGCGGCAAATCCTGATTCGCGTGCGGCCGGTGCGTGTCCGGCCTTCCCCAACAGACTCACTGCCACCCCTCGACGCTAGTACGGACCCCACCGCGCGGCTACCGTACGGCCACGGTGGCGGAGAAATGTCACGCACATGTTGCGAAGTGGAATACCGAATTGTCCGGAGTGGTTCGCCGCACCCTCGCCGCATTCCTCCGGCGCAGGCAGGGCAGGATGGAGATCGGTCGAGACACCGCATCCGGACAAGGAGCTCATTGTGGGACAGGTCAGCGCCAGTAGTTCGATCGACGTGGCGGCGGATCCGCAGCGCGCGCTGGAGGCCATCGCCGACTACGACACGGTACGTCCGCGCATTCTCTCGTCGCACTACCGCGACTACAAGGTGGTCGAAGGCGGCAAAGGCGCGGGCACCGTCGCGGAATGGACGTTGCAGGCCACCGAGAAGCGCTCGCGGAACGTGCACGCGGTCGTCTCGGTGTCCGATTCGATTGTCACCGAGCGCGACTCGAATTCGACGTTGGTGAACACCTGGACCGTCACCCCCGAGGGCACGGGCGCGCGGGTCACGCTGCGCACCACCTGGAAGGGCGCGGGCGGCATCGCGGGCATCTTCGAGGGCATCTTCGCGCCGCTGGGCCTGAAGAAGATCCAGGCCGAGGTGCTCGGGAACCTGCAGCGCGAGCTGGCCTGATCCGCAGACGCGACGACGGTCCGTTCGGGCCGTCGTCGCGAACTGCCCGGGGGCTACTCGGACTCGATGTCGAAGAGGTTCCCCTCGGGATCGGCCAGCGTAGTCCACTTCAGGCCCCACTCGTCGAAGTCGGCCACGTGCTTCGCGCCGAGATCGATCGCGCGCGCGATCTCGCCCCGGCCCGACGCGTGCAGGTCCAGGTGGATCACGTTCTTGCCCGGGTTCTTGTCGGGCACTCGGGTGAACATCAGCACGGGCGCGGCTCCCGTGGACCGGCCGACGGTGGCGAACTCCGGGGTCGGGTCGGGATCGACGGGCGTCTCCAGCAACCGCGACCAGAATTCGGCGAGGTCGCCCGCATTCGCACAATCGATGGTGACGTGGGCGATCGAGAGCGTCATGGTATCTCCTTTTCAAGGCTGGGCGATGGGCCAGCACACTTCGGTCCGGTAGGTGGCGGGATCGTCGGACACGTCCGGTCCGACCAGGTACATCTCGCGGATCGGCTCGGATAGCGCGACGTCGTGTTCGGCGACATGGCTGCCCAGCGCGCCGTAGGTTCGGTCGAAATCCTCGAACGGACCCTCGTGCACGGCGACGGCGAAACGGTGCGCGGGTAGCTCGATCGCCGAAAGCTCCGGGGGCAGTGCGACCGCGGCGTCCGCGAGTGGGACGAAGGCGACGACCGCGCCCTCGTCCTGTTCGAAGAAATCGGTGCCGTAGGTGGCGCCGCCGACGCCCGCGGGCGTGATGCCCGCGGCGGCCAGCGCCTCGTACAACGCCTGGAACGTCGCAGCGCACCACTCGTCGATGTGTTCGCGCTCCACCGTCGCGCCGATCGCCGCCGCCGGGAACGCGGCAACCGTGCGGTACTCCACGGTGATCGGAGCCGAGGGCGTCAGCAGCGCGCGCAGCGAGGCCACGACCGCGCGGGTGCGGGCCAGCTCCGCCTCCATGCGCTCCAGATGCGCACGCAGCGTGGCGTCACGGGCGTTCTCGTCCGGCGCGGCGAGCACCGCGCGGATCTCCGGGACCGGCATGTCCAGCTCGCGCAGCCGCCGGATCAACTGCGCCTGCGTCACCTGCGCCGTCGCGTACCGTCGATAGCCCGAGCCGGCGTCGATGTCCGCCGGAGCGAGCAGGCCGATCTCGTGGTAGTAGCGCAACGTCTTCACACTGAGATTGCTCAGCCTGGAGAATTCCCCGATAGGGACGGTTGCCGTCATGGCACCAGCCAACACCCTCCAGTAACCGGAGGGTCAAACGGCGCCCGGTGTTCAGGCGAGCGCGAAGGTCAGCAGCAGGGTGGTCTGGAACGCGCCGCGCCACCACGAGTAGCCGAACCACACGCCGGGGGTGACCTCCCGGATCTCGTCGTAGACCGGCGGCGTCGGCGACGGCGCGTAGTTCAGCGCCCAGGCCGGCTGCCCGTCGGTCAGGGCGGGCGCCGCGTAGACGTCGGCGTGCCAGCCCTCGATGCCGGCGCCGGTGAGGCGGTTCATCAGGTAGCCGCCGTCCGGGCCGGTGTAGAAGGTCTTGCCGATCCACAGCGGAGGCGCCACGGCCTGCATAACCGGCGGACGAGTGACCCAGCCCGACTTCACACCCGTCGGGACGGAGCCCAGCGGCGCGGCGCGGAAGATGGCGTCCTGCTGCTCGGCCGAGCACCGGAAGCGCAGCGAATCGAGCGTCGCGGCCTTGTCGTCCGGGTAGAGGACACAGCCGCCGCCGTAGTCGGCTACCGCCGGAGTGGTTTCGGCTTCGATGCTCTCTTGAATGCCCTTTTGGGACTCGAGGACCTCGGTCGCATCGATGATCTCCGTATCCGCCGACGCCGCGGGACCCGCGACTCCGAGAAAGATGCCGGGAACACCGAGCGTGAGCACCAGAGTGCTCAGGAAACGTGCACGAACTGCGATCATCTTTGTCTCCAGATTTGCACACCGGTCGCCGATCCGGTGTCGATGGTAAAGGGCGCTCGGTCGGTCTCCACCGGAACTACCCAACCTGTTATCCACCATGCGCCGCGCGGCTCGAGACCGTCGGGCCGCGCCGGGAACACGGTGCGACAGGACTAGGCTGGCCGGTGACACCTTCTCCAGAGAGGACCCTCCCGTGCAGCCAGGTGGCCAGTTCGACATGCAACAGTTGCTCGCCCAGGCGCAGCAGATGCAGCAGGCGGTGATGGAAGCCCAGGCCGAGATCGCGGCGACCGAGGTGGAGGGCGCGGCGGGCGGTGGCCTGGTCAAGGTCACCATCAAGGCCAGCGGCGAGGTGGTGTCGCTGACCATCGATCCCAAGGCCGTGGATCCCGACGACGTCGAGACTTTGCAGGACCTGGTCATCGGTGCGGTCAACGACGCGATGGCCAACGCGCAGCGCGTCGCCGCGGAACGGCTCGGCCCACTGTCCGGCGGCATCGGCGGCGGTTCGCTGCCCGGTTTCTGAGCCGAGGCAGCGGGTGTACGAAGGTCCGGTCCAGGATCTGATCGACGAGTTGGGCAAGCTGCCCGGCGTCGGTCCGAAGAGCGCGCAGCGCATCGCTTTCCACCTGCTGCAGGTGGAGCCGCCGGAGATCGATCGGTTGCAGGCCGCGCTGCAGAAGGTGCGCGACGGTGTGCAGTTCTGCGTCACGTGCGGGACGGTCTCCGACGGCGAGCTGTGCCGCATCTGTGCCGACCCGCGCCGGGACCGGACCATGATCTGCGTGGTCGAGGAACCCAAGGACGTGCAGGCGATCGAGCGCACCCGGGAGTTCCGCGGTCGCTACCACGTACTCGGCGGCGCGCTCGACCCGCTCAGCGGGGTCGGCCCCGACCAGCTGCGGATCCGGGAACTGCTGGCGCGCATCGGAAACCAGGAGGACGGCGTCGACGTCAGCGAGGTGATCATCGCGACCGACCCGAATACCGAGGGCGAGGCCACCGCCACCTACCTGGTCCGGATGCTGCGCGATTTCCCCGGCCTGAGCGTGACCAGGCTGGCCTCGGGCCTGCCGATGGGTGGCGACCTCGAGTTCGCCGACGAGCTGACCCTGGGCCGCGCGCTGTCCGGCCGACGCGCCCTGTAAGCGGCGAAATCGCCTTTCGCGAGAGCGATTGCGCCGTGCCCGGCGTGGGTTACCGTGTCGGGGATGAGCATCGAATTCCTGCTGACGACGCTCGTCATCGTCGCCACTCCCGGTACCGGCGTGCTGTTCACGCTGGCGGCCGGGCTGTCCCGGGGCGTGCGGGCCGCGGTGATCGCGGCCTTCGGTTGTACGCTCGGCACCGTCCCGCACCTGATCGCGGCGATCACGGGTGTGGCCGCGCTGCTGAATGCGAGCGCGGTCGCGTTCCAGACGCTGAAGTACCTCGGCGTCGCCTATCTGGTGTACATGGCCTGGAGTACGTTCCGGGACGAGGGCGCACTCGCCGTGCCGGAGCAGGCCGGGCACACCGCGCCCTCGGCGCGGAACGTGATCACCTCTGCGGTGCTGCTCAACCTCCTCAACCCCAAGCTGACCATCTTCTTCTTCGCGTTCCTCCCACAGTTCGTACCCAGCGCGGCGCCGAACGCGCTGGCGCGCATGCTCGCGCTGAGCGGCGTCTTCATGCTCGCCACCCTGGTGGTGTTCGCGGTGTACGGCGCGTGCGCCGCCGCGGTGCGCGACCAGGTCGTCTCCCGGCCCGCCGTGGTGACTTGGACGCGGCGGGTCTTCGGCGCCTCGTTCCTGGCGCTGGCCGGCCGGTTGGCCGCCCAGAACCAGTGACCGGGTTCAGAGGTCGACGCGGGACCAGGGGAGGCCGGGAAAGCGGCTGCGGTCGTCGTTGGCCCAGCCCCAGATGAGAGCGGCCACGGTGGCGGGGTCGGAGACGGTGGTACCGAAATGCTGGTCGGGGGTGCCGTCCCGGTATTCCACGGTGTACGCGCCGGTGTTCCCGCGATAGGTCTGGATGTAGAACTGCTCGCCGCGTTCGACGACGAGGTACGGGTTCGGCGCGCTCAGCTCCGGAACCCACTGCTGGACAAGCATTTCGGTCAGATACGGGAACTCGCCCGCGCCGCCGTGGGTGACGATGGCCTCGACGCGCCCGGCGGGATCGATCAGCCAGGCCAGCTGCGGGTCGTAGACGGCGTAGTTCAGTGGCGTGGCGAGTTGGAACAGCAAGTGGCGGACGAAGCCGATCGCGTCGTAGGGACACGGCACGTGCAGCACCGCGCCGGTGGCCGCGCCGCCGACCGGGACGGTGCTGAGAAAACTGTCCTCCTCGGGCAGTTCCGCGTTGCGTCTGTTGAGTTCGGCCGCGATCTGCGCGACCGCACCCGACTCGGGGACGCCCTGCTGGGTGCTCAGGTAGGCGTCGACCTCCGCGATCGACGACGCGACTCCGGACGGCAACAACACGTGGTCATAGCTCACCCGGGCCAGGGTACGGAACCGTTCAGGCCCGGCGGCGAGCCGTATCTTCCTCGGTGCACCGGCAGCCGCCCGCGAGGTCCCGGCAGTCGAGGACGAAGGCGTGCCGGGCGTGGCTGAGTTCAAGGCAGTGCTCGTCGGTGCATTCGGCGATCCGGCTCGCGTGCACGATCAGGGTTCCGTGGCAGTGGTCGAACGCGGATTCGCACGATGAACAATCGGTTGTACGCATATGACCTCCTGACGAGATCGTTGTCGTCGTTCGGTGATACCACCGGTCCGGTCGTCGCGGTGGGACCCAGGCCCGTGTGTCGCCGTGTCCGATGTGCGTGCAACTGAACAGCAATCGGATGTCTCGACCGCTGGCATCCTGCCGGTTTGCCCGATACATGTGCTGCTACATGCGAAAATAGTCACACATCCCGAGGATGGGTTGTTGCCCGCACCATCGAACGGTTCGGGCGGAGCGGGTCTGGCGACCATTGGGCAAGGCAGGCGGCGGAAGTGAGGTCGGCGCGGTGACGTTGCGCGAGGAGCGGCGGGCGACCGCCACGGGCGTCGCTGTGCGCGAACAGTTCACGCGCTACCGCTCGGAAGGCGCCGCAACGGCCGCCTACGACGAATGCGGCGCGCCCGTCGCGGGCTACTACGACGAACTGGTCGACGTGGACGGCACGGTGCGCCGGACTTGGTCGGAGCTGGCGGCCGACTTCGCCCAACTCGGCGGGGATGGGCTGCGCAGGCTCGACAGCCGGGTGCGCAGGCTGATCGACGACGACGGCATCGCCTACCACGAAGCAAGCGCCTCGGCCGACACCACGGCGCCCTGGCGCCTGGATCCGATTCCCTTGCTGGTCGCCGCGGAGGACTGGACCCGGCTGGAGGCCGGGCTGGAACAGCGCTCCCGGGTATTCGACGAGGTGCTCACCGATGTCTACGGGCCGCGCAGGACGCTCGGTTCCCGGTTGCTGGCGCCGGAGGCCGTGTTCGGCAACCGTGGCTACGTCCGGGCCGCGCACGGCATCACCGTGCCGGGGCGGCATCAGTTGTTCCTGCACGCCTGTGATCTCAGCCGTTGGGCCGATGGAGAATTCCGGGTGTTCGCCGACCGGACCCAAGCGCCCTCCGGCGCCGGGTACGCGCTCGCGGACCGCAGGGTCGTGGCGACCGCTATCCCGGAGTCGTTCGAGCACGCCAATCCACGTCCGCTGACGCCCTTCGCGAGGGCGATGCGCTTGATGCTGATCGAATCGGCGCCCGCCGACGACGACGAGCCGGTGGTCGTGGTGCTCAGCCCCGGGGTGCACTCCGAGACGGCGTTCGATCAGGCCTATCTCGCCTCCACGCTGGGGTTTCCGTTGGTGGAGAGCGCGGATCTGGTGGTGCGCGAGGGCGCGCTGTGGATGCGGTCGCTCGGCACGCTGAAACGGGTGGACGTGGTGCTGCGCCGGGTGGACGCCGAGTTCTCCGATCCACTCGACCTGCGGCCGGATTCGCGACTGGGTGTGGTGGGGCTGGTCGAGGTGCTGCGGCGCGGCGCGGTGACGGTGGTGAACACCCTGGGCAGCGGGTTGCTGGAGAATCCCGCGCTGGCCGGCTTTCTGCCCGCTCTCTCGCGCGCACTGCTCGGCGAGGATCTGCTGCTGCAGAGCGCGCCGTCGTACTGGGGCGGTAGCGAGCAGGAGCGCAAGCATCTGATCGCGAACCTGGACAAGCTGATCCTGCGCTCCGCGGTCGACGGGTCCACGCTGATCGGCCCCGAACTGAGCCGGGAGCAGCGGGCGGAAATGACGGCGAGGATCGAGGCGCACGGGTGGCAGTGGGTGGGCCAGGAACCGGCGCAATTCTCCGTCGCGCCCGCCATCCGCGATCACGGCGGTCTCGGCGCGGCCCCGGTCGGTATGCGCTTGTTCTCCCTCGCCCACCGGGGCGGCTACACCGTGCTGTCCGGTGGTCTCGGCCGGCTGCGCCTGCGCACGACCGAACGGGCCGCGCGCGAGGTGGCCGCCAAGGACGTCTGGGTGCGGGCCGCGCCGACGGCCGCCGCCGCGGTCAGCACCGAGCCGTCCCGCGAACGACGCACCGCGCCGACCGTCGAACCCATCAGCTCCCCCCGGGTGCTCAACGACCTGTTCTGGATGGGCCGCTACGGTGAGCGTGCGGAGGACACCGCCCGTCTGCTGATCGCCACCCACGAGCGTTACCAGGACTTCCGCTATCGCCCCTGGCTGGAAGGCGCGGAGGCGCTGCCGATCCTCATGGCCGCGCTCGGGCGGACCACCGCGACCGCGGCTCCAGCCGAAGGGGCGTTCGGTCCCGAGGCGCGAGAAACGTCGAAGACGTCGCGGCGGCAGGCTGATTCGGGTCAGAAGGAAGACCCCGCGGCCGCGTCCCGGAACGAAGCCGTGGCCCACGCCGGTGTGGAGCCACCGATCACGGCAGGCGTGGAAGCCGTCGCGGAGCGACCGGACAGCCAGGACGCCACCGATGCGGCGCAGGTCACCACCGCGCAGGCGCATCGGGACCCCGGCGGGTCCCGTTCGGGCCACGACTATCTCGTCGCGCTGACGATCGACCGGGAGTTGCCTGGTTCGCTGGCCTTCGCGATCGATCGCTACGGCAACGCCGCGCGGGCCGTGCGCGACCAGTTGCCGGCGGACACCTGGATGATCCTCGGCGCGGTGGACCGCGCGCTGGCCGGCTATCCGGCGGCGGCGGACGACCAGGAGGCGGAACTCTCGGACGTGCACGCGCGCAGTTTGGCGGGGCTGCTCGCGCTGTCCGGCATCGACGGGGAATCGCTGATCCGCGACACCGGCTGGCACGTCAGGGACATCGGCAAGCGAATCGAGCGCGGTCTCGCCCTGACCGCATTGCTGTCGGCCGCGCTGACCCGGCAGTATCCGGAGCAGACCGAGCGTGAGGTCACCGAATGGGTGCTGCGGGCCACCGAGTCCTCGGTGAGTTATCGTCGGCGGCACCAGGATTCGGTCCGGATAGCGGACATCGCCGAACTCCTCCTGTTCGACACGGCCAATCCGCGATCGCTGGCCTATCAGCTGGACCGGTTGCACGGCGATTTCCACGCGCTGCCCGGTGCGTCCGGATCCTCGCGTCCACAGCGGCTGCTCGCGGACGCGCGCCGCATGCTGCGCCGTCTGGACCCCGACGACTTGGCGGTGACCGACGCGGATGACCGGCGCACGGAACTGGCGGAGTTGCTCGAGGGCGTGCATCTGCGCCTGCGCAAGATGTCCGAGTCCTTCGAGACCAGCACGCTGTCGGTGCCGGTCGGCATCCAGCCGCTGTGGGGTAGTGCGCAGGCCGTCGAATGACCGGCCCCGCGCTGCGGCGCTACCGGGTGGAGCACCGCACCAAGTACTCGTACTCCGGCGAGGTCACCAACTCCTACGGGCGCGCCTATCTGACCCCGCGCGACCTATCCGGCCAGCGACTGCTCGCCCACGACATCCGGATCGATCCCGCGCCTTCGGACCGGTCGGTCGGCGCGGACGTGTACGGCAACATCACCTCCTATTTCCATGTCACCACCGAGCATCGCGCGCTGACGGTCGTCGGCGAATCGCTGGTCGAGGTCGACGCACCGGATCACGGCCGCTCCGGCACGGCCGGCGAACCGTGGGAGAGAGCGCGGCCGAGCAGCGCGAACGGGCCGTTGGCCGTGGAGTTCGCCCTCGACCTGCACCCGCCGGAGATCACGCCGGAAATCATCGCGTATGCCGCTGAATCCCTGCAGCCCGGCCGACCGCTGCTGGATGCGGTGGGGGAGTTGACCACTCGCATCTACACCGATTTCGCCTACCGGTCCGGCGCGACGACGGTGTCCACGCGCGTGGCCGACGTGTTCGCGGCGCGCGCCGGCGTCTGTCAGGACTTCGCCCGCCTTGCTGTCGCCTGCCTGCGGTCGCACGGTCTCGCGGCCAGGTACGTGTCCGGTTACCTGGCCACCGATCCGCCACCGGGGAAGCGGCGGATGGTCGGCGCCGACGCTACGCATGCCTGGGCGGCCGTATGGGTGGGCGGCGCGGACCGACACGACCGCACCGGCCGGTGGATCGACCTCGACCCCACCAACGACCAGTTCGGTGACGAGCGATACATCACCACTGCCTGGGGCCGGGACTACGCCGACGTCCCCCCGCTGCGCGGCATCATCTACACCGACGCGAAGGACAGCACGGTCACCGTCTCCGTCGACGTCACCGAGGTCGGCGCCGGACCATCCCACGGTGCGCGATCTCGTCGATGAGCTGTGCCACCGGGCACAGCCCACCGCGATCGACGCCGGACTCGGTGCGCTCGAACGCGCGATCAGACGCACCTGAGTCCGTCGTGCCGCCGTCGCGCGGGGCGGGGCCGCGCGGTCCGCGGGAACGTAGGCGGGCCCTATACCGCCGCGCTCTGTTCCCGGGCCAGCGGTCGCAGACCCCCGCCGATGGCGTTCGTGACGAGGTGCAGTTGGCGTCGCCGGGGATCGGTCAGCGAAGGAACGAGCAAAGTCGGCATCCCGACTTCTACGGCGGCTCCGTCGCGCGAGGGCCGGTCTCCTACCATCAGGGTTTGCTCGGCGCTGGTGCCGAGTTCCGCGAGCGCCAGGCGGAATATGGCGGGATCGGGTTTCTGGATGCCGTGCTCGTTGGACAGCACGAAGGTCTCGATCGAATCCAGCAGCCGCGCTTCGGCGAAACACGGGCGGATATCGAAGTGAATGTTGCTGAGAACACCGACCTTGTAACCGCTTTCGGAGAGCGCGGTGAGAGTGGCGGCGGCATCGACGGCGAAATGGTTGTAAGCCGGATCGGAATCCACTTCGAAAAGTTCCTCGGCGAGGTCGGCGTCGAGACCGGCATCCGCGAACACCGCGTAGAAAGTCTCCCTGTGCCGGGCGGCGCTGGTGTTGCCCTGTGGTGATTGCAAACGGTTCGGTTGCCCGGCGGCCGCCCGGATCTCCCGCAGGAGCGCACTGGCAGCGTCGTCATCGTGTCTGCGGCCCGTCCGCCGCAGGGCTTCTCGAGTCCACTGCTGCGGGGAGAGTTCCGAGACGAGTGTGCCGCGCCAATCGAAGACGACCGCTCGGATGTCATAGGAGTACGAACCGTTGGATGGCATGAAGGTCGAGGCTATCGGGTAAGGCGCGGGGGCCGGATGCAGATCGGAAGACCTGCCGGATCAGTCGGTTCGCGCGTGAAACCCCTTGGGGCGCCCCGACGTCCACGGCAGGATCGACGCCGTCGCACCCTACGGGCTCGCGCGCGGTGGGTTCGTCACCCACCGCTCGCCGGCCGGCCTCGGCCGCTGATCAGGCGCGCAGGCGCTCCCGCCGGAGCTGGTCTACCTCGGGCAGGTCGAGGGGGGCCAGCTCGGTGACGCCGAGGGCGCGCAGCAACAGCAAGTCGGCGAGCTCGGGGTTGCGGGCCAGCACCGGGCCGTGCATGTAGGTGCCGATGACCGAGCCCTGGACGACGCCCTCCAGCCCGTCGCCGACGCCGTTGCCCACGCCCCGGGTGACGCGAGCGAGGCCGTGCGCTTCTCCACCGAGTTTCGTTCCGCCCCGGTGGTTCTCGAAGCCGGTGAGCGCCGCGGTGAGCCCGTCGAGCAGGGGTGTGGTGGTCACCTCGCCGATGGCGCGCTTCTGCTGCGGCGACGTCGTGACATCGAGCAGGCCGACGCCGTCCACCCGCTCGCCCGCCGACGTCTCGTACCACTGGCCGAGCACCTGGATGGCCGCGCAGATCGCCAGCACCGGGGCGCCGCGGCCCGCGGCGCGCTGCAGGCCGGGGTAGCGCTGCAGGTGCCGGGTGGCCAAGCGCTGGGCGGAGTCCTCCGCGCCGCCGAGGGTGTAGACGTCCAGGGAATCCGGCACCGGTTCGGCCAGCGTGATCTCGACGATCTCGGCGTCGTAGCCGCGCATGCGCAGCCGCTGGCGCAGCACGAGGGCGTTGCCTCCGTCGCCGTAGGTGCCCATCACGTCCGGCAGCACCAGGCCGATGCGGAAGGTCGACTCGCTCATGATGCCCGCTCCTCCAGGTCACGGTTGAGATCACGGAACGCGGTGTAGTTCGCCAGCACTTCCACGTGGCCCGCGGGGCACGACGCGATGGCCCGTACCGGGTCTGGCACCAGGGTGTGCTCCACGCCCGCGTAGGTCAGCCGCACCGCCAGGTCGGTGGCGCGCTCGCCCGCGGCCACCACCTGCACGCCTTCGAAGTGCTCGAACCGCACGTCCCACAGCCAGGACAGGTCCTCGCCGTCGGGCACCTGGCCGTTCACGGCGATCACCAGGCCCGCGGAGGTCGGCTCGATCATCGACAGCGCCTCCTGCCACCCGGCCGGATTCTTCGCCAGCAGCAGCCGCGCGTCGTGCTCCCCGACCTGCACGGTGCGGTAGCGACCCGCGATCTCGCGGACCGTTCCCGCGGCCGCGACGGCCTGCTCCGCGTCGGCGCCCAGCGCGACGGCGGCGGCCACGGCCTGTGCGGCGTTGCCGCGATTGGCCCGGCCCGGCAGCGCGAGCCGCAGCGGGAAACGCTTGCCCTCCGGACCGACCAGATCGTCGCCGTCGAGCCACCAATCCGGTTCCGGACGCTGGAAGTCCGTACCGGTGCTGCGCCAGTGCGCGCCCTCCCAGACGATCGGCTCACCACTGCGCGGGCAGCTGGTCGCGTCCATCGCCCAGCCGCTGCCCGCGGCCACCCACACCACGTTCGGGTGGTCGTAGGCGATCGAGGTGACCAGCACGTCGTCACAGTTGGCGACCACGACGGTAGCCGGGTGCTTCGCCAGGCCCGCGCGCAGCTTGCGCTCGATCATGTTGATCTCGCCCACCCGGTCGAGCTGGTCGCGGCTGAGGTTCAGCAGCACCACCGCCGAGGGGTTCAGCGAATCGGTGACGTGCGGCAGGTGCAGTTCGTCGACCTCGATCGCGGCCAGCGGCGCGCGCCGGTGCGCGTTGAGCGCGGCGACGATGCCCGCGTCCATGTTCGCGCCGTCGGCCTGGGTCGCCACCGTGCCCAGGGTGCTGAGCGCCGCGGTGGTCATCCGCGTGGTGGTCGACTTGCCGTTCGTGCCGGTCACCAGCACGGTGCGCCGCTGCCGTCCCAGTTGATCCATGACGGTCGGATCGATCTTCAACGCGATCAGGCCGCCGATCATCGAGCCTTTGCCGCGGCCCGCCTTCTGCGAGGCCCAGGACGCCGCGGCCGCCGCCGCCAGCGCGAGCCGTCCGCGCACCGATATGTCTGCCACGTCGCGAGTCTATGTTCGCGCCGCGATCGCGGCGCGCCGCGGTCGGGTGGCGTGGGCCACGCGGCTCACCCCTGGTAGAGCTTGGCCGCGTAGTTCTCCGGCGCGTAGTAGCGCTCGAGCTCCTCCACCGTCTCGGTGACGTTCGTCTGCACCTCTTTGACCAGGCGGGCAGGGCTCGGCAAAGCATCCTCCGGCCACTGGTCGGGCTCCCAGAGGTGGCTGCGCATGAACGCCTTGGCGCAGTGGAAGAAGATCTGGTCGATGTCCACCTCGACGGCGAGGATCGGGCGGTGCCCGCGCACCACCATGTCGTCGAAGTACGGCGCGTCGCGCACCAGCCGCGCGCGGCCGTTGATCCGCAGCGTTTCGCGCCGGCCCGGGATCACGAACAACAGGCCGATGTGCGGGTTGGCCAGGATGTTGAGGTAGCCGTCGGCGCGCCGGTTACCGGGGCGCTCCGGGATGGCGAGGGTGGTGTCGTCGAGCACCCGCACGAAGCCCGCCGGATCGCCCTTCGGGGAGGCGTCGCAGTTTCCGTGCGCGTCGCTGGTGCTCATCACCAGGAACGGGGAGGTGGCGATCCACTCCCGGTCCCGGGCGTGCAGCGCGGCGCGCTCTTTGGTGGCGACGCGGGGCGCCACCTCGCCGAGCAATGCCCGCAGATCTGCCGGGTCCGTGATCACGTTCGGAGTGGTGCGCTCGCCCATGATTCGATTCAAGCACCGCGCCCGCTGGGATGACGATCGAATTCCGTTCGGGCGAGAGGAGATCGATCACATTCGTTCAGACCGGTACGTCGAACATATTCGGCTGCCCGGCCGCGTACCGGTCGGCATCGAGCCGGCGCAGCGGTTCGAGTTCGGGGGCGCGGTAGAGGGTGTACGTGCGGCAGCGCTCGGCGTTCGAGCCAGCCACGTCCAGCAGCGCGTTCACCGCGGCCCGCGCGGACTCGTTGGCGCCCTCCATGGTGGCCAGATCGATGTTCGTGCGTACGTAATCGCCCGCCAGAAAGAGGTTCTCCAGCGCTCCGTGCGCCTGCGGACGGTACTCCCACGACCCGGCGGTGTTGATCAGCAGCGGGTCGGCGTTGGCATTGCGCCGCTGTCCCTCCTGCCAGGTGATGCCCGGGTCGAGGAACCAGGAATGCAGGTCGGCGTCGCCCAGCACCTCGCCGCGATCGTCGAGGTGCGCCCGGATCTGCGCCCACGCCTCGCGCGCGATCTCCTCGTGGGTGCACTCCTTGGCCGGCTTGCCGAACACGATGCCCGGGGTGTTCCAGTCGGAGATGTCCACCGACAGGCAGTCCTGCACCCCGCCGTCCCCGAACTCGGTCAGCTTGCGCCGCCACAGCTGGTTCTGGCTGATCGAGGTGAGCGACCATGGCGCGTCGATATATGCGGTGTGGCCGCGCGAGATGTCGGCCGGCCTGCGCAGATAGAACTGGATGCCGTTCATCCAGTCGGTGACGAGGTGGTCCATCCCCGCCAGTTCGGGCTGTACGGCGAGGACTTGCGGCGACCACAGGGTGCGCGCCCGTTCGGCGGGCAGCGCGACCACGAAATAGTCCGCCTCGACCATGCGCTGCGCGCCGGTCTCGTCCACGACGCGGGCCGCGACGATCCTGCGGTCGCGTACCTCCAGTTCGCGCACTTCGGCGCCGAGCACGAATTCCGCTCCGAGTTCGCGGATGCGCCGCAACCACGGCTCGATCCATACCGCGTTGGTCGGGCCGTTGAGCACGCGGTCCAGGCCGCCGTCGTTGCCGATCTCCATCGGATTGCCGAGGAACTGCTCGCCCATCGTGCCGATGGTGCGCACGCTCGCCACGTTCTCCTTGGCGGCGACCATGATGCTGGTCAGCGTGCGCGAGAGCAGGGCGCGGAACTCGTGTGAGCGGGCGTGACCGCCGACGTAGTCGTGCCAGGAGGTGCGCTCCCACTGGCCGAGGCGGCGGGCGTCGCAGCTGGTGTTGAAGACGAGCAGGCGCTCGGCGAAGTAGATCCCCTCGTCCGGGGGCATCTTCAGCGCGGTGGACAGCGCCGCGCCGAGCGTCTCGCGGAAACTGGCTGCGGAGAATTCGGAGCGTGCGCGCGGACCGAGTGGAACGCGGAAGTCGTCGCCGCCGCGCCGGGCGAAGCGGGCTTCCGGCACCGCCACCAGGTTGTCCCACACTCCGTTCGCGTTGCCCAGGAACGGGATTCGGCGCATGGTGTCCGGCACGTGCTGGTAGAAGCCGGGGAAGAAGCGGAAGCCGTGTTCGCCGGGCAGGTCCGGTCGTCCTCCCGCTCCGGTGCCCGGCACGCCGACGCTGCGTGCTTTGCCGCCCCACGCGCGCTTCTCGTAGACGGTGACCTGGAATCCGCGTTCCGCGAGCTCATGCGCGGCCGTGAGTCCGGCGACGCCGCCGCCGAGTACCGCGACCCGTCTCCCGCCGGGATTCGCCGCGGCCTGCGTCGGTCGTAACGCGCCCGCCGTCAGCGCTCCCGCTGCCACCCCTGCCGCGACCGTGTTACGAAGCAGTGCTCTTCGCGATACGGTCCATCGATTTTCTGCCATGCGCCGCTCTGCCGCCTAGAACCGGGACCAACTTCCACGCCGGGCACTACTGTAAGGCGGCAATTCGAGCACTCCGCACCGACCCCGCAAAGCCATCGGCGCGCCGTGCGGAATCTGTGCGGTCGAGCACACCGGGCGCGAGCGCTTCGGTGTCCGCGGGGTCGGGCCGATCCAGTTGCGTAGCGCGATCCGGCCCGTAGCGTCGTCGCCGTCGGCGGTGTCCGGCTCCGGGCGGGACGCCTGTTCAGGCCGGGCGGCCCGCGTCGGCCAGTGCGGGAGTGCTCGGTGTCCCGGTGCGGATGTCCGCCGTCGCCGCGCGCGGCCTGCTCGACGTGGCGGCGAACGCGCCTGCCAGCACTACGACGCCGCCGACCAACGACATCGGGGTCGGGGTCTCGCCGAGGGCAGTCCAGGCGGCGGCGATGCCGACGACGGGAACGAGCAGCGAGAACGGCGCGACCAGCCCCGCGGGATAGCGTCCGAGCAGGTAGGTCCACAGTCCCGTGCCGACCACGGTGGCGAGGACGGCGATGTAGGCGAGCGCCAGCAGTGCGGGCAAACCCTCGGTCGTGAACGCCCCGGCCAGGGCGTGCGCGCCCGTGGTCGGCCCCTCGGTGAACATCGACAGCGCGAACAGCGGCACCGGCGGGATGGCGGTGGTCCACAGCATCAGATGCAGCGGGTTGACGCCGGGAGTCTCGGTTCCGGCAAGGCGCGCGCCGATATTGCCGAACGCCCAGCCGAGCCCGCCCGCCAGGGTCAGCAGTACCGGCAACAGGGTGGCGTGGGCCAGCCGGTCCCACCCGATCACCGCCATGCCCGTCACCGCGACGGCGATGCCCCCGACCTGCAGTGGACGCATCCGCTCACCCAGCAGCAGCGTGCCGAGCAGCACGGTGAACGGCGCGGAGGACTGCAGCACGAGCGAGGCGAGCCCGGTCGGCATGCCCACCCGCATCGCGGTGAACAGGAACGCGAACTGGAGGATGCCGAAACCGGTGCCGTAGAGCAGGATCCAGCGCATCCGCACCGCGGGACGCGGGACGAACAGCAGCGCGGGCACCGCGAGCACCGCGAAGCGCAGCGCCGCGAAGAAGAACGGGGGGAAGTGGTCGAGCCCGACCCGGATGGCGAGAAAGTTCAATCCCCAGAGCAGGACGACAGTGAGGCCGAGCAGGCGGTCGCGGTTGGTCACGCTCTTCATCGTGCGGCTGGCTAACCATCAGGACAATCGAATAATTATGTATCAATAATGTAGCTTTGCTTAATGGAATCCGACTTCGTCGCTCCTGGTCCGCCCATGGCGCTCGAACGGCTGCGCGTGCTGCGAGAACTCGCCGATCGCGGCACCGTGGCCGCCGTGGCGGCAGCGCTGTCGATGACGCCCTCGGCTGTTTCGCAGCAGCTCAAGGTGCTGGCCAAGGAAGCCGGCGTGGCCCTGCTCGAACCGGACGGCAGGCGGGTCCGGCTCACCGACGCGGGCCGCGCCTTGGTGGTGCGCGCCGACGAAGTGCTCGCCGCCATGGACCGCGCGGTCGCCGAGATGGCCCACTATCGCGGCTCGCCGCGCGGGCGGGTCCGAGTCGCTGTGTTCCCCTCGGGCGGCGCGCTGCTGTTGCCGCATGTGCTGCCGGGAATGGTGGACAGCGGGGTCGACGTGGTCGCGCGGGACGAGGACGTGCCTCCCTCGGAAGTGGCGCGACTGCTCGCCGACTACGACGTGGTCCTGACCCATCGCGACGAACGGGCCGCGCCGATCGCCGACCCGCGCGTCGCCACCCGGGTACTCATGCGGGAGCCGATCGACATTGTCGCGGCGCCGACGCACCGGCTCGCGGGCCGCTCGGCCGTCGCGCCGGAGGAATTGGCCGACGAGACGTGGCTGAGCGTGCGGGGCGGTTTCCCCGTCGACGACGTGCTGCGCTCGATCGCCACCGTGACCGGCGTGCAGCCGCGGATAGCGCAGCGACTCAACGATTTTCGGGTCATCGAGACGTTGGTCGCCACCGGTTACGGCGTCGCGCTCATGCCGCGCTACGCGGTGGCCCACCCCGACTTGGCGGTGCTGCGGTTGTCCGGCGTGCGGGCCGCCAGGATGTACGAGCTGGCCACCCGGCCTCGGGCCGAGGCACGTCCGGCGATCGCGGCCGTACTCGCGGCGTTCGAATCGGCCGTGGCGTTGGTGACTGCCGGTTCCGGGACGAGCGAAAAGGACGCCGCCGCACGGGGGTGACGCCGCACGGCGACGCCGAATCGGCGCTCGATCAGAATCCCGGCGGCGGCTGGTGCCGGTAGGGATGCTGGGCTTGCGAGCTGACGTAACCGAAGTCGTCGGCGACCATCGCCGCCAATTCGAGCAGCGCCCGCCGCGTCGGTTTGCTCACCAGTTCCAGATCGATTTCCGCGCCCTCGGCGAGGTGGTCGTCGAATGGCACCACCTGCACCGCGCGGGTGCGGTCGAGGAACAGCTTGCGCAGCTGGTCCAGATCGACGGTGGACGCGCCGCGCCGGGAAGCGTTCACCACCACGACCGTTCGCTCCACCAGCTTGCCGTAACCGTGGTGGTCGAGCCAGTCCAGCGTGGCCGAGGCGCTGCGCGCGCCGTCGATCGCCGGCGAGGTGACCAGCACCAGTGAGCTGGCCATATCCAGCACGCCCGCCATCGCGGAGTGCATCAAGCCGGTGCCGCAGTCGGTCAGGATGATGTTGTAGAACGACTGCAGGATGCCGATCGCCTTGCGGTAGTCCGCTTCGCTGAACGCCTCGGAGACCGCCGGATCCTGTTCACTGGCAAGCACTTCCAAGCGGCTTGGCGCCTGCGAGGTGTGCGCCCGCACGTCGGAGTACCTGGTGATGTGCTGATCCTCGAGCAGGTTGCGCACGGTAGAGCGGGTCTGCCGCGGCACCCGGTGGGCGAGCGTGCCCAAGTCGGGATTGGCATCGATCGCGATGACCCGGTCGCCGCGCTGCGAAGCGAAGGTGGAGCCGAGACCGACCGTGGTGGTGGTCTTCCCGACGCCGCCCTTGAGCGAGAGGATCGCGATCCGATAGTCCCCGCGCACCGGCTGGTTCACCCGGTCTACGAGGTCCTGGTAGACGATGTCTGCCGCCGACTCGCCCGGGTTGATCATGCCGCCGGACGCCTTGTGCACCGCACGGCGCCAACCGCTGCGCGGCGCCCTGCGAGCCCGCCTGAGCAGATTCAGGTCGTTCACCGAGTGCCCCGGCTGGCCGGGCTGCGGCACGTGCTGCGGTTGGAACGGCGGCGCGGACTGCAGCGGCGGGCCGCCCTGCCAGCTCGGCATCTGCGGTTGCCCGATCGGCGGCGGAGGCGGCGGCTGATAGGGCGGAGGCGGCGGCTGATGCGTCACCGGAGGGGGCGGCGGCGCCCAGCTGTAGATCGGGCCGCTGGGCTGGTCGGGTTGCGGCGCACCGGATTCGGGCTGCGCGGAATCCACGGGCACCCGCCGCACCAAGCCGTCGCCGCCGATCTCCTGGCGGTACTCCCCGTAACCGGGGTGGGGTCCGTCCGGCGGTGTGGCTATGGGATGGCTACCGCTGTGGCCGGACGGCGGCTGAAATGCGCCGGTAGGGAACGGCTCCCCGGGAAAGGGTGAGGGAGGGGGATACGCACCCGGGCTCGGCGGGGCGTACGAACCGTAGGGCTCGGCCGGTCCGGCCTGCGGGGGCGCCCAAGCCTGCGGCGGTGCGGCGGCTTGCGGGTAGGCCGTGGTCTGCTCCGTCGAGCCTTGCGGCTCCGGCTGTTCGGGCTGTGCGTCGGGCTGGGCAGGCCCATCCGTCACGTCGGTTTCCTTCGCTTCCGCGCCGCCGATCGGCTCGGCCGACGGGTCGGTGGCCGCTGACTCCGCGTCGCTGACTTCGGCCGTATCCACGGAATGACTCTGCAGCCAGGGCGGAGAGGTCGGATTGTGGTCGTTAGGTGTCACGGTTCCCCCATCTGCTCGGGAGTTCGAGCAGAGAGCTCGGCGCTTGGAGTGCGAATCCCACGCTAGCACGGGGTTCGCTAGGCCGTGTCGCGGTAGGCACGCCGGACGTGGGGAGCGCGACGGCGCCACAACCGGTCTGCGCCAGCGAGATCGGGCGCCGCGCGGTGGAACCGTCGCGACGCCCGATCCGATCATTCCGGAATGCGCTGTCAGTGCGCCCGGTTCACCGCCGACACCACCGCGCGCAGCGACGCGGTCGTGATCGAGGTGGCGATGCCGACGCCCCACACCACCCGGTCGCCGATCGCGCACTCCACGTAGGCGGCGGCCTGCGCGTCGTCGCCCGCGGACATGGCGTGCTCGGAGTAGTCCAGCACCTCGACGTCGAAGCCGACCGCGGCGATCGCGTCGACGAACGCCGCCAGCGGCCCGTTGCCCTTGCCGGTGATCTCCTGTTCGACGCCGTCGACCTTCACCACGGCCACGATGGAGTCGACCCCGCCGTCGGTCTCCGACGCGGTGACCTTCTGGCGCATCCGCTCCAGCGGGCGGATCGGGCTCAGGTACTCCTCGTGGAAGACGTCCCACATCTCCTTGGGCGTCACCTCGCCGCCCTCGCCGTCGGTGATCTTCTGGATCGCCTGGGAGAACTCGATCTGCAGCCGCCGCGGCAACGCCAGCCCGTGGTCGGTCTTCATGATGTAGGCGACGCCGCCCTTGCCGGACTGCGAGTTGACCCGGATGACCGCCTCGTAGGTGCGGCCGACGTCCTTCGGGTCGATCGGCAGGTACGGCACCTCCCAGACGATGTCCGCGACATCCGCCCCGGCGGCGTCGGCCGAGGCCTTCATCGCGTCCAGGCCCTTGTTGATCGCGTCCTGGTGGCTGCCGGAGAACGCGGTGTAGACCAGGTCGCCGCCGTACGGGTGCCGCTCGTGCACCGGCAGCTGGTTGCAGTACTCGACGGTGCGGCGGACCTCATCGATATCGGAGAAGTTGATCTGCGGATCGACACCGCGGGAGAACAGGTTCATGCCCAGCGTCACCAGGCAGACGTTGCCGGTGCGCTCGCCGTTGCCGAACAGGCAGCCCTCGATGCGGTCGGCTCCGGCCTGGTAGCCCAGTTCCGCGGCGGCCACGGCGGTGCCGCGGTCGTTGTGCGGGTGCAGCGACAGCACGATCGACTCCCGGCGGGCCAGATTGCGGCTCATCCACTCGATCGAATCGGCGTAGACGTTCGGGGTGGCCATCTCCACGGTGGCGGGCAAGTTGATGATCAGCGGCTTCTCCGGCGTCGGGGCGATGATCGCCGACACCGCGTCGCAAACATCCTTGGCGTATTCCAGCTCGGTGCCGGTGTAGGACTCCGGGCTGTACTCGTAACGCCAGTTGGTGTCCGGGTAGCGCTGCTCGATCTCCAGGCACAGCGCGGCGGCGTCGGTGGCGATCTTCTTCACCGCCTCGCGGTCGGCGCGGAACACCACCTTCCGCTGCAGGATCGAGGTGGAGTTGTAGAAGTGCACGATGACGTTCTGCGCGCCGGCACACGCTTCGAACGTGCGCTCGATCAACTCGGGGCGGCACTGGGTCAGCACCTGGATGGTCACGTCGTCGGGGATCGCGCCGTCCTCGATGATCTCGCGGACGAAGTCGAAATCGGTCTGGCTCGCCGACGGGAAGCCGACCTCGATCTCCTTGTAACCCATCCGGACCAGCAGGTCGAACATGCGGCGCTTGCGGGCCGGGCTCATCGGGTCGATCAGCGCTTGGTTGCCGTCGCGCAGGTCGACCGCGCACCAGCCGGGCGCCCGGTCGATGACCTTGTCCGGCCAGGTGCGGTCGGGCAGCGTGATCGGCTCGACCTCCTCCGCGAACGGCCGGTAACGGAACGCGGGCATGGAGGAGTTCTTCTGCGCGTTCCAGCCGGGCTGGTCGGCGGGGGCGGGTTTGCTCGGCGCGGTGATGGTGCGCGCGCCGGATACGAATGCGTCAGCAGGGGACATGGGCGGTTCTCCCGAGGATGTTGTTTTTCCCAATGGGCTGGGTCGACCGGCGCAGCAAAACCCCGCGACGGGAGCCGGTCCGATCAGACCCCGTCGCGGCGGTCGAGAAGAAGTGCCCGCTGCATGATGTCCGCGAGTTTACCGTGCTGCCAGCAGCCCGGAAAGGGTGGTCCCTTCGTCGGGTCATCCGACGACAACGCTACCGTTCGGTCCGGCAGTGGACACGTCGAAGGATTGGCTATGACCTGGCTGGAGCAATTGGCCGTCTTCGGTGCGGGTATCGCAGCGGGCGGCATCAACACGATCGTCGGCTCAGGCACGCTGATCACCTTCCCCGTTCTCCTCGCGTTCGGTCTCCCGCCGGTGACGGCGAATGTGTCCAACACCATCGGTCTGGTGCCGGGCTCGATCAGCGGCGTGCACGGGTATCGGCGCGAACTCGCGGGCCAGGGCGACCGGCTGGTGCGCCTGGGCACGGCGTCGTTGCTCGGCGGCATCACCGGGGCGGTGCTGCTGCTGGTCTTGCCCGCCGCCGCGTTCAAGGCGATCGTGCCCCTCTTGATCCTCGTGGCACTGGTGCTGGTCGTCGTACAGCCGCGGCTGGCGAGCTGGGTCAAGCGCCGCCGGGACAACGACGGCGCTCCGGCGCCCACGCACGGCGGACCCATCCTGTTCGCCGCGGTCTACGCCGCCGGTGTCTACGGCGGATACTTCGGCGCGGCGCAGGGCGTGCTGCTGATCGGGCTGCTCGGCGTGTTCGTGCACGACGACATCCAGCGTCTCAACGGGGCGAAGAACGTGCTCGCCCTGATCGTGAACGCGGTGTCCGCGGTGATCTTCATCGTCGTGGCGGACGTGGACTGGCGGGCGGTCCTGCTGATCGCGCTCGGCTCGATCATCGGTGGGCAGCTCGGCGCACGGTTGGGCAGGCGGATGCCGCCCGCCTTGTTGCGCGCGGTCATCGTGGTGGTCGGCCTGATCGCGGTGATCCGCCTGGTGACGTCCTAGGCGGCCGACGAATGGCACCGGATCGGCCCGCAATCTGCGAGCGCGGTGGCGCCGCCGTTGCCGCCGAATACCCGGCTCGGACCTGGAGCTGCGAATGCGCCTTCCGCGCTCGTCGCGACACCGAGTTGGGCGGCGTGTGCCCCACTGCGGCGGCGAATCGGTGGCGCGCCCGCGCCGGGTGCCGGGGTGGAGCTGCGGGGAAATTCAGGGTCGGATGTCAATCCTCAGGGTGACGACGGCCGCCCGCGCGGGCCGCAGGATGAGTGCCGTGCCCAGCTGGAGAATCGTCATCGTCGCCGTGCTCGCCGTGCTGCTGCCCGTGCTGAGTGGCTGTGGCGGACCGCCGAGCCGACACGAATCCGCGGTTGCGGACCTGGTCGCACAGGCCGACGCCGTGCCAACGCCGCGGCTGGACTGGGCGCCGTGCGCGGATCCGAGCCTGAGCCGATTCCACTGCGCGACCGCGCAGGTCCCCGTCGACTACGCGCACCCCGACGGGCCGACCCTCGGGCTGGCGGTGGTGCGCCAGCAGGCCACCGACCCGCAACGGCGGATCGGCACCCTCTTCTCCGCCGTCGGCGGTCCCGGCGGGTCGGGACTGCGCTGGGCGGCGGGTGGAGAACTGGTCAGCGGCGAATTGGCCCGCCGCTTCGATGTGATCACCTTCGACCAGCGCGGGGTCGGCCGCAGCGGACAGGTGCGGTGTTTCGCGGACGCCGAGCAGCAGCGCCGGTTCTGGTCGGGCACGTGGCTCGCGCCGGCGAATACCGAACAGGAGCGCGCGGCCGAGGCGGCCGGCCGCGAACTCGCCGCCGGTTGCGCGGCGCACGGGGGCGCGCTGCTCGGGCACCTGACCACCGTCGACGCTGCGCGCGACCTGGACCTGTTGCGCCGGGCCGTCGGTGATGACCAGCTCACCTACGAAGGCGGTTCCTACGCGAGCTACCTGGGCCAGGTGTACGGGGCGCTGTTCGGCGACCGGGTGCGCGCGCTGCATCTGGTGTCGATGATCGACCCGGACGCGTACACCAACGACACACGACGCGCCGTCGCGGACACCGCGGCGGGCACCGAGGAGGTTCTCGGGGAATTTTTGCGGCTGTGCGCGGAGGCAGGTCGGGAGCGCTGTGCCTTCGCGGCGCAGAGCGACGCCGTCGCGGGCGCGGGCGGACCCGTCCGTCCCTCCGATCTGCGCGCTCGCAATGACGCTGTGCTGCAACGTCTTCGCGAAGCTCCCCTGGTGGTCGGCGCCGGGGAGCGGGCGCGGACGGTGACCTACTCCGAGGTGCTGTCGTCGCATGCGCTGTTGCTGTACGACCCGGAACGGGGCTGGCCCGCCCTGGCCGAACTACTGGTCGAACTCGAGCGCGGACCGGCGGGCAACCCCGAGACGGTGGGCGAGGTCCTCTCGGCCACCGCGCAACCGGACGATTCCCTCGACTCCTACACGGCGATCTCCTGCGCCGACAACATCTTTACCCGCAATCCCGCCGAATGGGCGGAAGTCGCAAGGGATCTGGCGGTCGTCAGCCCTACATACGGCACATTCTGGCTGGCGCTGCGCCAACCGTGCGCGTACTGGCCCGCCCCGCCCGAGGGGTACGCGCAGCGGTACACCGGACCGTGGATCCTGCGCTCGGATACCCCGGCTCTGTTGGTGAACAACCGATTCGACCCGGCTACCCCGCTCGGTGCCGCGCGGCGCGCGCAGCAGGAATTGGTGAACGCCCGGTTGGTCGTCGTGGAGGACGGGTACGGGCACGCCCCGCTCGGCGAATGCACCCGGAAGCTGCGCGAGCGCTATCTCGTCGACTTGCAGCTACCTGCCCCCGGAGGGACGTGCCGCCCCGACGAGCTGCCGTTCGGTCGATAGCGAAAACGGATATCTGTTCACAATTCGGGAATACCGGTAATCTGCGCACGCTAAGCCTGATGATGGAAGGTGACCGGTGCGTAGACGTGCCTTGTTCAAGGCGGCGGGCACGGCCGCCCTGCTCGGTACTGTGGGAACGATCGCGGGGACGGGCGCGGCGTCCGCCGACCCGATGTGGGAGGCACTGTTCCGCGCCTGGGTGCCGGAGATCTTCGCCCCGATTCCCGATCCTCCGGAGCATTCGCCGGCGATCGTCGTGGGCTCCGGCTTCGGCGCCGCGGTGTCGGCGTTGCGCCTGGCCGAGGCCGGTATCCCCACCACGGTGCTGGAACGCGGTTCACGCTGGCCGAACGACCCGTGGCGGGAGATCTTCACCGGCGACGACCTGCCCGACGGTCGCGGCTTCTGGCACCGCACCCACTTCACCGGCGTCACCAAGGTGCCCATGCGTTTCGCCAGTTTCGGCGGCGTGCTGGACTGCACCGAGTATCCGGGCATCGACGTCTGGCGCGCGGCCGCGGTCGGCGGCGGCTCGGTGATCTTCAGTGGAGCCATGATCGCCCCGCAGCGCCGCTTCTTCGATCACGTCTTCGGCGGCACCGTCGACTACGGCGAGATGGAACGGGTCTATTACCCGCGCGTGCGGGAGATGCTGCGGTTGAGCCCGATGCCCGCGGACATCTACAACTCCTCGCCGTTCGCGCACTCCCGCGCCTGGGACGATCAGGTGCGCAAGGCGGGTTACGAGCCGCAGGCGAACGACTCCATCTTCAACTGGGACATCCTGCGCGCCGAACTCGCCGGCGGCACAAGGGCTTCGGCCACGGCGGCCCGGAGCAATCTGGGCAACTCCAACGGCGCCAAGTTCGACCTGAACCAGAATTATCTGGCGTACGCGCAGGGCACCGGCCGGTGCGGGATCTTCCCCGGGCATCGGGTCGACGCCATCGCGCAGGATTCCGGCGGCCGCTACGCGGTCACCGTGACGAAGCTGTCACCGTCCGGCGACGTCCTCGGCACCCGCACCCTCACCTGTGACCGGCTCTTCCTCGGCGCCGGTTCGATCGGCACGTCCGAACTGCTGGTCCGTGCGCAGGCCACCGGAGCCCTGCCGAACCTGAACGAACACGTCGGCGACGGCTGGGGCACCAACGGCGACGTGGTGCTCGCCCGCGGCGCCAGCGGGCTGGCCGGTCACGGCCAAGGCGTGCCGAGCGCGAGCCGGATCTTCCACGAGTCCGACGTGCCGCTGACCCTGGAGAGCTGGTACATCCCTGGCATCCCGTTCGAGACCGGCGCGCTCGCCTCGCTCGGCATGGTGCTCGACCCGACCCGCACCCGGTTCGGCTACGACCGGGCCACCAACGGGGTCGGGCTGAGCTGGTCGGTCAAGAATCGGGACGACACGGTAGCGGCGGCCCGCGCGGTGGATCACCGGATCGCCGAACGCGCGGACGCGCTCGTCGAGTACGGAGCCCTCGGCTACGACGCGAACGCGCTGTTCACCGCACATCCGCTGGGCGGAGCGGTGCTGGGGCGGGCGACCGACGGTTACGGCCGGGTGCACGGTCACCCCGGCCTCTACGTGATGGACGGCGCCGCGATACCCGGCAGCACCGGAACGGTGAATCCCTCGCTCACCATCGCCGCGCTGGCCGAGCGCAATATCGAGGCGATCGTTCGCGCCGGTCGCTGAACACGGCTGCGCCGGGCATCCGCCCGGCGCCTTTCCTGGAGTATCGCCAACCGTGCCGAGCGTGCATTCCGCGTACTAATGTCGGCGGCACCGTTCGGCGTCGAAGGGATCCGCAGTGTCCGCTCCCACCCCCCACTCGGGCATCGAGAGTTCCTCGATCGAGCGATACGGCCTACGGGAAGCGCCGGAGCAGCAGGACTATCCGCGCAAGCCGCCGATGTTGTGGACCGATTTCCTGATGCTGGCGCTGGCCGTCGTCTCGGTGGCGCTGGTCGCGTGGATCACCTTCTTTCCCGTCTCCGGGCACACCTATCACCTGGTCGTGGTCGTCGACTGGACGTTGTGCGGGGTGTTCGCGGTCGAGTTCCTGTGGCGCTGGCGCCGCGCGGGCTGGCCGTGGACGTTCCCGTTCGTCTACTGGTACGAGATCGTCGGCATGATTCCGGTGACCAGCCCGTTCTTCCGCGGCTTCCGATTGCTGCGGATCGTGGTGATCGTCGTCCGGCTCGCCCGGGTGGCCGACCGCGTGTTCGGCGACCGGGTGACCGCCGCGGTGGTGAACCGGTTCGTCGCGACCATCGTGGACACCATTCGCCGCCCGATGACGATCGCGGTGATGGACGAGGTGGCGGAGGTGCTGCGCACCGGGCACTACACCCGCAACATCGCGGCCGCCCTGGAGGAGAACCGCGCCGAGCTGGACGAGATGATCCTGGAGCTGATCAAGAAGGACCCGCAGGCGGGCCGGGTGCGCTACATCCCGTTCCACGACGAGATCATCCGGCTGATCGCCGACACCACGTTTCGCATCGTGTTCCAGGTTCTGGAGGATCCGCGCACCGACGAACTCGTGGCGGACATGCTGCGGGAGAACATCGATCAGATCCGCGACGCGGTCCGCGACGGCGTGCGGGTGCCGCCCGCGGCGTACGGGCCCACGAGCGACGAGGACTGCGTGCGCCATCGCGTCAATCGGGTACCGCGTGCCTGATGGCGTCTCGTGGTTGCGCCAAACGCACGGTCTCCCAAGCGATCAGCGCGATCAAGACGCCGCACAGCAGGGCCAGTGCGGCCAGTGCGGGCAAGGCGCAGGCCACGGGGATCAACGCCAGCAACACCGCGACGGCGACCACGCGGGGCACGGTGACGGTGCGCGTGGCGTAGTGCTTGAACCCCACCAGGGCGATCAGATACACCACGACCCCGCCGTAGAGGGCATAGAGCGGAATGCCGTACAACGCGTCCTTCAGAGTGTGGTGTGAGGAGTCCCCGACGTAGTAGAGCACCTTCTTCAGTCCGAGCGACAGGGCGATGATTCCGGCGATCATCGGGAAATGCCAGAACGTGTAGGAGGCCTGCGCGATCTTGATCTGCCGCGTGCCTTCGGCGTGGACGAGTTCGTGCTCCACCGCCAGGGCGGCGACGTCGAAATACGCCCACCACAGCAGACCGGAAATGGCGAGGCCGAGCAGCGAGCCGAGCGCGATCGGCCAGGAGATCGGCAGTCCGGCCACCCCGATGCCGATCGAGACGATCGATTCGCCGAGCGCGACGATGATGATCAATCCGTAGCGCTCGACGAAATGGTTGGCCGAGTTCAACCGCCAATCGGTGCCCGCGAACAGCGTCCACAGGTAGTCGCCCGCGATCGCCGCGATCCACAGTGCGATCTGCACACGACCGGTGGTCAGCGCGGCGACCACCAGCAGTGTGGTGCCGAGCGTGATGGAACCGAGCGCCCAGCGCAGCAGCTGGCCGCGAAGCTGGGAATCCTCCGCACTGGCCAGCCAGAACATCCCCAGGTGCACCAAGCGCACGATCAGGTAGGCGATGGCGAAGACCAGCGGGCCGAACCATCCGCCAGGCGCGTCCTTGAACGCCTCGGGGATGGTGAGTGCGGCGAGGAAGGCGCCGCCCATGGCGGCGAACATCCCCACCCGCGCGATGCCTTCGTCGGCGCGCACCACGTTGCCGAGCCAGGAGTAGGCGATCCACAGCCACCACATCAGCGCGAGCACCAGCAGCGCGCGCAGCATGTTCTTCGCGCTGGTTTCTCCCGCGGCCAGGCCGGTGACCATGGTGAACGCGAAGACGAGCACCAAGTCGAAGAACAACTCGAGCTGGGTCACCGACGCGCCTTCGGCCGTCGGCTGGAACCGCACTCGTTTGGAACCGATCATGCGCTCATCGTCGCACCCCGACCGTATCCGCGCCGGTTCGCGGCTTCGCCCGGTGGCCGATTTCGCGCAGAGCGCAGCCTGGCTATACGGGTTGATAGGTCTCCGTTTCGGGGAACCGCTCGGCGAAATCTATGAAGCACTCCACGACCACCTCGTTGGCCTTGCGGAAAGTGCGTTTGAGTAGAAATCCGGGAACCGGGAGCGGTAGATACAGTTCGACGTGGTACCAGACGTGCGTGCCGTCGACGCTGTCGGATACCTCGAAAAAGCCACCCCCGCGCACGCCTCTCGTACTGTCCGCGACGATCCAGGAGGACCGATCGTCGGTCCAATCGTATTCCAGCACTTGCAGATCCGTGCTGCCGAGCAGCTCCGCCTTGACGAACACCCGCCGCGGCCTGCGCCGGGCGTCGCGGGTGGCTACCCGGACGTCGCTGTAGGAGGTCGACCAGTCCGGTAGCGATTCGACGTCCGTCAGGGCGTCCATGACCTGATCGGGATGGGTGTCGACGAAGAATCGGATATCCGTTTTGGTGCGCATGGCATACCTCCGACACCCCCGGATGGACAAGTCGGCCGATTGTCTCCGCGATTTGTCCGGTTCGTCAACCTGACTGTGCCAGACCACATCTCGGTTACCCGGGTAACGTGCCGTTATCTGCTCGAGATCGGCGATCGGCAACCGCCGGAACAACTTCTGTTCGGAAGGATGGGGTCGGCGGGGGTCCGCGCGCCTACCATCGGAGCCGAATGGGCGCCGGTATCCGGTCGCCCTCGGTACGGGCGGGAGGATGTCATGAAATACGCCGAACTGCTGGCCCAGGCGCGGGACGCGATCACGGTGCGCCGGGTTTACGGCGACCCCTACGAATCCGGCGGGGCGACAGTCATTCCCGCCGCTTCGGTCGGTGGCGGCGGTGGCGGGGGTGGGGGTGCCGGGAACGGCGCCGATGGGGAGGGCTCCGGCGAGGGGGCGGCGTTCGGCGTAGGCGCCAAGCCGGTCGGCGCCTACGTGCTTCGCGACGGTCGGCTGACCTGGCACCCGGCCGTGGACGTCAACGCGATCATCGAGACGGCGGGCAAGGTGCTGATCGCGGGAATCCTGGCCTTCGCGATGACCCGCTGCGTCAAGCGACGCGCCTGAGCCGCGCAGCGGGCGGGGGGTTCCGGTCGACGGGCGCCGGCCGAGCGCGGGCGCGGTGGCCCGGCGCCCGATCCGGCGCGGCGTTCATTCCGACGTAGCGGGCTCGACGATCGCGTCGGGCCCTGGATACACCAGCGACTCGTGACCGTCGGAGAAGCGCACCACGTAGGGCGGCGTCCCGTCCGGTCCGCGGACCTCGATGATCTCGGCCAGGTGATCCACTTCTCCCACCACGTGTCCGTGCACGCAGAGTCGATCTCCTACATGTGCGATCATCGCCCCATTATCGACCGTCAGTGGTGCACGTCACAACCGCTCGGGATGGCGCGCGGCTCCGAACTCACACGTCCGGGCTGATCACGCGCTCGATCGCGGCCTCGGTTCGTCTTCCGGCCCCGCTCCTCGGTACCCGCTTTCGTGGCGGCATCGAGCGGTCCGAACCACGCAGTTGACACCACTCTACTCGTAGTACTATGTTCAAATCACTACAAGCGAAGTGAAACGAACGAGGTGGTGCGGGTATGCGAAAGCTTGTCTACTACGTGGGGATGTCCTTGGACGGCTACATCGCGGGCCCGGCTGGGGAGTTCGACTTCTACCCGTTCGACGCCGAGATGGCCGCGTGGGTCAACGGTGAATATCCGGAGTTCGTGCCCAGCCACATCCGTCAAGGCGCGGGAATGGCGCTGGACGAGCCGAATAGGCGGTGCGACACCGTGGTGATGGGCCGGGGAACCTACGAGCCCGCTCTGTCCGTGGGCGTGTCCAGCCCGTACGCGCACATGAGGCAGTACGTCGTGTCCAGCACCCTGGGCCGGATCGACGACCCGGCCGTCGAACTGGTCGAGAGCGACCCCGTCGCGCTCGTGCAGCGGCTCAAGCGGGCCGACGGCGGAGACATCTGGCTGGCGGGCGGCGGCAAACTCGCCGCCGAACTGCTCGGCGAGATCGACGAGATGATCATCAAGAGCTACCCGGTCGTCGCGGGTGGCGGCATATCCGCGTTCTCCGGCGCCTTCCGCCCCGCTTTGTTCCGCCCGGCGCGGCGCAAGGAGTTCGGCAACGGCGCCCAGATCACTTGGTTCGCGCGGGCCTGAACATCCATTCGAAAGGTGCTTTCATGCGAAAACTCGTCTATTTCGTCGGCGTTTCCCTGGACGGCTATATCGCGGGGCCGAATGGCGAGATCGACTTCTTCCCGGTGGCCGACGACATATGGGATTGGCTGCGTGAGGAGTATCCCGAGACGCTGCCCACGCATGCGCGGCCGCACATCGGCCTCGCCGAAGACGCGCCCAATCGGAAGTTCGACACGCTGATCATGGGGCGCGCCACTTATGAACCGGCCCTGGCTATCGGCGTGACCAGCCCGTACGCCCACATGAAGCAGTACGTCGTGTCCGGCACGCTCGGCCGGATCGATGACCCCTCGGTCGAATTGGTCGAGCACGATCCCGTGGGGCTGGTCCGTGAACTGAAGCAGCAGGACGGCTTGGACATCTGGCTGGCGGGCGGCGGGAAGATCGCCGCCGCATTGCTGGAGGAGATCGACGAACTGGTGATCAAGAGCTACCCGGTCGTCGCGGGCGCCGGGGTCCCGGGCTTCGCGGGTGAGTTCCGTCCGACGCTGTTCCGGCCGACCGAGCGCCTCGGCTTGGGCAGTGGCATTCAGGTCAGCTGGTTCACGCGGGCCTGACGAACACCGGTTCGGTCCACGGATCGGGTCGGAGCGGAGAAACGTCGGGCTCGCCCCGGTCGTCGGTCGGGGCGGGCCGGTTCCTCGCGTCTGCGCCGACCGCATCGGCGCTTCGGGTCGGGCCGGCCTGTCGCGGATTGCGATCCGCCCGGCCGTCGGCGCGCTCGGCCCGGGGACGCCCGCTCAGCCGGCGTCGGTGAGGAACGACAGCCGCACCTGGCGGTCCGGGTTGTCGATATTGAGATCGACCAGCGCGATCGACTGCCAGGTGCCGAGGGCGAGCTGTCCGTCGAGCACCGGGACGGTCGCGTACGGCGCGATCAGGGCGGGCAGCACGTGCGAGCGCCCGTGTCCGCGCGAGCCGTGCGCGTGCCGCCATCGGTCGTCTGCGGGCAGCAGATCGCGCAGCGCGGCCAGCAGGTCGTCGTCGCTGCGCGCGCCGAGTTCCATGATCGCGATGCCCGCGGTGGCATGCGGAACGAAGACGTGCAGCAGCCCGTCGCCACCGGCCGAACGCACGAATGCCGCGCACTGCGGCGTGATGTCCTGTACCGCTTCGGTGTGGCCTGTTCGCACCTCGAGCAGCGTGCTCTTCATGGGCACATCGTCCCTCATCCGGGAGGGGCGGCGCCGGGTGATCGGGATGCGATGCGGTTGTGGGTTTTTCCACAAGCCGGGTAGGTAGCGGCAAAACCGCTGGCCTCGGCCGGTACCCTGAATGACTGTTACCAGTTTGTTGTCGATCTTGGAGGACCCTGTCGTGGCTCTCGTGGTTCAGAAGTACGGAGGATCCTCGGTGGCGACCGCCGAGCGTATCCGGCGCGTCGCTGAACGGATCGTGGAGACCAAGAAGCAGGGCCACGATGTGGTGGTCGTCTGCTCCGCCATGGGTGACACCACCGATGAGCTGCTCGATCTCGCACAACAGGTGGCTCCGTCGCCGCCCGCCCGCGAGATGGACATGCTGCTCACCTCGGGGGAGCGCATCTCCAACGCGCTGGTCGCCATGGCCATCCACTCCCTCGGCGCGGAGGCTCGCTCGTTCACCGGCTCGCAGGCGGGCGTGATCACCACCGGCGCGCACGGCAACGCGAAGATCATCGACGTGACCCCGGGTCGCGTCCGCGACGCGCTCGACGAGGGCCTCGTCGTGCTGGTCGCCGGTTTCCAGGGCGTGAGCCAGGACAGCAGGGACGTCACCACGCTCGGCCGCGGCGGTTCGGACACCACGGCCGTCGCGCTGGCGGCCGCGCTGCAGGCCGACGTCTGCGAGATCTACACCGATGTCGACGGCGTCTTCACCGCCGACCCGCGGATCGTGCCCGACGCGCAGCGGCTCGAGCAGGTCTCCTACGAGGAGATGCTGGAGCTGGCGGCCTGTGGCGCCAAGGTGCTGATGCTGCGCTGCGTCGAGTACGCCCGTCGCTACAACGTGCCCGTGCACGTGCGCTCGTCCTACACCGACAAGCAGGGCACCTACGTTTACGGATCGATGGAGGACATCCCCTTGGAGCAAGCAATCCTCACCGGCGTCGCGCACGACCGCAGCGAGGCCAAGGTGACCGTGGTCGGGCTGCCGGACGAACCGGGCTACGCCGCCAAGGTGTTCCGCGCCGTCGCCGACGCCGAGATCAACATCGACATGGTCCTGCAGAACATCTCGAAGGTCGAGACGGGCAAGACCGACATCACCTTCACGCTGCCGAAGTCCGAGGGCGCCCGCGCGGTCGAGATGCTGACCAAGCGCCAGTCCGACATCGGCTTCTCGCAGGTCCTCTACGACGACCACATCGGCAAGGTGTCGCTCGTCGGGGCGGGCATGAAAAGCCACCCGGGCGTCACCGCCACCTTCTGTGAGGCGCTGGCCGAGGCGGGGGTGAACATCGACTTGATCTCCACCTCCGAGATCCGGATCTCCGTGCTGGTCAAGGACACCGAGCTGGACGAGGCGGTGCAGGTGCTGCACAGGGCCTTCGACCTGGGCGGCGACGAGGTCGCGGTGGTCCACGCGGGAACGGGACGGTAAGGCCATGGGAGTTCGAGTAGGAGTGGTCGGCGCGACCGGACAGGTCGGCGCCGTCATGCGGAAGTTGCTGCATGAGCGTAACTTTCCGGCCGACGAGGTGCGGTTCTTCGCGTCCGCCCGGTCGGCGGGCAAGACGCTGCCCTGGCGCGAGCGCGAGATCGTCGTCGAGGACACCGAGACCGCGGACCCGTCCGGCTTGGACATCGCGTTGTTCTCGGCCGGCGCCACCATGTCCCGCGTGCAGGCGCCGCGCTTCGCGGCGGCGGGCGTGACGGTGATCGACAATTCCTCGGCGTGGCGCAAGGACCCGGAAGTCCCGCTGGTGGTCAGCGAGGTCAATCCGGAGCAGACGCGCAACCTGGTCAAGGGCATCATCGCGAACCCGAACTGCACCACGATGGCGGCCATGCCGGTGCTCAAGCCGCTGCACGACATCGCGGGTCTGCGCCGCCTGATCGTGTCCAGCTACCAGGCGGTCTCCGGCAGCGGCCTGGCCGGCGTGGAAGAACTGGTGAGCCAGGCCCGCGCGGTGATCGGCGAGGCCGAGAAGCTCACTCACGACGGCCGCGCCGTCGACTTCCCCGCGCCGGACAAGTACGTCGCGCCGATCGCGTTCAACGTGCTTCCGCTGGCCGGTTCGCTGGTCGACGACGGCTCCGGCGAGACCGACGAGGACCAGAAGCTGCGCAACGAGAGCCGCAAGATCCTCGGCATCCCGGATCTGGCCGTAAGCGGCACCTGCGTGCGCGTGCCGGTCTTCACCGGTCACTCGCTCTCGGTGAACGCCGAGTTCGCCGAGCCGCTCTCGGTGGAGCACGCCAAGGAGATCCTGGCCAAGGCGCCCGGCGTGAAGCTGGTCGACGTGCCGACTCCGCTCGCCGCGGCGGGCATCGACGATTCGCTCGTCGGCCGTATCCGCCAGGATCCGGGGGTACCGGACGGCCGCGGCCTCGCGCTGTTCATCTCCGGCGACAACCTGCGAAAGGGCGCCGCCCTCAACACCATTCAGATCGCCGAGGTGCTGCTCGGCGACCGCTGAGCGGTTTCTCGAACGAACGGGCCGTGGATTTCCCGCGGCCCGTTCGTCGTTTCCGGCATTCGCGCTGCTGTTCGCGTTGCCGTGGTTGCCGACCTGGCGGTGGACCGTCCGCCGCTGGTAGCGAGCGAGGCACTTCGGGAACGGATCAGCGGGCGCGCAGGCCGTCCAAGACGACGGCGAAGGTGCGCTCGCGCTGCGCGGGGGTGGCGGCGGTGCCGTGGGTCGCCAGGAACGCGCCCTTGATGACGCGCATCAGGTCCTCGACCTCGATGTCGGTGCGCACGCCGCCCGCGTTCTGCGCGCGGGTGAGCAGCGCGCCGATGGCAGCGTTGAGTTCGTGTACCGGTCGCAGATATTCCGGTGCGTCCGGGCCGCCCACGGCGTCGGCGAGATCGCGTTTGACGCTGCCCTCCGCCACGAGCCGGGTCAGGAAGTCGAAGAACGCGGTCACCGGTTCCGCGGCGTCGGCCAGTTCCCTCGCCAGCGCGATGATGCGGTCCACCCGATCCACGATCGCCGCCTCGAACAGCGCTTCCTTGGTGGGAAAGTGCCGGTAGACAGTACCCGCGCCGACACCGGCCCGCCGGGCGATCTCGTCCAGCGGCACCGAGAGCCCTTCTGCCGCGAACGCTTCCTGCGCGGCTGCGAGGACGCGCTCCCGGTTGCGACGGGCGTCGGCGCGCAGCGGTCGGCGCTCGGCTTCGGTCACGAGGATCGAGTCTACTGTTGACAAACGGGGCGCACGTTCCGGATTATAAGCGGGTTGAACGTTCCGCTTATGGAGGTCTGTGATGGCTGCTGGTTCGTCCGCGCGAAACCCGCGCGAGTTGGTCGAGCGGTTGTTCGGCGACTTGCCCGCGCGTGACGCCGACGCGTTCGTCGCGCTGCTCGCCCCCGACGCGGTCTTCGAGATCCCCTTCACGGTTCCCGGTCTCCCGACCCGCCTGGAAGGCCGGGAGGCGATTCGCGAGCATCTGGTGCAGCGCTGGTCGGGACTCTCCGGAATCGAGGTGCACGCGATTCACCCCCAGATCTACGAAACCAACGATCCCGGAGTGCTGCTCGTGGAGAACGAAGTCGACATGACCGCCCCCGGATCCGGCCGTGTTCGAGTGCGCACTTCGGTCAACGTCGTCCACGTGCGCGACGGCCGGGTGGTGCTGTTCCGCGATTACATGGACACCGCCCGCTTCGCCCGCCTGGCCGCCGGCTGAGCGCTGCCCGGCAAGACGGCGCTGTTTGCGATCCGTTCGAAGGCATCGGGAAACCCGAGCCTGAAGCACGACCTGGCGGGGTATTGGTCGCGTCGGATCACGCAGGAGCACCGCATCGTCTACCGAGTCGTAGACGATGCGGTCTGGATCGCCGAGGTCGGCGAGCACTACGACTGAACGCGACTCCGAAAAGGTCTCGCTCGTCGCTGCGCGCGGCTGTTAGCCTGCGCCGATGGCGAATCCTCATCCTCACGTGTATCTCGGCGACCGGATCGTCGCCGCTGACGCTGCCACCGTGGGCGTCGCATCGTCGGCGGTGCTCTACGGACTCAGCGTCTACACCGTCTTCCCGGTACACGTGGATGGGGCAGCGCGGACGGCATTCCGTCTGGACGATCATTTCCGCCGCCTCGAGGAGTCCTGCAAGATCATCGGCATCGATCGATTCGCGGCCGAATGGGATTTCGCGCGTTTCCGCGAGGCCGTAGTGGAACTGGTCGCCGCGAACGCTCCGCGCGACGACGTTTTCGTCCGGGCGACGGTGCACGTGGTCGAGTCGATTCCGGGTACGCGGGTGCGCGGCTGCGCGATTCAGGTCAGCATGTTCGTCTACGACGCGGTGCCGATCGTTCCGCAGGACGGCATGCGCCTGAAGTCGAGCCCGTGGCGGCGCATTCCGGACAACGCGATTCCGTCGCGCGCGAAAGTCAACGGAGCGTATGTGAACTCGGTGCTGGCCAAGCAGGACGCGATCGACAGCGGGTACGACGACTGCGTTTTCCTGGACGGCAACGGGCACGTCTGCGAACTCAGCGCGGCGAATATCTTCCTGGTCCGCAACGGCACGCTGATCACGCCCGACGTCTCCTGCGACATCCTCGACGGCATCAACCGCAGGACCGTGCTGACCTTGGCGGCGGAAGACGGCATCCCGGTGGTGGAACGCACCGTCGATCTCACCGAGCTGTATATCGCCGACGAAGTGTTCGTCACCGGAACGTCGTCCGGCGCGGCGCCGGTCGTGGAGGTCGACGGCCGCCTGGTCGCCGACGGCGCTCCCGGACCGATCTCCCAGGCGCTGCGCAAACGGCACCATGCGGCTTTGCGCACCGACGACGCGCACGGCTGGGTCACGAATCTGTCCGTAGGCCGCTAGCCACCGCGAGGAAGTTCAGCGGATGCCCGGGGTGCGCGGGTCTGGTCCGAGGCAGGCCAGGATGGCGCAACCCGGCGCGGTGTCCGCGAACGGCGGGTCCAGCGGGCGATTCAAGCAGGCGAAGACGTTGCACCCCGGATAGGCGGCTGGACCGAGCCCGAACACCGCGACCAAGATGTCCGTGTCGACGAAGCGGCGCGGGTCGAGTCGCAGCGGCGGTTCGACGTACGGGCCGGGGTCGGGCACCGGCCGGTCGTCGAACGCGTCGAACACCTTGCGGAAGAACTCGTAGGGCAATTCCTGGGTGTTCTGCACGACCCCCGACACGCCCTGGCCGCTGACGTTCCCGAAGACGCCGGTCCACACCACCGTGAGGTCGATGCTCGGGATGACGAAGACGTTCTGCAACCCGAGTCCCGCCATCGCGTACACGTCGCGGGGCAGGAAGTCGGCGATCTCGGCGCAGCCGCTCCCGAGCCAGAACAAATAGCCGTAGCAGGTGTTCGTCGGCGAGGGCGTGCGCGCTTTGCGCAGGTAGTCCAGGGAGACGATCTGCTGTTCGCCCCAGCGCCCGTCGTTGCTCACCAGCAGTCCGAGCTTCGCGAAGTCGTTCGGCGGGATCATCAGGTGGGCGTAGCCGTAGGTGTGCCCGGAGCGGTCCCGAGCCCAGTAGTAGTCACTGCGCAGGATTCCGAGGGGATCGAACAGCTCACGCTGCGCGAACTGTTGCAGCGGTTCGCCCACGGCCAATTCCAGGACGTAGGCCAGCAGGTCGACATTGCGCTGGCTGTAGGTGAAGACGGTGCCCGGCGGGTTGTCCAGTGGCACGCCGAGGGCTTGCACCGCGCTGTCCGGGTCGACCGGGATCACCCCGGTGACACCCTCGGTCAGCACGCCCACCCGCATCCCCGAGGTCTCGGTGAGCAGATTCTCGACGGTGATCGACCGGTGCGCCGCATCGCCCAGCCCCGGGGGCAGGTAGCGGTCGATCGGCGCGTGGAGATCGAGCTTTCCCTGGTCCCAGGCAATTCCGGCGAGCATGGAGACGACGCTCTTGGTGGAGCTCCAGATGTTCCACGCCACGTTGCCCGTCTGGTCGTTCGTCGGCCCCGCACCGATGAGGCAGTTGTGCCGGAACACCTGCACGTTGAATCGGTTCCGGCCGGCCGCGAAGGTCAGCGCTTCCTGGAGCTTCGCGGAGTTCAATCCGACCTGTTCCGGCGCCGCCCGTTGCAGATCGCGGCCGGAGGTGACCGCGCACCGCACCTGATCGCCGGGCGCAGCGGCCGCGCTCCCGGCGAGGAGATTGCCCGCCACCAGCGAAAGTGCCGCGATTCCCGCCAGGAACCCACCGAAACGCCCCATACGCAAAAGGCTAGCGCTCTCCTGCCGGTTCAGAGCCCCTGACAGGCGGGCGTGTGGCGAGAAACTGGACGCCCGATATCCGAGAACGGACCTATGGCCGAAACGGCAGCGCCGCCGGGTTCGCGAGGAACCCGGCGGCGCCGCAAGCTCGGACACCATATAGGTGTCACGACCGTGGTCGACGTCCCACAAGCGCCTCTCGGCGGGTGGTCGCTCGTAGCGACGAAGGGTGCGGCCCGGGGCTGTCCGGACGCCGACGGTGGGTGTCGACGTCCCACAAGCGCCTCTCGGCGGGTGGTCGCTCGTAGCGACAAAGGGTGCGGCCCGGGGCTGTCCGGACGCCGACAGGGGGTTCAACCGCGTGTCCTCGGAAGCTATTCCGCAGCGGATTTGTGAGGCTCGCCACTTCTGTCAAACGCTGTACTGCGCGGCGAACCGCGTGTCGCGGCCGGTCGGCGCATCGCGGTGCCTTCAAGTTTTCTTGATTGATTCCAGATTATTTTCTTGACTTATTCCAGAAAAGGGCCAGAATCGAAGCATGCACACCAGCGGCGCCACTCCACGAGAGTGGCTACGAACAGCGGGTTTGCGGGTCACCGCCCCGAGGCTCGCGGTGCTGGACGCGGTCGCCGCGCGGCCGCACTCGGATGCCGACACGGTGGCCGCCACCGTCCGCGAAACACTGGGCTCGGTTTCCACGCAAGCCGTCTACGACGTGCTGCACGCCTGCGTGCGCGCCGGGATCCTGCGGCGGATCGAGCCAGCCGGCTCGTCCGCGCGGTACGAGACCCGGATCGGTGACAATCACCACCATCTGGTGTGCCGAAGCTGCGGTGCGGTCGCGGACGTCGACTGCGCCGTGGGCGAAGCCCCCTGCCTGGCCCCTTCGGACGCGCATGGATTCGTGATCGATGAAGCCGAGGTCGTCTTCTGGGGCGTGTGCCCGTCCTGCCGTTCCCATCCCGGGACTGATGTTCACCAGCCGAGGAGTCACCCATGACCAAACCGACAACGACGAACACCGGTATCCCGGTCGAAAGCGACGACGAATCGCTCACCGCTGGCACGCAGGGCCCGATCCTGCTGCACGATCACTACCTCATCGAGAAGCTGGCGCAGTTCAACCGCGAACGCGTGCCGGAACGCATCGTGCACGCCAAGGGCGCGGGCGCTTACGGTGAGCTGGTCGTGACCCACGACGTCAGCAGGTACACCAAGGCCAAGCTGTTCCAGCCCGGTGCGCGCACGGAGTCGCTGGCGCGCTTCTCCACCGTCGCCGGCGAGCAGGGCAGCCCGGACACCTGGCGTGACCCGCGCGGCTTCGCGGTGAAGTTCTACACCGAGGACGGCAACTACGACCTCGTCGGTAACAACACGCCGATCTTCTTCATCAAGGACCCGATCAAGTTCCCGGACTTCATCCGGTCGCAGAAGCGCCTGCCCGGCAACGGTCTTCGCGACCACAACATGCAGTGGGATTTCTGGACACTGCGTCCGGAGACCGCGCACCAGGTGACCTGGCTGATGGGCGACCGGGGCATCCCGAAGACCTACCGGCACATGAACGGCTACGGTTCGCACACCTATCAGTGGATCAACGCCGCGGGCGAGCGCTTCTGGGTGAAGTACCACTTCAAGACGGACCAGGGCATCGAGTACCTCACCCAGGCCGATGCCGACCGGATCGCGGGCGAGGATGCCGATTACCACCGTAAAGACCTGTGGGAGGCGATCGAGCGCGGTGACTTCCCGAGTTGGACGGTGTACGTGCAGGTGATGCCGGTCGCGGAGGCCGAAGGCTACCGGTTCAACCCGTTCGACCTGACCAAGGTGTGGTCGCACAAGGACTACCCGCTGATCGAGGTCGGCAAGTGGACACTGAACCGCAACCCGCGCAACTACTTCGTCGATATCGAGCAGGCCGCGTTCGAGCCGTCGAATGTCGTTCCGGGCATCGGCTTCTCGCCGGACAAGATGCTGCTCGGACGCGTCTTCGCCTACGCGGACGCGCACCGCTACCGCATCGGCGCCAACTACGCGCAGCTGCCGCCGAACCAGGCCAGGGCCGCGGAGGTGAACTCCTACTCCAAGGAGGGCGCCATGCGGTACTACTACAACGACCCGAATGTGCCGGTGTACGCACCGAATTCGTTCGGCGGCCCGCATGCCGACCCGCGGCAGGCGCCCGACGGCGGCAGCTGGGATTTCGATCCGACCATCGTGCGGGCCGGTTACGTCCAGCACGCCGAGGACGGTGACTTCACCCAGGCGGGCACCCTGGTGCGCGAGGTGCTCGACGACGCGCAGCGCGAGCGGCTGGTCCGCAACATCGTCGGCCATGTGCTCGGCGGTGTGCGGGAGCCGGTGCTGGGCAGGGTCTTCGAGTACTGGAAGAACGTGGACGCCGACCTCGGTAAGCGGGTCGAGGAGGGGGTGCGCGCCGGACTCGACGGCGGCGCGCAGGGCTGAGAGATCCGCACCCGAGGCAGGGGCGCGTCAGGGACGCGCCCCTGCCTCCGGCGTGTCCGGCCGATCCTCTTTGCCCGGTAGATGCCGGGCTGCCAGAGTGGTGGCATGTCTCGGCTGACGCGTGACCACCGGGTGGCGCTGGCCGCCGCCTTGGCGCTGCTGGCCGGTTGCGGTACCGAAACGGACGCGGTGCAGCCGGGTTCGATTACGCCGAACGTGGCCGGTCCCGCCGCGAGCGCGAGCGCGGTGGGTCACCTGCGATCTCGGAACCAGCTGGGATCGAGTATCGATCGGCGTCGTGCGCCGTAGCCCTGGCTACCGGGGCATACGCCGGGATCGGACACGCGAGACGGTGGATACGACGGATTCCGTCACCGCGACAGCTGCGTCGTGCGCAGCGAATAGGCCGAGTTCGGCGCGACCATCGGCGCCGGCGAATTCTGGGCCGCGGTTCATGGCGTGCGCAGCTCGTACGGGTGAGGAAGCGGACCGCGAAGGGATCAACGGCGTGCTGAAGTAGACCTGGCCGGGTGGGACGGCCAGGTTCGGACACCTACAGCAGGCCCCACCAGTAGAGCAGGCTGGCCAGAATCCAGACCACCACGGTTTCCATCGTCGCTCCCCATCTCGTCGGCGCACTCCTCACCATCATCCCGCGATCCGGCGCCGGGCGGTAGGAGCTTGCCGGGCTCCACGGGGTGAAAGACGCGCTCACCTGCGTTTTTGATCTTGCAAGGTCTTCTTAAGTCCACGCCAAGCCCGGGCCTGCATTCTTTGTCTCACGGAGGGGAAAAGCCCAGCACCGAAGGTGCGAACCGGGGAACGACCTGTCTCGAGGGGTGACAGGTCGGCCCCCGGGGGTGGTGTCCGCCGGGCCGGTCTACGAGGGGTGGCCGGCCCGGCGGACATGGAACGCGGAGCGGTCGCTCCCGCAGGCTCTTCCTGGAGCTGACCGGCAACCGGACTGTTGTTGCCGCTGCCGAAGGTAACCGACGGGTGGGCGGCGTCGAGTCCGAGACGGGGTAGGTGCGGCGGGGCCGGTCGTGCGGGTGATCGGCCCGCCTTGGTGAAACGTGTTCTAGACAGTTGGCGAGATTTGTCTTATCGTCGATACATGGTGAACGTTGCGTATCGGGGCGCTCCCGTTTTCGAACTCCGTTCCGGCCCCACCTGGGCGTCGCCGTGGGAGATGTACGCGGCGCTGCGCGACCACGATCCGGTGCAGCACGTCGTGCCCGCCGCCCGCCCGGAGAACGACTACTGGGTGCTCACCCGGCACGAGCACGTCTACGCGGCGGCGCGCGACAGCGAAACGTTTTCCTCCCGCGACGGCCTGACGGTGGAATACGGCGAACTCGACGAACTCGGCCTGACCGACAATCCCCCGCTGGTGATGCAGGATCCCCCGCAGCACACCGACTTTCGCAGGCTGGTCGCTCGCGGGTTCACTCCGCGCCAGGTCGAGGACGTGGAGCCGGTGGTCCGCCGGTTCGTGCGTGACCGGCTCGACGACCTAGCGGCCCAGGGCGGCGGCGACATCGTCGAGCAGCTGTTCAAGCCGCTACCGAGCATGGTGGTGGCCCACTACCTCGGCGTCCCGGAGCAGGACCGGGCTCGGTTCGACGGCTGGACCGATGCCGTCGTCGCGGGCAGCATCGATCGGACGAACACCGAGGCGCAGGCGGCGTCCGCGGAGATGATGGGGTACTTCGCGGATCTGATCAAACGCAGGCGCACCGATCCCGGCGACGACACGGTGTCACTGCTGGTCCAGGCGGGCATGGCCGCCGATGACACGGACGTGCGCGGGCTGGTCCAGATCCTCGCCTACACCTGGACCATGGTCGCCGGCGGCAACGACACCACGACGGGCCTGCTGGGCGGTGCGGTGCAACTGCTGCAACAGCATCCGGACCAGCGCGCCGCGCTCGCCGCGGAACCGGATCGGATCCGCGCCGCGGTGGAGGAGTTCGCGCGCCTCACCGCACCGGTGCAAGGGTTGGCGCGCACCGCCACGCGCGACGTCGAACTGGCCGGGAAGACCGTGCCCGCCGGGCGGAAGGTGCTGCTGGTTTTCGGCTCCGCCAACCGGGACGAACGGGCGTTCGGCGCCGATGCTGCCGAGCTGGACATCGACCGGAATCCGCAGCGGATCCTGACCTTCGGGCACGGGCCGCACCACTGTCTCGGAGCGGCCGCCGCGCGGATGCAGGCCCGGGTCGCGCTCGAGGAGTTGCTCGATCGGTTCCCCGGCTATGTGGTCGATATCGACGCGGTCGAGTACGCGAACGGTCCCTATGTTCGCAGGCCGACTACTGTGCCGTTCCGGTGCGGGGGCTGAGCGGTGCGGTGCAGCGTGCCGCTCGGGCCACAAGGTGCGCGCGGTGAGAGAGGACGTTCATGAGTGGCGATTGGCTGGCCGACGGCCGCGCCGAGCTGGCCGGTGAGCGCATCCTCGACGCGGTGCGCGCGCTGTTCATCGACAAGGGCGTCAGCGGGGTCGGCATGGCCGAAGTGGCCGACGCCGCAGGTTGTTCCAGGGCGACGCTGTATCGCTACTTCGAGAATCGGCAGGCGCTCTACGTGGCCTTCGCGGGACGGGAGGCACGTCAGCTGGTCGAGCGGGTCTGGCGCGACCGGGCGGCGCCCGCGAGCGCGGAGCCGGGGGAGCGGTTGCTCGACACGTTGACCGCGCTGCTCGCCGAGGTGCGGAAAACACCGCATCTCGCGGTCTGGTTCGAACCGTCCAACGCGGGCATCGTTGCCGAACTGGCGAATTCACCGGGTGTGGTCGACGCGCTCGCCACGGGCTTCGTCGCCGGATTCCGCCCCGCGCTGCCCGCCCCCGCGGCCGAGCGCGTCGGTCGGTGGGTGGTGCGGGCGATGGTGTCGTTGCTGACGCTGCCCGGTGGAGGGGAAGACGAAGAACGAGCGATGCTGCGCGACTTCGTGCTTCCGTTCCTGCTCGACGATCGGACCGTGATCGACTGATCCCGGCACGTCGCCGACCGGAGCCCCGCGGAACTCCGGTCGAGGCGCGAGCCGACGGCGCACGGCTCAGACGGTCGCCGCCGAGTAGTCGGGCAGGTCGTAGGTCTCGGTCTTGCTCAACATCCGCATCATGACCGGTCGCATCGCCTTCGACATCATCAGCTTGCTGAGCGTGTGACCCGCGCGAATGCCGAAGCGGGACTTGGGCGTCATGGCGTTCAGGCCGCCGGGCTGCAACTGCTGGGCCGTCCGTACGAAGGGGCGCAGCACCTCTTCGTAACGCGCCAGGCCCTGCCCGGGGTTGTCGGCGTGCGCGGTGACTTCACCGGCGAGAACGTACGCGCCCACCAGTGCCATCGCGGTGCCCTGCCCGGTGAGCGGTGAACCGCAGTACCCCGCGTCGCCGAGCAGAACCACCCGGCCCCGCACCCAGCTCGGCATGTCGATGCGGGCCAGCTCGTCGAAATAGAAGTCCGGCGCCTCGGACATCGCCGCCACGATGCGGGCGGACTCCCAGCCGCCGCCGGCCAGCCGGTCGCGGATGAGCTGCTGCTGTGCCGCGACATCCCGGCGCAGGGCGGGATCCGCCGCCGCGCGGATCACCACGAGCGCTTTGCAGGTGGCCGGGTCGGCGTCGGGGCGCATGCCCAGGCCGGTGGCACCGACCAGCGAGTGCATCGTGAACCAGTGCGGCTCCAGGTCTTCCGGTCGCGGCAGCGTGAAGAACGACATGTAGCCACCCAGGTACGTCGCGAACTGCTCTTCGGGGCCGAACACCATCCGGCGGGTGGCCGAATGCAGACCGTCCGCGCCGATCACGAGGTCGAATCGCTCCGCCGTCCCGGAGGCGAAGGTGACGTCGACGCCCGCGTCGTCCTGGCGGATCTCGGTGATCCACTCCCCGTACCGGTAATCGACGCCGCCCTCGGCGGCGAGCAGGTCGAGCAATACCTGGTTGAGATCGCCACGGGTGATCTCGATTTCGGCGACCGCGCCCTTGCCGTCGAACAGTTCTGCGGGCATGCGGAGGATCTCGCGGCCGGTGCCGTCGACGTACTTCATGCCGCGCTCGTCGAGCTGGCAGGCGCGGATGCCCGGCATCATGCCCATCCGCTCGGCCACCTCACGGCTGGGTCCGCGCAGGTCGACGGCCTGCCCGCCGGGTCGCGGCGCGGCCGCGCGCTCCACGACGGTGGCCCGGATGCCGGACCGGAGCAGTTGCAGCGCAACGGCGTTGCCGCCGATGCCGCCGCCGGCGACGAGCACGCGGAGCTGGCTGCTTATGGACTTGGGGCTCATGACTTCCTCGACTCCCACTCGGATTGACCAAATGTCTTAGACATATGTCTAACACGCGGCTGGCACGGTTGTCTAGCACAAATGTCTAAACCGGTCGGCCGAAGAATGGCCCATGGCGGCGAGGACCTCGCGCGGCCATGGGCCACCGGTGAAGCAGGAGCTAGGAGCGATGCCGCAGATACGTACGCCAGCTCGCGTGATGGGTGATGTCGGTCGCGGCGGCCGCCGCATCGTAGGTGCAGGTGAATCCGACGACGTCGCGCCCGTCGGCGAGTTCGACACTGGTCAGTGCCATGGGAGCGGGAAGCTCGGCGAGGAATGCTCCCAATCCGGCCGCGGAGATCCGGAACAGTTCCCCCTCGATCGGAGCACCGCGTCCCGGTCCGTAGCGCACCAGTCCCGGTTTGGGCGGGGTGGTGTCGAGCGCGGTGAGGCGGTAGGCGTCGCTGGTCCGGACGGCGCCGAGAAAACGGGCGCCGAGGTGTTCGAGCTGCCAGTGCAGCGGCTGCCCCCGCAGGTGCGCTCCGAAGACCGCCAAGTCGACACCGCGGTCGACCAGCAGCGGCGCGTTCTGCAGGCCGAGCAGGCGAGCGGCGATGTCGATCGCCACCTGATCGGCGAAAGCGGGGGTGACCAGCATGACCCCGAACGGAGCGCCGTCGGTGGTCATCGCGCCCGGCACAGCGACGGCGGACATGTCCAGCAGATTGCAGAAGTTGGTGTACGTGCCCATCCGCCGGTTGATGCCGATCGGATCGGCTCGCACCGCGGCGATACTCGGGTGTTCGGTGGTCGTCGGCAACAGCAGTGCGTCGAAGCCGCGCAGCAGGTCGGCGGCCGCTGCCTTCGCACGGGCCAGCGTGTCGAGATCGGCGGCGAACGCCGAGCCGGACTTCTCCCGCGCCGCGCCGATGATGGCGGCGACGGTCGGATCGGCGCCCGCCGGCTCGGTGGCCAGGAACGCCCCCACCGCGGCATGGCGTTCTGCGACGATCGCGCCGTCGTAGAGCAGCAGCGCGGCGTCGAGCAAGACGGAGACGTCGACTTCCTCGGTTTTCGCGCCGGTATCCGCGACGGCGGCAACGGTGCGCGCGAACGCTTCCCGGTACGGCCCAGTGAGCGGCGCGAGATCCTCCGGGCGTGGCACGGCGATGCGCGGCGCGAGCGGGGCGGCCAGCCGGACGTCGGCGGGCCAGGTCCGGCTGCGCGGATCCCGCGGCTCCGGGCCCGCCATCACCGCGGCCGCCGAGACCGCGGAATCGAGATCGGCGGCGAAGACCGTCACGGCGTCGTAATCCGCGCAGGCGGGCACCGTTCCGTGCGCCGGGATGACCCCCAAGGTCGCCTTGAGACCGACGATCCCGTGCAATGCCGCGGGCACTCGCCCGGAACCCGCTGTGTCGGTGCCGATTCCGATGTCCGCGATGCCGAGCGCCACGGCCACGGCGGAACCGGAACTCGACCCGCCCGACACCAGTTCCGGATCGAGGGCGTTGCGCACCGCGCCGTACGGGCTGCGCGTCCCGACCAGCCCGGTGGCGAACTGGTCCAGGTTCGTCTTGCCCAGCACCAGCGCGCCCGCCGCGACCAATCGCTCGATCGCCGCCGCGGTCGCCTCCGGCGGGTAGGTGAACTCCGGGCAGGCAGCGGTGGTCGGCAGGCCCGCCACGTCGATGTTGTCCTTCACCGCCACCAGCACCCCGGCCAGCGGCAGAGTCTCTCCGGCGGCGAGCCGCTGGGCGAGGCCGGCCGCTTCGGCGGCGACCTCGGGTTGCGGGCGCAGGGAGATCCACACCTCCGGCCGATCGACATCGGCGATTCGCCGATAGGCGGCCGCGACGCGTGCGACGGGGTCGGCTGCCGTGTTGCCTGGGACGCCTGAGGGCATTCAGTCGACTCCGATCACTACTAGGGGCGTTCCCGGCTCCACCTTGGCGCCGGACGTGGTCAGGACCTTCAGCACGGTGCCCGCGGCCGGACTGTGGACAGGTAGTTCGAGTTTCATCGCCTCCAGGACGGCCACCGGCGCACCCGCCGCGACCCGCTGTCCGGGTGCAACTTCCACCCGCCAGACATTGCCGATCATCGGCGCGGAGACGACGGTCGCGTCGGCGGGCAACCCGGCCAGCGGGTCGTCGATCGGCGCGGCGACGGGTGCGACGGTGCCGCGCTCGAATTCGCCCGCTGCCCGCCACGCGTCCTTCTCCGCCTCGAACGCGGCCGCCTGCCTGGCCTCGAACTCGGCGATCGCGCCTGCCTCGGTGCGCAGCAGCCGCAAGTGGTCGGCGAGCGCGAAACTGCCTTCGCTCACCTCGGCGTCGAACCTGCCCGCCGCGGCCGCGGCGCGGTATTCGAGCAACTGCTCCGCCTCGACCGGTTCCCAGACGATGCGATCGAAGAACCGGAACAACCATGGCGTCCCCGCTTCGAACGGCGCGGATTGCCGATAGCTGGACCAGATCGGCACGGTGCGGCCGATCAACTGGTAACCGCCCGGCGAGGCCATCCCGTACACGCACAGGTACTTGCCGCCGATCCCTACGGCATCCGACGGAGTCCAGGTCCGCGCCGGGTTGTATTTGGTGGTGACCAGGCGGTGCCGCGGATCGAGCGGAACCGCAAGGGGCGCGCCTAGATACACGTCGCCGAGCCCCAGCACCAGATACTCGGCGTCGAATACGGTGGTGCGCACGTCATCCACGCTGTCGAGCCCGTTGATGCGGCGGATGAACTCGGTGTTCGACGGCAGCCAGGGCGCGCTGTCGCGCACCCCGCTGCGGTATCGGTCGATCGCCTCGGCGATGGACGGGTCGTCGAACGACAGCGGCAGCCGGATGGTGCGGCTCGGCACCACGAGGTCGGTCGTGGCGGGCAGCTCCACTTCGAGTTCGGCCAATGTGCCGAGCAATCGGTAGTGCGGCAACACCTCGGGGTCGAAGTGGATGTGCAGGGACCGGACACCCGGGGTGACGTCGAGAATGCCGGACAGCCGGACGCGGGCGAGGGCTTCGGCCAGCGCGTGCACCCGCATGCGCAGCCCGAGATCGAGCACCATCTCCCCGTATTCGACCAGGACGTTGTCGTCACCGCCGCGCAGGTATCGCACCCGCGGCCGGTCCCGCGACGCCTCGAAGCCGCCGAGCACACCGCGATCGTGCAGCGCCGTGAGCGACACGGTGGGCAGATCCGGCACGCGGCTGCCGTCGGACGCGCGCAGCGCGGCCGCCTTGTCGTCGTCGACCGGCACGAACCGCACCGAGTCACCGGGACGCAACTGCCCCATCCGCCAGCGATGCGCGGACACCACGGTGAGCGGACAGGCGAAGCCGCCGAGGCTGGGGCCGTCGGGCCCGAGCAGGATGGGCGTGTCGCCGGACACGTTCAACGCGCCCACGCTGTAGGGGTTGTCGTGCAGGTTGGACGGGTGCAGCCCGGCTTCGCCGCCGTCGGTGCGCGACCAGGCCGGTTTCGGGCCCTCCAACCGGATGCCGGTGCGGTTGGCGTGGCTGCCCACCCGCCACGGGTGCGTGCAGAACTGGGTCATGTCGGCGTCGGTGAAGTACGCGGGCGCGGTCTGCGGACCGACGCCGACCGCGAGCTGCCAGTCGTGGGTGAATACCGGCCGGTCGTCCGGAGGCACCGTGGCCGGTGTACTCGAGGCGTCGGCATCCGCCGGGGCGATGCCGAGCACGTCACCGGTCGCCACCGCCTTCCCGGTCACACCGCCGAATCCGCCGAGGGTGAAGGTGGCCGCGCTGCCGTGATAGAGCGGCGCATCGATGCCGCCGCGCACCGCCAGATAGGTGCGCAGGCCGGTGTCGATGGGTGCGCCGATGTCCAGCACCGCGCCCGCGGCCACGGTGACCGGCTCCCACATCGCCACCGGGCGGCCGTCGACCGTGACCGGCGTCGGCGCGCCGGTCACACACACGACGGTGGTGTCGGAGAAGCGCAATTGCGGGCCCTGCAGGGTGCATTCGAGCGCGGGGACGCCGATCGGGTTGCCGACCGCGGTGTTGGCGAGAGTGAACGAGAGGTCGTCCATCGGGCCGGAGGGCGGAATGCCGACGTCCCACAGCCCGATCCGGCCGGGGTAGTCCTGCACGGTGGTCATGGTGCCGCCCCGCAGCACCTCGATGCGGCGGCCGACCGGGCGGATCTCGGCCAGCGTGGTCGTGGTGTGCTCGGTGCGCAGCACCCGGCCGTCGGCCGAAGCCCGACGCAATTGCGGCAGATTCGTCTGCACGCCGTAGATCCGGGTCGCGGCGAGTGCGGTGCGCAGTGCGGTGAAGGCGTCCCTTCGGCTCTCGCCGGTGCCGATCACCTTGGCCAGCAGCGGGTCGTAATACGGACTGACCTCCGAGCCGGTGGCGACCCACGTGTCCACTCGGATGTCGTCCGGGAAGTGCGCGGCCGTGATCAGGCCCGCACTCGGGCGGTAATCGTGGCCGGGATCTTCCGCGTAGACACGCGCCTCCACCGCGTGGCCGGTGATCGCCGGTCCGCTCTCGGGCTGTTCGTCGACCATCGAGGTGTCGCCGCCGGCCAGGCGCAGCATCCACTCCACCAGGTCGACGCCCGTGACCGCCTCGGTGACCGGATGCTCGACCTGCAGCCGCGTATTCATCTCCAGGAACGACGCGGTGCCGCTGTCGGCGTCGTAGACGAACTCCACTGTCCCCGCCGAGCGGTACCCGACCGAGCGGGCGAGTTCCCTGGACGCGGCGAGCAGGCGCTGCGACAGTTCCGCGGCGAGGCCCGGCGCGGGCGCCTCCTCGATCACCTTCTGGTTGCGGCGTTGTAGCGAGCAGTCCCTGGTACCGAGGCTGACCACACGGCCGTTGCCGTCGCCGAACAACTGCACCTCGATGTGGCGGGCGCGCGCGACGAAACGCTCCAGGAAGACGCCCGCCGAACCGAAGTTCGCCGCCGCGATGCGCTGTACACGCTCGTAGGCCGCGCGCACCTTGTCCGGGCCGAAGCAAGCCTGCATTCCGATGCCGCCACCGCCGCCGACCGCTTTCAGCATCACGGGAAAGCCGATCCGCTCGGCCTCCGCCACCGCGTGATCGGCCGATTCGAGCAGGTCGCTGCCCGGAATGAGCGGCACGCCGACCGCGCGAGCCGCCATGCGTGCGGTGTGCTTGTCGCCGAAGACGCGCAGCTGCGCTGGCGTCGGCCCGACGAACGCGATGCCCGCCTCCTCGACCGCGGCGGCGAAATCGGCGTTCTCCGACAGGAAGCCGTAGCCGGGATGGATGGCTCGGGCGCCGCTGGACAGCGCCGCCTCGACGACCACGTCGGCCCGCAGATACGACTCCGCCGCCGGGCCCGGTCCCAGCCGCACGGCGACGTCCGCCATCTCGACGTGCGCGGCGCTCGCATCGGCGTCGGAGTACACGGCGACCGTCTTCAGCCCCAGCGCCCGGGCCGTACGCATGATCCGGCAGGCGATCTCGCCGCGATTGGCGACCAGCACCGTATCGAATTCCGAACTCACGACCGCTCCCTGCTAATCCGTTGCCAGCGACATCGCCGCGATCGCGCGGGTGACCCGTTCGAGCACCACGTCCAGCGATTCACCGATGTGCGTGTGCAGCAGCCGATACGCGAGCGGGAGGTCGTCGGCCAGCACGGCGTCCAGAATTCCGAGATGCTCGGCGATGGTGGTCTCGATCCGGTTGTTGACCATGAAGTCGTACATCCGCACGTGGCGGATGCGGGAGTTCACCGCCTTCAGCGCCCGCACCATCTCGGTGTTGCCCGCAGCGGTGAGCAGGGTGACGTGGAATTCCTCGTCGCGCACCACGAAACCGGGTTCCTGTTCCGGCGGGTCGGCGCGAAGTTCCAGCCAGGCGGCGCGCTCGGATTCCAGTAGTTCGCGGTCGTGCGTAACCGCGGGGTTGGTCATCGCGCGCTGCAAGCCGCCCAGCTCCAGGGTGATTCGAAGCTCGTACAGGTCACGGATCAGCGGAATGCTGGGGCGCACCGGACTGAAGCCGTATTCTTCGCGTTGCAGCAGTCCGTCCGAGCACAGGACGGTCAGCGCCTCGCGGATCGGCGTGCGCGAGATGCCGAAGCGCGCGGAGAGTTTCGGTTCGGTCAGCCGCTGGCCGAATTTGATGTCTCCGTTCATGAGTTCGCTGCGCAGCGCCGCGTACACCACGTCGCGCAGCGGTTTGCCCGCCGCGTCCGCGAGGGTCGTTATCCGTGTCGACATGCTTGTATACGCTATTGACCTCGCGTTTCGGCGGAGTGTCCGTAGGTTATCGCCGCGTTAGCGTCTGCTCACCGCGCCGGCCGGGGCGCTGTGCCCCGACGATCTGCCGGGCGCTGGGGCGAAACGGAATCCCGTGCCGGCTCGACAGACTCATCGAGTCGGTTGTCCATCAGCGAAGCATCAAGGAGACGGTATGAAGCGCAGCACGAAGTTCGTCGGAGCACTCGCCGCCGTGGCGGCGGCGCCGATCCTGGCGGCCGGTACCGCCCAGGCCGACCCGGGCACGGTCTACTTCTCGGTGGGCAGCATGAACTGCGCGATCTTCGCGGACGGCTCGCTCGGATGTGATTTCGCCTCGCCGCTGCGTTTGAGCTACTACGTCGGCGACACCTACGTGCCGGTGCCCGTGGCGGTGAACGAGATCGCCATCGACCAGCCCTGGTTGCCCGCGCATCCCACGTTCGACCCGGCCACGCCGTACACCTTGCCGGGCGGCAATCCCAGCATCAACGACGTGAAGACCGGTTCGGGGCAATGGGGTCCGATCATCGAGCACGCGGGTGCGTCGTGCCAGGTCGGTTTCCACGGCAGCTTCACCTGCCAGGCGCTGGGCCGGGGATTCGCTTCCTACGGCGGTACGGTCGTCGCGTGATCGTCCGACCGGCGCGCCCCCTGCCGGTCGGGGCGCGCTGGTCGGAATTCCGCCGCTACCGGCCGTTTGCGGCGTTGAGCCGGATGACCTGTGCGTTGACCGTGCTCGCCGCGGCACCGGCGAGATAGGCGACCACCGCGCTCGGCTCGGTGGGCTGCATCGCGGCGAGGGCGGTCTCGAGTTCCGCGTTGTCGGTCGCGCCGACGCCGTAGCTGACCGTGTTGACGGTGATTCGCCGTGCTACGAAGTCCGGTGCCACGGCCTGGCCGAGCTGCTCGACCGCGCCGCGCGTCGCGTCGTGCACGGCGCTGCCCGGGTCGGCGGGATCGCAGACGGAGATGATCCGTCCTTCGTCGGCCAAGTGCTGCAAGGCCAGCTGCAGGCCGTGGAACACGCCCTTCACCGTCGCCGCGAACGCGTTGTCGAACGCCTCCGAACTGAGCTTCGGGAACGGCTCGGACTCCGGCACCGCCGCGGTGTTGACCAGCACATGCCACCCGCCGCATTCCTCGAGCAGCACCTGCACCAGCTCGTCGTACTCGTCGCGATCGGCGATGTCGGCCGCGAGCGCCAGTGCGGTACCGCCTGCTTCGGTGATCTCCTCGACCACGTCGGCGGCGGGCTCGGGGAAGTGCGGATGGTGCACGACGACCCGTGCACCCTGCGCGCCCAGCGCTTTCGCGATCGACCTGCCGATTCCGGTGTAGGCCGCGGTGACCAGCGCGGTCTTCCCGGACAGCGGTTTGTCCGCGGGCACGCTATCGACGGGCTTGCTCATCTGCCGACCTTTCGTCGATTGCGGAAATGAGATTCAAGCATGATATTCCCGTATCCGACCGGACCAACCTACGAAGGATCGTCGGCGCACACCGTGTCGGCTGCCCCGGCGATGGCGAGGGTCTGCGACGTGCCGCGGAACCGGCAGCGCGGAACGAATGCCCAAGTCCGGTCGCGCGCAGGCGTAGACGCGGTCCCGCCCGTTCGATGCCCGGGCGGGAGCTTCGCGGATGGTCTCCGCGGACGCGTCCGCATCCCTGAGCGGCACGCGATTGCTATACCGAAACCCACTGTGGCATGGACGAATTCGTCCGTGGCGATCGCTACGCGTCGATGAACAGGTCGTTGGCCAGCGCACCGTCACCCGGAACGACGCGGTATCGGTCCAGATCGGTGATTCCGTCGGCGGCGAGCACTTCTTCGTCGAGCAGCAGCCGGCCGGTGTTGGTCGCGGCGGGGCTGGTCACCACGAGCAGGGCGGCGTCGGCGCAGATGTCGGCGGTGCGCGAGGCGGCGACGGCTTCCGCACCGCCGAGCAGGTTGCGAACCGCCGCGGTGTCGATCTTCGTTTTGGGCCACAGGGAGTTCACCGCGATGCCGTAGGTCCGGAATTCCTGTGCCAGGCCGACCGTGGCGATGCTGACACCGTATTTGGAGACGGTGTACGCGACGCCGTTGCCGACATGTGCGGGGTTCATGTTGAGAGGTGGGGAAAGCGTGAGGATGTGTGGGTTGCGCCCGGCTCGCGCCGACGTGCGCAGGTACGGCAGCGCCAGCTTGGACAGCAGGAAGGGGGCGCGGAGGTTCACGGCTTGCATGTGGTCGTAGCGCTGCATGCCGATCTGCTCCGCGCCGGTGAGATCGACCGATCCGGCGTTGTTGACCAGGATGTCGATGCCCGCGAAGCGCTCGACGATCCGCTCGACCGCGTTCGTCAGCGCCTTGTCGTCGCGGACATCCGCCACCAGCGGGAGGACGGCCCCGCCCGCGGCTTCGGCGCGAGCGGCGGCGGTGTGGATGGTGCCCGGCAACTTGGGGTGCGGCTCCTGGGTGCGGGCGATCATGGCGACGTTCGCGCCCTCCGCCGCGAACCTGATCGCGATCGCCAAGCCGATGCCGCGGCTGGCTCCGGTGATCACCGCGGTCTTGCCGGCGAGCAGACCCTCGCCTGCCGTGGATGAGGAAGTGGGTCCGTGCATAGCCGGTGCTGCCCTTCGGATTCGGACGATCTTGCTCCGAGGCTAACCGGCGAGCGGGGGAACCGGGAGCGGTTCGAGCGCCCCACCGAGAGGATCTGCGCAGGCTTCCGGTTGCTGCCTTTTCGCTGCCCACCGGCAACACCCGGCAACGGGAAAGGCCCCTGACCGTGCACCGGTCAGGGGCCTTCCCGTCGTCTCAACCACGAGTCGGGGTGACAGGATTTGAACCTGCGACCTCTTCGTCCCGAACGAAGCGCGCTACCAAGCTGCGCCACACCCCGTGAAGCGAACCTGGAGTAGCTTACAACAGGGTGGCGCGAGACGTTAAACCGGCAGGTCAGTCACCCTGCGAGGGGGCGGATGCTGGCGAAGATGCGCTTGGCGGTCTCGGCGTCGAGGGCGTGCGGGACGCCCGTGTCGGCGGCGATCACCATCACGAAGTTCCCCTGGTCGTTGGGGAACGCCGCGGTGTAGACGGAGTACGCCTTCGCGCAGCCCGGCTTGGCGTCGGCGACGGTGCCTTTGGTCTCCACGAACATGCCGTGCTGAGAGCCGTCGAGCGACGCCAGCGGCATGGGCAGACCGGGTGTGCCGCCGGGCGTCCCCTTGTAGGCGAGCGTGGCGGTCCTCGTGCCGAGTTCGGTCGCCGCCTTCCCGGGGTCGGAGGTGTCCGAGCCGGTGAGGAAAGCGACGGTCCGGGTCGACCCGGGGCAGTAACCCTTGCCTTCGCTGGCCAAGCCTTTCCCCGCGACGGCGTTCGGTGGCTCGCCGAAACCGCCGATCGTGCTCTGCGGCGCGATCGTCCAGTCGGCGGGCACGTCGTAGGCGGCGCCGCTGTCGGGCGCTCGGACGACCTGGAAGCCGGGGATGACCGGGGCCTTGTCGCCCGAACCGCGGGCGGTCGTCGTGGGAGCGGTTGCGGTGGTGGACCGCGTGGGCGCGGTCGCCGTGGTGGTGGTGACCGCGTTCACCATCGACGGTGCGGCGCCCTGAGCGGCATCCTCCCGCTTCGTCCGCGTCAGGGCCACGACTCCGGCCACGAGACCACCCACCAGAAGCACCGCCAAGCCGATCGACAAGACGAGCTTTCCCCGGCCGCTGCTGTTCGGGCGGTTCGGCGGCGGTCCGCCGAAACCGCTTTGCCGACCGTAGCCGGGCTGATGCAGCCCGTCGGGCGCGGGGCCGTACCGGCCGGGCGCGGCTGCGGATTGCCACTGCGGAACCTGCGCCGGTCGGCCGAACAGGTCGGCGGGATAGCCGAGCTGGGTCGGCGCCGAGTCGGCGAGGTCCGGCACGGCCGACAGCCTCCGGTTGCGGGAAGGGCCGGGCTGGTCGAGCGCGCCGAGCGGTTGCCCGAGCATCGTCGGGTCATTGCGCCCGTGGCCGACGGGATCGGGGTCGACCGGCGGCGGCCACGGTCCGGGGGATCGGGACAGGATCGTCGGATCACCGGCGTCCTGCGGTCCTGGCTGCCGGTCACCCAGGGACTGGGCGAGCAGCGTCGGGTCGTCTTGCGTGGGCGCGTTCGGCGTCCACGACAGCGCGGGATCGCTCTGCCAAGCGGGCTGCCACTGGAGTGTGGGCGCGGGCTCTTGGTTCGGCTGCCACTGAGTGGCGGGATCGGGCTGCCACTGGTGCGGCGGTCCGTCAGCCGGCGCGGCTCCCGGTTGCCCCGGCGAGGTGGGGGCATGCTCGCGCGAGTTCGGCGGCCACTGCACCGGATGGCCGGGGGACTGCTCTCGGCCGCCGCGCTGCCATGGCGTGGCGCCGGGTTGGGCTGGTTCGTCGAACCCGCCGAACTGCCCCGGCGACGGTTGTTGCGGGACGTCGGGTTGCCACGGAGGCACCCCGCCGTCCGGGGGCCGAGCATCGGAGTCGCTCGGGGGAAAGGCGGACTGTGGTGGGGGGGTGGGCTGTTGCCGAGGAGTCGGAGGCCCGGCGGGCCGCCCCAGAATCGTCGGGTCGTCGCGCCGGTCGTCGAATCCACTCACAGTTGTCCCCTACCTGACACACGTCTCGGCTGGGGACCTTAGCGGGCGACGGCCTCCGATGCCGACACTCCGTGGCCCGTGTCGGCTGCCGGCCGCTTCGGTGGCGCGGCGACCAGCGTCAACAACGTCGCCTCCGGACGGCAGCAGAATCGGTACGGCGCCCACGGAGAGGTGCCGACGCCCGCGGAGACGTGCAACCTGGTGTGCTCGCCCCACTTCGACGGACCCTTCACCCGGGACCGGTCGATCCCGCAGTTGGTGACGAGCGCGCCGTAGCCCGGCAGGCACAATTGGCCGCCGTGCGTGTGCCCGGCGAGCACCAGGTCGTATCCGTCCTCGGCGAAGCGGTCCAGCACGCGGGGCTCGGGGGAGTGGGTGAGGCCGAGTCGCAGGTCGGCCAGCGGATTCGGGGCGCCGGCGACAGTGTCGTACCGGTCGCGTTGCAGGTGCGGATCGTCGACACCGGCGGTGGCGATGCGGATTCCGGCGACTTCGAGATCGCGGCGCACGTGCGTCAGATCGAGCCACCCGCGCTCGGTGAAGGCCGCGCGCAGGTCCTTCCACGGCAGCGGAGCGCCGTAGGTGCGGCGATGGTCCCTCTTGAAGTACTTCAGCGGGTTCTTCGCTACCGGCGCGAAGTAGTCGTTGCTGCCGAAAACGAAAAGGCCCGGGCGGGAGAGCAATCCGCCGAGGGCCTGGACCACCGCGGGCACCGACTTCTGGTGCGAGAGGTTGTCGCCGGTGTTGATCACCAGGTCGGGCTCGAGCCGGTCGAGTTCCCGCAACCACTGCTGCTTGAGCTTCTGTCCCGGCGTCATGTGCAGGTCACTGAGGTGGAGCACTCGCAGCGACGACGACCCCGGCGCCAGCACGGGCATGGTCGCCTCCCGTAGGACGAAGGCGTTGCGTTCGACCAGCGAGGCGTAGCCGATTCCGGCCACCGCGGCCCCGGCGGCTCCCAGCGCGGTCGTGCGTACAGCAGAGGTCGAGATCACGGGCATTTGCCCAGCATAGGTGACCTCGCGCAGGAGCGCCGAGTGTGTTTCCGCACATGCGCCCGTTTTTCCGGCGGGAAATCGGGCCGCGCGGCAAATGTAGTGGGACGGCCGCGTCACAGCGGCTACCGTGAGCGGCATGTCGGAACTCAAATCGCAGCTGCGGACGGATCTCACCGCCGCGATGAAAGCCAAGGACACGCTGCGCCTTTCCACGGTGCGGATGCTGCTGTCGGCGATCCAGACCGCGGAGGTCGCCGGCTCGGAGGCCCGTGAGCTCACCGACGCCGAGGTCGTCTCCGTGTTGCAGAAGGAAGCGAAGAAGCGCAACGAGTCCGCCGAGGTCTACACGCAGGCCGGGCGCGGCGAACTGGCGGCGAACGAGCACGCCGAGGCGCGCATCATCGAGGAGTACCTGCCGACTCAGCTGACCGACGCCGAGGTCGCGGATCTGGCCGATACCGCCATCGCGCAGGTCGCCGAGGAGATCGGGGAGCGTCCCGGCATGCGTCAGATGGGACAGGTCATGAAGATCGCCACCGGGCTCGCCGCGGGCAAGGCCGACGGTTCGCGTATTTCGGCGGCCGTGAAGGCGCGGTTGTAGGCAGCGACGACAAAGGGGCCGCGAACCGTGTGGTTCGCGGCCCCTTTGTCGTCAGCGCGGAATCGGGATCGGAATCGGGATCGGTGGCAGCAACGGCGGTGGCGGCAGTCCCGGGATGCCCGGCGGCGGCGCGGCCGGGCCGGGCGGCGGCGCAGCCCGGACGGTGCCGTCGCTGATGTACAGCGTGATCACTGAGCCGGGGATGGCCGACCCGTTCGGCGCTGTGCCCATCACGGTGCCTTTGGGACGATCGCCCGCGCCCGTGACCGGCGACACCTGGAAGCCCGCCGCTACCAGCTTGGCGGTCGCCTCGCCCTGGGGCATGCCGACCACGTCGGGTACCTGGGCGTTGTTCGCGCCGCGCACATACTTGTCGTCCAGCGGGGGCAGGCCCGGCGGCGGGAACAGCGGTATCACGGGTTTGATCGCGTTGAACCAGGTCCGCGCGGGCTCGTTACCACCGAACAGATTGCCGTCGCCGCAGTTGCGGAGCGGGAACGAGCAGATCTCGCCGGGCGTCGGGCTGTCGCCGTAGACGTAGACCGCGGCGGCCAGCGCGTTGGTGAAGCCGAGGAAGGCCGAGGAGCGGTGACTCTCGGTGGTGCCGGTCTTGCCCGACATCGGGAGGTTCCAGCCCGCCGCCTGGGCCGCGCCCGCCGCCGTGCCCGACGTGTCGTCCTTGCTCATCGCGTTGGCCAAGGTGTTGGCCAGGCCCGGCTCGACGACCTGCTCGCAAGCCTGCTGGGTCAGCGGGACCTGCTTGCCCTGGCGGTCGATGACCTCTTTGATCGGGTTCGGCGGGCACCACCGGCCGCCCGAGCCCAGTGTCGCCGCGACGTTGGACAGCTCCAACGGGTTGATCGCCACCGGTCCCAGCGTGAAGGAGCCGAGGTTCTGCCCCTTGATCATGTCGGCCAGGCTCTGGTTGCCGTGGCCCGAAGTGCCCGCTTCGGTGAACGAGCGCATGCCGAGCCGCACCGCCATGTCGACGGTCGGGGTGACCCCGACGGCCTGGATCAGCTTCACGAACGCGGTGTTCGGGGAGGTGGCCAGCGCCTCGGTCACCGACATGGGCGATTTGTACCTGCCCGCGTTCTCGACGCAGTAGGTGGCGGCCGGGCACCCGCGGGCGCCGCCGTTACCCATGCCTTTGGCCTCGAACCGCCCGGGCACGTCGAGCTGGGCGTTGATGCCGAGGCCTTTCTCCATGGCCGCGGCCGTGGTGAAGACCTTGAAGATGGAGCCTGCGCCGTCACCCACCATGGAGTACGGCTGCGGCTGCACGGTCTCGTTCGCGTCCCGGTTCAGGCCATAGGTGCGGCTGCTGGCCATCGCGAGCACCGGATGCGTGTCCTGTCCCGGTGCGACCACGGACATGACCTCCGCGATGTTGTCCAGGTTCGGGTTCGCCGCGTCGGTCACCGCGCGCTTCACCGAGTCCTGCACGGCCGGATCGAGGGTGGTCCTGATCAGGTACCCGCCCTTCTCGATCTGTTCGCGGCTGATGCCCGCGTTGGCCAGGTACTGCAGCGCGTAGTCGCAGAAGAAGCCGCGGTCGTTGGCGGCGATGCAGCCGCGCGGCAGGCCCTTGGGTTCCGGCAGCACGCCCAGCGGCTTGGCCTTCGCCTCGCGGAACTCCTCGGCGCGGCTGGGGATGTTCTGGATCATGGTGTCCAGCACCGTGTTGCGCCTGGCCAGCACGCCGTCCGGGTTGGTGTAGGGGTTCAGTTTGGACGAGCTCTGCACCATGCCCGCGAGCATCGCGGCCTGTGAGACGTTCAGATCGGCCGCGTCGACGCCGAAGTACGTCTTCGCGGCGTCCTGGATGCCGTAGGAGGAGTTACCGAACGGGACGAGGTTGAGGTACCTGGTGAGGATCTCGTCCTTGGTGAGTTCCCGGTCCAGCGTCAGCGCCATCCGGATCTCCCGGATCTTGCGGGCCGGAGTGGTCTCGATGGCGGCGCGGCGCTCGGCGTCGGTCTTGGCCACCACCAGCAGCTGGAAGTTCTTCACGTACTGCTGATCCAGCGTGGACGCGCCCTGCTGGACCTCGCCGCTGGCGCTGTTGGTGAGGAACGCGCGCAGCGTGCCCTGCCAGTCGACGCCCTCGTGTTCGGCGAAGCGACGGTCCTCGATGGACACGATCGCCAGTTTCATGTCGTTGGAGATCCGGTCGCTGGGCACCTCGAATCGGCGCTGCTCGTACAGCCAGGCGATCGGATTGCCCGCCGCGTCGACCATGGTCGAGACCGCGGGCACCGTTCCCTCGACCAGCTCCGCGGAGACGTTGTCGACGGCGTCGGCGGCACGGTTGGAGACGAACCCGAAGCCGCCGGCGAGCGGGAACAACAACCCGGCGACGAGCACGGAGGCCAGCACGCAGCTGCCGGCCAGCCGCGCGAGCGTATGTGTGATCGGCACGAATCAAGACTACGGGTTGCCATTCGAGCCTTCTTGGCGGCATTTGTCCGGAGCCCGGAACTGGTTGTTCGCGAACGCGAATGGGCGTGTCGCGCGACCGGGACCGGCGTGTCGTCCGAGGGCGCACACGCAATCTGCCTGCCCGTCCTGTGCGCGCCCGGCTTTGCAGGGACGGACGTACCAAAAAATCTCGAGGTGGTCTTGCGCAAGCGCCATACCTTTACCTAGATTGAGAACCCAGTGTGATAGAGCTAACACTCAAAGTGGAATGTGGTGCACTTCGCAGCGGGGTTTGGGTGCTGCGCGGTGACAACGCGATTCTGGAGCGCCGTTGACCGGTGTTCGGACTGCAAAGGGGCACACCAAATGCACATGACAACCCCCATCGCTCGATTGGACGTGGAGCAGGCCGAAGCAAGGATCGCCTGGGTAGCCCAGGCTCGATGCAAGGAAGTGGATCCCGATCAGTTGTTCGTCCGCGGCGCGGCGCAGCGCAAAGCGGCGACGATCTGCAGGCACTGTCCTGTGCTCATGCAGTGTGGTGCCGACGCGCTCGACAATCGGGTCGAGTTCGGTGTGTGGGGCGGCATGACGGAACGGCAGCGCCGCGCCCTGTTGAAGCAGCATCCGGAAGTGACCTCCTGGGCCGATTTCTTCCAGGCCCAGCGCCAGCATCAGGTGGCGATGTAGTCCCCCGCAATCGAAACAGAGCCCGCGCGAGCGGGCTCAGTTTCGTTTCAGGAGCGATATTTCCGTTCGGAGCAATAGCGGATACGCCTAAGTATCAGGCGGTGGCGCGCGCCGTGCCCGCGAGCTGATCGCCGACGACGCGCAGCGCGTCGAGGTCGGACACCTCGAACGGCAGCGCGGTGACCGAGACGATCGGCACCCGTGGATGCGCGCCGGTGAAGCGGTGCAGAAGATGCTGTTCGCGCTTGTCGGTGGCGACTCGGCGGGCGTGCACCCGCAACACCGCGGCGGTGAGTGGATCGGAGTCCGCGACCTGGTCGGCGGCGGTGAGCGCGTGATCGGCCGACAGCGAGCTCAGCACCGGATGGGTGCGGTTGAGCACCAGCCCCGCCAGCGGCATGCGCTCGGTGGAGAGGCGGTCGACGAAGAACGAGGCCTCCCGCAGCGCGTCCGGCTCCGGCGCCGCCACCACCAGGAAGTGTGTGCCCGGCTTCGACAGCATGGCGAAGGTTCGCTCGGCGCGCTCCTGGAAGCCGCCGAACAGCGACTCCAAGGACTGCAGGAAATTGGACGCGTCCTTGAGCATCTGCCCCCCGACGACGGTGGACACCCCGCGTACCGCCAGGCTCATCGCGCCGGTGACCAACCGGGTCACGCCGCGGCCGGGCGCCATGATCACCCGGATCATGCGGCCGTTGAGAAAGTTGCCCAGCCGCTTGGGGGCGTCCAGGAAGTCCAGGGCATTGCGGGAAGGCGGGGTGTCGACCACGATCAGATCCCACTCGCCCCGGTGGGCCAGCTGGCCCAGCTTCTCCATCGCCATGTACTCCTGCGTGCCCCCGAAGGAGGAGGCGACCGTCTGATAGAAGGGATTGGCGAAGATCTGCTGCGCTTTCTCCGCGCTGGTGTGCTCGAGCACCATGTCGTCGAACGTGCGGCGCATATTGAGCATCATCGCGTGCAACTCGCCCTTGGCCTCGGGACCGAGCGCCACGCGCTGAGGATTGTTGCCGAGGTCGGCGACGCCCAGTGACTGAGCCAGTCGGCGCGCGGGGTCGATGGTCAGCACCACGACCTTGCGGCCCTGCTCCGCGGCACGCAGCGCGAGGGCGGCGGCGGTCGTCGTCTTGCCGACGCCACCGGAGCCGCAGCAGACCACCACGCGGGCGGACGGGTCGGCGATGATCCGCGAAATATCCAGCGGGGCAGCCGCGGGGTGGGTCGGCGTGCTCATCGGACTCCCTGGGCAGTGAGGTGTTCGGCTAGTTCGTACAGTCCGCCCAGGTCCATTCCGTCGGGGAGGGCGGGCAGGTAGAGCCGGGAGATGTCGACCTTGGCCAGTTCCTCGGCGCTGTCGTCCTGTGCTTGCAGCGTGGCCGAGTGTTCGATCGTTTCGGTGAGCAAGCCCTGGAAATCGCTGTCCGGGAGCGTGATCCCGGCGGCGTCCAGGCCCGCGCGAATGGCGGCGGCATCCAGATCACCGCCGGCGGCCCTGGCCCGCAGCTCGGGCGGGAGCTGGCCTTCGGTCGCCCGGTTCACGATGACGGTGCCGATGCGCAGGTCCGCGGCGGTGAGCTCCGCGACGGCGTCGGCGGTTTCCTGCACCGGCAGCGCCTCCAGCAACGTGACCAGATGAATCATGGTCTGGTCGGAGTGCAGCAGCTGGGAGACGCCCTCGGCCTGCGCGGCGATCGGCCCACCCTTGGCCACCTCCGCCATGGCCTTGGTGACGTCGAGGAAACCGGCGATCCGGCCGGTGGGCGGTGCGTCGACCACGATCTCGTCGTAGACCCGCTTACCGGCCTTGTCCACGCGAACCGCGCATTCCTTGATCTTGCCGGTGAGGATGACGTCACGCAGACCGGGCGCGATCGTGGTGACGAACTCGATGGCGCCCATCCTGCGCATCGCGCGACCGGCGAAGCCGAGGTTGTAGAACATGTCGAGGTATTCGAGGAAGGCGTGCTCGATATCCAGCGCCAGCGCGACCACTTCGCCGCCGCCGTCGGCCGTGGCTATCCGTGTCTCGGTCGGCGGCAGCGGCGGCAGGTCGAACAGCTGCGCGATCGATTGCCTGCTCTCCACCTCGACCAACAGCACCCGGCGGCCGCCCGCGGCCAGCGCGAGGGCCAGCGCCGCGGCGACCGTCGACTTGCCCGTGCCTCCCTTTCCGGAGACATAGTGCAAGCGGGCCTGTTCAGCGCGCTTCGGCCACCTTGCGTCCGATCCCGGCTCCGCCGAAAGCGGCACTGCTGTTGGTACTCCCACGCTCGCGAGCCTATAACTGGTTCGCCACCCCGGGGCACCGGCCGTACCAGACGGGTGCGCGCCGCGCCGCCGGGAACAGCGGCGCACCGCGGCTGTCGCGACCGCGCGCCGTCCGCCCCCAGCCCACCTGAACTCCTGGTTTCGCGCGGAAGCGAGACCGAGCTCTGCCGGTTCACCGGCCCGGCTCGCCTTCGCGCATCGGCCGTGGTTGCTGTGCGAACGTGAGCACTCTCTCCGTCGTGCCCCGCGGGACAACGACCCACCGCGTGGTGCGGCCCGTGGGTACGCGCCCACCGCACCCGGACGAGCACTCTCACTTTGCGCCGCGCGGACAACGGCACTTGCCCGACCTGGCGCCGCGCCTCACGCGCCCAGCGCACCTCAACTCCCTGCGATGCGAGACCCAGCCTGTTCCGTTCGCGGCCCGCTCGCGTTTGCGCGGCCGCGTATGAAGCAGTGGCCACCCGGAGAAGTCTTCTGAAACGGTGTACTACGAGCGGCCGCGTTCGCCCCGGACGTGCCCAGCGCACCGCGACCACGTCTTTCGAGCGCAGCGAGACCGAGCCTGTCCCGTTCGCGGCCCGGCTCGCGTTTGCGCGGCCGCCGCGTACGCGACGAAGGAGCAAGCGGCGGCCGCGCAAACGCGAGCCATCAGAGGGCCGCGAACCCGCCGCGACGAAGTCGCGGCCATTGAACACAGCTACGCTCTCGCACATGAGTGACTCGAGTGATACGACCGTGTGGGAGTACGCGACCGTGCCGCTGCTGACGCACGCGACGAAGCAGATCCTGGATCAGTGGGGAGCCGACGGCTGGGAGCTGGTCACCGTGCTGCCCGGCCCGACCGGCGAGCAGCACGTCGCCTACCTCAAGCGGCGCAAGTAGAGAAGGAGGGTGACGTAGTGACCCAGTGGGAGAAGAATCTCGCCGAGCTCGGAATCACCCTGCCCCCGGTCGTGCCCCCGGTCGCGGCCTACGTTCCCGCGATCCGCACCGGGTCGCTCGTCTACACCTCCGGTCAGCTGCCGTTCGTCGACGGCGAGTTGTCCGCGGTCGGCAAGGTCGGCGCGGAGGTTTCCGTCGAGGAGGCCAAGGAGGCTGCCCGGCTGTGCGCGCTGAACGCGCTGGCGGCGGTGCACGACCTGGTCGGCCTCGATGCGGTGGTGCGGATCGTGAAGGTGGTCGGATTCGTCGCCTCGGCACCGGGTTTCGGCGATCAACCCGTGGTGATCAACGGCGCGTCGGAGTTCCTCGGGCAGGTCTTCGGTGACTCGGGCAAGCACGCGCGCTCGGCCGTCGGCGTCTCCGAACTTCCCCGGAATACTCCGGTCGAAGTCGAACTCATCGCCGAGGTGCGCTAGACCGGACTGTCGGCTCCGTTTCTATCCGAGGTTTGCGATGACGTTGACACACCCCGCCTACGGGCAGCTCCGGCAGGTCACCGAGACGGCGGCGGTGCTGCTCGCCGACAACCCGGGACAGATGACCCTGGAGGGAACCAACACCTGGATCCTGCGCGCTCCGGGAGAAGCGGACTGTGTGGTGGTGGACCCGGGGCCGGAGGACGAAGCGCACACGGCCGCGATCGCCGAGGCCACCGGCGGCCGGGTCGCTCTCACCTTGATCACACACCGCCATCATGATCACACCGGCGGCATCGATCGGCTCGTCGAGCTGACCGGGACGCCGGTGCGCGCCAAGGAGTCCGGCTTCCTGCGCGGTGCGGACGCTTCCCTGGTCGACGGTGAGTTGATCGAAGCCGCGGGTCTGCGCATCACCGTGCTGGACACGCCGGGGCACACCGGTGACTCGCTGAGTTTCGTCCTCGACGACGCGGTGCTGACCGGCGACACCATCCTCGGCGCGGGCACCACCGTGCTCGACTCCACCGACGGCACGCTGGCCGACTACCTGTCCTCGCTGGACCGGTTGATCGAGACAGGCAGGGGCAAGGCGCTGCTGCCCGCGCACGGCCCGGATCACCCGGATCTGGAGCCGGTTGCCCGCTACTACATCGCGCATCGGCGCGAGCGCCTCGATCAGGTGCGCGAGGCGCTGCGGGCGCTCGGCTCGGACGCGGATGCGATGTCGGTCGTGCGGCGCGTGTACGCCGACGTGGACCAGCGGCTGTGGCACGCGGCGCGCAGTTCGGTGCAGGCGCAGCTGGACTATCTGCGCGTGCACGGTTAACCGGAACAACGGAACGCCGGGTTCAGTGGAGCGCTGAACCCGGCGTTCTGCCGTATGAGACGTTACCGGGCGCGGCGGGCCAGGCGCTCGGAGTCGGAGATGAGCACGCTCTTGCCCTCCAGCCGCAGCCAGCCGCGATGCGCGAAGTCGGCGAGTGCCTTGTTCACGGTTTCGCGCGAGGCGCCGACCAGCTGGGCGATCTCCTCCTGGGTCAGGTCGTGGGTGACCCGCAGTGCGCCCGCCTCCTGGGTGCCGAAGCGCTGGGCGAGTTGCAGCAGCGCCTTGGCGACCCGGCCGGGGACGTCGGTGAAGATCAGGTCGGCCAGGTTGTTGTTGGTCCGGCGCAGACGGCGGGCGAGAACGCGCAGCAACTGCTCGGCGATCTCGGGCCGCTGGTCGATCCAGGTCTTGAGGGCGTCACGGTCCATCGTCACCGCACGCACCTCGGTCACCGTGGTGGCGGTGGAGGTGCGCGGGCCCGGGTCGAAGATGGACAGCTCGCCGAACATGTCGGACGGGCCCATGATGGTCAGCAGGTTCTCGCGGCCGTCGGGCGAGCGGCGTCCGATCTTCACCTTGCCGGAGGTGATGATGTACAGCCGGTCGCCCGGCTCACCCTCGTTGAAGATGACGTGACCGCGCGGGAAATCCACCGGCTGAAGTTGTTTGGCGAGGGCGGCCACCGCAGTGGGCTCGACGCCCTGGAAGATGCCTGCTCTGGCGAGGGCCTCGTCCACGAATGTGCTCCTTAGGGAAATGGCTCTGTACCGGACCGAAGCGACTCGGCCAACAGCGCAGTCTACGCGGCGTCACTACAGCGTAGTGACGGACACCACGTAACGAGTGGATTGCGCGGCGCTCGCGCCGGGTCAGCTCGCGCGGGCCACGTCCATCTCCTCGCCGCGAGAGCGGCGCTTGCGCATCCGGGCCACGGCGGCGGGCAGTCCGAGCTTCGTCAGCTCTTTCACCTCGGCGTTACTTGCCTTGTCCAGGTACTGCTGAACCTCTTCGTCGGGTTCGAGAAGCTTGCGGAGCCGGTTCTCGACCCGCTCCATGCCCAGTGCGAACAGCATCAGCACCACTGGGAAGAGCACCACAGCGAGTCCTTGCATGACGAGCAGTAAACACCGTCGAGGTCTCAGATGGAACACGGCAACTGAACTGGAAGGGCAACGTTGTCCGCCGGTTCCGTATGGTGGACGCGTGCGCGTCTCCCCCTCCACCGCCGCCGGGAACGGGCTTCCGCCCGGCTCCGAGCCCTCCGAAACGCCGCAGGCCGCCGCCGCGGCTCCGCAACGGAAAACCAGGGCCCGACAGGCGGAAACCCGGCTCGGGCTGGTCCGTCGCGCGCGCCGGATGAACCGCGAACTGGCGACCGCTTTCCCTGATGCGCACTGTGAGCTGGATTTCACCACACCGCTCGAATTGGCGGTGGCGACAATACTTTCGGCGCAGTGCACCGACGAGCGGGTGAATCTCACCACGCCTGCACTGTTCGCCCGGTACCCGGACGCCCGCGCCTATGCCGAGGCAAACCGCGCGGAGCTGGAGGAATACATCCGGCCGACCGGCTTCTTCCGGAACAAAGCGTCCTCGCTGATCGGACTCGGCCAGGCGCTGCTGGAACGTCACGACGGTGAGTTGCCTCACACCCTGGCCGAGCTCGTCCAGCTGCCCGGCATCGGGCGCAAGACCGCCAACGTCATCCTCGGCAACGCCTTCGGTGTGCCCGGCATCACGGTGGACACCCATTTCGGTCGTCTGGTGCGCCGCTGGGGCTGGACCGACGAGGAAGACCCGGTCAAGGTCGAGCACCTCGTCGGCGCGCTGATCGAGCGCAAGGAATGGACCATGCTCTCGCACCGGGTGATCTTCCACGGACGGCGCGTCTGCCATTCCCGCAAGCCCGCGTGCGGCGCGTGCGTCCTCGTCAAAGACTGCCCGTCGTTCGGGATCGGGCCGACCGATCCGGAGGCGGCGGCCAAGCTGGTGAAGGGGCCGGAGCGGGAGCATCTGCTCGAGCTGGTGGGCCGGTGAGTTCGGAGCCCTCGGGCCGAAGGAGTGCGGGGAATGCGTGGCGCTGGGCGCTTGCCGGTTTGATCGTGGTGGTGGCGCTCGCGGTCGCGGTGTGGCCGCGCGGGGGAGACGAGCCGGAGGCGCCGCAGTCTCCTCCCGTCGCCTCCGGCGTCTCCGATGACATGCGCGCTGCCGCGGGTTTGCCGGATTGCCCGACCGGCACCGCGAACGGGAACGGCCCGCTCGCCGGGATAACTGTGGGATGCCTGGCGAACGGCCGTTCGGTCGATCTGGCCGCCGCGCTGGCGGGCAAGCCCGCCCTGCTGAACCTGTGGGCCTACTGGTGCGCACCGTGCGCCCAGGAGTTGCCGTATTTGCAGCAATACGCCCAACGCGCCGGGAACGCGATTACCGTGCTGACCGTGCACAGCGACCCTGATGAAGCCAAAGCACTGTCCCGGCTGCGTGGACTGGACGTGCGGTTGCCGGGGGTGCTCGACGCCGACGCACGAGTGCGCACGGCCGTCGGCGCTCCCGCGGTGCTGCCGATCTCGGTGCTGCTTCGTGCCGACGGCTCGGTCGCCGAGGTCGTCGTGAAAGCTTTCGACGGGGTGGATGACATCGCGAATACAGTCGCGGGCAAGCTCGGAGTGGCCGCATGACGATGCGGATGGACGAATCAATGGTGGAGGTGACGGTGCGGGCGTGCACGCGGGTCGGTGGGCGAATGCGCGGGGGAGGTGCGCGATGACCATCGAGATGCCGCCCGACATCCCGAGCTGGCTGACCCGCTCGGCCGAACCGGCCACCGACAGCGCCGATACCCTGACCAGGGCGCGTGCGCTGCGCCGCGCCATGACCGTGACCTCGACGCCGCGGCAAGCGGCGGTGCTCGTGCTGTTCGGCGGCTCACCCGAGCCGGCCCCGGACGCGCCGGGCGGACTGCCCGCCGACGCGGAGGTGCTGCTGACGCAACGGGCGTCCACCATGCGCCAGCATCGCGGCCAGGTGGCTTTTCCCGGCGGTGCGGTGGACCCGGAGGACGCCGGGCCGATCGATACCGCGCTGCGCGAGGCGTGCGAGGAGACCGGCCTCGACCGTTCCGGCGTCGAACCGTTCGCTGTACTGCCGAAACTGTTCGTGCCGGTGTCCCGTTTCGACGTCACACCGGTGCTCGCGTATTGGCGCACGCCCGGCGCGGTGCGTGTGGTCGACGAGAGCGAAACCGAGCGGGTGGTGCGCATCCCGCTCGCGCAGCTGCTGGATCCGGCCAACCGCTTCGTGGTCCGTAGCCATCTGGGGTATCAGAGCCCGGCGTTCCAGGTGGACGAGATGCTGGTCTGGGGCCTGACCGCGGGCATCCTCGCCGGGATCAGCAAGGCTTCCGGCTGGGACCGCGAGTGGGATCACGAGGACGTCCGTGACCTGGAGACCGCCCTCGCCGCCGTGGGGATGACGTTATGAGTTCTTCGGCCTGGCTCGACATCGCCGTCGTGCTGCTGGCCCTGCTGGCCGCCTCTTCCGGGTGGCGGCAGGGCGCGGTGGCCTCCGCGCTGGCCTTCCTCGGCGTGGTGCTCGGAGCGGTCGCGGGCATCCTGATCGCGCCGCACATCCTGGTGCACGTGGACGAGGGCCGGACCCGGGTGCTCACCGGTGTGCTGCTCATCGTGGTGCTGGTGATCGTCGGCGAAGTCGCGGGCATGGTGCTGGGGCGCGCCGCGCGCAGCGGCATGCGTCATCCGTTCACGCGCAGCGTGGACAGCGCGGTGGGCGCGGTGCTGCAGGCGGTCGCCGTGCTGGTCACCGCGTGGCTGCTGGCGCTGCCGCTGGCCACGTCGTCGCAGCCGGCCATCGCGACCGCGATCAACGGGTCACGGGTGCTCGCCGACGTCAACGACGTCGCGCCGAACTGGTTGCGCAGGCTGCCCAACGAGTTCTCCAAGCTGCTCAACACCTCAGGCCTGCCGGATGTGATCGGGCCGTTCGGGCGGGCGCCGATCGCGGCCGTCGAGCCCCCTGATCCGAGCGTGCTGGCCAGTCCGGTCGCCGCTTCGTTGCAGCAGAGCGTGCTGCGCATCCGCGGTGTCGCGCCGAGTTGCCAGCGGGCGCTGGAGGGCTCGGGTTTCGTGATCGCGCCGGAGCGCGTGATGACCAACGCCCACGTCGTCGCGGGCACCACGAGCGTCGCGGTGGACACCCCGCGCGGGCCGCTGGACGCGAATGTCGTGCTGTTCGACCCGTCCAAGGACGTCGCGGTCCTCGCCGTGCCGGGTCTCACCGCCCCGGTGGTTCCGCGCGCACCCGCGCCCGCACGGTCGGGCGACAGCGCGATCGTGCTCGGGTATCCCGGTGGCGGCCCGTACACCGCGAGCGCGGCCCGGGTGCGGGAGACGCTGGATCTGACCGGCCCGACCATCTACCGCAACGGCACCGTCGAACGCGAGGTCTACACCGTCCGCGGCCAGGTGCGGGCGGGCAATTCCGGTGGGCCGCTGGTGGATACGGACGGTCAGGTGCTCGGCGTGGTCTTCGGGGCCGCCGTCACCGACGACGACACCGGTTACGTGCTCACGCTCGCTGAGGTCCGCGCCCAGCTCGACGCGGCCGAACGAGTCGGCACGACAGTGGACACCGGCGCCTGCGTGCTCAGCTGAACCAAGCTCCCCGGCCACGTGCATCCGTGGCCGGGGTCGGTTCTCGCCGATTCAGGCCAGCAGCTTGGCCAGTTCCGTCGTCACGGCGTCCGGGTTCTCCTGATGGGCGAAGTGCCCGGCCGCCGGGATAGCGGCCAGCCGCCGTTCCGGCGAGAGATGAAGATCGCGGCGGAAGGTGCCCGGCAGGACGTATGAGTCCAGCTCGCCGCGCATCGCCAGGACCGGAATGTGGATGGGTTCGCGCATGGTCGCCATGAACCGGCGGCCGTCCGGACGCCACTGACTGCGGAAAGCCCAGCGCTGGTACTCCAGCGCACAATGCGCGGCACCGGGAATGCGGATGGCCGAGCGCATCCGCTGTGCGGTGTCGACGAATTCGGCGGTGCCCGCCCATCCCGCGCTCACCCGCCTGCGCAGCAGCCGTTCCACTTCGAAGCCGTCACCGGTGGTCAGCAAGTGCTCGCCGTACCGGGGGAGCTGGTAGCGCAGGAAGTTCGGCAGCCAGGTCGCGCGCTGGCGGCGGTTGCGCAGCACCGAACTCTTCAGCGCCGACGGATGCGGCGAGCCGACCAGCGCGATCGAGCGAACCAGGCGCGGATGCAGCACCGCGGTGGTCCAGCAGACCAGTCCGCCTTCGGCGTGCCCGACCAGTGTCGCCTCGGTGTAGCCGAGCGCGCGGATGAGGCCGGCGACGTCACCGGCGAGCGTCCACCCGTCGTAACCGCGCGGCGGCTTGTCGCTGTCGCCGTAGCCGCGCAGGTCGACGGCCACGGCGCGGTAGCCGAGCTCGGCCAGGCCGGTCAATTGGTGCCGCCAGGACCACCAGAAGTCCGCGAAGCCGTGTAGCAGCACCACCAGGGGCGCATCGGACCGCTCGGGCGTCGAGTCCACGACGTGGAATCGAATCCCGTTGGCGTGAACGTCCCGATGCGTCCACGGTCCGTCGTAACGGACGCTGGACGGATCCGGAAGGAAGTTCGCCGACACGCCGATCGAGCCTAGTGGTCGGCGTACCGGCTCGCGAACGCGCCTAGGAAGCCGGCTTCTGCAGGGCGAGACGGTCGTCGTGCGCGGCCGCGCCCAAGCCGTGCGGCAGCACCGTGCGCGCCTGCTTGAGCGAGTCGATCGTCTTCTCCGGCGCGCGCAGTTTCTTCACCCGCCGGTATCCGAGGAACGCCAGCACCGCGGTGGCCACGACCATCAGCAGGAAGACGATGAGGAAGGCCGCCCAGCGGGCCAGCCACACGTCGAGCAGTTCGCCGAGGAAGAAGAAAAAGAAGAAGGTGCTGAACAGCAGCACGGTGAGCGCGAGGATGAAGTAGACGCTGCCCTGCAGGCCCTTCTTGATCTCCCCGGTGACCTCGGCCTTGGCCAGTTCGACCTCGGCGCGGACCAGGGTGGACATCTGCTCGGCGGCGTCGCGGACCAGGGTTCCGAAACTCGCCGAGCCGAGCGGATCGGCGTCCGTGAGAGGAATGGAGGTGACCGTACGACCGTGCTCCGCGTCGCTCCCGTTACCGCCGTGGTTGAAACTCACTTGGTCGACCCTTCTCCCTGTCCCGGCACTGCTTCAACTCCCGTTCGATCGGCGGCGCTCCCGTGCCCTCCGTGGTCACGCAGGCTACCGCCTCAGGGCGGATCGCTCGCGCCGCCATGTTGTTCACGTTCTAGCGCACGGGCGTCCCGCCGAGCCTGGTGGACACGCCCACGCCGCAACAGTAGCGCCGAACCGGCGAGCGACGCCGCCATTGATGTGACCAACACGGCGGCCTTCGCCAACTCGACGGCCGACCCGTCCGCGACATCGGCGAGCGCGAGTTCCGCCACCAGAAGGCTAACCGTGAAGCCGATCGCGCCGAGCACCGACAGGGCGAACATGTCCCGCCAGCCGAGTTCGCGGGGACGCGTCGCCACGCCCAACCGGATTGCCACCCAGCTCATCCCGAAGATGCCGAGCGGTTTGCCCACCAAAAGGCCGAGTATGACTGCGAGCGCGAGCCGGTTGGTGAACAACTCGCCGAACACCTTCGGGTTCAACGGGACGCCGGCGGCGAACAGGGCGAACAGGGGAACGCACAATCCGGCGGAGATCGGCTGGAAGAGGTGCTCGAGCCGGGTGGCGGGAGCGTCCTGCTCACCGGGATCCGGACGCACCCGGGTGAGCAGGCCGAGCGCGACACCGGCCAGGGTGGGGTGGATGCCCGCCTCGTGCAGGGCGTACCAGGACACCAAGGCCAGTGGGAGATAAAGCACCGGCGTGCCGATGCGCGCGCGTTGGCCCAGCGCCCACCCGGCGAAGCAGGCCGCGGCGACGAGCAGCCACAGCAGCGACACCGCCGTGGTGAACAACACCGCGATGAGGACGATCGCCATGAGATCGTCGACCACGGCGAGACTGAGCAGGAACACGCGTGCGCCCGGCGGGATGCGCGAGCCGGTCATGGCGAGCACGGCGAGCGCGAACGCGATGTCGGTGGCGACGGGGATGGCCCAGCCGCGCTCCATGCCGGGGACCCCGAAGCCGACGACCGCCGCGATCAGCGCGGGGGTCACCACACCGCCGACCGCCGCGATGACCGGAAGCGTGGCGCGTCTGCGATCGGCGAGTTCGCCGACCACCAATTCGCGTTTGAGCTCCAGCCCGGCGACGAAGAAGAACACCGCCAGCAGACCGTCCGCGGTCCACTCCGCCAGGGTCAGGTCCAGGTGCAGCGGCGGGATCGCGACGACCGTTTCGGTCATCGTCAGGTAGCTCGCGCCCCACGGCGAGTTCACCCAGAGCAACGCGATCGCCGCTGCGATCAGAAGCAATGCGCCGCCGACGGTTTCCGTGCGGAGGTAGCGGGACAATTCCGAGCGCACTTGCGTGATCACGGGAAACCTTTCGGGCGGCGGGCGGTCACCGCGGCGGCGACACCCACCGGAGCCGGCTCAACGGGTGCGCGACCGCGCGCCGACCAGACTTCCCGGCACACCTTACGCAATCTTAACGGGTGCGGCCGGTGACGGTGTCCGCCACCGGCCGCGTTCAGCGCGGGGTGATCAGCCCTTGCCCGCCCGGATCGCCTCGAACACCTTCGGG